>CAWAEX010000048.1:0-44242 GCA_963781045.1 uncultured Flavobacteriaceae bacterium | reverse complement strand
GGAGGTTACCCCTTTCCCTTTGATGCCACAAGGGATCATCAGGTCGAAATACCCCAGGTCTGCATTGACGTTGAAGGCAAATCCATGCATGGTTACCCACCTGCTGGCACGTACCCCCATGGCACAGATCTTACGGGCAAAGGGAGTGCCAACATCTAACCAAACCCCGGTCTCCCCTTCCGAACGCTCCCCTTTAAGGCCATAATCGGCCAGGGTTAAGATCACGGTCTCCTCCAGAAAGCGCAAATATTTATGGATGTCCGTGAAAAAATTATCCAGATCTAAAATGGGATACCCCACAATTTGTCCGGGACCATGATAGGTAATATCGCCTCCACGGTTAATTTTATAAAAAGTAGCTCCTTTGTCACGTAATTGTTCTTCATCTACCAATAAATTGCTCATATCCCCGCTTTTCCCCAGGGTATACACATGAGGATGTTCTACAAAAAGAAAATGATTGGGGGTTTCTAGGGCGCACCTTCCCTCCTGTTCCTAATCTTTTGGTCTACGATCTCCCGGAACAATTGTTCCTGATAGTCCCAGCTCTCTTTATAGTCCTTCAGACCTAAATCCTGTATGACCACCTTTTTGTTCATAAACCACAAAGATACGAGGATCAGTTGGGATTATTCAAAATGATAAGGGCTGCGATGACCCCGGGTACCCATCCACATAGGGTTAGCAGAAAAACAATGATAAAAGACCCGCAACCTTTTCCGATGACAGACAAGGGTGGAAAAAGAATAGCGAGCAATACGCGTATAAAGCTCATTGTAAATGATTTTGATTGATGTATCCTATAGGTCTTTATTAAAGGCAAAATGTTACACCGTTACATTTAAAGATATCGAATTCTATAGGTTATTTTGATTGATACATTAAACCTATGTAGCTATATTTGCAGCACAATTTTGGTCTATGCAACTGTCTGAACAAGAAGTCATCCGGAGAGATAAACTTTCCAAACTACGAGAAATGGGGATAAATCCCTACCCCGCTGCCCTATACCCTGTAGATGCTATGTCTTCACAAATAAAGAAGGAGTATGTGGAAGGAAAACAGGTGGTGATCGCCGGCCGACTTATGTCTCGCAGGATACAAGGGAAAGCTTCTTTTGCAGAACTACAGGATAGCGAAGGCCGTATACAGGTCTATTTTAACAGGGATGAGATCTGTCCGGGAGAAGACAAGACCCTCTATAATGAGATCTATAAGAAATTACTAGATATTGGAGACATCATTGGTGTAAAAGGTACCTTATTTACTACTCAGGTAGGAGAAAAGACCGTGATGGTCAAAGAATTTGTGATCCTGAGCAAATCACTCCGACCTCTACCCTTACCCAAAAAAGATGCTGAAGGACATGTTTTTGACGAATTTAACGATCCGGAACAGCGCTATAGACAACGCTATGTGGACCTGGTGGTAAACCCAAAAGTGAAGGAAACCTTTGTAAAAAGGACCAAAATCACCAATAGTATCCGCGATTTTTTTAATGATAAAGGCTATTTGGAGGTGGAAACCCCCATTTTACAGCCAATCCCAGGCGGTGCCGCTGCCAGGCCCTTTATGACCCACCACAATGCGCTTAACATGCCCTTATATCTGCGTATCGCGAATGAATTATATTTAAAGCGACTTATTGTTGGGGGCTTCGATGGCGTCTATGAATTTTCGAAAGATTTCAGAAATGAAGGAATGGACCGCACCCATAACCCAGAATTCACGGTTATGGAACTCTATGTTGCCTATAAGGATTACAACTGGATGATGGATACTACCGAGCAACTCCTTGAAAAAGTAGCCACGGATGCCAATGGAAGTACCTTGATCCCGGTTGGGAAGAACGAGATCAATTTTAAAGCCCCTTATCCCAGAATACCCATCTTAACTGCCATTCAGGAGCACACTGGCCATAATTTAGCCGGAATGAAGGAAGCTGAGGTGCGGGAGATCGCGAAAAAACTGGATATTGATGTAGATGACAGTATGGGATTGGGCAAGCTTATAGATGAGATCTTTGGGGAAACCTGCGAAAGACACTATGTGCAGCCCACCTTTATAATAGATTATCCAAAAGAGATGAGTCCGCTAACCAAAGAACACCGGACGAATCCTGCACTCACCGAAAGGTTTGAGCTTATGGTGAATGGGAAGGAAATAGCCAACGCCTATTCTGAGTTAAACGATCCTATTGACCAAAGAGAACGTTTTGAAGAGCAGTTAAAATTGTCTGAAAAAGGTGATGACGAGGCTATGTTCATCGATCAGGATTTTCTGCGAGCCCTTGAATATGGGATGCCCCCAACATCCGGGATCGGAATTGGTGTTGACAGACTTGTAATGCTGATGACAAACAATGCCTCCATACAGGAAGTATTATTCTTTCCTCAAATGCGTCCGGAAAAGAAACCTTTAGACCTCAGCGAGAATGAAAAGATCATCCTGGATCATCTAAAAGCTCATAACCCATCGCCCTTAGCAGCCCTTAAAGAAAAGGCTGCCTTAAGCAACAAGGCATGGGATAAAGGGATAAAAGGACTAACTGCACACGGACTGGTGAAAGTAGCCAAGGAAGGGGAAACCCTGCTCTGCTCCCTGCAGTAGGCACAGCATCGACGAACGGGGCATTTATTGTTTATAATATCTTTATTATCAAGCATTTACAGAGCAAGTGCATCTCATCGAAAAGCTGTTAATTTTTTCAATATACCCCTACTAAGAACGTTTTATAAGCGTGGAACCTCAAATCTATGTTTATGAAAAAACTGTACTTACTAGGCGTATGCCTAATCCTATTTCTTTCTTGTTCGCAAGATGCAACCACCATCATCGATGATAATCCCGATGGAGGGGTGGCCCTAATAGCCTGTTTTGAAGTCAATTCAACTACCTTGAATGTTGGCGAAATGCTGGAGATCAGTAATTGCTCTGAGGGGGCTAGTACCTATTTGTATGATTTTGGAAACGGAGAAACGAGTGAGCAGGAAAACCCTGCCATTAGTTTTGAAACAGGAGGCTCATATACTATCACTCTTACCGTAACTAATGAAGATCAGGAAACCAAAACAAAGACCAAAACGGTCAATGTAATAGTTATAGAAGCTGCCTATCTCTTTCCTGAGATCCCTGCAGGTTTTACCGGACTACCTTTAGAGAGCGGGATCAATCCAATTACGGGTAGCATCTATTCCATAGAGCTATATCAGGATAATGAAGGAACCGGCGGGTCTAAATACTACTATCGTGAATTTGACGAGAACTTTCAATATGCTTCCAATTACATAGCAGATAAACCCTATAATTCGGGTAGTGCTTTTGCAAACTTCTATTCAGATGGTGAAATGAATTTTGTTTTTGCACGGACCTTAGGTGGGCTATATGGTACACAGGAAGTGAACTATAATATTGTTTGGACCTTTTTGAATACCATTAATTCAGCTACCAAGCACAGTTATGGCTATCTTCCTGATGGGGCAGAATACCGCTACTTTGGTACTCAGGTAGACGGTGGTCTTTACAAAACAGCTGTTGAAAAACGAAATAGCAGCGGGGATGCCTACGAGGTTGTATTAAACAGCTTTGGTCCTGCAGATTCTATGATCGGTGACATGATGGAGGTAGATGGCGGGTACGTTGCCTATGGCGCGGTATTTACAAAAAATCTTTCGCTCCCTTATGTATCTGACTACAAACCCTTGCTGGTCTTTTTTGATACTGATTTCAATGTTAGCAGTCATGTTATATTCGAAGAAACCGAACTTTCTAGTCAGGTTAGCAATTGCAATGATCTCAATGGTAGTTACCATATTACCAAGCTAAGCAATGGGAATCTGGTTATGTATAGCAATGGAGAAGTACGGGTTACGGATAGTGAAGGGAATTCCCTGACCAAGAACTACTATTCGGATAGCAGTAATATTCAGGCGCTGGTTTCGCTGGGAGACTCCTTTGTGATCTCCACGAATGAATATCTCAGAAAGTTCAATACAAGCGGTACGCAAACCGCACAATTAAAATACAACGGGAATCATCTTCCCGAACTCATTAAGAAAGACAATGTCCTCTTTTTTATTACAGGATACGACCTTGAAAATGAGATTAAAATCTTCTACGGAGCTTGTGACAATGATCTGACGCTTATTGATCTTAGTCCGTAAAAGGGTTGATTGCCATATTCAGAAAAGGGAGCTATACACGCTCCCTTTTTTATTTTCTAAACTAAAATATATAGTATAGTTTAGGGCTCAAATCGCAACCAATGGGTTTGAGCAAAAAAATAGGGTTGATCCTAGGGCCGGTCCTTTTTATAATCCTGATTAATCTGCCTGAATTATTTACGGGAAAGCAATACGCCAATGCGGTGATCGCTGTAGCCGTATGGATGATAATTTGGTGGATCACAGAAGCGGTATCCATATCCGTAACAGCCTTGCTCCCCCTGGTTTTATTTCCAAGTCTTGATGTGATGGGCATTTCGGAGGTTGGCGCTAATTACGGAAGCCCAATCATATTTCTATTCTTTGGTGGATTTGTGCTGGCTCTGGCCCTGGAAAAAGTAAGTCTTCATAAACGAATTGCACTGAATATCATTCGGATTACCGGCACCACCCCCAATAAAGTGGTCCTGGGCTTTATGATCGCTACGGCTGCACTTAGTATGTGGATATCTAACACCGCCAGTACGGTGGTGATGTTACCTATTGCGATGTCTGTGATTGGTCTTTTAATTAACGATGCCGATGGTTTTACAAAGAGTGATCAGAATTTTGCACTAAGCGTTATGCTGGGAATCGCCTTTTCCGCAAATGCAGGAGGTATTGCAACGGTGATTGGCACCCCGCCAAATTCAGTGTTGATAGGTCTGTTGGAAAACCAATATAATATTGAGATCTCCTTTCTGAAGTGGATGACCTTTGGTCTGCCCTTTTCGATCATTTTGCTGGGTATCTGTTATTTGGTACTGGTAAAATGGATGTTCCCCAACAAACAACTGCAATTTAACGCCTCCAGAGAGGTAATACAACTCGAATTACAGAAGTTAGGACCCACATCCGGGAAAGAAAAAATGGTGATGGTCATTTTTGGAGTAACCATATTTCTATGGATCTTCAGGACAGTCATAAACAGTATTTTTCCTGCTCTTGGTCTATCAGACACCATCATTTCCATGATTGGCGCTATTTCTTTATTTGCGATTCCCTATAATTTTAAAAAGGGCGACTTTATCATTGTTTGGAACGATACCCGCAAGCTTGCCTGGGGGATACTGATACTGTTTGGAGGTGGACTGGCACTTGCCAATGGCATGTCTAGCAGCGGACTTGTAGATGTGGTATCTAATGCTATTGCTACCAGTGAATTATCCATCCTATTTACAGCCTCACTTCTAATTCTACTCATGCTCTTTATGACAGAATTGATGAGTAACGTAGCACTTGTAGCCGTTCTTGCTCCTGTAGTTGCTGGTATTGCGATTGGGTTAGATATTCCAATGCTCCATTTGCTAATACCTGTAACCATAGCAAGTAGTTGTGCCTTTATGTTGCCCATGGCAACCCCTCCCAATGCCATAGTTTTTGCCAGTGGGTATATTGAAGTAAAGCAGATGGCGCGTGTAGGTATAATTCTGAATCTGATTTCAGTAGTTCTATTGGTCTTGATGTTCCAATTTATCCTGCCTTTTATATTTTGAAAATAAAAAGCCCCGAAGTGAATTACTTCAGGGCCATTTATATTTAAGATTCTGTGTTAGACTTATATACTTATCCCAGCATTAAAATTCGATGGGAGATAATCTTTTGTATCGAAATCTAATTCAATTGGTTCGTTCTCTTCTATGTACTCAATAGAATGAATATCAAAAAAGAAACTGTATGGATTGAATCCTTCAGGCAAATAAACCTCAGTATCAAAACCAAGCTCTACCGTTTTTTGTTCCTCATCAATATACGAGTTATGCTGAAAATTAGCAGGTGCCGCATAGGGATTGAAATCTGCCGGTAAAAAGGCTTCAGTATCAAAATTTAGAGAGGTGTTTTCCTCTTCCTCCAAATAGGTAATACTATCTAAGTCGACATTTATATTCTTTTGAGCTGCATGTGCCAAAGACATATTGCCAACAGCTACAAGTATTAAGGTACTTACTTTTATAAATTGTATGTTCATAATGCTTTTTTTAGGTTAATTCTTAAGCAAAGATATAACCCTTTAGTCCCGTTTTTATTGCCCTTCAGATATCATTAACATTTAGCCATATCAGCTATTATTATGCCTTTGATAATTTCTATAGATATTATTTATCATTTATGCAATACTTCCTGCCAAAAGCCTCATTCTTCGCATAACTTAGGTGCCTTTGTTGTATATACAACAGTTGTGTATTTTGAGTTAAACTTTTGTTAAGAGTCTAATGGAGGCTCTTTTAATTACAAAAACCCCTATTAAAACGATTAAAGCCCTCGTATTAACGAGGGCTTTACAACTAACTAATTCAACTAATGAATAAAATAAAGAGATAATCTTATACTTTCCTCATAACAGGTTGAACATCAAATGGCGTATTTTGAGGAATCATAGCCGAATTTCAGATCTTCTTCTTCAATAAATAATATTGAATCCAAATCGAATTCTATTTCATAGGCATTGTATCCTCTTGGCAGGAATTGCTTTGTGTCAAAACCCAGGTCTACCTCCTCTTCTCCTTCTATAAAAGAGATATCCATGAAATTTGTTGGGATGGCATAAGGATCAAATGAAGAAGGTAAGTACTCCTCAGTTTTGAATCCCAGCTCTTCGAAATTTTCCATTTCCAAATAAGAAATCGTTTTTAGGTCGACCAAACCAGCAGCGGGATCAAAATTCTCCGGCAAATACGCTGCGGTATCAAACCCCAGGTCTACTTCCTCTTCCAACTCTGCATAAGGAATAGCAGCTAACGGCAGGATCCCCGATTCCAGATCAGCATTAGAATAGAATACTTCCGGTGCTAAAAAATTGGTTGCCAGATAATTTAGGTCAGCAGTAAAACCCATGCTATACAACTCATTACTAGGTGTAAGATCATTGGAATTGTCTTCTTGCGGTGTGGAGGTTACCCCTAGGAAAACCATGCCACATAAGATAAATAATTTGTTCATTTTTTAGATTGATTGAGAATTGTTATGGTATACATATAAGACTTCCAAGGAATACTATTGTTACAATCTTAAGCTAGGTTTAACACATGAAGGAAGACCAATAATTACTATTTAAGAAGCCTTATTTGTAATCTATATTTCTAATTATCAACATTTTAAATAGCATCCTACATTATTCACATCCCAAACCTTACTTAAGATATAATTAACAAAACTTTCGATTTATTTTTCGGTTCTTTGAAAACTTCAAACAAAAAAAGAATCCTAATGATTAGAAAATTACTTCCAAAAGTACTTGTGGTCCTATTACTGGCCGGATTTTCACAAACTACTCAGGCACAGATCTTCAAAAAGAAAAAGAAAAAAACAGAAGCTTCTGCCTCAGCTTCAAAAAGCAAGAAAGGGGCCATTGAAGCCTATGAAAAGGTGATCACCAAGGATGCTATAACAGATAGTGGCTTATTTGATGTGCATGTAGTAGATGATGTACATTTTTACGAAATACCCGATTCGCTCTTTAATAGAGAGATGCTGATGGTTAGCCGAATTTCCAAAACAGCTTCCGGAATTGGTTTTGGAGGTGGCAAGATCAACACCCAGGTATTGCGATGGGAGAAAAAACCAAAAAAGGTCTTACTTCGTGTTGTGAGCTACGATGTGGTTGCAGCCGATTCGCTTCCCGTGCATGAAGCAGTGGTCAATTCTAATTTTGAACCTGTATTGTATTCCTTTGATATCAAAGCCTTCAAGAAAGATTCTTTAAATCCGGCTACTGTTATTGCGGTAGATGACCTATTTACAAAAGACGTACAGGCACTCGGGATGCCAGACAGATTAAAGAAGCGCTATAAAGCTACCCGACTAGATGCGGACAGAAGTTATTTGGAATCTCTTAAGAGTTATCCCCTTAATGTAGAAGCCAGGCATGTAAAAACATATACTGCAGCAAATGCACCCTCTAATTCTAGTCTGGGTTCAATCTCAATTGAGATCAACAATTCTATGATCTTACTTCCAAAGGAGCCGATGAAGCGTCGCTATTTTGACGAACGGGTAGGATGGTTTGCCAGAGGCCAGGTAGATTACGGTCTGGATGCTCAGGAAAGCAAGACAATTACTTTTTTAGATCGATGGAGACTTGAGGTGAAGGAGGAAGATATAGAGAAGTTTAAGAATGGTGAACTGGTTGAACCTAAAAAACCGATCATATATTACGTAGACAGAGCTACACCTAAACAGTGGATACCCTTTATTAAACAAGGTATTGAGGACTGGCAAGTAGCTTTTGAAGCTGCAGGCTTTAAAAATGCCATCATTGCCATGGATCCCCCTTCTCCTGAAGAAGATCCTGAATGGTCTCCGGAAGATGTGCGATATTCAGTAGTAAGGTATCTAGCATCTCCTATTCCAAATGCGAACGGACCTCACGTTAGTGATCCTCGCAGTGGTGAAATATTGGAATCGGATATCAATTGGTACCACAATGTAATGACCTTGTTGCGCAATTGGTTCTTTGTTCAAACAGCAGCCATTAATCCGGAAGCCAGAGGCGTTGCCTTTAAAGATGAAGTAATGGGAAGGCTTATCCGATTTGTATCTTCTCATGAAGTAGGTCACACCTTAGGTTTGCCTCATAATATGGGCAGTAGTGTAGCTTATCCGGTAGATTCACTTAGATCTGCCTCTTTTACCAAAAAATATGGCACAGCACCTTCTATTATGGACTATGCCCGTTTCAATTATATAGCACAGCCCGAAGACGGGGATGTGGCCCTAATGCCAGACATTGGCATCTACGACAAATATGCCATCTCATGGGGGTATAGACCTATCCCTTCAACCTCTGCGGAAGATGAAAAATCAATTTTAGATTCCTGGATCCTGGAGCATGCTGGCGATCCTATGTACCGTTTCGGACATCAACAGGCCGGTGACGTAGTAGATCCAAGCTCACAAACCGAAGATTTAGGAGACAATGCTATCCTTGCCGGAGAGTATGGGATCAAAAATCTAAAACGAATTGTACCCAATCTTATAGAATGGACAAAAGAAGACGGGAAGACCTATAAAGACCTGGGAACTTTATACGGTCAGGTATTATCTCAGTACAACCGATATATGGGCCATGTTTCCAATAATATTGGTGGGGTTTACGAAAATCACAAGACCTATGATCAGGAAGGTCCGGTTTATACATACGTTTCCAAAGAGCATCAGGAGAATTGTGTATCCTTTTTACACAAACAACTTTTTGAAACACAAGATTGGTTGATCAACCAGGATCTATTTGCAAAGATCGAGTATTCGGGTTCTGTTGAAAGAGTACGGGCATCACAAGTAAGGACACTTAATAACCTGCTAAGCCTTGGAAAAATGGCCCGACTTGTAGAGTACGAGGCAATGTATGGAAAGGAGGCATATACACTTGTTGATCTGATGACCGATCTTCGCCGTGGCATCTGGTCCGAATTAAGAACAGGTAGAACCATCGATACTTATAGAAGGAATTTGCAGAAGGCCTATGTGGATCGCCTGGAATATATCATGAAGGCGGAAGACCAAAAGAAATTACCCGACTTCGGTGGGTACAGGAAATCTACGGCAGTGAATATTAGTCAATCAGATTTGCGCTCTATTGCACGTGCAGAGCTTAACACGCTCCGTTCTGCTGCTTTGAATGCTGTGGGTAGAACTTCCGATAGGATGAGCAAATACCATCTGCAAGATATCGCAAAACGAATAGAACAGATCCTGGAACCTAGCTAGCAGGTTTAGATCGCTTCGATATAAGGTGCTGATTCCTCTGTGTTCAGCACCTTTATTCGTTTTAGCAAAAACGTCCGATTCACCGTTTACCACAGCAAAACGTCTTTTCACAACAAGATGTGGGTTGCTTAACAACATTCCGAGAGATCGTCTGCTATTTGGGTCTATATTAGAGTCATAATTAAAACCCCAGATCATGTCTTATAAAGTTAAAAGTCTTGTTTACCTGATTTGTTTTATAATTTCTGTTGTCATCTATTCACAAGTGGAAACCACGATAGACAATCCTCAGAATGAAGAAATACAGTTGGCTCAGACCAATAGTGATGAGCTTGAATAAAACAACTAGATTACCTTATAAGAAATTACCGTTTTACATATCCCCAAATCAAGAATAAGAAGGGCCCTGAAGCATAATGCTTCAGGGCTTTTTTATTTTAGAATAGTATCTTGTGGTCCCTAAACAAAGGTTAAATATTTCACAAACCTAACTTTGGCTTTAAACCCATCTGCTTTGTGAAGGTCAAAGGGATATAACTTAAATTAATAACACATGAAAAAAGTTCTTATCGCTATGTTCACCATAGCCAGTTTAACCGCCATGGCCCAGGATGGACCAGATCGCGGACCACGTGATGGAAAAGATCAATTAACGCCAGAGCAGATGGCGACATTAAAGACCAAAAAAATGACCCTCGCTCTGGACCTCAACAGTTCCCAGCAAAAGCAGATCCAGGAATTTCATCTGGAAAATGCAAAGCTCAGAAAAGAGAAAATGGCAGCTGTGAAAGGTAAAAGGAAGGATCTTGGTGCAGAGGAGCGCTATGCCCACCAGAGTGAACGATTAGATCATATGATCGCCCAAAAAGAGAAAATGAAAAAGATCCTCAACGAGGATCAGTTCAGCAAATGGGAAAAAGAAATGTCTCACCGAAAGCATAAAGGACAGAGAGGACATAAAGGAAAAAGAGAACACCGTGGAAAACGGTAAGTATCCTTTAATTTAAAAATGGGCCTTAGAGGCCCATTTTTTATTTTAGTTCAGGAGCAATGGTTTGTAAAGCCTCAATGGTTCTGTCTATATCCTCATAGGAAAGTGCATCGTTTAGAAAATAACTTTCAAATGCACTTGGGGGAAGATAAATACCCTGATCTAACATTCCATGAAAGTATTTTTTGAACGTCTCATTATTTCCCTTGGCGGCACTTTCAAAATCAGTCACCGGTTCCTTGGTAAAATGCACAGAGATCATAGAACCAAATCTATTTATCTGATGCGGAATACCATGATCTGTTAATACCTTTTTCAAACCCTCATGGAGATATTGAGTCTTCTTATCGAGGCTTTGGAAAACCTCTGGTTGTCTATCGAGTGCTTTTAGCATAGCCAGTCCGGCGCTCATAGCTAAGGGATTGCCACTTAAAGTTCCTGCCTGGTAAACAGGACCATCGGGAGCCAGATGATCCATGATCTCTTTTCTGGCTGCAAAAGCACCAACGGGTAAACCCCCGCCAATGACCTTTCCAAAAGTAACCAGATCTGCTTTAATCCCTAATACTTCCTGTGCGCCACCTGCTCCCAATCTGAAGCCTGTCATTACTTCATCAAAAACAAGCAGAATATTCTCGCTGGTACAGCGTTCCCGTAAACCGTGAATAAAAGAATCTTCCGGAATGATACATCCCATATTCCCTGCCACTGGTTCAATAATGACTGCAGCAATATCTCCCTTATTAGCCTTTAACAAGGCATCTACACTATCCAGATCATTGTACGTAGCCAATAAAGTGTCCTTTGCTGTACCCTCGGTAACGCCCGGACTGTTAGGACTGCCAAAGGTTACTGCACCACTGCCCGCCTGAATTAAAAAGGCATCAGCATGTCCGTGATAGCAACCTGCAAATTTTATGATCTTATCTTTTCCGGTATAACCGCGTGCAAGTCTAATAGCGCTCATACAAGCTTCAGTACCACTATTTACAAATCGGATCTTATCTATGTTTGGCACCATAGAAATAGCCAATTTGGCCAATTCTGTTTCAATCTCTGTAGGCATTCCAAAAGAGGTTCCTTTTTTGGCCTTATCTATCACTGCTTCAATTACGGGTTCGTAGGCGTGACCTAATATAAGCGGACCCCAGGAAGAAATATAGTCTATAAGCTTATTGCCATCCTCATCATAAAGATAGGCTCCCTTTGCTTCCTTTACAAAGACAGGAGTGCCTCCTACTGCCTTAAAAGCTCTGACAGGCGAATTAACACCTCCCGGAATATAGCGTTGCGCCTCCTTGAATAAGGCACTACTTCGTTGGTACTTCATAGGTTTATCTGATATTATTGGACTGTATTCTGAGTTCCTGTCCAACGGAAATAATAGTGTCGTTCAATTCATTTAATTCCCGAAGTTCCTGCACAGAAATTAAATAACGTCTTGATATGGAATACAAGGTATCTCCTTCCTGTACTACATGTACTTTATAGCGGTCTGAAGACGACTTCTTTTGTACTACATAATTGTCTTGTAAAACGGCTTTATCATACTCATAGAGCTTATAACGCTCTATAAAGGATATGAGCTTACTGGGATATCTACGATCTGTGGCATAACCAGCATTTTTCAAACCATTTGCCCAGCCTTTATAATCGTCCTGACGTAAGCTAAACAGCGAAGCGTAACGAGATCTGCTAGTTAAAAATATACTGTGATCACGGAAAGAATACATAGGATGGTTGTATTTCCTGAAACATTCCCCTGCTTCATCATCATCGTGTAGAGCGTACGGTCCGTCCCAACCGGTATGGCATTTTATTCCAAAGTGATTATTGGTTTTTAAAGTAAGTGCCCCTCTCCCAAAACCACTTTCCAAAATACCCTGGGCCAGGGTAATACTTGCGGGGATCCCGTAGGCTTTCATTTCAAATTGTGCAACTTCGGCAAAAGTATCGATGTAATCTTCAATAGAAGCAATAGGGAATTCCATGAACATCCCTGAATCGTCTGGAAGTGGATAAATTGAAGACGAGGTGTTCTTATAAACCTGTGTAGTATTTGATGCAGAGCGACCCTTGCTGCCTTCAGTGGTCCGTTTTTTGGTGCCACAGCCAACAATCAATACCGCTACTAAAAGAGTCCAAACCGAATTTCTCATATGGTAAGCAAAGGTAGTTTCTTTTTTTTCAAATAGCTGTTCATTCCTTCAATCCCTTGTAAACCCCCGCTGTGAATTGCCAGGATCCTGCATCCTTTTTTAAATTCACCTTTGGCCACTTTATCCAGGATTCCAAACATCATCTTCCCGGTATAAACAGGATCTAATGGCACTCCGGTTACCTCTTTGAATTCATTGATAAAGGTCACCAGCTCTCTTGTGACCTTTGCATATCCTCCAAAATGATACTCATTACAGAGTGTCCAGTTCTTATTCTGCGCAAATTTACAAATATCTTTTTGCAAAAAATCGCCTTTAAGAGCGGGAAATCCGAGTACTTGTTGGTGCTTTTTAGCGGCATTGCTGAGTCCTGCCAACGTACCTCCCGTCCCTACCGAACAGCAGATAACATCAAAGATCTCATCTGTATCCTCCAAAATTTCTTCGCAACCTTTTATGGCAAGGGCATTAGTCCCTCCTTCCGGGATTAGGTACGCTGGGCCGTGCAACTGCAAAAGATTTTTTAGAAATTCATCTTCATCCTTCTTTCGGTACTCTTCACGTGTTATAAATTTAAACCTCATCCCCAATTGATGAGCTGTAAAAAGGGTTGGATTATTACCCCAGGTAGAAGAAAGTTCTTCTCCTCTAATAATACCTAAAGCTTCTAATCCTCTTTCTTTTGCGGCATAGGCCGCAGCCGGAATATGATTTGAGTATGCTCCGCCAAAAGTGATGAGCTTATGATATTTTTTACTTACTGCCTCTTGTAAATTATATTTTAATTTTCTGTACTTATTTCCAGAGAGCAAGGGATGAATAAGATCTTCCCGTCTCAAATGGAGCGTGATATCATGATCCTTTAGAACTGGAAGTAGTATTTGATCGGTAGGTAAGGTCACCCGGGAGCTGTGTTTTCCCTCAAAGATATTGTATAAATTGGAATCTGCCTCTGGAGGAAAGGTAATGAGGATCGGACTCATGATAATAAGCTTCTCTCTCAAAACTTATATTCCGATATGCCTTGTATCCATTAAAATACCACAAGCATTTTATAAGCCATTCTATCAAATACCAGGCATAAAAAGGGATAATAAATAATTCGAGTTGCTGTTTTAAGTGAATCCGCTCATGATTGATCAAGGTCTCATCTTGAGTTAGAGAACGATCCTTGAGGATGATAAATGGCCATAAAGAAAGACCCACATAATTCTTTGAAAAAAAATACTTACTAATTAAGATCATTAACTGGTCTTTCGTATTACCTTAAAATTAAGGCCTTTAACATCATAATTCCCAAGAAGTTCGATTATTTACTCACAAAAAGGGTCTAATTTCGTTTGGGCCCCAAACAGACAACATACAGGCCACCGGCGCATTGTACAGATGGTTTATTAACAGGAAAACACCTAATTTTACAACATCGCGTTAAGAAAATTTGGAATGAAGCAGATCTTACCACTTGAGGAAGGGGACTTTTATCTCTCCGAAGAAGGTTATAAAGTGTTTACTGAGCAATATCATTTAAAACGTGGGTATTGCTGTGAAAGTAATTGTAAACATTGCCCGTACGGATTTAACACTAAGGTAAAAAGAAAATAAACAGCATGTATTCGGCATGATATTTGAGCTATTTAGATCAAAAAAGTTGCATAAAAAAGACATGTTATGAAGAAAAATATCTTATTATTCCTACCCTTAGCCGCACTATTCATTCTAAGTTCTTGTGTTTCAGTGCGTGTGGTGACAGATTATGACCGGAATGCTGATTTCAGCACCTATAAGAGCTATGCATTTTATAAAACAGGGATTGATCAGGCCCAGATCTCGGATCTGGACAAGAAACGCATATTGCGAGCCATTCAAAATGAAATGGGAAACAGGGGATTTGTGAAATCAGAAAGGCCAGATCTTTTGGTCAGTATTTTTACTAAAGAACGAGAGCGAGTAGATGTCTATAATAATGTTGGCTGGGGCTGGGGTTGGGGACCCGGTTGGGGCTATTGGAATCCATGGATGTGGGGTGGCGCCGGTTGGGGAGGCAGAAATGTAAGTACGCGCACAGAAGGATCCCTCTATATAGATCTTATTGATGCGAAGACCAAAGAATTAGTTTGGCAAGGAAAAGGTGTTGGCACTTTAAACAATATTAACAACATCGATAAAAAGGAAGCACGGATACGAGAGTTTGTTTCTCAGATACTTGAAAAATATCCGCCAAATACCCTCGCAACTAACTAAAATATTAAGCCGCTCTCATGAGCGGTTTTTTTATGGTATTATGATGAAAACTGCAAAGATCAAATGCTGTCTTAGGTAACTTTATTGTTATGATTTTGTACCTTTGAGTTACTGTAAATATTACCTCATGACGTTTGAAAGCAATCCTATTTTAGACAAACTGCCCACCCATTTAAAGCAGTATATTAAGCCACAGAATTATGAGGACTATACGGCCATTGACCAGGCTGTTTGGCGTTATGTTATGCGGAAAAATGTTGATTATTTGAGTCGAGTTGCCCACAATTCCTATACAGAGGGACTTCATAAAACCGGGATCTCTATAGATCATATTCCAAATTTGTACGGAATGAACCGCATCCTGAAGGAGTTAGGTTGGGCAGCCGTAGCGGTAGATGGTTTTATTCCCCCATCCGCCTTTATGGAATTTCAAGCCTATAATGTGTTGGTTATTGCAGGTGATATACGCCAGTTAGAACATATTGAATACACCCCCGCTCCAGATATTATTCACGAAGGTGCCGGCCACGCGCCTATCATCGCAAATCCTGAATACGCCGAATATCTTAGACGCTTTGGAGAAATTGGCAGCAAGGCCATTTCCAATTCAAAAGATTATGAATTGTATGAGGCCGTTAGACATCTCTCTATCATAAAAGAAGCACCTGGCACTCCGCAAGATGCCATAGATGAGGCAGAGGCGAAGATCGAATCTCTTCAGGAAAATATGGGAGAACCCAGTGAAATAGCCCTTATCCGAAACCTGCATTGGTGGACGGTGGAATACGGATTAATTGGTTCTGTGCAAGAACCTAAGATCTATGGAGCAGGTCTCCTTTCCTCTATTGGCGAAAGCGCATGGTGCATGACAAACAAGGTTAAAAAAGTACCTTACTCCATTGAAGCGGCTCATACTTCCTTTGACATAACCAAACCTCAACCCCAGTTATTCGTAACACCAGATTTTGCTTATCTGAGTCAGGTATTGGAAGAATTCGCCAATACGATGGCATTGCGAAAAGGTGGCCTAAATGGCGTAAAAAAAGTGATCGCTTCTAAGGACTTGTGTACAGTTGAACTCAGCACTGGCCTGCAGATCTCAGGATCTTTTGCCAAGGTTATTGAATATCAGGATCTACCAGTATATATCCAAACAGAAGGATTAACGGCGCTGGCATATCGTGAAAAAGAATTGGTTGGGCATAGTACCAAACACCATGCAGACGGATTTGGCTCCCCTATTGGGAAATTAAAGGGGATCAATTTGGCTATTGAGGATATGAGTCCGCGCGACCTAAAAGCGTATAACATTTATGAAGCGGAAACTGTTGTTCTGGAGTTTGAAGGAGATATAAAAGTTGCGGGGGAGATCATTACCGGCACCCGAAATTTAAGGGGAGAGATTATTTTGATCACTCTTAAGAATTGCACGGTAACCCACGGCAAAAAGGTATTATTTGAACCTTCCAATGGACTTTATCATATGGCCGTAGGTGAAAAGATCGTCGCTGCGTTTAACGGCCCGGCAGACCTTTCCAGTTTTGATCTTGTTACCCACAAAATTTCGTCAACTACTATTAAACCTATCATATCTCCAGCACGTAAAAAATTGCAGTTGCTCTACCACCAAATACGGGAATTCAGGGAAGGAACCAATACTACGATATCCAGGAACAAGGTGTTCAAAGAGGTGAAAGAACACTATCCTAAAGATTGGTTACTCTCGATAGAATTGTATGAGTTGGCAAAAAATAACAACGATACCAGCTTTGCAGAAGATATTATGGAACACTTAGAAGAAGTGAAACAGCAACATCCTGCTCTTGGTCATCTTATTGATGATGGCATTGATCTGGTAGATGCCGTAGGTGCAATAACCTAATGACTAAAAACTGATATTAGGATAGGTTTTTGTTAGGTCCTCTATTTTCTTTTGCAAGGCCTCCTTAAATGCCATATGTTGTTTTGAAGATGGATTAAAAGCCTTATGGGCGAGTCCTTTTTGAATTTCTGCAACACTTTCCATTGTCCCTAGATCGGATTTTGAAATACAGCTAGATTTAAATTTTTCCCAGATATAATCGATCGCCAGAGCATTTGGATGCACCATATCTGCCTCGTAAAAGCGGTAATCTCTTAATTCATCCATCATCAATTCATAGGCAGGAAAATAATAGAGTTTATTATGTGGCGGGGATTGAAGCAGTTGATGTGTTGCAGTTATCAAATGGGCCTTACTGCGTTGATTTTCTGTATAGCCATCCTTTAGATGTCTTACAGGCGATATGGTAAGGTATACAGCTATTTTTGAGTTGACCTGCTCTATTTTATTTATTGCCTCGGTAAGACTTTTCATAACTTCCTCTGGAGAAGACAAGACCTTGTTAAATTCTTTTTGAGGTACTTTATGACAGTTGGCAACCCATTTCCCTGTATCCTTATGTTTATATCCCCAGGCAGTTCCCAGGGTAATAATAAGGTGTGAAGCAGTAGTTAGTTTTTGTCTGGTGAGTCCTAATTGTTTATTCAGGCTAAGGAGAAGTTCTTCCTTTGAGTTTCTGCTTATATCCGAATGTGCCTCAAAGGAATGCCATTGTTCCTGATGTGAAAAAAGCTCTTCTTCCCTGTAGTTTTCTTCATTCAGTGCTCTTACTACAAGATTAGACAAGGCTTTGGGATGGAACAAGATCCCGAAAGGATTCAGCGTGGTTCTAAATTTGTGATACTCTAATTTACCACCAATATGGTTAGCAAAACACGATCCCAACAAAACCATCTCACTATTGTACGATATAGGGTACGGCGAGGTGTTAATAGGTACTTGTGTTTGAAGTTTCATAGCTTCACGAAATAAAAGAGCGTGCTTTTTCCAGGGCCTCAGGAATACCTGCCGGATTCTTACCTCCTGCGGTAGCAAAGAAGGGTTGACCTCCCCCACCACCCTGGATATATTGACCCAATTCGCGAACTACTTGTCCGGCGTTCAATCCCTTTTTCTCAACAAGACCTTTGGATATATAGCAGCTTAGAAAGGCTTTCCCATGCTGTTTGGAAGCAAAAAGTAAGAAAAGATCATCATGCTCCTGCCCCATCTCAAATGCCAGATCTTTCATAGCAGCGGCATCAAGATCTACTTCTTTGGCCAGGAATTTAACTCCGTTTACTTGCTCTAAAGATTCTTTGAACTCGCTTTTAATAGTGCGGGCTTTTTCTTTTAATAAGGATTCGATCTCCTTTTTCATTTGAATATTCTCTTCCTGCAGACTTTCAATGGCTTTTACAGGATCTCCACTACTTTTTAAGCGGGATTTTATCTGTTCTAATAGTTGATTCTTCTCTTCATAAAACTCTTTAACGGCATCAGATGTGATTGCTTCTATCCTGCGAACACCTGCTGCAATGGCCCCTTCTGAAATAATCTTAAAATGCCAGATATCTGCAGTATTCTTTACATGGGTACCCCCACAAAGTTCTATGGATTGTCCAAATCGAATAGTACGCACCTTGTCCCCATACTTCTCGCCAAAAAGTGCCATGGCCCCTTCCTCCAGAGCCTTTTTTACCGGGATACTTCGTTCTTCCTGTAGCGGCAACTGCTCATCAATCCTTGCATTTACATAGTGTTCTACCTTGCTTAATTCGTCCTCTGTGAGTTTGGCAAAGTGTGAAAAATCGAATCGGAGATGATCTGAATGCACTGCAGATCCTTTTTGCTCCACATGGGTCCCGAGCACCTGCCTCAACGCCTGATGTAACAAATGAGTTGCGGTGTGGTTTCGTTCGGTTCTGGCTCGCTGAGTGGCATCTACCACGGCCATAAGTGATTCATTTAAGTGTTTGGGAAGGTTCTTAGTGTAATGAACTATTTCGTTGTTCTCCTTTTTTGTGTCCAGGATGTAAACCACATCGCCATTGGGCACTTCCAAATAGCCCTTATCTCCTACCTGACCACCTCCTTCCGGGTAAAAAGGTGTTTGATTAAAAACCAGCTGAAATTGAATACCTTCTTTCTTGGTGGTCACCTTCCTGTATTTAACCAAAACTACCTCAGCCTTTAGCTCATCATACCCAATAAATGCTTTTTGTTCATTTTCCTGTAGCACTACCCAATCATCCTTGGCCACTTCTGAAGCCGATCTTGATCTGGTTTTCTGCTGCTCCATCGCCTTTTCAAATTCCTTTTCATCTAGGGTATAACCCCTTTCACTCAGAATAAGACTTGTAAGATCAATTGGGAATCCAAAGGTGTCATACAATTCAAAGGCCTTCTTTCCATCTATTTCCTTTCCCTTGGTTTGGGCAATCATATCATCTAGCAAAACCAAGCCCTGATCCAGTGTTTTAAGAAAAGAATGTTCCTCCTCTCGGATTACGTTCTCTATCAGGTTTTGTTGCTTTTTTAATTCAGGAAATGCAGGGCCCATGATATTCACAAGCACATTTACCAATTTATATAGAAATGGTTCCTGTGTATCTAGAAAAGTAAACCCATAGCGAACAGCCCTTCTTAGGATTCGCCTTATGACATACCCGGCTCCATTATTACTGGGCAACTGACCGTCAGCAATTGAAAATGCCACCGCGCGGATATGATCCGCAACCACCCTTATGGCTATGTCATTCGCCTTGTCTTTTCCATAGGTATGACTTGTAATTGTCTCGATCTCTTTGATCAGAGGAGTAAAGATATCAGTATCGTAATTAGATTGTACGCCTTGTAATACCATACACAAGCGCTCAAAACCCATCCCGGTATCTACGTGCTTCTCTGGAAGAGGTTCCAGGGAACCATTGGCCTTGCGATTATACTGCATAAATACCAGGTTCCATATCTCAATGACAAGGGGATGATCCTTATTCACAAGACTAGCTCCGGGAACCTTGGCCTTCTCTTCTTTGGAACGAATATCTACATGGATCTCAGAACAAGGTCCGCATGGTCCCTGGTCTCCCATTTCCCAAAAATTGTCATTTTTATTCCCAAAAATGATACGTTCTTCCGGAACAATCGCCTTCCACAATTCAAAAGCCTCAGTATCCATCTCCAGGGCATCGGCATCCTTGCTGCCTTCAAATACAGATACATACAGACTCTCTTTGTCAATTTTATATACTTTGGTAAGCAACTCCCAGGCCCATTGAATGGCCTCCTTTTTAAAATAATCTCCAAAACTCCAGTTACCAAGCATCTCAAACATGGTGTGGTGGTAGGTGTCTTTTCCAACCTCTTCCAGATCATTGTGTTTGCCACTTACCCGTAAGCATTTTTGGGTATCCGCAACACGCGGACTTTTGGAGATGCTATTTCCAAGAAAAAACTCTTTAAACTGATTCATCCCTGCGTTGGTGAACATCAAAGTTGGATCGTCCTTGATGACCATTGGGGCAGAGGAAACAATGCTGTGGTTTTTGCTCTTGAAAAAAGCCAGGAAGTGTTCGCGTATTTCGCTGGAAGTCATATAAAAAGGTAAGGTTTTACTAATTTTATCGCTTTCTACAAAACAATTTTTATATTTGTTTGTTTAGTTGCATTGGCAGCACAAAAATAGGATAATTTACATTCATGTCTAAAGTTAAGTACTATTACGATCCAGACACGCTCTCCTATCGAAAAATAGAGCTAAAGAAATCTCGACGTTATAGAAATCTCTTTCTATTTTTTCTTGGTTCTGCTCTTTTTGGTTTTCTTGGGCTAATTTTACTTCTCAATACCAATATTTTAAATACTCCCAGGGAATTATCCCTTGCCAGAGAAGCAAAGAATTACGAGCTGCGTTTTGAATTGCTCAACAAAAAAATGCAGCAAATAGAAGAGGTGCTGGCTAATATTGAAGATCGGGATAACAACATTTACAGATTGTACTTTGAGGCCAATCCTATTCCTGAGGAACAACGCAGGGCCGGTTTTGGAGGAATAAACCGCTATAAGTCGCTGGAGGGATTTAACAATTCCGAGATGATTTCGGCTACTACAAAAAGACTTGATGTAATTCAAAAACAAATGGTCATTCAATCGCGTTCGCTCGATGAGATCACGAAACTGGCCGAAGACAAGGAAAAATTACTAGCTGCAATACCAGCAATACAACCGGTGAACAATGAAGATCTAACTAGGATGGCTTCCGGTTTCGGCTGGCGATCCGATCCTTTTACCAAGGCGCGAAAGATGCACTGGGGTATGGATTTCACAGCAGCCAAGGGAGTCCCTATCTATGCAACGGGAGATGGTACCGTAACAAGAGCAGATAACAATGCTTCAGGCTATGGAAAACACATCCGAATAGATCATGGATATGGGTATATGTCTCTTTATGCACACCTGAGTAATTTTAATGTAAAACGCCGCCAAAAAGTAAAACGAGGAGATCTTATAGGGTTTATTGGGAGTACCGGCAGGTCTGAAGCGCCTCATTTACATTACGAAGTATGGAAAGATGACCAGCGTATCAACCCAATTAATTTCTATTACGGCAGTTTAACTGCAGAGGAATTTGAAAATATGCTGAAATTTGCAAATCAGGAAAACCAATCATTGGATTAATGCACGTAGAACTCCCGGAAAAAAGATATTACGGAATTGGCGAAGTAGCCAGGGCCTTTGAGGTGAACACCTCTCTCATCCGATTTTGGGAAAAGGAATTTGACGAGTTGCAACCCAAGAAGAATGCCAAGGGCAACCGCAAATTCACTCCGGAGGATATCAAGAATTTACAGCTCATTTATCATTTGGTAAAAGAACGTGGCTTTACCCTGGAAGGAGCTAAAACCCATCTCAAAGAGGAACGCCAGAAAACGCTTTCCAATTTCGAGATCATTCAGAAACTGGAACGGGTAAAAGCAGAGCTTATCAAGATTAAACAACAATTATAACTACAACTTAAACACACTATCAAAATGAAAAAATGGTTAATTCCCGTAATTATCCTGGCGGTCGTTGTCTTTGGAATCTACCAATGGGCCGTTGGCTTTAATAACACTGCTGTTGAATTCGAGGCAAATGCGAAAACTGCCTGGGCCGATGTAGAAAGTACCTACCAAAGGCGAAACGATCTTATTGGTAATCTTGTGAAGACTGTACAAGGTGCGGCCGATTTTGAGCGTGGTACGCTAACGGATGTAATTGAAGCAAGGGCCAAGGCTACTTCCACCAATATCGATATAAACGATCTGACCCCGGAAAAAATGGCAGCCTTTCAGGAGGCACAATCGGGCTTATCTTCTGCCCTATCGCGCTTACTGGTTACCGTGGAACGCTATCCGGATCTAAAGGCTAATCAGAATTTCCTGGACCTGCAATCACAATTAGAAGGCACTGAAAACAGGATCAATGTTGCCAGAGACCGGTATAATGAAGCCGTAAATATTTACGATATCCATACCACCAAGTTTCCTAATAAATTACTGGCTGGTTGGTTTGGTTTTGAAGAAATGACACGTTACCAGGCTAGTCCTGGTTCTGAGGATGCCCCTGATGTGAACTTCGAATTTGATTGATCCCATGCCAGAATCCAAGGTAGAAGCTTTTTTATCGCCAGAGGAAGAACAAGAGGTGGTCAACGCCATCATCGAAGCAGAAAAAAATACCTCTGGTGAGATCAGGGTTCATATTGAACCTGGCACAACCTTGGATCCATACGAAAGGGCTCAGGAAGTGTTTCTTAGTCTGAAGATGGAAAACACCAAAGATTCTAATGGGGTACTTATTTATATTGCCGTGAATGATCGCACTTTTGTTATTTACGGAGATAAAGGCATCAATGACGTGGTCTCCAAAACTTTTTGGAACGACACCAAGGATGTTATCCAAACCCATTTTAAAAAGGGCCAATTTAAGCAGGGTATTGTTGAAGGTATTTTAAAGGCAGGGGAAGAATTGAAGGCGCATTTTCCTTATAAATCTGATGACACCAACGAATTGAGGAATGAAGTATCCAAAGGCTAGCATCTTATTACTTTTCCTGTGCAGTATTTCCCTTGCCTGGGGCCAATTCACTATTCCGGAGAAACCACAACTTCAAACAAGTGTATACGATTATGTATCTCTTTTAACCAAGAACGATAAGGAGGCACTTGAGCAAAAATTAATACGTTATTCAGACAGTACTTCCACACAGATCGTAGTCGTCATTTTTGCCTCTACGGAAGGAGAGAACATCAACTATTTAGGTGCTCAATGGGGCGAGAAATGGGGAATTGGTCAGGCCAGAGAAGACAATGGAGTATTAATCCTTGTGGCCAATGACGACCGCAAGATCGCCATCAATACTGGTTATGGAGTAGAAGGTTCACTCACGGATGCCCTCTGCAAGCGCATCATTGATATGATCATAGTTCCCGAATTCAGAGAAGGCAACTATACTACCGGACTTAACAAGGGCGCCGATGCTATCTTTCTAGTACTTAATGGAGAATTTGAAAATGCCTTGGAAGGCAATGGTACATCAACAAATAATACTGGAAAGGCAGCCTTCGTTTTGATCTTTGTTGGCTTTGTTATTTTCATCATCATCCTAATTATTATTATTGCCAATCGGAAGAACAAAGGAGGTGGTAAAGGAGGCGGACGCAGTAAAGGACTCGATATTTGGGATGTAATTATCCTCAGCAATATGGGTCGCGGCAGTTATAAAGGCGGTTCAGGCAGCTTTGGCGGAGGCGGCTTTGGTGGCGGAGGCTTTGGTGGAGGTTTCGGAGGAGGTGGCTTTGGAGGCGGAGGTGCTTCAGGCGGCTGGTAAGCCTTACTTCTTCCTCATATAGATAGTGACCGGCACTCCGGTGAAATCAAAATTTTCCCGTAATTTATTTTCTAAAAATCGTTTATATGGTTCCCGTACATACTGAGGCAGGTTGCAGAAAAAAGCAAACTGCGGATAGGGTGTTGGCAACTGGGTAATGAACTTGATCTTTACATACTTCCCTTTGTAAGCAGGAGGTGGTGTATGTTCAATAATTGGAAGCATAACGTCATTCACTTTACGAGTAGGGATACGTTTACTTCGATTCTGATATACTTCAACTGCAGTTTCTATTGCCTTATAGATCCGTTGCTTAGTAAGAGCCGAAATAAACAGTATAGGCACATCTGTAAAGGGTTCTGTAGCCTCTTTTATTTTCCTTGTATATTCTTTTACAGCATGGGTGTCCTTTTCTAACAGATCCCATTTATTGACAAGGATCACTATCCCCTTGTTGTTACGATGCGCCAACCAAAAGATATTCTCTACCTGCCCGTCAAATCCTCTGGTAGCATCCAGTAGAAGTAAACATACATCACAATGCTCTATGGCCCTTACAGAGCGCATCACAGAATAGAATTCGAGATCTTCGCGTACTTTGGCCTTACGTCTGATACCGGCAGTGTCCACTAAATTAAACTCAAAGCCAAAACGCTTGTATTTGGTATCGATGCTATCTCTGGTAGTACCTGCGATATCTGTAACTATATAACGTTCTTCTCCAATCAGGGCATTAATAAATGATGATTTTCCCGCATTAGGTCTTCCAACTACAGCAAACCTAGGCAGGTCACTTTCAGTTTCAGGTTTCTCGGGCAATGCTTTCACAAGTTCATCCAACAACTCCCCACTACCACTTCCATTCATGCTGGAGATAGGAAAGTATTCGCCAAGCCCTAGAGAATAGAATTCTACGGCATCTTGGGCCCGTTTGGCATTGTCTACCTTGTTCACTACCAAAAAAACCGGCTTATCTACACGGCGTAGTAATTTGGCTACATCCTCGTCCATCCCGGTTACCCCGGTTTCTACGTCTACCATAAACATGATGGCATCTGCCTCCCCTATGGCTAGTTCTACCTGCTTGTCTATTTCTTTTTCAAAGACATCATCGCTCCCCAGCACATAGCCGCCTGTATCGATCACAGTGAACTCCTTACCGTTCCAGTCGCTCTTTCCATAATGACGATCTCGTGTTACCCCACTAATAGCATCTACAATGGCCTCTCGGCGTTGAATAAGTCGATTAAAAAAAGTCGACTTCCCAACGTTAGGCCTTCCAACAATAGCAACAATAGCGCTCATAGCTTAAAACTTGGGCACAAAGGTAGTACTAATCACCCAACATACAAGCGATTACCATCGCTACTTATTGGTTGCAAAACCGCAAAAAAACAAAATATTTAGGCCATTAAATTGTACCTTTTGGTTCGTAAAACCGGCTTATGAAACCCATACCAAACGAAATTGTACTAAGACCTCGCTTTCAATTAGAACAGGAAGTGGACAAGGAACAGCTACTTAACAACTTTGAACAAACAAAACGCCCACCTTACATCATAAAACGCATGGACGATCATGTCTTTATCAAGTTCAATAAACAAGAAGTACACTTCTGGTCGCCACAACTTCAGCTTGAGATCATTGAAAAGGAAGAAGGGGGCAGCAGATTGTATGGGTTATTTGGACCTAACCCTACCCTCTGGACATTCTTTATGTTTCTTCATTTTGGAGTAGGTACTTTCTTTATCATTTTTGGGATATGGGCCTATAGCAGTGCAGCACTTGGCAAACCCTACGGCTGGTTACTGGGCGTTATGGGCTTTATGGTTGTACTCTGGTTTGTACTATATGCTTTTGGGCGAGCAGGGAAGAAGAAAGGTAAACCACAGATGGAAGCTCTTTATTCCTTTATGGAAGAGATGCTCGCAAAAGGCTAGAGATCAGGATTGGTAGCCAAAACGTCGTAACTGATTACTATTGCTCCGCCAGTTCTTATTCACTTTCACATAGAGTTCTATGTGCACTTGTTTATCAAAGAATTGTTCAAGATCGCGACGAGCTTCAATCCCCACTCTTTTCAACGCACTCCCTTTATGACCTATCAGGATGCCCTTTTGGGAATTGCGTTCCACCATAATGACCGCACCTATGCGAATGATCTTCTCATCTTCATGAAAAGCCTCGGTTTCAATCTCTACTGCGTAAGGAATCTCTTTTTTGTAGTGCTTTAATATTTTTTCCCGAATTGTCTCATTCACAAAGAAGCGTTCCGGGCGATCTGTGAGTTGATCCTTGGGATAATATGGAGGTGCCTCCGGCAAGAGCGAAACAATGCGTTCAAATACTTCTTTGATATTAAAGTTCTGAAGTGCCGAAATGGGATGGATCTCTGCCTTTGGTAATTGTTCCTGCCAGTACTGTACTTGTTCTTCCAGCTGTTCCTGATCTGCCGTGTCTATCTTGTTTAGCAGCAACAATACCGGAATCTCGCTATTTTTGATCTTCTCAAAAAAGCGTTCATCCTTTAAAGCCTGTTCTCCTATCTCTACCATATATAGCAGAATGTCTGCATCTTCAAAAGCCGACTTTACAAAATCCATCATGGCACTTTGTAATTCGTAGGCTGGTTTTATGATGCCTGGGGTATCGGACAAGATCATTTGAAAATCATCTCCATTTACAATTCCCAGGATACGATGCCTGGTAGTTTGGGCCTTGGAGGTAATAATAGAAAGCTTCTCCCCTACAAAAGCGTTCATAAGGGTAGACTTCCCAACATTGGGATTTCCTATAATATTTACAAAACCGGCTTTATGTTTTTCCATGGGCTAATTGTGCAAGATACTTTTTTGCGGCTACATTTACTTTCGGTGCCAGATAAAGAACAGCGATCATGTTAGGGATCACCATAAGGGCATAAGACAAATCGATCAGATTTTTTACCAAATCCAGAGATGCCACGGCGGCAAAAACTATCATGATCACAAAGTACACATTATACCACTTCCCTATACGGGCATTCGATAAAAAAGATAAACTTTTAACTCCGTAATATGAATATGTAAATAGTGTTGATAAGGCAAAAGCTGTCACAATGATCATCAGCAATTCATCTCCGTAACCAAATAAGGTACGCCTGAAAGCAGTTAGAGTCATCACAATGCCACTGCCCTCTTCCAGATAGGCCCCGCTAAGGATGATTACCACTGCGGTAAAGGTACATACCATTATTGTATCTATAAAAGGCCCCAAACTAGCCACCAACCCTTCTCTAATAGGTTCATCATTTTTGGACTGTCCGTGATACATAGGAGCACTACCTAAACCGGCTTCATTAGAAAACATGGCCCTGCGGATCCCAATGATCACCAAGCCCCAAAAACCTCCGGTAACTATGGTTTTAAAATTCCAGGCTTCTGTAAGTATCATTTTTAAAGCTGGCCAAACCTGATCCGAATTCATGATCATCACAACAATAACCGCTGCGAGATAGACCAGCACCATAAAAGGTACAATGGCCGAGGCAACCTTGGCAATTTTGGACAAACCCCCAAATATGACTAAGGATGTAATGACGGCCAAAACAATGCCAATGATCAGTTTCCAATTAAATTCACTGGTCTGCCAAAGGGTTTCGGTTGGATTTATAACACTCATAAAAGTCTCCGTAAACTGATTTGCAGTAAAGACCCCTAAAAAGCCGAATAATCCACAAATACAAAAGAATACAGCCAGAGGTTTGGCCTTTGGACCCATCCCTTGGGTAATATAGAACATAGGACCTCCCTGAAGTTTGCCGTCCGAGTCTGTTCCGCGGAACATAATAGAAAGGCTACAGGAATAAAACTTAATACACATTCCTATTAGAGCAGTTACCCAGATCCAGAAAACCACTCCGGGACCTCCGTCATGAATGGCAATGGCCACTCCTGAAATATTTCCCAGGCCTACGGTTGCAGCTACGGCGGCCGAAAGTGCCTGAAAGGAACTCACATCACCTTTGGCATTTTTATCATCATACTTCCCCGCCGTTATAGCGATCGCATGGCCAAAAAAACGATACGGTAAAAACCGTGAGTAGAACACCAAAAAAAGCCCCCCGCCTATCAGTAATATAAACATGGGCCATTCGGTATATGGGATCAATCCGGAAAGAAAATCATTAAGTACCTCCATAGTAAACCTGATGCGCCGAAGGTAGTTATTTTTAGTTTTTTAGTAGTTCCAACGGTCCAAATAATTCTCCTTTGAAATCTTGATAATGGTAAAAAACCGTTGTATCTTTGCCGTCCATATCGCGGGGTAGAGCAGCAGGTAGCTCGTCGGGCTCATAACCCGAAGGTCGCTGGTTCGAGTCCAGTCCCCGCTACAAAGAAAGCCGGTTACTTTTGTAACCGGTTTTTTTATTCATGGAAAAGCCAAGCTTGCTTGAGCTTTGGAATGAGAAAAAATCGTGACAGATGCAGAGCATCTGGCGGCTTTCTTTGTTAAGCCCTCTTTTAGGCCGCTTCCGAGTGCTAGCGAGGAAGCAATCCAGTTACTTGATTTAACTACAAATTGATACAGAAGCAACTCCGCGAATGGCTTTCTTTGTAAAGTCACCCCCAAGGCCCATTTCTGAGCGAAGCGAAGAAATGAATCCAGTCCTGTTATAGCTACCAGCTAACACTCCTATCAGGTAACCAGGGTTGAAGGCACAAGAAAGCAGCATGCGCAGAATGGTAGATGGCTTTCTTTGTATAGCCACCCCAAAGGCCGTTTCAGACCTTACATGTTATGTTATCACTTCTTTCAAAAAAATAATCAGTATTATTGGGGTTCCAAATACCCCCTAAATGAGATCACCAAAACAACTAATTTATAAGAAAATTAAAAAATCGAATTTGCATTACTTTATCCTGCTCGCCTCTATCTTTGTACTCTCGTGCAGTTCTTCTGAAGCTGAAACAGACACAAAGCCTACTAATTTAACTGTGATCATTACTATTGTTGGTGCTTCAGATACCCAGCCCGCCGGGGACGGTTCTGGAGCGGTCAGAGTAAGTGCATACGCTGAAGACGCAGTGAGCTATGCCTACCGTTTTGATAGCGGAGAATTACAAGAAACAGCCTCCAGGACCATGAACCATACTTTTAGCCGGGAAGGCACTAATTCTTATTCCATCGAAGTATATGCATATTCCGCCTCCGGAGAATCTATTTCAAAAACCCAAACCATCAATGTTTTTAGATCTTTGCTAGAAGAAACCGAATCTCTGGTCTTTGCGGATGAATTTGAATACAACGGTAGCCCGGATAATGAGAAATGGCACCATCAGGTGATTGGGCCTAACAATGGGAGCTGGTACAACGGAGAAGCACAGCACTATACCGACAGACCCGAAAATTCATATGTGAGTAACGGTAGCTTAATAATTAAAGCTATTAAGGAAGAATATACTTCCGGGGAAACGACTAAATCCTATACTTCAGCCCGATTGAATTCTAAATATGCCTTTACCTATGGACGTGTTGAAGTACGTGCCAAACTTCCTGCCCAAGCCGGTACCTGGCCTGCCATATGGACTTTGGGCGCCAATATCAATGAAACGGGCAATTACTTTGGCCAGGAGTACGGTAGTGTAGGATGGCCGGCATGTGGGGAAATTGACATCATGGAGCAAACGGGATGGGACAAGAACAGTACTATTGCCTACTTCCACTGGGGCGACACCAATACCGGGGTCTACAGTAGTGAGGGTGGCCAAACTGCAGTTCCCACAGCCACCAATGAATTCCATATCTATAGCCTGGAATGGGACGCCAGCACAATGAAAATACGAGTGGATGATACCCTGGTTTACGAACTGGCAAACACCCAGAGCAAACCTTATGATAATCCTCATTACCTGCTCTTAAACATTGCTATGGGCGGTAATCTGGGAGGTGAAATCCCAACTAATTTTACAGATGCTATTCTGGAGATAGACTATGTGAGGGTATATCAATAAGCCTACGGAAAAATAAAAGACCATTATGGATACAAATTAAAATATGGCCCTTTTTTGGGGCCATTCTATTTATAAATCAACTAGCTTTAAAGGGACAGAATACACGGCATCAAATAAGCGGTGATCTGATATAAAACAAATCATATGGCAGAACAAAAAGACCTAGACTTTACCTACACCACCATTGACGAGATATTTCGCTTAAGCATGGGCGAAACAGGCGATTACAGTGGAGCAAAATACGATGGGGATTTTTCCATGACATTGGAAGAGGCTCAAAAAGCAAAACACAAATTCATTGCAGATAGCCTCAACATTACCAAAGGAAGTAAGGTCCTGGATATGGCCTGTGGCTGGGCACCATTTACCCGTTACATAACTGATGAAAGAGGGGCAGTCAGTATTGGACTAACCCTTTCACAAGGGCAGGCAGATGCCTGCCAAAAGAACGGCTATAATGTGCTGGTTAAGGATTGCAGATACATAACTCCAGAAGATTTTGGCACATTCGATGCCATTACCTGTATTGGAGGCCTGGAACATTTCTGTTCCGTGGAAGAATGGCAGGCCGGCAATCAGGAAAAAACTTACAGCGACTTTTTTAAAACATTATACGATCTGTTACCTGTTGGTGGCCGATTTTATATGCAGACCATGACCTTTAGCAAGAATATGATACCTTTTGAGGAATTAGACGTAAATGCCGAAAAGGACTCTGCGGCTTATATCATGGCGCTCATGGTAAAGCAATTTCCCGGCTCCTGGTTACCCTATGGTCCCGAAATGGTCATTAAATGCGCAGAACCCGGATTTAAACTTATCTCCAAAAGTAGTGGACGACTCGACTATATTGAGACCATTGCACAATGGCGGAAGAAGTTCAGGAAATTCAATTTTAAGAAATATTGGTTGTACCTATCCCTTATTCCAAGATATTTCACTGACAGGGAATTCCGCCACCTTGTGGCTATCTTTAGGATAAGTCCCAATAGAGTATGTTTTGAAAAAGAGATAATGGATCACTACAGATTAGTTTTTGAAAAAGTGTAGAGATCAAAAAAAGCGTTTTGAACAAAAATAAAATTCGGGCGTATGTCAAGACCTGCTTCAAAAACAGAACTACTTAAAAAGAGTAAGGCAACCTTTCAAAACCTGAACGGTTTTATTGAACAACTATCTATTGAGCAACAGCAAAAAGAATTTCCCAAAGGTATCATGAATAGAAATATTCGCGATGTCCTGATGCACCTTCATCATTGGCACCTTATGTTCCTAAAATGGTATGATGTGGGAATGTCTGGTAAGAAACCTGTAATGCCCGCTGAGGGATATACCTGGAAGGCAACGCCCGACTTAAATCAATGGATCCTGAAGAATTATCAGGATTTACCTCTGAAAGACGCAAAGATTCTTTTAAAAGAAAGTCACCGAAACGTTGAGAAAATTATTGAACATCATTCAGATAAAGAATTATTTGAGAAGAAAAGGTATAAATGGACAGGAACCACCTCCCTAGGGGCATATTTGGTATCAACAACATCGAGTCATTACGAATGGGCCCTGAAATTGATTAAAAGAGCTAAAAAATAACACTACTTCCTAATGTGCCTTTTTTTACAGAAAGATAAATAGGAAAGTGAATCTGAAAGCAGAACGGTCCTGGCACTGTTGCTATGGTATTCCTTACCCAAACCACCTCATTCATTTTTGCGGTGAAGTCCAAATAATTGACCCATAAATTATAAGCTGAAAAGTAGCAACAGGGCAAATAAAAAAGGTGATCTTTTTACAGATCACCTTCTATGGTTATTTGATATCTTAAAATATCATTTAGGTCTTTGCTTAGTTCAGATCAAATCTGTCCAGGTTCATAACCTTGTCCCAGGCCTTAACAAAGTCGTTCACAAACTTGCCTTTCGCATCATCGCAGGCGTACACCTCTGCCAGGGCACGAAGTTCAGAATTGGAACCAAAGATCAGGTCTACCCGTGTAGCTGTCCAATTCAGAGCATCTCCTGTTTTACGGTCATAGGCTTTGAAGACCTCCTGATCTGCATTAGTGGCTTTCCATTCCTTGTTCATATCCAACAGGTTTACAAAGAAATCGTTGGTGAGGGTTCCTGGCCTGTCTGTAAATACGCCATGCTTAGAACCATCATAATTGGCGTTCAGGGAACGCATCCCCCCTACCAATACGGTCATCTCCGGAATGGTAAGCGTCATTAGCTGAGCTTTATCTACCAACCACTCTTCTGTTTTAACCGATGTTTTTTGTTTCAGGTAATTTCTGAATCCATCCGCGAAGGGTTCGAGCACTTCAAAGGCCTCAGCATCTGTCATTTCTTTCGTTGCATCGGTTCTACCCGGGCTGAAAGGAACAGTAACTTTATGGCCGGCTTCCTTAGCTGCTTTTTCAACGGCAGCACTCCCTCCTAAAACGATCAAATCTGCAAGGGAGACCTTCTTATCACCGCTTTGCGCAGAATTGAAATCCTCCTTAACCTGTGTAAGGGCATCTAATACTTTGCCCATTTGCACAGGATTGTTCACCTCCCAGTGGTTCTGAGGAGCGAGACGAACGCGTGCTCCGTTGGCCCCTCCTCTGTTATCGGATCCTCTGAAGGTAGAGGCAGAAGCCCAGGCTACTCCAACCAGTTCCGAAACGGACAAGCCGGTAGCAAGAATTTCCTTTTTCAGGTGTTCTATATCGTTCTTATCAATCAATTTGTGATCTACAGCCGGGACAGGATCTTGCCAAACCAGATCTTCCTTAGGAACTTCCGTACCAAGGTATCTTGATCTGGGACCCATATCTCTGTGAGTTAATTTGAACCAGGCTTTTTGATATGCTTCCTTAAATTCTTCAGGGTTCTCCAGGAATCGTCTTGATATCTTCTCATAGGCCGGATCCATCCTCAATGAAAGATCTGTGGTCAGCATAAAAGGTGCATGTTTCTTCTTGGGATCGTGAGCGTCTGGTACGGTTCCTTCACCAGCTCCATCTTTGGGCTTGTACTGCCAGGCTCCTGCCGGACTCTTGGTCAGTTCCCATTCGTAGTTGAATAGGTTCTCAAGGTACTTATGGCTCCATTTGATAGGAGTGTCTGTCCAGGCACCTTCCAAACCACTTGTAATGGTATCCGAACCCTTTCCGGTTTTAAAATTACTTTTCCAGCCCAGACCTTGCATTTCTATAGGCGCTCCTGCGGGTTCTGCCTCCAAAAATTCAGAATCTAAGGCAGCCCCGTGTGTTTTTCCAAAAGTGTGTCCTCCTGCGATCAAAGCAACGGTCTCGTAGTCGTTCATAGCCATACGGCCAAAGGTCTCGCGAATGTCATGAGCAGCAGCCACGGGATCGTGATTCGCATTCGGACCCTCAGGATTCACATATATCAATCCCATATGGGCAGCTCCCATTTGTTTTTCTAATTCACCTTTTTCGTTATAGCGGTCTTTGTTCCCGAGCCATTCGGTTTCAGAACCCCAATAAATATCTTCTTCGGGCTGCCAGATATCTTCTCTACCCCCGGCAAATCCATACATGGGTAATCCCATAGATTCATGAGCAACATTACCGGTAAGTATCAACAAGTCTGCCCAGGAGATCTTTTTCCCGTATTTCCTTTTGATAGGCCATAGCAATACTCTAGCCTTATCCAGGTTGGCATTATCGGGCCAGCTGTTGAGCGGGGCAAATCGCTGGGCTCCGGTGCCACCACCACCACGACCGTCAGCAATCCGGTAAGTTCCGGCTGCATGCCAGGCCATTCTGATAAAGAAAGGTCCGTAGTGCCCATAATCTGCTGGCCACCAATCCTGTGAGTTGGTCATCAAGTTCGTGAGGTCCTTTTTTACGGCCTTAAGATCTAGGCTCTTAAATTCTTTGGCATAGTCGAAATTCTCATCCATTGGGTCAACCAACTCTGAATGTTGACGCAGGATGTTAAGATTCAAGGAGTTGGGCCACCAATCTTGATTTGTGGTTCCCCCGCCGGCAGTCTGCTTAAGTTCCCCATTTAAAAATGGGCACATGCTTTCGTCGTTTGCGTTGTAAGTGTTCCCATTGGCTGAACCATTAATATTCTTTAATTCTTCCATGATGTGTTGTATTTTTACTTTAGGTGATATGCTCAAAGTTACCAAATGTATGCTTATGCAGTATAGATTTCGCATCGATAAAAACTATGGCTCATGCTTAAATCCGATACGAGTTTGGCAAGCACATTTTAAATGCGATATCTTGCCGTAATATCCTGGCAATATGAAGACAAATAAAAATTCCCAAACCTATGTTGCCTTTCTACGGGGCATAAATGTTGGTGGCCATCACAAAGTCCCCATGGCCGAACTTCGGAAAGAACTTGAAGCGCTGTCATTCCAAAATGTAACCACCCTCTTAAATTCTGGTAATGTTATTTTTGAGGTTAAATCTTCAGAAGAAACGGAACTTTCAAATCGTATTGCACAACGTTTAGAAAAGGTTTTTCAATTTCCGGTGCCAACTATTGTCATTAGTGCAGACTCCATATTGGAGTTATTGAATGACGATCCCTTTAGGGATGAAATCCTTACCAAGGAAAGCAGAGGGTATGTTTCCTTCTTACAACATAAACCTAAGACCAGCGTACAATTGCCGTGGATCAGTGAGGATACCTCCCTTACAATTCTTCGTGCAAATGACAAACTCATTTGCAGTTTCCTTGACCTTTCCAAAACCAAAACTCCGCAGGCAATGAATGTCCTTGAGAAACTTTATGGGAAGCAGATGACCACCAGAAACTGGAATACTATTATGCGAATTGGTATTAAATTGGAAGCCCAATAATTTAAGGTGCAACTAGAACTTTAAAAATAATCCCAGGGATCCATACAATACACTGACTTTCAAGCGTTAATCATAGTAGAAATAACCAATTACAATGACCCTTGAAGATTAGAATACTTGGTACACTTATCATTCTGCTGATATCTTTAAACGGATGTAAGTCCAAACAAATCAAATCGAACAGCTTTGGAGACTTCCCATTGCATGAGCTTATCCTTGCCAATAGAGCTACTGAAATAAGGAATTACTTTGAATCTGGGAATTCAGCTACTTTTATCAATAAGGGCCAGACTCCCTTAATATTAGCTACTATGCTTGGTCATAAAGAGATCGTTGAAATCCTATTACGACATGGAGCTAATGTAAATAGTATCTCCTATCCGGATCATATATCTGCCCTGCACATGGCAGCTTCAAAAGGTCATCATAACATTGCTCAGATTCTATTGAAAAGCGGAGCCAAAATAGATCATCAGGACAACAAACTAAGAGCAACACCCCTTATGCGAGCTGCTGTCCATGGTCATAAAAAAGTTGCAGAATTACTTATAGATCGCGGTGCACTGCTCAATGTTCGTGGCAACAGGGGAGAATCGGCCTTATTTTTAGCAGTATCTGCAGAAGAAACATCTATAGCAAAACTCTTAATTGAACGGGGGGCGAATAAAATCAGACCAGACATCTATGGAGTTACTCCGCTGCAAAAAGCAATTAAACTAAATAATAAGAAGCTTATAACGCTTCTGGAAAAATAACAACAACATGAAAACAGCAGTTACCTCATTCCTCCTATTTTTATTCCTTTCAGTATTCATCGGATATAGTCAGGGTTCGGAGATCTCTTTTGTACAAGGAGAACAACTTAGTCTTTCCCAATTGCATAATGATCTCTATGAACTCAAAATAAAGCCAGAATCCTTTACCCTTATTTTTAAGGGCAACGAGCTTCATGTCTGCACAGGACTAAGTGAGGAATTATTCCAATACACCAAGCCCGAAACAGACATCAATCAGGATTTCAATTCTTACTTTTTTATATTTAAATACCTTGCCATGCCCGAGGATGCCAATTATCTTCCGGTAGGAAAGGACGAAGCAGCTTCTCTTAACAAAACCCATGGGGCCAAAGTTGCCGGAGAGGATAGTTCAAAGTATACGGTGAACTCGCTCTCAATCGATGGTGAATTAAAACCTCTAAGCGATCTAAAGGAATTTTATTTAGCGCTATGGTTAGATTCTAATTTAGATCAGTTCATCGATACTTCAGAATTGCTAAAAGTACATGTTATCATAGAGTAAGAAGTTCAAAAAATTGTACTTTGAAGGGAAACACATAGGTTTTGTTCCTGTGTGACACCCTCGTTTTACATGAAATTGAACTCAGATGCCCTATTTTACATGTTTACGAGAGAAGTGGTATTGGTTCTGGATAATCCTGGTATATATTACCATTCGTTCTACGCTTTTTATCGACAACCACTTGCCAAAGAGTTAAGGGATCAATTAGAATAATGACAGCCAAATACGATTCTTTAGGAATTAATTATAACACTACCCGAAAGGCAGATCCATATTTGTTCCGACAATTACTTTCCCATTTAAATCCTCAAAAAGAAGGTGTTTATTTAGACATAGGATGCGGAACCGGGAATTATACCCATGAATTCCAAAAAAAAGGATATTCCTTTATAGGGATCGATCCATCAAAAGAAATGCTAAAGCAGGCGAAAGCCAGAAATAAGGATATAGACTGGAAAATAGGTACTGCTGAAAATACAGGATTGGAGGAAAATAGTGTGGATGGGGTTGTCGCTTTCTTAACCCTGCATCATTGGACAAATATTGAAAATAGTTTCTTAGAATTAGTTCGTATTTTAATACCTAATGGCAAATTTGTTCTTTTTACTTCCACTCCGGAACAGATGGAAGGCTATTGGCTCACTCATTACTTTCCAAAAATGCTTTCCGATTCCAAAGCTAAAATGCCGCACTTACGAGACATTGAGGATGCCATGAAAAAAGCAGGAATACAGCTTGAGAAAACCAAGCCCTACTTTGTAAGACCCGATCTGAATGACCTATTCCTATATTCGGGGAAACATAATCCCGATCTTTATTTCGACGAAAAGGTAAGACATGGTATTTCCTCTTTTGCTTCCCTGGCGAATAAGGAAGAAGTTGCAAATGGGCTATTAGCATTAAAAAAGGATATCTCATCCGGGGAAATTTATGAGATCATTAAGTCCCATGAAAATACCTTAGGAGATTACCTATTCGTTATAGGAAGAAAGAAATAATGGTATTTATAAAATGAGGTGTACTTATATTTATCTTTAGCTATAGTTTACACCAATTACTTCAAAATAGCAGGCAGATGGCAGAGAGCACGCTAACTATTAACGAATCAAAAAGGTATTATAAGATTGCCTTTGCCCTCGCATTATTTACGATCATTTACAATATAGGTGAAGGATTACTTTCTACTTATTTTGGGCTGGAGGATGAAAGTCTGGCTCTCTTTGGCTTTGGGGCAGATAGTTTTATTGAAGTGATCTCCGGCCTGGGGATAGCGCATATGATCATCCGTATACAAAAATATCCAGATAGTAATAGAGATACATTTGAACAAACCGCCTTGCGTATCACAGGAGTTGCCTTTTATATCTTGGTGGTGGCGCTTGTTATTACGAGCTTCTATAATATTTGGACAGGGCATCAACCAATCACCACCATGTTTGGTGTGATCATATCTATTATTTCCATTTTCGTAATGCTGCTTTTGGTTTACTGGAAACGTAAGGTGGGAAAACAATTGAATTCTGATCCCATCCTGGCAGATGCAAATTGCACCATGGTCTGTGTCTATATGTCCATCATACTTCTGGTGAGCAGCGGCATCTATGAATTGACCAGTCTTCCATATATAGACAGCCTGGGAACCCTTGGATTGGCCTATTTTTCATTTAAAGAAGGCAGGGAATGCTTCGAGAAAGCCAATAGTGAGAAATACTGCGGATGCGACTAACACTCCGGTTTTCATTTGATAAGATCCTTTGATTTTATGTCATAGTAAGCCGATTCGTAAATTCCGAATGTTTTATTACTTTTAAACAACATGTTCAACTTCTTTGACCTTAATAAAACGCTCTCCAAATGACCAAAATATTACTCTTCATACCCTTTCTTTTCATAACACTACTTTCAAGCAACATATATGCCCAGCCTTCGGAGAAAGACATTACCAATGAATTTTTTAAACTGTATTCCATAGATCCTATGAAGGCTTTTGATTATGCCTTCGCAACAAATACCTGGATGGAGCGCAACCAGGATGCTGTTGATAATCTTAAAAATCAATATAGCAACTTGCTTGCTTTAATAGGTCAGTATCACGGGTACGAACTTATTACGGAGAAGAGTATTGGGGAACGTCTTAAACTGTTAAGCTTTATGGCCAAATATGAAAGACAACCTATCAGACTCACTTTTATATTTTACAAACCGCACAAAACCTGGCAAGTTCAAAATTTAAAATACGATGACAAATTAGATGAAGAATTGGAGGAGGCTGCCAAACAGAATAAAGGCTAACAGATGAATGACGTACATAATTCCCAACCTGCTATCATCGCAGATCATATTAAACAAGTCTATTTTGGGGGTAACTGGACGGCCGTTAACCTCAAGGACACCCTAAACGGGGTTAGTTGGGAAATGGCTACCCGGAAAGTAGAGTCGTTCCATTCCATTGCAGAACTGGTATATCATATGAATTATTTTGTGACCGCTGTCCTCAAAGTATTTCATGGCAAGCCACTGCAGGGAAATGATGCGGTAAGTTTTGATTGCCCGCCCATTAATTCACAAGCCGATTGGGAAGCGCTTCAAAAGAGGGTGTTTGCAGATGTGGAAGAATTTGCTGTCCTTGTAGCGGTATTACCGGAGCAACAATTATGGGAACTAATTGGTCGCAAAAAATACGGTTCTTATTACCGAAATCTGCATGGCATTGTTGAGCATTGCCACTACCATTTAGGACAGATAGTCCTGCTAAAGAAATATTTTCTACAAGACCAATAAAATTCATTTTTTCAATATGCGGTCACTAGCAAATGACCAGCATTCATGGTATTTCCCTGATTTTCATTACTTTTAAATAGATCTTATTTCATTTAATATTGGAATTAGACAAAAGTAACAACAACCTAAAACCGACTAAAATGAATCCAATCCTAAGAAATATCCTGGCCGTTATTGCCGGCCTCGTCATTGGAAGTGCCGTAAACATGTTCTTTATTTCTCTCAATGGTCCTGTAATAGCTCTGCCGGAAGGGGCCGATGTGAGTACCATGGAAGGACTTAAAGAAAGTATGAGTTTGTTTGAACCCAAACACTTTATCTTTCCCTTCCTCGCCCATGCTGTGGGCACCTTAGTTGGTGCTTTTATTGCAGCAAAAATTGCGGCTACCCATAAAACCAAATTTGCCATGGCCATTGGTGTCCTGTTCCTGATTGGAGGCATCATCAATGTGATCAATCTGCCCGCACCTACCTGGTTCTCTACCCTCGATCTGGTAGCAGCCTATATTCCCATGGGATGGTTAGGAGGAAAATTAGCCGCAAAGAAATAAATGGGATCTTGTGTTATATAAAGTATGCTACCTAACTCAATAAATGTTGCCGTCTTTGATCAATTTCCTCATTTAAAAAGCGAACGACTGATTTTCAGGGAGTTTAAAGATTCCGATGCAGCCCTTTTTTATACCCTGCGTACTCATAAAGACGTACTCAACTACATGGATACGTCCCCTTTGGAAAATCTACAGGCTTCTGAAAAGATGATTCAAGAGAATCATACTATGTTTCATTCACAACAAGGGATAAGTTGGGCCATTACAGATGCAAAACAACATTTATTTTTGGGGTATTTCCTTCTTTGGAATGTAAATCATAAACACAGCAGGGCGGAAATTGGGTATGCACTGCTCCCGAAATATTGGGGTAAAGGCTATATGAAGGAAGCATTTAGAACTATATTACCTTTTGCCTTTAAAACCCTTAAATTACACAGGCTGGAAGCCAACATCAATCCTAATAATAAAAGGTCTGAGCGACTTTTGATCGAAACCGGATTTATAAAAGAAGGGCATTTTAAAGAACACTATTTGTTCAATGGGCAATTCCTGGATAGTGTGATATACAGCCTACTTGAAAAATATTCTGACTAAACCACTCCCCTTACTTCTAACACTTTTTGCTTACCTTTAAAATTAAAGAAAGGGAAGTACTTTTTTAACCAATACCAGAAATCCAACTAACTATAATCCCTATGAAAAAGGTCTTAATACTCAATGCCCTCATTTGGGGGTCAGTCATCCTGATCACCTCCTCTTTAGTGGGGGATCATGAGAAATCAGAAGCAATTATTGGAGTAATAGTTATTGCCTTTGCGGTGCAAAATGGGTTTACCTATGCCTTTTTAAAAGATAAAGGAACACCCTAATCAGCGTTGTAAAATGATCTGTAAAATAACAAAAGCTTCTATATCAAGAATAAAATTAGTGTTTATTGGCTTATTTTTGGTCTTCTCTTGGCACGTTCAAAGCCAGGCAGGAACTGACGTAGATTCGCCTACCAAAGATCAATATGACCAACTTCCCAGAATTGCAATTGCTGGTGTTGCGATAGAATCGAGTACCTTTTCCCCTGCCCTAACCCATGAGGATGCTTTTCATGCTAAAACAGGAGAGGCCGTTTTTTCCTATTACCCTTTCCTTGCACCGGATTCGCTCTTGCGAAAACGAGCAAAATGGCTCCCAACTTTAAAAGGTCATGCCCTCCCAGGGGGAACGGTAACCCGGGAAGCTTACGAATCCCTGTTAGGAAAAACACTAAACATGCTATCTAAAACTCTCCCTCTAGACGGACTCTTTTTGGATATCCATGGTGCCATGAGTGTAGTAGATTTGGATGATCCGGAAGGCGATTTTATTGCCCGGATACGGGAGGTAGTTGGAACCGAAACGCTTATTTCCACATCCATGGATCTCCACGGTAATGTTTCTGAGCGGCTGGCCCATCATTCAGATCTGATCACTTGCTATCGGATGGCACCCCATGAAGACGCAATTGAATCGAAAAAAAGAGCAGTAGATAACCTTATATCGCGGTTGGAGAGTGGCAAGGGGAAACCTGCCTATAAGGCCTGGATACCTGTTCCCATATTATTACCCGGAGAAAAGACAAGTACCCGAATAGAACCAGGGAAAAGCCTCTATGCCCAGATAGACCCCGTAACAAAACAAGAAGGCATAGTAGATGCTGCCATATGGATAGGTTATGCCTGGGCCGATGAGCCCAGAAATCATGCTGTAGTTATGGTCACCGGTGATGATAAAAACAAGGTGACTACCTCGGCAGAAAAACTGGCCAACAGTTTTTGGGAAGTACGAAATGAATTTGAATTTGTGGCTCCTACGGCAACACTAAAGGAAAGCCTGGATAAAGCCATAGTTAGCAAGGTACACCCATATATCATAAGCGATATGGGCGATAATCCTACGGCAGGTGGTGCCGGTGATGTTACCTGGACGTTGCGCGAAATTCTTGCGAGGCCCGAATTTAAAACCAAAAAAGGACCCTCACTAATATACGCCTCTATCCCGGGACCTGAATTTGTAGAAGAAGCTGTTAAAACCGGTATTGGAGGAACCGTAACCAGCTATGCAGGAGCGGCCGTAGATAACCGATATGCCCCTGCTTTAGAACTTTCAGGTACCATAACTGCCATCAAACAGGGAGATAAGGATGCAGAAACCGAAGTAGTTGTGAACATAGGAAGTGTTTCCGTGATCGTTACTAAAAAAAGGAAACCCTACCATCATGTAAGTGACTTTACTGACTTGGGCTTGAACCCGGAAGTAGCAGATATTTTGGTGGTAAAGATCGGGTATTTGGTACCCGAACTATATGATATACAGAGCCGACTGGATCATGGCCTTAACTCCCGGTGGCGTAGACCAAGACCTGGAACGACTCCCATACAAAAACATTAAAAGACCTATGTTTCCTTTAGATACTACCATGGAGAAGCCAGATCTAAGTGCGCGACTCATACCCCTGTCAGATGAGAATTAACAGTTTAACGAACCTATTACTATGAAATTAAAGCCTCTTTTTTTTCTGGTTATGATTCTTTTTATCGGAGTAGGAGTTGCCCAGGAACCCTTGCTTATAAATGCATACCATAGAACAACACATTCATTAAATGGGAATTGGAAGTATATTGTAGACCCATACGAAAATGGCTTCTATAATTACAGGTTAGAGGCCTTTGAGGATCAAAAGGATCCCGGCAACAATGCTTTTTTTACAAATGCTAAACCCAGCAATCCGTCCGAACTAATAGAATATGATTTCGACCTAAGTGATAGCCTGCGCGTCCCGGGGGATTGGAATACACAAAAAGAAAAACTCTTCTACTACGAAGGCAGCGTTTGGTATAAAACATCCTTTGATCATTCGCTTACCAATTCTACGAACCGTACTTTCTTATATTTTGGTGCTGCTAATTATAAAACCGATGTTTACCTCAACGGGCATAAACTTGGCAGACATGTAGGTGGCTTTACCCCTTTTAGCTATGAGATCACACAACTCTTAAAATCAGAGAATAATTTTTTGATCCTTAAGGTTGATAACAAGCGAATAAAAGAAGGCGTACCCACCCTCAATACAGACTGGTGGAATTATGGTGGCCTTACGCGCGATGTGAAACTCATTGAAACCAGTGCCACTTTTATCAATGATTATTTCTTGCACTTAGCTGCTGAGAACCCAAAGGAGATCAAAGGTTTTGTACAACTCGATGGCCCCGCATCCGGAGAACATCCTATTCGTTTGCGTATCCCTGAATTATCAATCGATACTACTTTCAAAACGAATAAAACTGGAAAGGCAAACATCACTCTTACATCAGACAAAATTGTCTATTGGTCACTAAAGGATCCTAAACTTTACCGGCTAAGGTTCTCATCCAGGGAGGATACGCTTACTGATCAGATCGGTTTTCGCTCCATAAGTACTAAGAACGATGATATACTGCTGAACGGAGAGCCTGTCTTTCTAAAAGGGATCTCCATTCATGAGGAAAGTCCAATAAGGGGAGGTAGGGGAAACTCTATAGAAGATGCCCGTCAATTACTAAATTGGGCCAAGGAATTAGGCTGTAATTTTGTAAGACTGGCACACTACCCACACAATGAACATATGGTGAGATTGGCAGATGAAATGGGGATACTGGTCTGGGAAGAGAACCCTGTTTATTGGACCATTTCCTGGGATAATCCAGATACCTATCAAAATGCCGCCAATCAGCTTACAGAACTCATAGCCAGGGACAAGAACAGAGCCTCGGTCATCATTTGGTCAATGGCCAATGAAACACCCACCAGTGAACCCAGAAATTTGTTTCTAAGTAAACTGGCTGCGCTGGCAAGATCTTTGGACCCAACAAGACTTATTAGTGCTGCCCTGGAACAGAGTGCCTACCAGGGTGATCCCAAGGTACGTACCATTCATGATGCATTTGCAGAGGTAGTAGACGTCTTGAGTTTTAACCAATATATCGGTTGGTATGATGGGCTCCCCGAAAAGGCACAAGATATCAGCTGGGTCATTGAACAGAATAAACCTGTCCTAATCTCTGAATTTGGCGGCGGGGCAAAACAGGGGCTACACGGGGATAAATATACCCGTTGGACAGAGGAATACCAGGGAATATTTCTATCCAGGAGACATTGAAGATGCTGAGTTCTATTAAGCAACTTCGCGGAATGTCTCCCTGGATCCTGGTAGATTTCAGATCCCCCAGGAGGGTGCTGCCACAAATACAAGATGGCTGGAATCGCAAAGGCCTGATCTCTGAAGAAGGGAAAAAGAAGAAAGCTTTCTTTGTACTGCAGGATTACTACAATTCTAAAGATTAGAACTTCCTGTACCTGGCGGTTGCCAAATATATAGTCATCGCCTTTGCTGTTTTTATTATTGGCGTAGGCTTTTTAATGTTGCTAAATCCTCAGAAGGCCAGAGAAATTCTGAAAAAAGCAGATACTCCTTTGATAAATTACGGAGAACTGATAATAAGAATGATCCCGGCAGCCGGATTGATACTCTGTGCAGAAGTTTCAAAATTTCCTAAGTTCTTTGCCCTTCTGGGTTGGTTTATGATTGGCACCTCCGTTTTACTAATGTTATTACCCAGAAAATACCATCATGCATATGCTCTAAAAAGTGCTGATATTCTTACCCCTGCGCGAATTAGAGCCATTGCCCCACTTTCCTTTATTTTTGGCGGCTTTTTATTATATGCTATCCTTTGATCTATAATGC
>CAWAEX010000047.1:0-5206 GCA_963781045.1 uncultured Flavobacteriaceae bacterium | reverse complement strand
TCCATTGCATTAGACAGAAGGTGCTGTATAAAGAAACTGTACATAGACCGGAAAATGATCACTATAGCCTCCTAAATATTTCCTCCCCACATACGTTCTGAACGGATTTCCCTTGTAACGGCCATTCCATTCTTTTAAGAACCGATCGTCAAAGATATTGGCATGTGCAAAACTATGAGTCCCCGCCTCTTTGTTAAAAAAGGTGTTGGAAAGGATGATCTGATCAAAAAGTGACCAGCGTTGTTTATAATTGGCACTGCCTCTTCGCATGGTGATCAGAACCTCCATGGGATTATAGAGTTGTTCCTTGTTCACCAGGGTTTGAATGCTTTTATCCGTGGGGCCATCATTAAAGTCCCCCATAACCACAAAATTTGGGTTGGAATCCTTCTCTTCAATAGTTGAAATAAAGGCATGGATGGTCTCTGCTGCTTTAATTCTTTTATACGCCGTCTCCGTATCACCATCTCTGCGTGAAGGCCAATGATTTACAAAAAGGTGTATCTCTTCCCCATTGAGATGGCCATGAACATACAGTATGTCTCTGGTAGCATCCCGTACACCGTCCAAATTTTTGACCATAAGCGGAATCCTTTCCGAAGCAATCACTTTAAAGTGCTTTGGGTCATACAGCAGTGCAGTATCTATCCCTCGTTCATCAGGAGAATCGTAGTGAACATATTGATACCCTTTGTCCTTGAGGGACGGTGCATCGATAAGATCCTCTATCACCCTTTTATTCTCCAGTTCTGCCAACCCAATTAGTACGGGCGCACTGCGACTTTCCTTAACCCCAAGATGGGATAAGGTCCTGGATAATTTTCTTATTTTCTTTCGATACCGCTTAGGGGTCCATTTTTTAAATCCCTTGGGTGTAAAATCATCATCGAGTTTTGTTGGATCGTCTTTGGTGTCAAATAAATTCTCAAGATTGTAAAAGGCTATTGTGAAAAGGTTCTTTGTAAGCTTCTTCTGAAAGAAAGGAAATGCCATGGGTTGTAAATATGATCCCTAAAATACGAAATCACTTAGCAGGTATTGTGTAGCTTTGCACTATATTCTATAGTATGCTAGAGAAAAAGACAATAGATCATGAAAAGGCAGTTCTCATTGGCGTTATCACTAAAGAACAAAATGAAGAAAAGGTAACGGAATATCTGGATGAGCTGGAGTTCCTAACCTTTACTGCCGGTGGTGAGGTAGCAAAGCGTTTTGTGCAACGGATAGATCTCCCCAATCCCAAGACCTATATAGGCAGTGGGAAGATTCAAGAAGTGGAGGCCTTTGTAAAGGAACATGAGATCGGTTCTGTGATCTTCGATGATGAACTTACCCCTGTTCAGCAACGCAATATTGAAAAGCAACTTAGATGTAAGATCCTGGATAGAACAGGCCTTATCCTCGATATTTTCGCACAAAGGGCTCAGACCAGTTATGCCAGAACCCAGGTAGAACTCGCCCAGTACGAATATCTCTTGCCAAGATTAACAGGCTTATGGACCCACCTGGAAAGACAACGTGGTGGTATTGGGATGCGCGGACCCGGGGAAACGGAAATAGAAACAGATAGACGAATAGTACGAGACAGGATCTCCCTGCTAAAAAAGAAACTTAAAAAGATAGACCGCCAAATGGAAACCCAGCGTGGTAACCGCGGTTCATTGGTAAGGGTAGCATTAGTGGGGTATACAAATGTGGGTAAGTCTACACTTATGAACGTCATTAGCAAGAGCAATGTCTTTGCCGAAAACAAACTGTTTGCAACGCTAGATACTACGGTACGTAAAGTGGTCATTGGCAACCTTCCTTTTTTATTGAGTGATACAGTAGGGTTCATCCGTAAATTGCCCACCCAATTGATAGAGAGCTTTAAAAGCACGCTAGATGAGGTAAGGGAAGCAGACATGCTGCTGCATGTAGTTGACATCTCCCATCCCAACTTTGAAGAGCATATAGCCTCAGTGAATAAGGTGCTAAACGAGATAGGTTCCGCCAATAAAGAGACCATCATGGTCTTTAACAAAATAGATCTTTACAAAGCTGAGGTTATTGACGAAGACGATCTAATCACCGAAAAGACCAACAGGCATATGAGTCTGGAAGAATGGGAAAATACCTGGATGCGCCGTATGGGTGGCAATGCGCTCTTTATTTCCGCCCTGAACAAAGAGAATTTGGAAGCATTTAAAGTACAAGTTTATAAGACAGTGCGAAATATTCACGTCACAAGATTCCCTTATAACAACTTTTTGTACCCCGAAAATCTGGATGAATACTAGATTGTGACAAGAAAATTTAGGTAGTTCATCGAAGAAATAAACCCTTCATATTTTTCACAACAAGAACTCAATAGTTGACAACATAGTTTTGGCTTCCGGATCTTCTGGTGATACATTTACAGTGTAGTTAAGTGTACGTGTTTATCCCCAAATCCTACCTGAACTTGCTACTTTAGTGTTCATTTCCCCAAATCAACACTAAGAATTTAGATCTTATTAAAAGACCTACTAATAAAAAACCCTGATCGTTTGATCAGGGTTTTTTTATTGTAATGCGGTATACTAAACGAGCTGCAGGATACTAAAGTTTAAAGTTTGATTGAAGTTGTCACTTCTTCTTAAAAAGTGGTACGGAAGAACAAGCCTCCCCATACATAATACTTTTGGCCACCCCTTGAAGTTTTTGAGTGGCCCATATATAAGCGTTTTCGGGAACCGGTTTATTGGAACATCCTTTAATGATCACCGGCTTGTCCTTAAATGATGATACGTCCAGTGCCTCTAGTACTGATCTGAAAAGAACGGTTTCAAGCAATTCCAGATCCCCCAGTACCACTTGTTTTGCGTAAGGCTGTAATCTGGTAGTGATCAGCATAAATGCCCAGCCCGGAACTATGGCATCTGTAGAACAATGCATGGCCACATAAGCGTCTCTGTATTGTTCCCATGGATGTTTAGCAACAAAGTCTCTGAAATCTTTTTCCTTAAGGATGATCCCTTCGTATAGCCAATCCTTTATATCCAAAACCACCCGTTTCCCTTCAGGATAGTAATCCTCAAGATCAATAGTTAGGAGTTTGCTTTGAGCCACTCTGTTTACAATATCTGCCATTCTCGTTATACTGGTTATTCAGCCCTATAGCAATCTATATTAAATCACTACCACCTTAACTTTTGGATGGCATGATAAGGGCCAATATTAGATATACCAAAATGCCTAAGCCCATTAAAGTAAATACAAACCATAATATTCTCACAGTTTGTTTAGACCATCCCAAAAATTCCGCAATGCCTCCACATACTCCAAATACAACTCTGTCATCAGATTTTTCAAGTCGTTTATTTTGCATAGAAATTCGAAGTTATTATGGTTCTTATCTTAAAGCATGCCCAATTCTAATTTGGCTTCTTCACTCATCAGATCCTGACTCCATGGTGGATCAAAGGTGATCTCAACCACAGCATCTTTTACCACGTTGAGCGACTTTACCTTCTCTTCCACTTCTACAGGCAGTGTTTCTGCTACCGGGCAGTTTGGAGAGGTTAAGGTCATCAGTATCTTTACCTCATTGTCCTCATTGACAAAGACGTCATAGATCAGTCCTAATTCATAAATATCTACAGGGATCTCAGGATCGTAAATGGTCTTAAGGACTTTTACGATCTTTTCTCCTAATTCTTGTGTATCAATAACGGTCTCACTCATCTTCTACCTAATTTAACTGTGTTTGATATGCCACCGCATATAGTTTTAGTTGTTTTATCATGCTAACCAGGCCGTTGGCCCTGGTGGGGGATAAATGCTCCTTTAACCCAATTTCGTCAATGAATGCAGTATTGGCATCAATGATGTCCTGAGGTTTTTGGTGACTAAATGTCCTTATAAGGATAGCAATGATCCCTTTGGTAATAATAGCGTCACTGTCTGCCGTGAAAACCAGGTTGTCACCTTCCAACTCAGCATGTACCCAAACCTTACTTTGGCATCCTTTGATTATGTTATCGTCTGTTTTGTATTGTTCTTTGATCAATGGCAGGGACTTGCCTAGTTCTATCATATATTCATAGCGCTGCATCCAATCATCGAACATAGCAAATTCGTCTACGATCTCATCTTGTATTTCCTGTATGCTCATTCTCTTTCTTTTGTCGTAAAAATACGATAAGTATAACTGTCTTTCAATGGTTTACCCTTGTTTGTAAATTACGCAATTATAGATTTCCTGGCACGAGAAACCTATTGCAGCATTTCTTTCGCCTTCTTTACCGCTTTGATAAATTGATCTATCTCCTCTTTGGTATTATAAAAACTAAAGCTAGCCCTAATGGTGCCTGGTATCTTATAGTAGTCCATTACCGGCTGAGCACAATGATGTCCCGTACGCACTGCAATTCCCATTTTATCTAACAAGGTTCCCATATCATATGGATGGATTCCCTTAATATTAAAAGAAATAACCGCCGTCTTGTTCTTGGAAGTACCATAGATCTTTACCCCCTCAATTTCCGTAAGTTGCTTGGTAGCATAGATCAATAAGTGATGCTCATAGTCCTCAATAGCTTCTAATCCTATGCTGTTTAAATAATCTAAGGCCACTCCAAAGGCGATTCCTCCACAAATATTAGGAGTACCGGCCTCAAATTTATAAGGCAGATCTGCATAGGTTGTCTTTTTAAAAGTAACCTCAGCGATCATCTCCCCACCTCCCTGATAGGGCGGCAACTTGGCTAACCATGCTGACTTTCCATACAACATCCCAACCCCCGTTGGGCCACATAATTTATGGGCAGAAGCAGTATAAAAGTCGACATCCAGTTTTTGAACATCTACTTTAATATGAGGCCAAGATTGTGCCCCATCTATAAGAACTGCCGCTCCTACTTCATGAGCCAGGGTGATAAGTTCTTGGATTGGGTTAATGGTTCCCAAGGCATTAGATACATGGTTGCATACAACCAATTTGGTATTTTCTGAAAGTAGATCCCGGTAGCTGTCCATCAAAAGCTCTCCCTAGTTCTTCACTGGGATAACCTTTAAGGTTGCCCCGGTTCGCTCACAGAGCATTTGCCAGGGTACAATATTGGAATGATGCTCCATGGCAGAAACCAATATGTCATCTCCTTTTTTTAGAAAGGCGGAAAACCCATTGGCCACCAGGTTGATGCTATGAGTGGTACCTGAGGTAAAAATGATCTCATGTGCCTTG
>CAWAEX010000046.1:0-18670 GCA_963781045.1 uncultured Flavobacteriaceae bacterium | reverse complement strand
TAAAATACAATACTCCTTTACATCGCCGTAAAATAGTTCAAACCCTGTTCGAAAACTTTGTTGGTACATAGATATTTCGGGCACATAATGCTTACTGAGGTTACTCCCGGTAGTACCACTACTGCTAAAGACCACGGAGGGTTTTTTGGTTGTGCTTAGCACCTGTTTAGTACGAAAGAATTCAATGGGTAAAAAAGGAATGTCCTCAATGCGCTTTACTTTGGAAGCAGCAACGCCAAGGAAGTCACAGAATTCATGGTAGACCTTATTATTCCGGTACTGAAAATTGAAAACATCAAGTGCGTTAGAAGAAAATTCTTGAATGTTTTTAATGCCAAAAAAACTTGTTGGGTCCATGGGGAACGGTACTCCTGCAAAAATAGGCAAAATAAGAACCCTTTAAGGTAGGCCGTTCAAAATGAATGAAGTAGAATTGGCACTTTATTTTACAACCAATTTCCTGGTCATGGATTTTTGTCTTTCTGTAACCTGAAGGACATAAACTCCTGGAACCAATTGTGAAATGTTAAGTGTGTTTGTTGAGATTCTATCTGTTAGTACTACTTCCCCCAAAACGTCATAGACGGTAACAAGTTTGGTGTCATTGTAATCTGAAGAAATATACACCGCATCACCGTAAACAGGATTAGGGTACAATTTAAAATTAGGAATCTCTTGTGAAGAGGCAGAAACCAAGGTTGTACTATCCTGCCCATAACCCCATACAGAAATGAGCAAAAAAGAGGTTAAGTAGAGTATTTTCATCAATATTGATTTGGGATCAACACTTAAAAATAGTTCAAGCACTTAGGAATGCATAGAATTTGTTGTGAAATAAATAAAAATGTAGGTGAAAATTTTTAAGATGGTCATTCGTCGATAAAATGAATCTTTTCATCGATAAAGACAATTCACAAAAATGGAGTAATCAACTGCTGACTTTCGAAGGATAAAACTATTTTATGATCAATTTACGTGTGGCGACCTTGTTTTTTTCAAAAACACGCAGCACATATACTCCTGCATCAAGATCCGTCAAATTGAGTTCTTTACCCAGTATGGTTGTTTCAATTACCAATGTACCTAAAACATCAAAGATCAGTACTTTTTTTGGGGCATTGGCCTGGGTTTCGATATATATTTTACCGCTAACAACAGGGTTTGGATATAGGGTAAAACCAGCAATATCTCCCGGGTTTACCTGCTTATCTTGTGCAAGTCCGGTAGAGAAAATTAATAAAAAAGCGAGTAGGTAGAAGTGCTTCATACAGAAGGGGTTACAGAGATCTGTAAACAAATATACTTGTTTTAATAATTCAAAGTCCTCAGAAGGTCTATTCTGGTTAAGAAAATCGATGAAATGCATCTTTATTAACATTTAGAGCATCAATCATTCTTTTTTTTGAGTGTTTTTTATGAAATCTGTTTTAAAAAAAAATCCAACCCTACCATAGGCAACTGTGCCCAATGTTATAAAAATGTTATGTTCGTTAATTAAAATAGATGTATTCAAGGAGTGTACTATTTATTTATACTTTTGAAAGGATCACTAAATATGTAATTGATGAAGAAGCAAGACATCCGAATTCTCCTTGTTGATGATGAGCCAGATATTTTGGAAATTTTGAAATACAATCTAATTTCGGAAGGCTATCAGGTCTCAACTGCAAAGAACGGTTTAGAAGGGGTAGAGAAAGCAAAGAAAAAAAAGCCCCACCTTATCATTTTAGATGTTATGATGCCGGAGATGGATGGGATAGAAGCCTGTGAAAAAATCCGAAATACAGAAGGACTTGAAGATACGATCATAACATTTCTCACTGCCAGAGGGGAGGACTATTCTCAGGTAGCCGGTTTCGATGCAGGAGCAGACGATTATATCACCAAACCGGTAAAACCTAAGGTTCTTATGAGTAAGGTGAAAGCATTATTAAGACGACTCAAAAAGTCCGAAGAACCACAAGCAGACATCAAGAAAGTTGGGAACATTGTAATTAATAGGGAAGAATACAAAGTTGTAAACAAGGGGAAGGAAATTATCTTACCCCGTAAAGAATTTGAATTATTATCACTTTTAACATCAAAACCAGATAAGGTGTTTAAGAGGGAAGTTATTCTCGATAAGGTTTGGGGCCAGGAAGTAGTTGTTGGTGGGCGCACAATTGACGTCCATATTCGTAAATTAAGAGAGAAGATCGGCGATCACCATTTCAAAACCGTAAAAGGGGTGGGCTATAAGTTTGTATTGTAATGGCCATTAAACTAAGGAAATCTTACAAGTTTGCTTTCAGATCTTCCTTGTATATATCGGTTGTCCTCACCGTATTCATTCTAGGAGTTACCTACTTTGCAGATCTTTGGGAGTATTTGCCTTTCATGGTTCTATTTGCACTCTTAATCTTTAGCATTTCTTTTATTATTATACAGATCAGGGTAGAAAAATTCATTTATAAAAGGATCAAAAAAATATACGACGATGTTTCTCTTTTAGAGTCTACTTCTTTTACATCCGGGCCAATTACTACAGATATGGCTACGCTCACCTCGGAAATTGAGAAGTTTGCAAAAGACAAACGAATTGAGATAGATACGCTAAAGATCAGAGAAGAATACAGGAAGGATTTTTTGGGGAATGTCTCCCATGAACTCAAGACACCACTATTTACTGTTCAGGGGTATATCTTAACCTTACTTGATGGGGCCTTGGAAGACAAAAAAGTTAGAAAAAAGTATCTGCAACGGGCTAATAAAGGGGTAGAGCGCCTCATTTACATCGTAAAAGATCTTGATCTGATCACCAAATTAGAGGTTGGCGATCTAAGTTTGGAAGTAAGCAGTTTTGATGTTATAGAACTAATTCAAAATGTTTTTGATCTATTGGAGATGAAAGCTAGTAAAAGAAATATTAGCCTCACCTTCGATATGGATTATAAAACCCCGGTTTATGTATGGGCCGATCGGGATAAGATTCAGCAGGTCATTACAAATTTGGTCGTTAACTCTATAAAATATGGTCATACAGGTGGAACTACAGAAGTTAGTGTCGAAAACCTTATTAAAAATAAGGTCATAGTTCGAGTAACTGATAATGGTGAAGGAATACCAGAGTCACATATACCACGGATCTTTGAACGATTTTACAGGATCGATAAGAGCGGAAGCAGAAAAGAAGGAGGATCGGGGCTAGGCCTATCCATCGTAAAACACATTATTGAAGCCCATGGTGAAAAGATCTATGTGGAAAGTGTGGTGGAGGTGGGATCTGAATTTTCATTTACTCTTGAAAAATCGAAGAAACAGTCGGCCTAATTTACCCCTCATCTGACTAATTCCTTAGCTTTGTGACGAATCAATTCCTGAATTTAAGTGGGGAGTAAAAACAAATTAAAACGCTTTAAGGAGAACGAGACTTTTGAGAATGTAATTCAGCCTCAAAGGGATGAAGTGCTTTCCGGTACTTTTTCACTCAAAGGCAAATGGGCAAAATTTTTTGGTAATACAAATCCCATAGTGCTTGAACTTGGCTGTGGTAAAGGGGAATACACCGTTGGATTGGCGAAATTATATTCAGACAAGAATTTTATAGGAATAGACATAAAAGGAGCCCGCTTATGGAGAGGGGCCAAGACGGCCCTGGAGAATTCCCAGAAGAATGTAGCTTTTTTAAGATCACAAATATCATTGATCGACCAACTTTTTGCAACTAATGAAGTGGCTGAAATATGGATCACCTTCCCGGATCCCCAGATAAAATTTAAACGTACCAAGCATAGACTAACCAATATTGAATTTTTGGAGAAGTATAAGAGCATTCTGCAAAAGAACGGAATAGTTCACTTAAAAACAGATAGTGAATTTATGCATGGCTATACTTTAGGGCTTCTGCAAGGCTTAGGATTAGACATTCTTTACGCCAATCATGATGTCTACAGAAATGAAGGTAGCCCAAAGGAAGTCATGGAGATACAGACCTTTTATGAAAATCAGTATCTTGAGAAAGGAAAACCAATCACTTATTTGAAATTCAGGATCGCATCCGTATGACCCATCTAATCATTCTATTTTTTGTGACTTTTTCGGCAGCCTTTATGGCAACAGTTCCGCCGGGCCTTCTAAATATGAATGCTGCTAAAACAAGCGTAGAAAAAGGCAAGAATAATGGCATTATTTTTAGCCTTGGGGTTTCTACTATGATCATGACGCAGGCCTATCTTGCAGTTCTCATTTCAAAATTCCTTTTTAATAACCCGGAGATCATAGATCTTTTAATGAAAATAGCGCTCGGGATCTTTGCCTTCTTAGCTGTTTATTTTTTTATAATGGCTAAAAAAATAAAGCCGAATAAGATCCGAATTGTAAAAATGAGCAAGAAGAATAGCTTCTTTAAAGGGATGTTATTGGCAGCACTTAATTTATTGACTATTCCTTATTACAGTGGGCTTAACGTAATGTGGAATGCCTCTGGCTGGATCAAATTCCAGGCATGGGATATTGCTACCTTTATTCTGGCAGCTGGCAGCGGTACTTTTACGGTCCTCTATTTGTATACCTTCTACTTTAATAAATTGGAATTGAAGACCAAAAATTTCTCTAAGAACTCCAATTATGTTATAAGTGTTCTTATGATTGTTTTATTGATCATCACTGTTATACGTTTATTTTACAGGGACCATGAATAATGAAAAAGAACATTTTTTCGATAGGGTGTATGAGATAGTGAAACACGTTCCATATGGACGGGTTACCTCCTATGGAGCAATTGCCAGATATCTTGGTTCTGCAAAGAGTGCCCGGGTAGTAGGTTGGGCTATGAACAATGTTGGGGACCGCGAAACTGGTTCCAGCACACCGCGTTGTTAACAGAAATGGTCTGCTTACCGGGAAACATCATTTTCAAGGCACTCGACTCATGCAGCAATTGCTGGAAAATGAAGGAATATTGGTCAGGAATGATCAGATCCTCGATTTTAAAAAGCACTTTTGGGATCCCCAGAAAGAACTTGGAGAACCATTGTAGAATGACGTACTATGAGGGTTGTAATTACCCATAAATTAGTGGTATAATCCTATAAGTCATTTCCATTCATATCTTTCCAATTCTCAGCATGAAGTCCTATCTTTGTTGTTTAGAATCATTTTACATTAACTCAAGGGTATATCCTGATGAAATTAAATAAAAACGACATTTTAGAAGCACTGCAAACCATCTCTGTACCGGGTGAAGGCCAGAATATGGTAGAAAGCGGAGCCGTTAAAAATATACAAGTCTTTGGTGATGAAGTAGTGGTAGATATTGTCATCAAGAATCCCAGTTTACAGGCTCGCAAAAAAACGGAGGTTTCTATTCTTCAAACTATCCACAGGAAGGTCTATGAGAAGGCGAAGATTACGGTAAATCTAAAAGTAGAAGCCGCTACAAAGCCTCAGGTAAATGAGATCAAAGGAAAACCTATTCCCGGTATACAAAATATAATTGCTGTTGCTTCCGGAAAAGGTGGGGTAGGAAAATCTACCATTACGGCCAACCTGGCAGTAACATTATCTAAAATGGGTTTTAAAGTGGGTATTCTGGATGCCGATATTTATGGGCCTTCAATTCCTATCATGTTCGATGTGGCTATGGAAAAACCATTAGCTGTTGAGGTAGATGGTAAATCAAAAATGAAACCTGTTGAGAGTTATGGACTCAAAATTTTATCCATAGGATTTTTTACACAACCCAACCAAGCGGTAGTTTGGAGGGGACCCATGGCGGCAAAGGCCTTGAACCAGATGATCTTTGATGCCCACTGGGGAGAATTAGATTTTATGCTCATAGATCTTCCTCCGGGAACCGGAGATATCCATCTCAGTATCATGCAATCATTGCCGATAACTGGAGCTGTAATAGTTAGTACACCTCAGGAAATCGCACTAGCAGATGCACGCAAAGGAGTAGCCATGTTCCAACAAGAAGCGATAAATGTACCTGTATTGGGTATCGTGGAAAATATGGCCTATTTTACACCAGAGGAATTACCAGATAACAAATATTATATTTTTGGAAAAGAAGGTGCTAAACGTCTTGCAGAGGATATAGGCGTACCTTTTTTAGGGGAAATACCCTTAGTTCAAAGTATACGGGAGGCGGGTGACGCAGGCAGGCCTGCAGCAATGCAAACTGCTACCTCTTTGGAAACGGCTTTCCAGGATATGACGAAAAATGTGGTTCAGGAAATTGTGCGGAGAAATACGAGTTTACCTCCCACCGAAGCTATAAAGATCACCACCATGGCTGGATGTGCAGCAGTTAATAAGAAAGTGTAATGACTTCAGAGGAACTAAGAAAAAATGTTGAAAAAGCACTGGATGAAATTCGTCCCTTTTTACAAAGTGATGGTGGAGACATTTCGTTGGTTTCCATTGAAAACAACAATTCAGTTAAAGTACGTTTAGAAGGTAACTGTGTAAGCTGTAGTGTTAATCAGATGACCTTGAAAAGTGGTGTGGAAATGACCATTAAGAAGCACGTGCCTCAAATAGAACAAGTCATCAATGTTGATTAATGCCTATTCTGTAAGACATTGACAACTATCACTTCCATAAGAATCTCCTACAAATTAATTTCCGCATACTAGATCCTGGCCTGGTAAGTAAACAGGTTGTAGTAACGCCCCTCTTTTGCGATTAATTCATCGTGTTTTCCTTGCTCCACAATACGGCCTTCCTCAATGACCAGTATTTGATCTGCACGGCGAATAGTACTTAACCTATGTGCAATAACAAAGGTGGTTCTTCCCTTTGTCAATGCCGCTAAACTCTGTTGAATGAGTCCTTCGCTTTCGGTATCGAGGTTAGAGGTAGCTTCGTCCAGAATAAGTACCCTGGGATCTGCTAAAATAGCTCTGGCAATAGCAATACGTTGTCTTTGTCCTCCTGAGAGTTTGATACCTCTTTCACCGATCAGAGTATCTAACCCCTCTTCAAAACGATCCGTAAATTCATTGACGTATGCCGCATTAACTGCTTCCAATAATTTCTCTTCAGACGCGTCTGGCCTCGGGAACAGTATATTTTCCCGTATAGTGCCCTCAAAAAGAAAATCGTCCTGCAGCACAACGCCCAGATGTTTTCTATAACTATTTAGGGATATTTTTGAAAGATCCTTCCCGTCTACTGTGATGACTCCGGAATCCGGATTCAAAAAACTGGCCGCCAATCCGGCAATGGTACTTTTCCCCGAGCCGGAACTGCCAACAAGGGCAACCACAGATCCAGAAGGAACTCTAAAACTAATGGAATGCAACACTTCTTTTTCCTCTTCATAAGCGAAATAAACATCCTTGAATTCAATATCTCCTTTAATCTTCTCAATGGTGATAGTACGATCTTCCAGATTTTCTTCTTCGGTCATGTTCATCAACTCCTCAGTCCTGTCCAGCCCTGCTAATGCTTCACTTAATTGGCTGCCAATATTACTCATTTGTACAATAGGCGCTACCATGAGTCCGAGCAGGAAAGTGAATTCTAAAAACTCACCCAGGGTAAGTTGGTCGTTCATAATTTTATAACCTCCTATGCCCATGATCCCCGTTGTAGCCACCCCCAAAAGAAAGGTGGAAGAGCTGGTCATGACAGCGGTTGCAGTCAAACTTTTTTTTACATTCTGGTATAATCGATGTACACCATCTTTAAACACATCGTGTTCCTGTACCTCCGCATTAAATCCCTTTATTACCCGTATCCCTCCCAGGGTTTCTGTAAGCCGACCTGTAACTTCAGCATTGATTTTTCCACGGTTTCTAAAAATTGGACGAATGATCTTGAAGGCTTTAAGGGCCACTACAGCAAAAATAGCTAGAGGTATAAGTGCAAATACGGTCATGGAAACACTAATATTGAGTAATAGAACCAAGGCCGCAATTGCCGTGATGGATCCGCCTACCAATTGCACCAAACCAGTACCAATGAGGTTTCTCACTCCCTCAACATCGGTCATGATCCTGGATACTAATTCGCCCGACTTTGTGTTGTCGAAGAATCGGATGGGGAGCGCCAGGATCTTATGCTGCACCTGGGCGCGTAATTCAGAGATCATATACTGTGCCTGTACGCTCAATATTTTTGTCAATAGAAAAGAGGTAACTGCTTGCACAAAAATAGCAATGATTACAATTCCTATAAGGAGCTTTAAAAAAGGGAGATCCTTATTAGGGATGATATCATCCATTAAATATTTAAGGGACATTGGAGCCACAAAACTGGCAGCCTTGCTTATTACGATTAAAATGAGGCCTATGAAAACTAGATTTCGCCGGGGCCAAATAATGGTCTTAAATGCTTTGAGAATGCTTACTTTTTTATCGGCCATAAATGAAATGATGATTACTACTTGAAGGCCCGCAAGTTACGTATAAAATCAGCATAATTAATATGTCAGATCCCTGGTTATATTTTATTCTAAATTAGTATTTCAACCAGAAGTCCGGTAAATTCACGCTGCAACAAATTTACACTATGGAAACTCTGGATAGTAATGGGAATCTTCTCGAAGATGGGGACAATGTACATGTTACAAAGGATCTTAAGATTAAAGGAATGTCGAAGACCTTAAAGCGGGGGAATCTGATAAAGAATATTAGACTTACATCAGATTCTAATTCCGTGGAATGCAGGATTGGGAAAAGTACCATTGTATTAAAAACACAGTTTTTAAAGAAAGCCTAATTATGAAACCGGTACATCTCCTTTTTGTTATTTTATTTCTTGCCTCTTGTAGCGCTGTAGACACACCTGCCGATCTTGATCGTTGGGAGACATATGCAGAAAACACTACCATTATCAGAGATGATTTTGGCGTACCCCATATATATGGTAAAACCGATGCCGATGCAGTTTTCGGATTGTTATATGCCCAATGTGAAGACGATTTTAACAGGGTAGAGCAAAACTATATCTGGGCTACAGGCAGGCTGGCTGAGGTAGAAGGGAAGGAAAAACTTTATAGCGATCTGCGGGCACATTTGTTTATGACAAAGGAAGAAGCCATTGCTAACTATGAAAAAAGTCCGGAATGGTTGAGAGACCTATGCGATGCATTTGCTGCGGGGATAAACTACTATTTGTATACCCATCCGGAGGTAAAGCCCAGGCTTTTGACAAAATTTGAACCCTGGATGCCGATGTACTTCAGTGAAGGTTCTATTGGGGGAGACATAGAACGTATAAGTATTAAAAAAATACAGGCGATGTACGAAAAAGGAATTGCATTCCCCAAGTCTATAGAAGCTGAGTTTGAAAAGAAAGAAGCGGAACTAGAACCCCAGGGATCCAATGGGATCGCGATCTCGGGAAAACTCACACAGTCTGGCAATGCTATGCTTTTAATTAATCCTCATACCTCATTCTATTTTAGGGGAGAGGTTCATGCGGTCAGTGAAGAAGGACTTAATGCGTATGGAGCAGTAACATGGGGCCAGTTCTTTATATATCAGGGGTTTAATGAAAAAACAGGCTGGATGCACACTTCAACCTATACGGATGTCATGGATGAATTTGTAGAAACCGTGGTGGACCAGGAGGGAGATCTTCTCTATCAATATGGAGAAGAACTACGGCCGGTGACAATCTCAGAAGTGACCCTAAAGTATATAGAAGGAGATGAGTTGAAAGAAAAGACCTTTCCAACGTACAGGACCCACCACGGGCCTATTACCCATTTGGAGGGAGATCGGGTAGTAGCCTCTGCCATGATGTGGGAACCGGTAAAGGCACTGGAGCAATCTTTTATACGCTCTAAACAACAAGGGTATGATGGGTTCAGGGAGATGATGGATATCCGTACGAATTCTTCAAACAACACGGTATATGCAGATGCAGAAGGGAATATTGCCTATTTCCATGGTAATTTTATTCCGGTGCGCGATACGATCTTTGATTATTCGCAACCGGTTGAAGGCAAAGATCCCAAGACAGATTGGAAAGGATTACATACAGTAGATGAAAATATTTTGGTCTTGAATCCGGAGAACGGGTGGTTACAAAATTGCAATTCAACCCCGTTTACCTCGGCTCTTGAGCATAGCCCCAAAAAGGAGAATTATCCAAACTATATGTCTATAGACCGGGAGAATTTCAGAGGGGTTCATGCGATAGAATTATTGCAAAACAGAAGTGGCTATACCTTAGACAGCCTTATTAAACTGGCATATGATCCTTATTTGCCGGCATTTTCGGCGCTTATACCCGGACTAGTGGAAGCCTATGACCAATTTCAACCTAAAGACCCTGAAATGGCTAAGGCCATCGAACTTCTCAGAGCGTGGGACTACAGGACCTCAAAGGAATCTATAGGTATGACTCTAGCGCAGTTTTACGGTACTAATTATGGCAGGGATGGTGTTCGCCCGTATACCATGAACGATATGGAAGCCATGACCTATTTCGGGTCTGCCTCTCCCCAAAAAGAAAAAATTGCAATATTTGAAATGACCTTAAAGCAACTCGAAAATGATTTTGGAAGCTGGGAAATACCATGGGGTGAGGTAAACAGATATCAACGTCTTAATGGCGATATACATCAGGCTTTTGATGATATTAAACCCAGTATTCCCATTGGCTTTGCCTCCGGGCGATGGGGGGCGCTGGCTGCATATGGCGTAAGCTATACCAACAATACCAAAAAGATCTATGGTACCCGCGGGAACAGCTTTGTAGCCGTAGTGGAGTTTGGGGAGAAAGTGAAAGCAAAAAGTATATTAGCAGGGGGACAAAGTGGGGATCCTTCTTCACCGCATTTTGATGATCAGGCGCAACACTATGCTGATATAAAATTTAAAGATGTGGCTTTCTACAAGGAGGATGTTATGAAACGGGCGCAAGAGACCTATCGGCCTGGTAAACGGTAGGGGACTATTCTTTTACAATGATCAGGGAGGCTTTAGAACCGGTAGAAAGCAACCATTTATTAGAGTATATAAGCTTACCCATATCGTCATAGACGTCTACCTGTGCCGTATTTGGCCCCGAGGTTCCTTGATTTAAGGCCTCAAAATCTAAGCGATTAAATCCTTTTTCAAGGGTAAGGTTGACTCCTTTAAAACTCCCCGTTAGCAGAATGTTAGGATCTATTACATGTTCATTGGCATAGATCTTCACCCTGTCTCCGTCTACATATTCATGATCGCGGCAGACGATACCAACAAATTTTGAGGTAGTTTTAATATCCCCCAAATACATATCTCCATAATGTTCTTTGCTATTCCCTTTTTCGCGCTCTCCTACCTTGGGATCGATCTTCAGATCGTATCCTGCTTGTCTTAATTCTTTATCAGGGAGCATTTGTATATTTCTGGCCATGAGTGAATCCTTTAGATTGGGAGTCTTACTCATATCTATCACAGAAGGCATTCTAAGTGCATTGCCTTGCTGGGGACTGGCTTTAATATCCAATGTTGGTTTTGGCCCTATTTTCAAAGGCTGTGTTTTAGGAATATCCGTTTGTGATATTCCAATCGCAACAAAACCCAAAATAAAAAACAGGGTAGAAAAGGCTTTCATAGCAACACTTTTACGTGTTAAAGGTAGCAAATACCCTGCCATGAGGATATAAATCGTTGTTAAATTCGATAAATGCACTTGAGGACTTATGCTTCTCTTTTGAAGAATTTAAAGATTGTCTTTTGATCTTCTTTCCCAATATTGCGGTCGGGTATCAATGGTTTCCTGGTTCCAATACGCAGGAGTTACTTTATGACCATCAAAGGTTTTTAGTTTGCGTTGGTAGATCCAAATAGTAGGATTAAAGACCATATCAGTAACGGCAACAGTATATAGTTGTGGATCTTCTTCGCTCTTTTTTTTATCTTCCGCTGTTAGTACCTCAAAACCGTTGTGCTCCAATAATTTTTTTAAGAAGTCCCTCCGGTCTTTATCTACCCCTTTTTCAACGAAGGTCACCCTGGTTTCCTCAATACTACCAAACATATGTTTACCTCCTAACCCCATATCTTTTTAATTAAACGTAGCACTTAATGAATAAATATAATCGTAAACAGGACTGTAGACCCCGAGCAACAATATACCAACAACGGTGATTATAAGTCCTAATCGCATATAGATCTTATTTTTAAAAAAAGGAATGGCATCTTCACTGGTTCGTAAGAACATAGCGCGTATTACCAACAGATAATAATAAAGGGAAATGGTAACATTCACTACAGCCAGAAAGACCAACAGATAGTATCCTTTACTGGCAGCTGCTGTGAACAGGAAGAATTTACCAAAAAAGCCTGCTACAGGTGGAATTCCTGCCAGGGAAAAGAGTCCTAACATCATCACCAGACTCAATTTCGGGTTTGTGCGGTAGAGTCCTTCATAATCTTTCATATTTTCTTTCCCTGTCTGTAATGAAATAGACTGAACTACCCCAAAGGCAGCGAGATTTGAGAAAATATAGATCAATACAAAATAGACAACAGTAGCAGTTCCTAATTGATCTCCTGTAATTAATCCCAAAAGGATAAATCCGGCCTGGGCAATGGAAGAAAATGCCAGAAAACGCTTCATATTCTGCTGTCGTAATGCGAATAAATTACCAATAAACATAGTAAGAACTGCCAGCACATATATCATGTCTTCCCAATACTGCATTAGCGGTTTTAAAACTGTAAACAGCAAGATCATCAGGATAAATACCGCAGCTCCTTTGGAAATAACCGATAAATAAGAGGCAATGGGAATAGGGGCACCTTCATATACATCAGCTGTCCATAAATGAAATGGAACCAGGGAAATTTTGAATCCCAAACCGGCAAAAAAGAGGACCATACCCAAAATGGTTAGATCACTTCCGGTAATTGAGCCAATAATATCAGCAAAATAGATTGAACCTGTTGTGGCATATAATAGTGTAATACCAAACAAAGATATTCCGGAGGCCAGGGCCGATGACAAAATGAGCTTTATCCCTGCTTCACTCGATTTCATTTTAAATATTTCAAAAGCTGCCAGGGAAGCCAGAGGAAGTGTTGACAATTCTAATCCTAAATAGAACATTAAAAAATCACCGGATGAGACCATAAAGTAGATCCCCAGTAAAGAAGAAAACAGCAGGATAAAAAATTCTGCACCCCTGTGTTGTGAGACTATTTTTTCTTTTACCCAGTCCGCAGCCTGCAAGAGTACAATAAGGACACCCAGGTTCAATATATTTTTAAAAAAGTGTATCAAACCATTGGTTCGGAACATGCCGCCAAAAACTGCCCCTTCGCCCATAGGCAAAAATCCTAAAATGGTATGAATGCCAAAAAGAAAGATGACTAAAGGCACTACAAGGCTCTTTTTATTCTCGGAGATGAAAATTTCAACTATAAGCAAGAGCAGCGCAATAGCCAGTAGTGAAATTTCTTGTTTTAACAGTAAAAAAGTATCGATCTCCATGAAACGTTTCTTTTATAATACGCCTTGAATAAAGGGTTGTATGCTCTTTAATATCATTTCGCTTAGCCATAGTGGGGCCACTCCTATTCCTATAATGGGCAATAGCATTAGTAATATGCCTGTTTTCTCATACCAGGTAACTTTTTCCATCACCAAAAAGGAATCATTTTTAACAGGACCCATCAACATGATCCCTACCACACGTAAAATGTAAACCGCGGTGACTACAATGGCTGAAATAGCGAAGATGGTCGCTATCCGATACGGAAGTTCGGTATGTTCGAAAGCGCCTACAAAGATGTTCATTTCCGCTACAAAGCCGCTAAAACCTGGTAATCCCAAAGAGGCGAGACCTGCTATGACATAGGTGGCGGAAATAAAAGGTATTACCTTTAAAAGTCCACCTAATTTTGTTACATCCCTGGTATTGGTCCTTCCGTAGATCATTCCGATCAAGGCAAAGAACAAGGCTGTCATAAAACCATGAGACAAGGATTGTAGAATGGCGCCGTTCCAGGCAGTTTTGTTAAGCATCAATAGTGCAAACAAGACCAACCCCAAATGACTTACAGAAGAATAGGCATTGATATATTTAAGGTCTGTCTGCCTGATCGCCGCAAAGGCTCCGTAAATAACCCCAAAAGCGGCCAAGACAATAAAGAACCAGGACCAGTGTAGCGTGCCTTCTGGCAAAAGGTACATGGCCACCCTAAAGACTCCGTACCCTCCTAATTTCATCAGAACGCCTGCATGTAACATGGAAACTGCAGTTGGGGCTGAGGCATGTCCGTCGGGAGACCAGGTATGAAAGGGGAACAAGGCCCCTATTACAGCAAAGCCTATAAAGGTTAAGGGGAAAAATAACTTTTGCGCTTCCAAAGGAATGTTCACTTTGGCTATTTCGAGGATATTAAAGGTCAAAGGACCTCCATCAGCGGCAGAATTAAAATAAATGCCTAAAATTCCAACCAATAAAATAGCCGAGGCACCCATTAGCATAAGGGTTAATTTCATAGCGGCATATTCCCTTGGCCCGGAACCCCATATACCTATGAGCAAGAACATTGGTATTACAGCTATTTCGAAGAACACGAACATGGTAAATAGATCGAGCGAAATAAAAAATCCATAAACACCTGTAGACAGTATAAGCAAGGAAATAAAGAATTCCTTGGGCAACTCCTTCATCTTCCAGGAAATAAAAACACCAGCCAGGACTACTAGGGATGTCAGTAGGAGCAGGGCAACCGAAATGCCATCAACCCCAACGCTGTAATGAATGTTGAAATCTTTGAACCAAACAAGATCGCGGGTAAAGACCATAATGTCGTCATTGACCGCTCTTTCCTTAAAATAGGCAAAAAGCAAATTCACAGACATAGCCAGTTGAATAATACTTCCTATCATCGCAATGATACGTGCCCTTTTAAGATCGTTGGCAAAAAGTAATGCCAGCACCGTTAACAAGGGAACGACAATAAAAAGCGATAATATATCCATAGGGATCATCTTAATTAGTCCATATATAAATAAAAACTATAGCCAGTAATACTATTCCGCTGACAAAGGCCATGGCATAGTCTTGTATCCTTCCGGATTGGATGCCTTTGATTTTTTTGGAAATTCCCACCGTTGAGTTTCCAATGGCATTCATGGTTCCATCTACAATATTCTTATCGAACCAGGCGGCAGAGGCCGCAATACCTTTAAACAAAATGTTTTTGGTTACAAATAGGTAGAGTTCATCAAGGTAGAACTTGTGATAGGCCCAGGTATAAAAAACACCAAATCGTTGGGCCGTTCTGGCTGCCAGCTCATTTTCTTTTTTATACAAAACCCAGGCAATGGCAATACCTATAACTCCTACAAGTACAGCAATTAGTGCAAGGGGTATATTCATATGGCCTTCAAATCCCATTCTATCGGGACTGATAAAATCGCTGAATGGAATAAAACCAACCGTTGCGCTAAGAACGGCAAGAACAATTAATGGAAATGTCATGGAGACAGGGGATTCCTTGGGTGTATGTTCATAGCTTCTGTTTGGTCCCCAGAAAATTCCAAAGTAAATACGGAATATATAAATAGCCGTAAGCCCCGCCACTATAATGCCAATAGCATAGAGAAGGCTATTATGTTCATAGACCGCAACCAGGATCTCATCTTTACTCCAGAATCCCGCAAAGGGAGGAATACCTGCAATAGCAAGAGCTGCAACCAGAAAGGTGATATTGGTAATGGGCATGTATTTTCTCAGTCCACCCATATCCTTTAAGTAATTGCTATGAACCGCATGGATGACAGAACCGGCACCTAGAAAGAGTAAGGCTTTGAACATGGCATGTGTAAATAAGTGGTACATGGAAGCCATATAACCAAGGCCATCATGTCCGTCGTATCCTGAAACACCTAAAGCAAGCATCATAAAACCCAATTGGGACATGGTAGAATAAGCCAGAACCCTTTTGATATCGGTCTGGGTGATCGCGATTATAGCGGCAAACAGGGAAGAAAAGGCGCCAACAAAAGCCACAATTTGAAGAACAAATCCTTCTTCAACAAAATAGAACATAGGGAAAAGTCGGGCCACAAGAAACACACCTGCCACCACCATAGTTGCTGCATGTATCAAGGCAGAGACGGGCGTAGGGCCTTCCATGGCATCGGGAAGCCAAATATGTAAAGGAAACATGGCCGATTTACCGGCGCCTCCTATAAAAACCAATATCAATCCCCAGGACAATACAGACAGTCCCATAAAGGAGGTGGAAGCCCAGTTCAGGATAGCACTTCCTTCCGGGTTATTGAGTGTTTCAAAATCATAAGTGCCTGTATAGAATCCTATTAACAAGATACCGATCAGGAATCCGAGATCTGCAAATCGGGTCACGATAAATGCTTTTTTGGCGGCTGCCACTGCCGACTCTTTGGTATAATAATATCCGATCAACAAATACGAAGAGACGCCTACCAATTCCCAGAAAATATAGATCTGAAATAAGTTGGTGGCTAAAACTAAGCCATACATGGAGAAGGTGAATAATGACAGGAAAGCAAAGAATTTGGTGTAACCTTTATCACCTTTCATATAACCCCTGCTGTAAATGTGTACCATCAGGGAGATAGTAGAGACCACAATCAGCATCATCACCGAAATAGGGTCTATTAGAATGCCCATATCAATACGGAGGGTGTCTGTAAAATTCATCCAGATAAATTTCTCTACCAAACTTGGAAATGCACCGGAATCCTTTCCAATGATAAAAAAGTATTGGAAAGCGGTATAGAACGAGAAAAGGGTTGAGAGTACTAATCCAAAGACACCTATTAGACCGGAAATCGCCGGTTTTATTTTCTGATTAAATAACCCCAAAAGCAGAAATACCGCTAAGGGAATCAAGGGGATTAACAGAACAAAGGTGTAATTCATAATATGAATTCTTTAATACTTCATTGTTTCAATATCCTTTACCTCTACAGAGCTTATTTGCCTGTAAAGATTAAAAATGATAGCTACTGCGAGTGCCGTTTCGGCCGCTGCCACCGCAATTATAAAGATGGAAAACAGTACTCCCTGTAAAACATCGGGGTACATGTATTTGTTTATCACTACAAAATTGATCACGGAGGCGTTGAGGATCAGTTCAACTGAGATCAAAATAGAGATGAGATTCTTTCTGGTGATAAATCCATAGATCCCAATAAAAAACAATATTGAGGTAACTGTTAAGAGTTCGTATATGGTGATTCCTGCGATCATTTAGCTGGGTTGTTTTATTCAGATAATTTATTTCCTTTAGCAATCACAATTGCCCCGATCATGGCCGCTAATAACAGCACACTTATTACTTCAAAAGGCAGGATAAATCCACCTGCTTCATAGCTTAATAGTTTTGTTCCAATGTCAGTTACATTAGTGGACGAAGTGTTTTCAATTACCTGAAACTCATGTGAAAACAGCGTGTACAAGAAAAGGCCAAGGCCAATTATACAAACAACACCTGTGATGAGCTGTTTAGACGGCTTTGCAATTTCCAAACGCATTTCGATGTGATGTACCAGGAGTACGCTAAAGATGATCAGCACAATGATCCCTCCGGCATAAATAGTCAGTTGAATGGCCGCCAGAAAATTATAGTCGATTAAAAAATAGATCCCAGCTATGCTACACAGTACAAAGAGTAAATAAATGACAGACCTCAGCATTTTTCTGCTCGATACCGATGCTATCGCAAAGGCGATTATGATAAACGCAAGTATGTAAAAAATGATTCTTTCCATCGTATTAATCTTCCACTCCCGGCATTAGTTTAGAGTCTGGTTCATTGAGTACCCTTGTAAGGGTAGTGCGGTCGTAGACCGAATTTTCAAAATTTTGTCCCCACTCAATGGCATCTGTTGGGCAAACGTCAATACAAAGGCCACACATGGTACACATACTTAGGTGATAGACAAACTGGTCTATTTTCTTTTTCTTTTTCCCTGTTTCTTCGTCTATACCACGGTCCCAAATAATTTCAATAGTTCCGTTAGGACAAGCGATCTCACATTTCTGGCATCCAGTACAGCGGTGTTCATTATCTTCATTATGAGGCATGATGACCTCCCCCCTGAAGCGATCGAACATTTTCAGGGTTTCCCTGTTATCCGGATATTGCTGTGTTATGGCTCCTTTTCTGGAGGTGATAAAATATTTGCCCGTAACACTCATCCCCGTGAGCAGTGTTTTTATTCCTTGATAGATGTCAGAAAAATAACTCATAGCATTACAGTCTTATAGTTAAATTGAGCCATACCAATAAAGCCATTAGCACAATATTCACTAAATTAATTGGCAGCAGATACTTCCATTCCAGTGTTAGCAACTGATCTATCCGCAGGCGTGGAAACGTCCATCGGAACCACATCATTAAAAAGACCAAAACCATTGTTTTTATCAAAAACCAAAATACTCCCAATTCCGGGATAGATTCCGTGATTCCAAAAGGAGACAACCAGCCTCCAAAAAAGACAGTTGCAGCAATAGCCGCTATGATAAACATATTGATAAACTCTGCCAGGAAGAAGTAGGCGAATTTCATTCCAGAGTATTCTGTATGGAACCCAGCGCCCAGTTCAGATTCTGCCTCTACCATATCAAAAGGAGCCCTGTTCGTTTCTGCTGTACCGGAAATCATAAAGACCATAAAGGCAATAACTGCAGGGATATGTCCTTGCACAATAAGCCATCCATTTTTTTGAACCTCAATTA
>CAWAEX010000045.1:0-5232 GCA_963781045.1 uncultured Flavobacteriaceae bacterium | reverse complement strand
AGGGGCAGGATCTGTATCCGAACTTTGTTTCGGTTGGAAAGCCGGTTCTTTTTATTCCATCGCCCAACGTAGCAGAAGATCATCAGACTAAAAATGCACAGGCATTGGTGGAAGCCGATGCGGCACTTATGATCCAGGAAAAAAACCTGGAAATAGAATTTAAAAAACGCTTTGAAGAACTCCTGGCTTCCAAAGAGAAGATGGACCAGCTAGGCGGAAATATTCAAGGAATTGGCCTTACCAAGAGCCACTGAACATATTGTAGATGAGATCGTACAACTAATCCCGGAGGTAGATGAATAATATTTCATTCAATAAGGTATATTTTATTGGCATAGGAGGCATAGGAATGTCAGCTCTCACCAGATACTATTCGTTCCTGGGGACATGAGGTGGGTGGGTATGACAAAACCCCAACTCCACTAACCTCTGAATTGGAAGCACTGGGAATGAAGATACATTATGAGGATAAGGTCTCACAAATACCAGAATCATTTCTGACGCCAGAGGATACACTTGTAGTCTATACTCCTGCAGTGCAGGCAGATCACACTGAGTGGAACTATTTTGCCTCCAACGGATTTACAATCAAAAAAAGGTCTGAAGTACTGGGGATGATCACCAAAGATACCTTTTGTTTTGCCGTTGCCGGAACCCATGGGAAGACAACAACCTCTAGTATATTGGCGCATCTTTTAAAAGAAACGGGGACACCGGTCACTGCTTTTTTAGGAGGTATTTCAGAAGATTTTAATAGTAACTTCTTATGGGAAGGAAATGAATTCTCTGTGGTAGAAGCAGATGAGTTTGATAGATCATTCCTTCAGCTTTCACCAAATGTTGCCTGTATAACTTCTATGGATGCAGATCATTTAGACATTTATGGGGATAATGAAAGCCTGCAGGAATCATTCAGGGCTTTTGCATCCAGGCTAAAACCTAATGGAAAGTTGTTTGTACGAAATGGCTTGCCTTTGCAAGGAATTACCTATGGAATAGAGGATGACTCAGATTATTGCATACGAAATATAAAAATTGAACATGGCACCTACATTTTCGATTTGGGAACTCCTGAAACTACCCTAAAAGGAGTTAAATTCAACAAACCCGGCCGGCATAATTTGCTCAATGGGCTAGTAGCTTTTGCGATGGCGATCCAGGCTGGACCCCCGCTGGATCGTCTTGCGGAGGCCCTGGAAACTTTTAAAGGGGTACAAAGACGATTTTCTTACAAGATTAAGGAGGAGAATTTTATTTTTATTGATGACTACGCTCACCATCCGGCAGAAATAGATGCAATATTCGAAGCTGTAGAGGAGATGCACCCAAATAAAAAGGTGCTGACCGTTTTTCAACCTCATTTGTATTCAAGAACCCGAGATTTCGTAGAGGAATTTGCTCGGAGTCTGTCCAGATTTGACAGTATCATACTGTTGGACATATATCCAGCTCGTGAAAAACCCCTGCCTGGGGTAACCTCGCAATGGTTACTTGATATGATTACAAACCCAAAGAAAAAATTGATTTCCAAAAAAGAGTTAGCGGAGGAGATCAAAGCACAAAACCCGCAGGTACTGGTAACCCTGGGAGCAGGGGACATAGGCCTGGAGATAAACACACTTAAAAAAGCACTGGAATATGAAAATTAATTGGAATTATTTAAAAGTAATTGCTCTGATATGCTGTATAACAGGCCTATATGCTTTTTCTAACAAAAGAAGTCTTGATAAGCCCGTACAGAATATGGAGATAATCTTTGAAGGAAACAACAATTTATACCTCTCTCAGGAAATGGTTAATAAATTGTTAATACAAAATTATGGAAGTGTCCTCAATGTGGAGAAAGAAAAATTAGTTTTGAATACTATAGAAAAGGTCATTGAGGCCAATGAAATGGTAAAAAGCGCCCAAGTATATCTTACTATTAATGGTAGACTTACATCTAAAATTTTCCAAAGGCAGCCCATAGGACGTGTAGAGGGAAGTACAAAATTTTACCTGGACGAGGATGGTAAATCTATGCCATTATCCAAGATGCATTCCGCCAGAGTGCCAATCATCACAGGCGAGATCACAGGTAAAAGTCTGGATGATGTATTTGAAATATTGAAGTATATAAACAAGGACAACTTTTTAAGAAAGAACATAATTGGTATTCATATTCAATCGGAAGAACGATACCAATTGAAATTCCGGGTGGAGGATTTTATTGTTGATCTGGGTAATGTGGAGGACCTGGAGGGCAAGTTTAAGAACTTCAAGGCATTTTATGCGAAAGCGATGAAAGATAAATCATTACGGGATTATGCCGTGGTAAGTTTAGAATTTGATAATCAGGTAGTGTGCACCAAAATATAAATAACTATGGAACAAGGTAATTATTCAGTAGGCCTAGATATTGGAACAACCAAAATTGTGGCCATTATTGGGAAGGAGAACGAGTACGGTAAGATAGAAGTACTTGGTATAGGTCGTTCCAAAAGTTTAGGGGTACATAGGGGTGTTGTTAATAATATCACTCAAACCATCAAGTCTATTCAGCAGGCTGTGGAACAGGCAGAGGCCAATTCGGGCTTAAAAATAGGATCTGTTGTAGTAGGCATAGCCGGGCAACATATCCGCAGTTTACAGCATAGTGATTATATCACCAGGGCCAATTCTGAAGAAGTGATCAATGAGGACGATCTGGAAAAACTTTGTAATCAGGTTTACAAGCTGGTGATGTTACCGGGGGAGGAGATCATTCATGTGCTGCCTCAGGAGTACAAGGTAGACGGCCAGGCTGAAATAAAGCAACCCATCGGGATGTATGGAGGGAGATTAGAAGCTAATTTTCATGTGGTAGTAGGGCAAGTATCCTCCATAAAAAATATAGGCCGATGTATAAAAAGTGCCGGCCTTGACTTGTATAATATAACGCTCGAACCACTTGCATCCTCAGAAGCAGTGCTGAGTCAGGAAGAGAAAGAAGCCGGAGTAGCCTTAATAGACATAGGCGGGGGTACCACAGACCTTGCCATTTTTAAGGATGGAATAATCAGGCATACCGCAGTAATTCCTTTTGGTGGGAATGTTATTACAGAGGACATTAAGGAAGGGTGCTCTATTATTGAAAAGCAGGCGGAATTATTAAAAATAAAATTCGGCTCAGCCTGGCCGGGTGAGAATAAGGATAATGAGATTGTATCCATCCCAGGCCTGAGAGGAAGGGAACCCAAGGAGATCACTTTAAAGAACCTTTCCAAGATCATTCACGCACGTGTGGTTGAGATCGTGGAGCAGGTCTATGTGGAGATCAAGAACTACGGGCACGATGATCAAAAGAAAATGCTTATCGCCGGAATCGTGTTAACTGGAGGAGGTAGTCAACTGAAACATCTGAAGCAACTGGTAGAATACATAACCGGAATGGATACCAGAATAGGTTATCCCAACGAACATTTAGCCGGAGACTCAGAAGCGGAAATTGCAAGTCCGCTATATGCCACTGCGGTTGGACTTTTAATGAACGCTGTAGAAAATAAGGACAAACGCAGATTGAAGACGCTGGAAGAAGAAAAAGAGCGGGAAATGGTTCTGGAAGGTCATGAAAACATGAATACGACCACCGCTACAAAAAGAGAACGTAAATCAGTTTTTGACCGATGGTCCGAAAAACTCAAGGATTTCTTAGATAACGCAGAATAAATACAAAGCATAGCACATTAACCAGTAACAAGAACAACATGAGCAAGAACACCGAATTTGAAAGTATTTCCTTTGACCTCCCCAAGAATCAAAGTAATGTAATAAAAGTGATCGGCGTTGGAGGCGGTGGTAGCAATGCGATTAATTATATGTTCCAGGCGGGAATCAACGGAGTAGATTTTGTTATCTGCAATACCGATTCTCAGGCACTTCAAAATAGTGCCGTACCCAACAAAATTCAACTAGGGGTTTCCCTTACTGAAGGATTAGGTGCAGGAGCAAATCCCGAAGTAGGGGAGCAGGCTGCCATAGAGAGTATGGAAGATATAAAAACCATGCTCGACACAACTACAAAAATGGTCTTTATCACGGCCGGAATGGGTGGGGGTACTGGTACTGGTGCAGCTCCTGTCATTGCAAAACTGGCTAAGGAAATGGACATTCTTACTGTAGGAATTATAACGATGCCATTTCAGTTTGAAGGTAAAATGAGATGCCAACAAGCACAAAAAGGGATAGAACGTTTACGAGATCATGTAGATTCCCTGATCATTATAAATAACAACAAGCTTAGGGAGGTTTATGGTAATTTAGGGTTCAAAGCTGGATTCTCTAAAGCAGATGAAGTGCTTGCTACTGCAGCCAGGGGAATTGCAGAAGTTATTACCCATCACTATACACAAAACATAGATTTACGAGATGCCAAGACGGTTCTTTCCAATAGTGGAACTGCTATTATGGGATCTTCCATGGCGTCTGGAACTTCGAGGGCCACAGAGGCTATTATGACAGCGCTTGATTCCCCATTATTGAATGATAACAAGATCACTGGCGCAAAGAATGTATTGCTACTGATCGTTTCCGGTAGTAAAGAGATCACAATCGATGAAATTGGAGAGATCAATGATCATATACAAATTGAAGCCGGTCATGGAGCCAATATCATAATGGGCGTTGGCGAAGATGAGACCCTGGGGGATGCAATTGCCGTCACCGTTATTGCAACGGGATTTAATGTAGATCAGCAAGATGAGATCGTCAATACTGAGTCTAAGAAGATCATACATACCCTGGAAGATGACCAAAAAGCAGTACAGAACTTAACGGAATCTCCCGCGGTAGTTCATGAGCTGGAAGAAGAAGAGGAAGACTTTGAACCAATAGTGAAACACACTTTGGAAATAGAAGAAGAAATGGATCTGATCCCTACCACGAATTTTATAAGAAACTTCAAAGTTATTGATGACGAGGTAGTGGCTACCGAAGTGAACGAGAATGATTTTGTGATCGTTGATTCCAAAGAGGAACTTTTTGATATTGAAGTAGTAGATCCTGTAACCGTATCGGCTATAGATGACAAAAAAGAGCAAATAGCGTTTAGTTTCGATCTGCCAATTGTTGAGAACAATGATGAAGAAGATGAGAAAGAACATGTCATCACCTTTTCCTTGGATGAGGAGATCAGCGACATGGATGTTAACGAACATATAGAAGTGATCCCTGTATTGGAATACAGCAAAGAAGGTGAAACCCGTTACAGTTTAG
>CAWAEX010000044.1:0-3499 GCA_963781045.1 uncultured Flavobacteriaceae bacterium | reverse complement strand
AAATTTTTTTAGATAGTCCGCTAGATGTACTTTTTAGTTTTCATTACGCCAGACATCAAAGCATATAGGAATAATTGCCCTAATTTTAGTTCCCGCATGTTATTTCACTGAATGTCACTTCTTCTGAAGTTGCCTCGGAGAAGCTATATGAATCTTGAAATAGTACAAATTTATCTATAGCGTGGCCTGAAGATCTGGCTGAAATTTCCATGGTGTATTCACCAGGGCTGTTAAAAGTGACAAAGATTTGATGGGAATTGCTATCAAATGTAACCGCTTGCCATTTGAAACTAAGATCACCCCCGCTTCTCCAAATTTTAAACCATCCATCCGCTCCGGCTCCAGCAGGATTAGGTGTTTTACCACTTCCCTTAGGATAGACAATACTCGTTCCTTTTTGGGCATAGAAATCATCTGCATCGGGAAATCGTAGCCAACTATCGTTATGGTCGGTTCCACTATTCCCTATAACAACTGCAGATCTCCATACAAATTGATAGGTCCCTGGATTGGTAATTTTAATATTAAAAGTAGTAAGTCCATTTCCAGGGCTGCTAAGATATTGCTGACCACTCCAAACTATGTAGCCCTCCCCACTAAAATCAACTTCTGAAGTTTCAATTTCCCATGGAGTTTCGTAAATATTATTTTCAACTTCAGCTAACAGTAAACCATTAGATTCCTCAAAAATAAAGTCGAGCGGGTCACAACTGGTATCTGTGCCATTCTCCGAACTTCCATCTCCAGATCCATTAGAGCCTTCGTCACTTCCCTCAGAACCATTTTCCTCTGAGGAACCATTGTCTTCGCTACTTTCTTCAGTATCACTTTCCTCAAGTGACACTTCATCATTAGCTTGCAGTTCATCTTTGGCACAACTCATTGTAAGAACAAGACATAATATGGTTAGAGAAGTAAAATTTATGGTTTTGAATTTCATAATAAAAATATTTTGTAGTTGTGTTTTTATGTTCATCTTGAACGTTGAGCATAGTATATTATTGCCAAACTTTAAGACCTTTCGATGAAATGATAGGCACGTAAATTTGAATTAAATGACCTCTCCGCGTATTTCTACATATGATTTTCTTAACTATACCCTGGTGGTTACTTTCCGAAAAAAAATATAAATAACATTGATATTTAGTTATGCCTTTAAGGCTAGAAGTTGAACTTAATATAAAAAATTCAAAAACTATCATTAAAAAAGGGTGAACTATGTTCACCCTTTTTATTTTTAATCAACATTATAAGTGTTTGTTGAAATAGCCTTAAACCAATTCGACAATTGAAATTACACCATTGATTATCTTTTAAATTTAAATTGAACCTCCACAAAATTCACCACCCTCACGACTAGCACCACCTATCACTGTAAAGTCTCCAAAGGTGAGTCCGATGTCTACTGGTTGAGAACAACTTGTATGGATTTTGGTATTTTCTGAACCATCTATATGGATACTAATTTCCGTACCGAGTGTACCTTTTTTATCATCAAAAACACCACTAGCTCCATCAATCGTAAAGGTATCTCCTGGATTTACAGTACCAATAGTGATTTCATTCTCACCTTTTTTATCCTTAACTATAATGTCAGCTGGGGTAGCCCCGTTGTACGTTAGATCCAATCGAGTTACTTTACCCTCACATTCACCACAATCATTATCTCCATTATCATCACCCGGAGGGGAATCTACTGGGCATAACTCTCCACCATTACGACTTGCTCCGCCAATTACTGTAAAGTCTCCAAAGGTAAGACCTGGTCCTATAGGTTGAGAACAACTTGTGTGGATTTTGGTTTCAGAATTGCCCACCGTAATTACTATCTCAGTACCTAGGGTACCTTTTTTATCAAAACCGGTAAGGGTGAATGAATCACCTGTGTTAACGAATTCATCAAATATTACATTCTCACCTTTTTTATCTGTTACGAGTATTTGAGCAGAAGGCCCATCATTGCTCATATCCAGGCGGGTTACTTTACCATCACATTCTCCGCAGTCATCACCACCTCCCGGAGGTGGGTCTAGTGGACATAATGCTCCTCCATTTCGACTGGCTCCTGCAACTACAAGAAAATCACCAAATGAGAGACCTGGCCCAATAGGTTGGGAACAACTTGTATGGATCTTGGTGTTAACTTCTCCGTTAACAGTTATGGTGATCTCCGTTCCCAAAGTGTTCTTTTTATCAATTCCTACAAAGGAAAATACTTCTCCAGGTTGCACCGTTTCATCGAAAACTACCACATCATCTTTTTTCTGGGTTACAACGATATGGGCATCCTCTGTATCACCATTATATTGTAAGGATAATTCAGTTACCTTCCCATCACATGGAAAACATTCTTCCTCTTCCATCTCCACATAGATACAAAAATTGTCCACTGCCCCGGAACCATCTAACATAACAACAAAGACTTCCACTCCAATGGCATTGACCGATACTGTTTGATCAGTACCGTCGGCAATTGATGGAATTACACCGTTGGCAATTGAAACACCATCACTATTAAAAGCTTCATAAGTTCCCCCTTCTTCTGTGTCGAGGGCATTAAATTGAAATACATCAACAACGCCGGTGGCAAATCCCGAAAAGTCAAATGCAAAAATTCCCCCGGGTACGTTGTCATCATCTGGATCACTCGAATCCAGATCTTCTGAAATAATCAATACATTCATATAATCTGCGCCGGGTATGACCAAGTCAGTGTCACCTCCCGTAGGATTATCGGTATCAAATATCATGGCATGATTTTCATCTGGTCGTGCTGGATCAAGGTTTTCGCCATATACGGCGATTGTACCCGGTACTACCACTCCTGAGACACCATTTCCTGAGGAAAGGGAACTCACAATGGTCCCTGCCGCTAAAGGTTGAAAATCAATGACGGCATTGCAGTCATCGAGCTGGGTTGTTAAATTAATAGCAGCATTATCGCTGATAGCAGGATCTTTGCTGATACTTTCAATTTCACAGCCGGAGAGAATAACAACTAACCCCAGCAAGAGGACGAAGGGCGAAAAAAATCTAGAATTCTTCATTGGTTTTGGTTTTAATTAATAATATGTTGGTTTTACTTTAATTATTATTAATCCAAAGACGTAAAAAGCAAGAAAGACCTATAGTGGTATTGGGTACCTATTAAATTAATAATAAAATGTGAATCGGAATCCTAATGATTGCAGAATTTATGACCACTATGGATTAACTGTTAAAAAAGTCTGATAAACGGTTCCATAGGGGTTATAAATAGTTAATATTAAAGAGGAATTATTTAAGGCAGATTGCTTTTGGCCCTTAGATTAAAATAATCGCCCAGGTTTAGGATTTCTCCACTTTAATTTATAGGATAATGTTGATTTTTATATTTGAATTTAAGGCAAGAATTGTTATTTCCGTAGTCGTTGGGTTTTTGTTGATCTAATAGTTTGTGAAGGTTACTTTCCGATACAGAAGTTTGCAAAAATATTACCCAGCAGGTCTTCAGAAGTGA
>CAWAEX010000043.1:0-5627 GCA_963781045.1 uncultured Flavobacteriaceae bacterium | reverse complement strand
CAAGAGAGCTACGACGGCCAAGATGATTAAGATTCGGTGCTTCAAAAACATTTTGCAAAATTAATGATTCTAAGTGGAATAAAAAACTAATCTTTGGCACAAACATACTAGGTTCAACCCTTTAAACAGAAGGTTTTGAGGAAGTTTTAACTATTGGCACTCATATTGAGACCGCAAACGACTTTACAAACGAAGAAATCTTTGACTTTAAAGCAGAGGATACTTATCTAGCGGTAAGCGAACCACAGCCGATGATATTCCGAGGCTCTCAAAAATAGCTTTGATCCCTGCCGGGTTTCCTTCTTCAAAAATAAGATTCATAACAGGCGTAAGTGCATGGTGCAATTGATAGGCCGCTTCATGATCACCATTAAGACCTAGACGTATCATTTTGCTCATTTGAACAGGCATTCCCTGCCCTAAGACCGAGATAACACCTATTCCACCCTCTACCACCGTTGGAACCGCCGTAATGTCGTCTCCGGAAATTACATGGAAGCCCGAAGGCACTTCCTTTAAGAGCTGCCTAATTTGATCCATGTTCCCACAAGCCTCTTTTATTGCTATAATATTAGAGCAATCTTTGGCTAACCTCACTACTGTAGCGGGCAACATATTACTACCGGTTCTTCCAGGTACATTGTATAAGATAATTGGCTTAGGAGATACAGTAGCCAACATCTTATAATGCTGATAGATACCTTCTTGAGTGGGCTTGTTATAATAGGGAGACACAGAAAGTACTGCATCAAAGGGCTGCAGATCGGCATTCCTTAATTCTTCAACAAGCAGAGAGGTATTATTTCCACCAATTCCTATCACCAAAGGTAAACTTCCTTTATTTTCTTCAATAACTGTTTGAATTACGAGTTGCTTCTCGTCTGAGTTCAGCGTTACCGATTCACCTGTGGTCCCTAAAACCACCAAATAATCTACGCCTCCCTCTATAGAGTATCGCACCACCCTTCTCAGGGCCTCCACGTCAACAGAACTGTCTCTTTTAAACGGAGTAACCAGTGCTACCCCCGTTCCATATAATTGTTCCATGATTATAATTCGTTCATTACGTTTAAATACTTCTTTAATTCCGTTTTAAAGGTATTAAAATCTTGTAGCTGCGTTTGAAGTATCAAATCATTCAACTCAGGATCTATCTCGGCAAAACCTACTTTTATTCTTGCTTTGGTCTTCACGGTCATAAGTTTCAGGATCAACGTATCCTGTGTATAATAATTCACAAGGAGGTCGTATTCCTTGGTCAAAAACTCCAGAGCGTAACTGTTTTCAACTGCTCCACCCCAACCCAGGTCCTTGTCAGAAAAAACAGGCGTTGAATACGGGGAGTTCTTATCGTAAAACCCTCTATACCCCATTATTTTAACGGCATTGGGTCTTAAATTGAACATGTCAATAAACTGATAAAAAAGATCCGCATTTTGAAAAGTGTCGAGATCTACTATAACCCCAACCTTCTTAATCTCCTTCCTGTTTCTTTCAAGATCCGGGATTTTTAAGAGTTCATTCTTAAGATATTTTTCGCCCGATTTATGCTTTAATTTGTCCTTGAGTCCCTGTAAAAACATCTATCTTTACGTTTTGGTAAAGGTAACCATTCTCTTAGCATTTCACAGGGCTAAGTTATCACGTTTAGACGATTTAAATATGAAACATTTTGTTGTATTTATAACAATTGTTCTCCTTACTTCCTGTGCTCAAAGTCCGTCACAACTCACCTCTATTAAAGGTGCACAACTTCCTATAAATTCAGAAATTCCCTCCAATGATTCCATTGAAGTATTCGTCACTCCTTATCGCAATAGGATTAATACCGTATTAGATAGCGTCCTGGCTTACGCTCCGAAGGACATTGTGAAGACTGACGGTGAATTAAACACCTCCGAAGGCAATCTGATGGCAGATATTCTAATGAGGCAATCTCAGCCCATTTTTAAGTCGCGGACAGGTCATGAAGTAGATATTGCTATGCTAAATTACGGTGGGATCCGCAACGTTATCTCTGCCGGTTCAGTCACGGCCCGAACAGCCTTTGAAGTAATGCCCTTTGAGAATTATATTGTGGTCCTTGAACTTCCCGGGACAGCGATCAGGGAAATGGTTAGCTATCTCATTGCTTCCAGCAGACCTCAACCATTTAGTGGCATGAAGATCGTACTTAACAATGATGGTAAATTACAATCTGTAAACATCCAGGGAAAACCTTTTGACGAGAATAAAACATACTATCTCGCGACCATAGATTATTTATTACAAGGTGGCGGCAATATGAACTTTTTAAAGGAAAATATAAGTGTTACGGAACTAGACTATCTGTTAAGAAATGCCATGATAGATTATTTTATGAAAGTAGATACGCTGGAGGCCACAGTAGATGATCGGTTTATTCAAATTAAGCATCCATGAAACGTAGATCATTTATTCAAAATACTATCTCAAGTGCCGGATTTGTTGGTCTGGGAGGCGCCTTATTAAATAGTTGCTCATCGTTTTCCAAAAAACAAATTACGATCTTACATACAAACGATGTGCATAGTCATATCGATCCATTTCCAACAGACCATGCCACTTTCGCTAATTTGGGCGGTTTGGCCAGAAGGGCTACGCTTATTTCACAGATACGAAATGAAAATCCTAACACCTTGCTTTTGGATGCAGGTGATATTTTTCAGGGCACGCCCTATTTTAATTTTTATGGAGGCGAGTTAGAGTTTAAATTAATGAGTACCCTGCGTTATGATGCAGCTACCATCGGGAATCATGATTTTGACAATGGTGTAGATGGACTGTTAGCTCAAATGCCCTATGCAAAATTTGACTTTCTCTCTGCAAACTATGATTTTACCAATACCGTTTTAGATGGCTTCACCTCTCCTTTTAAAATATTTGTGGTTGATGGGTTGAAAGTGGGCGTTTTTGGTCTGGGGATAGCGCTAGAAGGATTGGTCACAAAGAAACTGTACAAGGAAACCCAATATCTCGATCCTATTGAAATTGCGCAGGATATGAGCAGGATCCTGAAAGAAGAAAAAAAGTGCGACCTGGTCATTTGCCTTTCACACCTGGGATTTGAATATAAAAATGAACCTCAAATGCCAAGTGATGTGCTTCTGGCTTCCAAAACAGAAGATATAGATCTTATCATTGGTGGCCATACGCACACCTTTCTAGAAAGACCGGTTATCCGTAACAACAGAAAAGACATTCAAGTCTTGATCAACCAGGTAGGATGCTATGGTATCAATCTTGGACGTATCGATTTTTTCTTCGATGACTCTGAAAAAAGCAGCGGGGAAGGAATATCTATTACGGTCTAGGTCTATACTTTATTATGTATCCCAAGACAATCTGACTACGAATGGTATTGTATATAAAGCTTAGGAAATCATAAACGCCATAACAATATCTTCAAATTCTGCCTCAAGGGATTTTTCAGGGATAGGTTTTCGTGCCCTGCGATACCAGTATTCGGCATTCCATTGATCTCCCTCCTTTCGGTGAAGGTATGCATGGATCCAGGCAGCCGTTGGAGTAGAAAGGGAATCAACTATTTCATGGGCTTTTTCCCAGTTCCCTTTGGCATACCACCACAAGGCCGTCAATTCATCTGACCAATTTACAGGAGGTCTGGGTTCCTGCAGCGTTTTAACAAAATCTTCTTGTGTCATAGAATTTTCTTTTCTAACCGATAAATATTGTAAGGTCTTCGGACATTTTATCTATCTATTGGTCCTTATTTACTTGTTGGAGACAACGCAATTGCATACTTATGAGAAACCTAATCTCTAAAAAACAAAATGATGTCTAAAAAATTAATTTCATTTATTGCCACCGTATTACTCATATTCGGGGCCACTACGCATTTAAAAGCACAAGAAGCACAAGACGAACCCATGTGGGAAACTATTATGCTCGTACCTGATAATACCAAGTTAAAAGTTCTTGGTGAAAATATGAGGAAACACAACCAGAAATACCACAAAGAGGGGGCTTATAAATCTTCAGTTTACAACGTAATAAGCGGTCCGCATACTGGCAAATTAATATGGATGATGGGGCCCTTAAAATATAGTGACCTGGACACGCGCCCAGCAGAAGGAGGGCACGATGAAGATTGGAGAGACAATATCATGCCATATGTAATGCAAACTGAACAAGGGGAATATTGGGAACAAGATTCAAAGCTCTCCAATACGTCCATACTTCCTAATGATCCAGGTACCTATCCAATCCTTTTTACCCGTTATTGGGAGGTTAATCCTGGGCATGGCTTTAGTGTAGAATCACATTTGGAAATGGCTAGTAAGACAATAAAGGCAATGCCCGGTGTTCATCCATGGGGAGTCTATGACAATCTGTTCGTCCAGGGTAAACTTGGCAGACATATTGCAACCGTTAGCTTTCATAAAAATTGGACCGACTTTGGGACCTCCTGGCCTTTTAGAGCAACGTTTGATGAGGTACATGGTGCTAATACCTGGAATTCATTTGTCAGGAACCGGGATGTTACTTTCTCTAACTGGTGGGATGAGATATGGGTCTATGACAAAGCTCTTAGTGGAGACTAATTCAATTTAATCGAACTTAATAAACCCTCTTAAGCTATTAAGGGGGTTTATTTTATTAAGTCTAGAAAATCGGATTCTGAAATAATAGGCACCCCCAGAGTCTCTGCCTTGCTGCGCTTACTTGGACCCATGTTACTCCCGGCAACCAGGTAAGATGTTTTGGAAGAAATAGAGGAACTTACTTTCCCTCCATTATCCTCAATAAGCTTTTTGAGTTCTGTTCGCTCCAGATTTTCAAAAACGCCAGAGACCACCAGGGTCTTCCCTTTTAAGAGGTCTGTCTGATTTTGCAGCTGTTCTTCCGTCAGGGAAAACTGAAGCCCGTATCTTTTGAGTTGGTCAATGATCTCCCGGTTCTTGTCTTCCATAAAAAAAGAAACGACACTTTCTGCAATGCGCTGACCAATCTCATTGACCTCCATCAATTCTTCAGAATTTGCAGCCATTAAAGCATCAATATTTTTATAGGCCTTTACCAGGGTCTTTGCCACGGTTTCACCTACAAACCGGATACCTAGCCCAAAAAGTACACGTTCAAAAGGGATCTTCACTGAATCAGCTATTCCCTGAACAAGATTTTCGGCTGACTTTTCCGCCATGCGTTCCAAAGGAAGGATCTGTTCCTTGGTAAGGGTATAGAGATCTGCGTAATTCTCAATAAGTCCCTCTTTAAACAGTAATTCGACGGTTTCTGCACCAAGTCCGTCTATATCCATGGCCTTTCTGGAAATAAAATGCTGAATTCTACCTGTGATCTGTGGTGGGCAACCCGTTGTGTTTGGGCAAAAGTGCTGAGCCTCTCCTTCTTCCCTCTGAAGTAAGGTGCCACATTCCGGGCAATGGGTAATGTAAATTGTAGGCGTCGATTCTGCCGGACGCTGGGTTACGTCCACCCTAACAATTTTCGGAATAATTTCACCTCCTTTTTCAACAAATACGGTATCTCCTTCGCGTATATCGAGTTTTGCTATCTGATCTGCATTATGCAAGGAAGCCCGCTTTACGGTAGTACCTGCTAATAAAACCGGTTGAAGGTTTGCAACT
>CAWAEX010000042.1:0-8253 GCA_963781045.1 uncultured Flavobacteriaceae bacterium | reverse complement strand
TAATAAATTAGGGGTACCGGCCTTTTATTTTAATAAAGCCGGATTTACGAACTCCCCTTTAGTCTTGCAATTATTAAAATGTATACAGCCAGATCTTATTGTGTTGGCTGGCTTCTTACTAAAGATCCCTTCTGATTTGGTAGAGGCCTTCCCAAGGAAGATAATTAATATCCATCCGGCCTTGCTGCCTAAATACGGGGGGAAAGGTATGTATGGCAAACATGTTCATACTGCTGTAAAAGCGCGGGGGGAATTAGAAACGGGTATCACTATCCATTATGTAAATGAGCACTATGATAAAGGGGCTATCATACGGCAATTCAAAGTGGGGATCTCTGAAGAGGATACTGTAGATCAAATTACGACCAAAGTGCAATCTTTGGAACAGATCCACTTCCCTCAGGTAATTGAAAATTTACTTTTAGGTAGATAATGGCAGGTAAAAAGAAATTTTATGTGGTCTGGAAGGGAAAGAATCCTGGCATTTATGACAGTTGGGAGGATTGCAAGTTGCAAATCGCAGGGGTGAAGGGAGCTCAGTATATGTCATTCTCTACTAATGAAAAAGCAAAAGAGGCCTTTGATAGTCCTTATGAAGCCTATAAAGGAAAAAAGAAAAAAGTTCCCGGCTTGTCTGCCACAGATCTTTTAAAAATTGGGGACCCCACCATGCATTCTATTTCTGTTGATGCTGCCTCCAGTGGAAATCCTGGAGTTATGGAATACCAGGGTGTAGACACCAAGACCAAAAAACGATTGTTTAAACAAGGTCCTTTCCCTGAAGGGACAAATAATATTGGTGAGTTCCTCGCCATCGTACACGGTTTGGCCTATTTGAAAGAACGAAAGTCTGATCGAATAATATATACCGATTCCAGAACCGCTATGAGTTGGGTGAGAAAAAAGCAATGCAATACAAAATTGCAGCCCAATGCCAGGAACAAGGCCTTGTTTAATCTAATTGAAAGGGCCGTTACCTGGTTAAAGGAAAATTCTTACAACACCCCGGTTGTAAAATGGGAAACTGCCGCCTGGGGCGAGATTCCTGCCGATTTTGGTAGAAAATAATCCGCTTTATTTTAACGTTTTCCAGAGGCATTTAGAGAATTACAAAAGCGTATATTTGCAACGAATTTGAACATCGTTTATGGGCAAACTTTTAATTGTTGGTACGGTAGCATTTGATGCCATTGAAACTCCTTTTGGAAAAACGGACAAGATCCTAGGTGGGGCAGCGACATTTATTGGTCTTGCTGCAGCCCAGTTTAAGCTGGAATCTGCCATAGTATCTATTGTAGGGGACGACTTTCCACAATCCTATTTAGATCTTTTGAAAAATAAAGGGATCGATATCTCAGGCATTGAGATCGTGAAGAATGGAAAGACATTTTTTTGGAAAGGAAAGTACCATAATGATCTGAATAGCAGGGACACTCTTATAACTGATCTGAATGTCTTAGCCGATTTTGATCCAAAAGTACCCTCCAATTTTAAAGATGCGGATGTATTAATGCTTGGCAACCTCCATCCTAGTGTACAACTTAGTGTTATTCAGCAAATGGAAGAAAAACCTAAGCTGATTGCACTAGATACTATGAACTTCTGGATGAACAATACCATGCCCGAATTGAAGGAGGTTATTCGTCATACTGATGTGATCACTATTAATGATGAAGAAGCCAGACAACTGACCAATGAATATTCCTTAGTAAAAGCAGCTCAAAAGATACAGGCCATGGGCCCTAAATATGTAGTGATTAAAAAAGGAGAACACGGTGCGCTTTTGTTTCATGATGATGAGGTGTTCTTTGCTCCGGCTTTACCCCTGGAAGAGGTCTTTGATCCCACCGGGGCCGGTGATACCTTTGCAGGTGGATTCGTGGGGTATATTGCCGAAACAGAAAATATCTCTTTTAACAATTTAAGAAATGCGGTTATCCATGGGTCGAACCTGGCCTCTTTTTGTGTAGAAAAGTTTGGTACAGAAAGAATGCTGCAACTTACCAAAGAAGAAGTTGATAGAAGGCTAGATCAATTTAAACAACTAACACAATTCGATATTGAGTTACAATAACGCCCTGTCTTTACGGGGCTTTTTTTATGATATGAATTATGAGTGACGCCATTAAACACGAATGTGGGATTTCCCTAATACGCTTGTTAAAACCACTAGATTTCTATAAAAAGAAATACGGTTCTGCTTTTTATGGGGTTAACAAGATGTACCTCATGATGGAGAAGCAACACAACCGTGGGCAAGACGGCGCTGGTTTTGCGAGCATTAAGTTAGATGTGGCGGCAGGACAAAGATATATGAGCAGAGTACGATCTGTAGAATCGCAACCTATACAAGATATCTTCGCCCAGATCAATGACAGAATCAATAGAGCCTTCAAGGAGCATCCGGAATGCACAGACGATGCCGAAGCTCAGAAAAAATACATCCCATATATTGGCGAAGTATTATTAGGGCATGTTCGTTATGGAACGTTTGGCAAGAATAGTATTGAGAACGTTCATCCCTTCCTAAGACAAAATAACTGGATGCACCGTAATTTGATCGTTGCCGGGAATTTCAATATGACCAATGTTGCCGAATTATTCGATAATCTGGTACAACTGGGCCAACATCCCAAGGAACTGGCAGATACCGTTACGGTCATGGAAAAAATAGGCCATTTTCTGGATGATGCGGTGGCCAAACTGTACAAGCAAATTAAAAAAGAGGGGTATAACAAAATGCAGGCATCCCCTTTGATAGCAGAACGACTTAAAGTAGGTAAAATACTAAAGAAAGCTGCAAAGAATTGGGATGGTGGTTATGCCATGGCGGGATTACTAGGACATGGTGACGCTTTTGTTTTAAGAGATCCTTCAGGGATCAGACCGGCCTACTTTTTTCAGGATGATGAAGTAGTAGTAGTAGCATCGGAAAGAGCAGCTATACAGACGGTCTTTAATGTAAAATACGAATCCGTAAAAGAAATAGACCCGGCCCATGCGCTCATAATTAAAAAGAACGGGAAGGTTACGTTAGAAAAGATCCTGGAACCATTGGAAAGGAAGGCCTGTTCTTTTGAACGTATCTATTTCTCGAGAGGAAGTGATAAAGAGATCTACCAGGAGAGAAAGCAATTAGGAAAGTTGATCTTTCCCAAGATCCTGACGGCTATAGACCACGATATTAAAAATACAGTATTCTCCTATATTCCAAATACTGCAGAAACTTCTTTTCTTGGAATGGTAAAGGAGGCGCAGAATTATTTAAACAAGAAAAAAGAAGATCAGATCCTGGCCAAAGGTTCGGGGATCTCTAGTGAAGAACTTCACGAGATCCTGGATATACGGCCGAGAATTGAAAAGGTAGCAATTAAGGACGCGAAGTTAAGGACCTTTATAACCCAGGATAGCAGCAGGGATGATCTGGTGGCCCATGTTTATGATATCTCTTACGGTTCCGTGAATGAAAATGATAACCTTGTGATCATTGATGATAGTATAGTTAGAGGAACTACTTTAAAGAACAGTATCTTAGGGATCCTCGACAGATTAGCACCCAAAAAGATCATTGTGGTTTCTTCCGCTCCTCAGATCCGCTATCCGGATTGTTATGGTATAGATATGGCTAAACTGGAAGACTTTATTGCCTTTAAAGCCGCTCTCGAATTACATAAGGAACACAAAAGTCTGCATATGGTAGATGAGATCTACAAAAAATGTAAGGACCAGTTTCACAAGACGGATCAAGAGATCATCAATTATGTAAAAGAATTCTACGCCCCTTTCAGTGCAGAACAAATCTCGCAGAAAATCGGCGAGCTTTTAAGTCCTGCCGGTATTAAAGCGGAGGTAAAGATCATCTACCAGTCAATTGAAAATCTGCACGAGGCGTGTCCCAAGAATTTAGGAGACTGGTACTTCACAGGCAACTATCCAACTCCCGGTGGAAATAAGGTGGTAAACAAAGCATTTATTAATTTCTATGAAGGAAAGAACGAACGCGCCTACTAACCCAAAAATCGATGAAATACACACTTTTGTGCATTTCATCGATAATATCTGCATTTAATCGCCTTTATCGTCTTTCCGGACCTAAGGAAGTTACATTAGTCATGCCATAGCATAAGTAGGTTAAGTTCATGGTAAGATTTGGGGCAAAAAAGGTGGAGACTTCTCCACCTTTTTTATTTTAAGCATTTTATACAAAGATCTCTTGTTTTTTTGTAGTCCGTTTCTTCCATGTTTTTAAACAGATCCTCCTGAAATGGTATTTCAGCCAATTAAAGGGGCGTTTGTCCAAAACCTTTTTTCTCAGCAGGCACTTACTCTATTTTTGGAGGACCATAGCATAAGTAGGTTAAGTTCATGGTAAGATTTGGGGAAAAAAGGCAGGATTCATCCTGCCTTTTTTATTTCTGAGTATCAAAGAATTAGCCTCCCATTTATCCCTTTTATTAAATTATTGAAGGCTTTGTTCCTCATGCTTTGTCCAAAATTTCCTTAATTTTCTTTGTTATTTCTCACAATACCAGTAATTTAGTGGTGCCATAGCATAAGTAGGTTAAGTTTATGGTAAGATTTGGGACGAAAAGGGTGGAGACTTCTCCACCCTTTTCTATTGTTTTAATCTCAACTTTATTTCAAATAAAAAGCCGCAACGTTTAAACGCTGCGGCTTTTTATTATTGTATAAATTCTTCTATTTATGCTTGTTGTAATATTCAGCAACTTTAGACCAATTCACAACATTAAAAAAGGAAGCTATATAGTCTGGCCTGCGATTCTGATAGTTCAAATAATAGGCATGTTCCCATACATCTAATCCCATGATGGGAGTACCTCCACACCCAATTCCGGGCATTAAAGAATTATCCTGGTTGTGAGTAGCACAGATCTCAACCTTACCTCCTTTGTGGACGCAAAGCCAAGCCCAGCCAGAGCCAAATAATGTGCCCGCGGCATTGCTAAATTTCTCTTTAAAAGCATCAAATGAACCGAAAGCACTATTGATAGCAGCCGCAAGATCCCCGGAAGGAGCTCCACCGGCATTTGGTCCCATGATTTCCCAAAAAAGAGAATGATTAAAGTAACCACCTCCATTATTCCGAACGGCCTTGTTATTCATATCTAAGCCAGTTAGGATCTCAACAATTCCTTTGGAAGCAAGAGGAGTCCCTTCAATAGCAGCATTTAATTTAGTGGTATAGCCGTTATGATGTTTTGAATAATGTATTTCCATGGTCCTGGCATCGATATAAGGTTCTAAAGCATCGTATGCATAGGGTAATTTTGGTAGTTCAAAAGCCATTTTTATATGTGTTAATTGTTAATACTAGTGTTCTTCAAAAGTAAGGATTTTAACAATTATATTCCTATAATTATATGTTAAGAACTCTGCTAGTTTCCTTATTTTGCAGGTAAAATAAATTCTTCTGGATCCATACGTAATTTACGATGCCTCTGCCGGATCAGGTAAGACCTTTACCCTGGTAAAGGAATATCTGAAGTTACTACTTGCCGTTGAGGGAGGTCAGAATTTCCGAAAGATATTAGCCATCACCTTTACAAACAAGGCGGTTAATGAAATGAAACAACGTATTTTGGAATGTCTGCACAACTTTTCCATTCCTTCTGAAGACAATGATAAGAATGAACTTTTTCTTCAATTGCTACAGGAACTGCAACTCTCTCCTGAGATCTTGCACAAAAGAGCAAGACGAACGCTAAAGGAGATTTTGCACAATTACGCGTTTTTTGATATTTCAACCATAGATAAGTTCAATCATCGACTCATCAAGACCTTTGCAAAAGATCTGAAGATCCCTCAGAACTTTGAGGTGATTCTTGATACTGAGCTTCTATTGGCTGAAGGGGTAGATCGGTTAATAGGAAATGCGAAGGTCGATGATCAAATAACAGACATCCTGATCGCATTTGCCCTGGAAAAGATAGATGAAAGTAAAAGCTGGAATATTGGGTACGACCTGGGAAAAGTTGGTGCCATGCTATTTAATGAAAATCACTCGATTTTTCTGGAAGATCTTAAAAGAAAAGACCTCAAATCCTTTTTAGCACTGCAATCCCTGCTGCTCAAGACCATGGCCTTACTTAAAAAGGAATTGGCAGCAGTTGCGCAAAACGTACTCCTACTCATGGAAGAAGCCCATTTGGAGCAATCCGACTTTAAAGCAGGATATTTCCCTAAGTTTATGAACCAAGTGAGTAAAGATCCCTCATCCCTTGATTTCACGGCAAAATGGAAACAACAATTTGGTAGTGAACCACTCTATAATAAATCTACTCCTGAGGAAAAGAAAGCAGACATTAACGCCCTAATGCCACAGTTCACAGATTTATTTATGACCATCAAACAGCGGTATGGCCGACTTACATTTTTGAAAAATATTTACCAGAACATTGTTCCTCTAACCATTCTCAATGCCTTACAAAAAGAAATAAATGCCCTCCTGGAGGAAAGGGATCAGTTACCCATATCTGCCTTTAATACTCTTATCTCTGAACATATAAAAGATCAGCCAGCTCCTTTTATATATGAGCGGCTGGGCGAAAAATACAAGCATTATTTTATTGATGAATTTCAAGATACCTCACTCATGCAATGGTCCAATTTAGTTCCCCTAATCTCACATGCCCTGCAAAGTGAGGATCTCCAGGGAAATAGAGGGAGCCTTTTTCTGGTAGGTGACGCAAAGCAGGCCATTTATAGATGGCGCGGTGGGAGGTCTGAACAATTCTTAAATCTTATACATAATCATGAAAGTCTTTTTGGGATGGCTCCAAAGACTGCCACCTTGGGTACTAATTTTAGAAGCTATGAAGAGATCGTCAGCTTTAATAATGCCTTTTTCACTTCAACAGTGCCTCATCTAAATAATGAACTATACCAGGATCTGTTTGTGAAAGGCAATCAACAACTACACACAAACCAAAAAGGAGGCTTGGTAAGTATTCGTTTTTTAGAGGATTCCGAGAATGCCAAAGATCTTTCTTATTGTGAAGAGGTACTGGGCATCATTATTGAACTGAGAAATAAAGAAGTGCCCTTTCGGGATATTTGTGTGTTGTTCCGAACAAAAAAACAGGGGGTCAAAGTAGCCGAACATCTTTTGGGTAATAAGGTTCCCGTCATCTCTTCAGAATCTTTGTTGTTACAAAACAATGCCTCGGTCAATTTTCTTATAAACCTGCTTAAACTTTCAAATTTCCCTTCAGATCTCAACATTCAATATGAAATTCTGTCTTTTTTAAGTCCGGCCAAAAACAAACACAGCTTTATCTCTCAAAATCTGGAGAAGCTACCTGCACTCTTCACTTCAGACTTCAATTTTGACCTTTCTGTTTTCAACAAGCATTCTGTATACGATGCGATGGAGTACGCCATTCAGCGTTTTAAGCTTTGTGATGATTCAAATGCCTATATCAGTTGCTTCCTTGACCAAGTGTTGGATGTAGAACAAACTTTAGACACTGGCATTGCAACTTTCCTTACTCAATGGGATAAGAAAAAAAGTTCTTTGAGCATTCCGGCACCAGAAAATGTCAATGCAGTACAACTTATGACCATTCATAAGGCAAAAGGACTCGAATTCCCCATGGTAATTTTTCCCTTTGCCAATACCCATATATATCAGGATAGAGATCCTGAAGATCTGGATCCCTACCGAAGATGATACCCTTGAAGGGTTTGAGAATATCCTGGTTAGCAAGAAAAAGGAGATGATCATGTATCATGAGCAGGCCCGGGTTCTATATGAAGAAGAACAACAAAAAATGGAATTAGACGCCTTCAACCTTTTATATGTGGCGCTTACCAGAAGTATTCAAGGACTATTCATTGTTTCTGAGATGGATCTATCCGTCAAAGGAGAGCATAAGCCCGCCTATTTCTCCGGTCTCTTCATTCATTTCTTAAAGGAGCAACATCGATGGGACCCAAATACCTTTCGATATGACTTTGGTGAGCTGATATATCAAACTGAAAACAAATCAATAGAGATGCCTCATATTAGTATGCCCTTCATTTATACTAATAAATTTGAAAGCAGTCTTACTATAAGTACTCGTGCCGGTGAATTATGGGGTTCATCAAGAGAATTGGCCATTTCTCAGGGAACCTTGTTACATTATGGCATGAGTCTAATTATGAGTCCCGAAGATGTGGCCCACTGTTTCCCTCTTGTAGATACCGGGGCCATCTCGGCAAATGAACAAGACAGTTATTTGGAGCGTTTCA
>CAWAEX010000041.1:0-12835 GCA_963781045.1 uncultured Flavobacteriaceae bacterium | reverse complement strand
TAAATTTAAGGGCTCCCTAAGTGCGGCTGAGGTTATTGAAGCACTTATAAAAGGGATCAAAAGAGCTAATCCCGATACTATTATTTCTTCTTTGATCACGTCCGATGGGGGTGATGGATTTCTGGATGCTGTTCAACAAACCATTGTAGTTGAAAAAATATATTGCGAATCGGTTGATCCTTTGGGCAGACCTATTTCCGCTCCATACCTGTATCATACTGAAAAGAAAACTGCCTATATAGAATTGGCACAATGCAGTGGCATGGTCTTACTAACCAAAGAGGAGCGTAACCCCATGGAAACCTCAACCCTGGGCACCGGATTACAGATAAAACACGCACTAAAACAAGGAGCCGAGGCCATTTATGTAGGTCTTGGAGGTAGTGCAACTAACGAGGGAGGCATTGGGATAGCCCATGGCCTGGGCTTTCGCTTTTTAGATAGAAAAGGGGAGATCCTTCCACCTACCGGACAAAGTTTGTCACATATTCACAAAATTGAAACGAAAGGGGTATCATCAGATCTGAAAAACATACAATTTCATGCAGTGAATGATGTTAATAATCCTCTAACGGGGTTCAATGGCGCTGCGTTTGTTTATGCCAGGCAAAAGGGGGCAGGAGAGGATCAAATAAAAGTCCTGGATGCTGGGTTGAGTCAGTTGCACAAGATCGTAGAAGGTAAATGGCATAGGTCGAATGCAGAAATTCCCGGTGCCGGTGCAGCAGGCGGTACAGCCTATGGTCTAAAATCTTTTTTGGGAGCTTCCTTTATAAAAGGGGTCCACTTTATGTTTGCTCTTTCTGATGTGGATGCAATATTTAGTGAGAACGATGTTGATCTCATTATTACGGGCGAAGGAGCCATTGATGAACAAACGCTGCATGGTAAATTGATCCATGGGGTTCTGGAGTTGGCTAAAAAGTATAACACCCCGGTGATTGCAGTTTGTGGACTTTTGGAACTAGATAAAAGAACCGCTGAAGCGAATGGTTTAAAGACTATTCTGGAAATAAGGGATAAGGATAGGACCACAGAATACAGTATGAAACACGCCGCCCAATTAGTTGAAGATCACATTTATGAATACCTGGTTAAGCAATAGTTCATTTGCATTAATAGACTTCCCCTATTCAATAATTACCTGACCTTTTTCTTCCTGAACTATAGCGAAGTAACCGAGAGGGAATACTTCAGGTTGATCTACATTATCTAGAACATCAATATTGTCCAGGTCAGTGACATCAAAAACATTACCACGAACAGTAGATGCCGGCGTTTGAAAAGGACCCTGAGAATCTCCGCTCTGCACTATCACCTGGTTCATATAATCATAGAAGGCCTGATCCACACCAAGAATGCTTATCTCTAAGACCGTCCCAGATTCAAAGGATTGATCATAGAAAAATGAAAATTCAAATTCCTGTCCTTGATAAAATTCATCTTCTGTGACCAGATATTCCTCAAAGTCGAAGTCGAACAGATAGTAATTATCCTCTACTGGCGGATCCGTGAAATTCACGATAACTTCAGTTTCATTGTCGCCAAATAAAGTGCTGGTTCCCTGTTGAATTGAATTTATGGGTGCTACCGGAACATAGCGGGTGCTGGCAATATAAAGCCTACCCTCATGTCTAACATAGAGCGTAAATATGAGATTTCTTTGTAAGACGGAGGTAGGTATTCGTTGATCCGAGCTAAAGTTGGGATCCGGAACATAGATCCCCGATCCGGGCGTAGTTTCTGCCAGATTTGAAGAGCTGGTATTCACTACAACATCGCCATCTAATTCTTCATAAACAATAGATACGCTCTCTGCAGATGTGGGTATATTTTCCTCGAAAAAGTTACCAGACAAGGACAATTTGATCTCTACGGGAATGTACTGTTGAATAAGATCTACCCTGATTAGGCCATCTACAACAAGCCGTGTCTCCTGTTCGGTGATCTCTACATCAATAACATCTTCACATCCTATACAGAGTGCCCCAAAGATCAGAAACAAAAATGCGTAACGTTTCATAAGCCAGCTCAAAATTTAAAGTTATAAGTTACGGCAGGTACAATGCCAAAAATAGAGGTACGAATAGCTTCATTGACCCCCGTATCCTGGTTTCGTCTGAAGTTGACAGAAGCAGCATTCATACGGCTGTATGCATTATAAATGCTAAAGACCCATTCTGTCTGAAATTTTCTGTTTTGATTTTTGGTAGGTGTTAAGGTTGCCGCAAGATCTAGCCGGTGATAATCTGGAAGACGTTCCTCATTTCGCAGGCCGTAAAAAGGGACGGTAAGTCCTTGAAACTGGAACTGTCCAACAGGATAGTTCGTGGGCTGACCAGTTTGATAAACGAAATTGGTGTTAAACCTCCATTTTTTATTCAGGTCGTAACTGCCATACAGGGATATATCATGGGTCTTATCATAGGGAGTGCTGTACCACTCCCCAAAATTGATCCCGGTTTCCTGGTTAGATCTGCCATCATCCTCAAAGAGAGCCCTTCCGGGAGTGCGTTGTTCAGAACGAGATAGGGTATAGGCAAGCCATCCCTTAAATCGCCCTTCATTTTTCCTAAACAAAACTTCCCAGCCATAGGCCCTGGCCTTTCCATTCAGTATCACTTGTTCTATAGCATTATTAGCAATAAGGTTAGCCCCGTCAATATAGTCGATCCTATTTTGAATGTCCTTGTAGAATACTTCTGTCTCCAGACTATACTCCCCATCTTTTAATGACCTAAAATACCCTAGGGCATATTGATCTAGTATCTGCGGTTTTATAAAAGGTCCACTTGGGGTCCATACATCTAATGGAGTAGGAGAGCTGGTATTCGATAATAAGTGCAGGTATTGGGTTATTCTGGTGTAACTGGCCTTTACAGACTGTTCCGAATTTAAGGTATAGGCCAAAGACAGCCTGGGCTCAAGATTTGTATAAGTGGCCAGTTGTTCACCCCGCCCCGGAGAAATGGTCCCGGTAGGTGTAGCTTCCCTATAGACCAAAAGAAAAGGATCAAATATCACCGGATTGTCATTCTCATATACATTTAATTCATCCTGGCCCAGACGGATAAAATGACTAAGACGCAAGCCATATTCCAGGCTAAGAGATTCTGAAATGGAATGTTCCATATCTACATAAGCTGCAAATTCATTTGCGTATTTTTTAATTAGTTGCTCTTCCAAAATACCCGAACCCGGGCCAATGGGAGCGATCTTCCCAGGATTAAAGGTATAGTAGATGTTATTGATCCCGTAATTTACTTGAAACCTATCGCTCAGGTAGTGTTTCAGGTCGTATTTAATATTAAAGTTCTGGATCCCGGAATTCCATTTAAAGCCTACAAATTCTAGTTTAAGACCGTAATAAAAGTCTGAATATATTAGGGAGAGGTTACTGAATAATTTGTCCGAGAAAAGATGGTTCCATCGCACGTTCAGGACACTATTGCCATAAATATTCTCAAAGCTACTGGAGATCGCAAAAACATCGCGCCCAAAATATCCTGAAAGGTAAAGACTGTTGTCGTCGTTTAACTTATAGTTAAGCTTTGTATTCAGATCGTAGAAATAGGCCGTGTTGTCAATATCGAACAGGGGAAGAAAAAGATGTGCATAGGAGGCTCTTCCTCCAATCAAAAAGGCGGCCTTATCCTTAACTATAGGTCCTTCCGCCAGCAGCCTGCTGGCAACAGCTCCTATACCGCCATTCATTTTAAACTCCTTGCTATTCCCTTCTTTTTGGAAGATCTCTAGCACTGAAGAAACCCTGCCGCCATATCGTGCGGGGATACCACCTTTGAATAGTTTTACATCCTTTATAGCATCGGGATTAAAAACGGAGAAGAATCCAAAAAGGTGAGAACTGTTAAAGATTGTGGCTTCATCTAACAAAATAAGGTTCTGATCTGCAGCACCACCTCTGACATTAAATCCGGATGCCCCTTCTCCAGCATTGCTAACACCAGGTAGTAGGATGAGCGACTTAATAATATCTGCCTCTCCCAACACCACCGGAATACTTTTGATGGTCTGTACCGATAAATTATTTACACTCATTTGTGGTTTACTGATATTCAGTTTTTCCACATTCTCGGTAAGGACAACCTCATCCAGGATTTCGGCCTTTTCTATTAACTGAAAATTGATCTTTTGGTCCCGATCGAAGGTGATGGTCTCTATCACATCCTGATACCCCAAATAAGTTATCTGTAATTCATAGGTGCCTTTGGGCAAGGTGAGGGAAAAAAAACCGTATTCATTGGTAGTTACCCCGGTCCTAAGGGATGGGATGGCAATTGTGACCCCTATGAGGGTCTCGTTACTGGAGGCTTCACTGATGACACCGCTAAGTGTAAATTTTTCCTGTGCCGTAACTAAGAAGGGAAGAAGGATAATAAAAAGGGTAAGCAGGCGCCTTAAGATTGGCCGCATAGCAAATTTTTTCTAAAAATAAGAAAGATAAAAGGATGACCACCGCCTTAACTCAAAAAAGAAATTACTTTTTATTTAATCTGGTTTTATGGAGTTTATCCCAGGCTTTTCAATATTTTATTAAATACCTTGCTGGGTCTCATCGCTTTCTCAATCAGAGAAGGATCTGGTTTATAATACCCCCCAATTTGTTGCTTACTTCCCTGAGCATTCTTCAATTCTTCAAGAATTTTAGGAGTATGAGATTCCAATTCTTGCGCTATTTCCTTAAATCGTTTTTGAAGCACAGGATGCTGGTCTTGGTTGGCAAGGGCTTGAGCCCAATAGAGGGCTAAATAGAAGTGGCTTCCCCTGGTATCTAATTCTCCTACTTTTCGAGAAGGAGACCGATCGTTATTCAGGAATGCTTCTGTAGCCGTGTCTAATGCTTCTGCAATGACCAGAGCTTCCTGATTGTCATTTTTGGTGCCGTAGAATTCGAGAGAAACAGCCAGGGCAAGGAATTCACCTAAAGAATCCCATCGCAAATGTCCTTCCTCCAGGAATTGTTCTACGTGCTTTGGCGCAGACCCACCGGCACCGGTTTCAAATAAACCACCACCTTTCATCAATGGAACGATAGATAGCATTTTGGCACTGGTCCCTACTTCCAGAATTGGAAAAAGGTCTGTTAAATAATCTCGTAATACGTTCCCGGTAACGGAAATAGTATCCTTTCCTTCTTTTAAGCGCTGCAGGGTAACTCTTGTGGCTTCAATAGGGGAGAGGATCTTTATGTCTAGTCCGGTGGTATCTTCCAAGGGCAGATACTGCTGAACCTTTTTTATAAGCTCCCTGTCATGGGCTCTTTCGCTATCTAACCAAAAGATGGTAGGTGTCTGGGTAGCTCTTGCTCTGGATACGGCCAGTTTGATCCAATCCTTAATAGGCAGATCCTTTACCTGACACATTCTCCAGACGTCGCCTGTTGAAACATTATGTTCCAAAAGTGTTTTTTTAGAGTAGGTATCAATCACTTTTACGATCCCTTTTTCTTTGATCTCAAAGGTCTTGTCATGAGACCCGTACTCTTCCGCCTTTTGAGCCATAAGTCCGACGTTAGGCACAGTACCCATGGTCTGAGGATCAAAAGCCCCATGTTTTTTACAAAAATTGATTGTGGCTTCGTAAATACCTGCATAGCTGCTATCAGGAATGACTGCTTTGGTATCCTGAAGCTCTCCTTTTGGATTGTACATCTTTCCCGATGTGCGGATCATGGCCGGCATAGATGCATCGATGATGACATCGCTGGGTACATGAAGATTTGTAATGCCTTTGTCAGAATTTACCATGGCCAATTCTGGGCCTTCTTCAAATGCTTGTTGTATGTCCTTTTCAATTGTCTCACGCTCAGCTGCAGGTAATTTCTGGATCTTTTCTAGCAAACTTTCCAGGCCATTATTGGCGCTGATACCCATTTTAGACAGAGTATCTCCATGTTTTGCAAAAACATCTTTAAAAAATACTTCCATTACATGGCCAAAAATGATGGGGTCTGAGACCTTCATCATTGTAGCCTTAAGATGAATAGAAAACAGAACCCCTTTCTTTTTTGCATCGGCGATCTGTTCTTTAAGGAAAGATAGCAGGGCCGTTTTGCTCAGTAAGGTGGCATCAATTATTTCACCAGCCAATACGGGTATGTCGCCTTTGAGAAGGCTGGTCTCACCCTTTTCATTCTGGAATTCTATAGCGAGCATGCTTGAATTCTCCAGCGTCAAAGATTTTTCATTGGATTTAAAATCGCCTTTGGACATGGTAGCTACATGGGTCTTAGAGTTTGAGTCCCAGGCTCCCATGCTATGTGGATGTTTCTTTGCAAAGTTCTTGATGGGTTTTGGTGCTCTCCTGTCTGAATTACCTTCTCTTAACACAGGATTTACAGCACTACCTTTAATTTTATCGTAACGCACTTTAATGGCTCTTTCCTGCTCCGTTTTTGGTTCATCAGGATATAATGGAACAGGATACCCCTTTTCTCTCAACTCTTCAACAGCTTCTTTTAATTGCGGAATGGACGCACTAATATTTGGTAATTTTATGATGTTAGCTTCCGGAGTTTTCGCCAACTCCCCAAGGGCTGCCAGATCATCAGAAATTCGTTGTTCTTCTTTGAGAAAATCAGGAAAGCTGGCAATGATCCTACCTGCCAGGGAAATATCCTTAGTGGCAATGGTAATTTGTGCTTCCTGGGTAAAAGCTTTAATGATTGGTAAGAATGATTGTGTTGCCAAAGCTGGCGCTTCATCAGTAAGGGTGTAAACAATTTGCGACATGGAAGGTATTGTTATCGTTTAAGCGAGCAAATATACAATTTTAAGTTGGGGAAAAAAGACGAAAATGATAGGTCTGTATGTCTGTCAGGCATCTTTTTGAAGGAAGATAAAATAGCCTGCTATAATCTGATTAGTGCTAAAAACAAAAGCCATATCATTGTAACGAGTACATTGATATGGCTTTCTAGAAACAGTTTGCAAAATCCCAGTACCGAGGTGCTGGAACCGCTTCCCGAAGGTTGCAATTGCATTCTTATTTCAACGTTTGAAACATTCGCTGTCCTCAATAATTAAACCAAGACTCAATTCGTGTTTCTCTTTGTTGCTTTTATATAATTTTTCTAATACCTAACCCTAAGGTTGCGTATTCAGTCCGATCATACAAGTACAGTTCCGGAAAACCGAGGTCTTCTTTTCCTGCTTATGTTTTTTCTGTCCTAGGTACCTAAGTACCTATTCGTGAAAATGCCCATAACAACAAAATAAAGAACGTCAACTCTATCTGATTTTTCAGATCAACCCGTGAGGGCGTTTCTTCCAAACCATAGGTAAATATAGAATAAAGGTTGGATATTCCAAGCCTTGTAAGCAATTATAAATCAACACCTTATAAACGACAGTTATAAACATTTGTTCATAACTCATAAAGGCATTTGGCATGCCTTATAAGTCCGACTTCTTAAATTGTCGCTGGATCTTCCTGATCGCAGATTCGATCGATTTTTCGGGTTCTATGATATTGTATTCTCCCCAAAAGTCGGGATCCGAAAATCCCACCGCTTCATCGCTTAAGATCATGGTAGATTTAAGTCGGTCTCTATACCTGGGTTCACTCAGATCCTGGTTCTCTTCCCAATCTGTTATGGCCATCTCACAGGTCATACTATACACAGAATTAAACAACTTCTTGTCCCAATTTATCTTAAATTCGAGTAATACATTACTATATCCATAATACCAGCGGCCATCTTTTTCCCTATAATCTACCCGGTACGCTACATCCGTCGGATATACATTTGCATTCCTGGGTTTTTTTCGAACAAAAAGTCGGCTCGCCATTTCCCTATTCGTGATATTAAGGGAGTATATGGCACTTGTAAGAATTTTTTTCTCAACATCTATATATAATTTACCTTCATATAAAGGTTCCCGAATATTATCTCGCTGTCTAAAATTGATCACATAGATCAGTCTGTCATTGATACGGGTAGACCTGCCAAAACTAAAATTATAGTCGTCTATGGATTCCTCGGCAAAGATATACTCGGGGTACTTCATCACATCCACATAGAGTGCATTAAATGGTCCACCTTGTAACTTTAGGACCAGAGTATCCAGCTTGCTGTAGTCTGTACTTTTACGCGCTTTGTACATTTGCACGGCATCTCGCCTGGATGACGTATAAGGCGTTTTAAAAATGGTAACAACCGCTTCTGAAAGCGATACATTCTTTCGCCGTTTTTTAATGGTTTCCCTGTAGAAGGCGGTCATAACAGTGGGATCTATCAGGTAATTTTCTCCTTTCTTCCTCAGGGTTTCCTTGACCAGGATAACTGCCTCACGCGGGACACTGATTCTTACTTCTGGTAATTCTGTTACCAGTACATCCAAAAAAATCTTGTTATTGTCTTCTTTGAGAGAAGCCAGGGACACGGTCTTGGTTCCATACCCTAAAAAAGTAATGATCAATGATTCACTTTGTATATTGGTCGGCACTTTTAATAAAAAGTTTCCTTCAGTGTTGGTCACTGTGCTGATATTGGTCCCTTCAACGGTGAGGGTAGCAAAGACGAGGGGTTTTTTTGTTTCACTGTCCATGACCTCTCCTTTGTAAGAAGTGAATTCAACAGTCTGCATTTCTTCTTCCTGAAAGGCGAAAGAAGCCATAGCCTGCTCTGTAGCCAGACCATATAATAAAACACTCAACAGAGGTATGATTAATTTCTTCATAGCGTATAATTTAAATTTTATACTTCCTTCAGCCTTTGAAAAAAATCTGAATTCCATGGTACATAAAGATACGAAAAGGAGGCCATATTAATGTGGGTTACACCAGATCTTTTGTGTTAATTAATCATAAATATTAGCAAATATTTCTCTTTTTTTATCGATGAACGCTAAATAACCCAGACCTACGGTTTTAAGAGGCCTTCTTCTTCAACCGAAAATAAGTACACTTGGTCTAGCTTTTATTCAATGGCCGAAAAATAAGGTGCTTTCAGCGATTTGTGAGATTTAATTGACACTTCTGGTAGTTTCTTTAGTATACAAAACGCCCAAGTCTTGAAAGCACTTTTAACCCTTTTCGTCGTACTTTTTTTAAGTGCTGCAGTCTTTGCTCAAAAACAGGAAGATCATGCTAAAATTGAAAATCATCAAATGGATACTTTTCTGGATAGTAGGCCTGCTGGTACTATTTCTGGTTGGAAAAGTAAGAAAGTTGCGTCTCAGAAAATAGCTCGTCTATACCGCTTTAAAAATGCTCGTATTCAAAAAGAACTTGCATTCAAAACTAAAAAACAACATTTCACCGTCTAATACACCTAACTATGATCCTATTTATTCTTTTATTCCCGGTTGTAATATTTTGTAGTTCTCTTCTTGTTTTTTCTCTTTTACCATCCGCTTTACGTCCTGTAGCAGTGCCTTTGCGTCGTAGATAATCCCATCTTTGATGGTATAACTAACGCCGCCTACCCGCACTACCTCATTCTCTTCGGTTAGTTTGATGGCGCCTGTGCCATAAAGAACTTTTAAATTTTCCAAGGGGTTTTCTGCCACAATCACAAAATCGGCCAATTTCCCTACGGTCACCGTACCAATTTTATCACTTACACCCAGGGCTTCTGCTCCGTTAAGGGTGGCACTTCTAATGATCTCTAAGGGATGAAACCCTGCTTCCCGCAGTAATTCCAATTCACGCACATAAGCAAAGCCATAGAGCTGGAAAATGAACCCGGAATCGGATCCGGTTGTGACCCTGCCACCTCGATTCTTAAATTCATTAATAAAGGTCATCCATAGGTTGTAGTTCTTTTTCCATGCTACTTCTTGTTCTGTACCCCAATAGTGCCAATAAGAGCCATGGGAGATCTTGCTGGGTTGATAGAATTCCCAAAGCGATGGGAGTGTATATTCTTCATGCCATTCTGCTCTTCTGGCCCTTTGCAGGTCTCTGCTGGCTTCATAAATATTAAAAGTAGGGTCTATCGTAAAATCGAGGGCAATAAGCTCGTTCATTACATTATTCCAATGGTCCGAATAGGGTGGTGCTGCTTGTTCCCAAAGTCTCCCTGCTTCTTCAAAACGGTGCTGCTCATTGTTGTAATTATAGTCAAGCGGATAATTTTGTACAGTCCTGTCTTCAAATAGCGCCTCAGGAAGCCCGTACCAGTGTTCCATGGAGGTAAGACCTGCCCTGGCAGAGTGCAAGACATTCCACCGCGCTACATCGAGCTGTGCATGGTGACAGGCAGACCGTAAGCCAAGTTTTTTATTCTCATCGAGGGCAGCGGTCATGATCTCTGGTGGAGCACCAAAGAATTTAATGCCGTCAGCTCCTTTTTGAGCATTGTTCCGTACCCAGTTCCTGGCCATTTCCGGAGTACTTATCTCTTCCTTGCTACCCTGACCAAAACCAGTATAGGTAAATATCCTGGGAGCAATGATCTCATTTTTTGCACTCTTACGTTTCAGGTCCAGGGCTATATCAAGTCTACGGCCGCTAGGTTCACGCACAGTTGTAACCCCATGTCCCATCCAGAGCTTAAAAACATAATCGGGATCAGCTCCTTGGGAATTACCGCCTATATGTCCATGCATATCAACAAATCCGGGAAGCAGATACATCCCTTCACAATTCAATTCTTTTCCTCCAGCAACCAGTTTTGGTCTTCTATCTTCATTAATGGCCACACCGGGGTAGCCCACCACCTGGATCTTTTTAATGACATTATTTTCTACAACTATGTCAACCGGACTAATTGGCGGTGCTCCATTGCCATTGATAAGGGTAACCCCGCGAATGATCAGTTGGGGAAATGGGCCTTCACTCATTGGGGATTGTGAAGTGCCAAGGAAACAAATAAAAGCAATGGCTATAAAAAGGATTCGTGACTTCATAAAATAGTTATTTAGATAGGTTGAATGGTATAAGCAGTTTACAAGGCCACCACAGAACTAGGTGCTTCATACCCGTTTTCGGTGTTGTCTTTGGTATTGAGTTTTTAAATATAGCGATAAAACCCTAACATACAGACCCAGATTATACCTGTAAGGAAAAAGTAGTAAAAGGGACTAGCCCGCCTAGAACCTATGCAACAGATGGGAAAGGTTGTGGTTCAATTTCTCTGAATTTAACGATATAGTTGGTGCCTTTTTTAGAGGGGTCTCTGGTGATAGTACCCTTGAGTTGCCGGGCAAGGTTATGAATTAGTTTTAGGCCAAGTGACCTGCTATTTTTTAAAGTAAGTGAGTCTGAATATCCTGCACCATTATCTCCAATGTGCAAAACATAGCTGTGTTCATCCTCTTTCTCTATGGAAATATAAATTTCACCTTCGCGATCGTCTTTTATCCCATATTTAAGGGAATTGGTTATTGCTTCATTGATCAACAAGCCTAGTGGAATGGCGGTATCTATACTGAGTTCAATATCGGGAATGTCTATGTTTAGGGTTACCTTGTTGTTGGCTCCTTTAAGCGATTTAACCAAATATTCACTGAGCTCACGCACATAGGTTTTGTATTGTATCTTGGACAGGTCCTCTCTCATATACAACATTTCATGTACCATGGCCATTGAGATCACTCTGTTCTGACTACTTTTTAAAATACTCTTTGTTCGCGGGTCATCAATACCTCTTGATTGAAGGCTTAATAAACTCGAAACAGTTTGCAAATTGTTCTTTACTCTGTGGTGAACTTCTTTAAGTAAAGTATCTTTTTCTTCACTTTTGGCCAGCATTTCCCGCTTTGATTTATACAACTGATGATGCACATACATCAGGTCTTTTCCAAAGATCCCCCCTAACAGATAAGCAGCAAACAAAACACTTAATAAGGCAAAAATATCTCGTGCATTTTCGGGAACCTCGTTCGGAATATTCAATTCAAGGAATCTTCCTTGAAGGAACATAAGGATCGCCAGAGCGGAGATCACAAATAAATAGGTTTTCCCAAAAGACCTTTCAGTTGCGTAACCTGCCAGCACCAATAAGGTAAGGATGAAAATAAAGGGACTATAGATGCCACCACTTAGTACTGTAATGGCGAGGGCAGCCATTAAACTTGTAACAGAGGAAATATGATAGGTCAGCGACAGGTTCTTATGAAATTTATAGGCATAGGTATTGCTTAAACTCAGGATTGTAAAAGCGAGGAAAATGAAGGATAGAACAGTTTGAATATTTAATAAGAAGAAACAAATTAAAAAGAATACAAGGCTCAATATTGAGGCATAATTGGTGGCCTTAACCAGAAGCTTTTCTTTATCCTTATGCCGTTCTTGGTCAATGTAGTTGTTCTCCATAATTCCTGATTTTAAACTGATCCTGGAAGCATTTTCAATGCTGTTTTCCTTAACCTATGATGTAAAGCTACTTATGTTTTGTAAGATAATCAATAGCCCGGGGGTCTAAAGTTTCAGCATTGAGGTAAACTAAAAAAGAAAAAGGGATAGCCTGCTGACTATCCCTTGTATTGCAAATGCATTGATTTTTATACATCAATCAGTACCCATTCCCCTTTATCTATTAGAGGTTCGGCCTGTTTGTACTTTACAGTTTTACTCTCGCCAGACATCACATTCTTAATGGTCACCCGGTCATTTCTGCCAATTTTTGGCTTTTCCCTTACGATTGTTTCTGTAACCTGAGGCCGTCCTCCCTGATTCTGACCTACTGACCGGTTCCTTGCAGCCAATTCATCACTGTTAGGGATCTCTTCTTTGGTGGTCCTTAAGTTCTCCTTTTTCCTCCGAATGTTTCTTGCTTCCTGAATTTCATCTGTATTGCCGGAAGGTAATTCCCCTTTAAACAAGAAGGAGACTACATCCTTATTTACTCTATCTATCATTCCTTTGA
>CAWAEX010000040.1:0-6257 GCA_963781045.1 uncultured Flavobacteriaceae bacterium | reverse complement strand
TGACCTTTAAAATATAATTTCTAAACTTTAATACTATGAAGAATATCTGTGCGATCATCATCCTGGTCTTTTTACTAAGTAGCTGTGGAAATGATAAAGAAACAAAAACCCTGGAGCCCGAAACAGTAGATTCTATTTCCAATCCGTATTCCGCAAAGGATAAAAATCTGGAGGTGTACACCACGGCAAGTGAAACCGATTTACGTCTCAGCAAGACAGAAAATCTATCTTTTGCAGCATCCAAGCAGCCGCTAGAGAATGAAGTTTCCATTTTTGTGAATCCGAACAAAACTTTTCAAAAATTCCTGGGAATTGGTGGGGCTATTACAGATGCCTCCGCCGAGGTTTTTGCAAAATTGCCTGAATCCCAACAAGAAGAACTCCTGAAAGCTTATTACAGCAAAGAAGAAGGTATAGGATATTCCCTTGCCAGAACAACCATTCACAGCTGTGATTTTAGTAATGGTAGCTATACTTATGTGGAAGAAAATGATAAAACACTGGCTTCTTTTTCAATAGATCATGACCAACAATTCAGGATCCCTATGATAAAAAAAGCTATTACGGCTGCCGGGGGAGAACTTCTGCTATATGCCAGTCCATGGAGCCCTCCTGCCTATATGAAAGACAACAATAATATGTTACAGGGTGGTACATTACTACCGGAATATTACGACACCTGGGCTCTATATTACACAAAATTTATAAAGGCCTATGAGGCCGAAGGAATGCCTATATGGGGTATTACCATCCAGAATGAGCCAATGGCAGTACAACGTTGGGAATCTTGTATCTATACTGCAGAGGCAGAACGCGATTTTTTAAAGAATCACTTAGGGCCTGCTATGGAAAAAGAAGGTTTGGGGGATAAGAAGATCGTGGTCTGGGATCATAACAGAGACCTTATTACTCACAGGGCAAATACCATATTTGATGATCCGGATGCTGCAAAATACGCCTGGGGGATTGGATTCCACTGGTATGAAACCTGGGCGGGTGGCGATCCTATGTTCAATAATTTGGGAGCCATAAAGGAATCTTACCCCGATAAAAACCTGCTTTTTACAGAGGGTTGCGTTGAAGGTTTTAAGGCTGAAAAATATCAGTTTTGGGCTAATGCAGAACGCTATGGTCGTTCTATGATCAATGATTTTAATCAGGGTACTGTAGGTTGGACAGATTGGAATATCTTATTAGATGAACGTGGCGGCCCCAACCATGTTGGGAATTTTTGCTTTGCTCCTATTCATGGAGATGTATCGGCAGGTTCCCTGATCTATACTCCCTCCTACTATTATATTGGGCACTTTTCAAAATTTGTTAGACCAAATGCGTTGCGAGTAAGCACCGTTAGCAGCAGAAGTGTCTTGCTAAGCACTTCCTTTATTAACGAGGATTCTTCCCTGATTACTGTAGTGATGAACCCGGGTGATAAGGCAATCTCATATCAGTACTATGTTGGATCAGAAGCTACCATGATAAAAATACCACCTCATGCAATGCAAACCCTGAGGGTTCTATGAGCAGGAATAGAAGGGTCCTTATTTGTTGTTTAGTTGCTTCTATTATTGCAATTGGTTGTAAAAAGAAAAAGGAGGATGAGACCATAGTCCGAATGGCAGTTGCTGCAAATATGCAGTATGCAATAAAGGAATTGGCAGATCAATTTGAGAAAGATACAGGCTATACTTGCGAGGTGATCTTAGGTTCTTCCGGGAAGTTATTCGCTCAGATCAAGGAAGGCGCTCCCTATGACCTATTTCTTTCGGCCGATCTAACATATCCTGAAGCACTTCACGCTATTGATCTAACTTACGAGACTCCTAAGATCTATGCCTATGGAACCTTGGTACTTTGGAGCTACACCTCAACATTAAAGCCTTCCCTGGAAGTTTTACAAACGGATAGCGTTCGGCATATTGCCCTGGCAAATCCAAAGACAGCACCTTATGGCAAGGCGGCCATAGAGGTACTAGATTTCTATGGATTATCAGCCACTTTGCAAGATAAATTGGTATTTGGTGAAAGTATTGGGCAGACCAACCAATTTATCACCTCGGGAGCTGCCGATATTGGATTTACTTCGCAGTCTGTTGTTGTGAGCAAGGCAATTAACAAGAAAGGTGTATGGATACGGATCAATGAGAAAGCCTATACACCAATGCCACAAGGTGTTGTATTAATTAAACGTAAAAAGTCGAAAAATCGAGGAGCTCAGGCCTTTTATGAGTATCTTTTTTCCGGAGAAGGAAAAGACATCCTGCAAAAATTTGGATATTCGGTACATGAATAGATTAGAGGGGCATATTGAGCATCTTGAAGTTTCGGGAGATCTTACCCTGGTTACGGTGCTATTGTCTGGGGATATAAGATTAAAGGCAATTGTGATTGATACTCCAAAAAGTGCGCCCTATCTGGAAAAAAAGAAAAAGGTAGCCATCCTTTTTAAAGAAACAGAAGTTGTGATCGGCAATCACAGCGATCATAAGGTGAGTTTACAAAACAGGATATTAGGCTCCCTCGAATCATTAGAACAAGGCCAATTGCTAAGTTGTCTGACCATACGAACCGCTGCAGGAAATGTTCGTTCAACCATTAGTACCGCTGCAGTTTTAGCATTAAAATTAAAGCCTGGCATGCAGATCATGGCCATGGTAAAATTAAATGAAGTAATGTTGTCGCCATTATGAATTGGGAACCACTTCTTTTAACCTTTGAACTGGCATTTACCACAACCATTGCTTTGTTGGTAGTTTCCATTCCGCTGGCCTATTGGCTTTCTAAAACCACCTCCAGAATTAAACCGATCATAGAAACCCTGGTTAGTATGCCCTTGGTATTACCTCCAACCGTCCTTGGTTTCTATTTTTTAGTGGCCTTTAGTCCTAATAATGCCTTTGGTGAATGGTTAAATTCCTGGTTGGGTCTACAATTGGTATTTTCATTTGGAGGTCTTGTGCTTGCCTCTATGATCTATAGCCTGCCTTTTATGGTGCAGCCAATACAGGCGGGATTGTCATCGCTCCCCTCCTCATTGTCAGAAGCGGCTGCGGTTATGGGGAAATCCTATAATATCACCTTGTTCAAGGTCTTACTTCCCAATATCAAAAAATCTCTTTTAACGGGTATCGTATTGGCCTTTGCCCATACTGTTGGCGAGTTTGGTGTGGTTCTAATGATAGGAGGAAATATTCCCGGAAAAACAAGAGTGGCCTCTATCGCTATCTATGATGAAGTGGAAGCCCTAAACTATGAAGCGGCAAATTTCTATTCTCTGACCTTATTTGCGATCACTTTTGGGATGTTGCTTCTGGTATACCTAATCAATGGAGGATATTTAAAACGATTTTGGAAATGATCAACCTAAGCTTTCAAAAACACCTGAAGACCACAGATGGATCATTCGAGCTCAGCATCGATCTCGATATCCCAAAAGGTACTTTTGTTACTTTATACGGGCCTTCAGGTGCAGGTAAAACCTCGTTTCTAAGGATACTGGCCGGATTATTGGTCCCAGACAAAGGAAGTATCCTGGTAAATGATATCACCTGGTACCATTCAGAAAGAAAGATCAATCTATCACCTCAAAAACGAAATATAGGTTATGTTTTTCAGGATTATGCCTTGTTTCCCAATATGACTGTAAAGGAGAATCTGAAATTCGCACAGAGAAAGGGACAAACAAAGGATCTGATTCCTGAACTTATGGAAGTTATGGAACTATCCACGTTGGTAAATCGCACCCCGGATACCCTTTCCGGTGGTCAGAAACAAAGAGCTGCATTGGCCAGAGCACTCGTACAACAGCCAGATATACTTCTTCTGGATGAACCCCTGGCGGCATTAGATGCACAAATTAGTACAAAACTGCAGGACTATATCCTGCAAGCCCATAATAACTATGGTCTTACTACCATCCTTGTGAGCCATGATCTTGGGGAAATAATGAAGCTTACAGATACCGTGGTCGTAATGGAACAAGGGAAAATAACCAAAGTAGGTGTGCCCCAGGAAATTTTTATGAACAAGAAATTAAGTGGAAAGTTTCAATTTACGGGAACGGTGTTGTCCATAGAAAAACAAGATGTCATTTATGTAGTAACCGTCCTTATCTATAATACCATTATTAAAGTAGTAGCCGATGCTTCAGAAATAAAGGATCTCCGCAATGGGGACAGTGTTGTGGTAGCATCGAAAGCATTTAATCCTGTGATCTATAAGGTTTCGGAAGGAGTTTAAATAAAAAATAAGACAATGACCCTAAGTGATAACCCGGCACTTCTACTTATCGACATTCAAAAAGGGTTGAATGATTTGTCTTATTACGGCGGACATAGAAATAACCCCCAGGCCGAGGAGCAGGCCGCTAAACTTCTTGCCTTTTGGCGCGCACATAAACTCCCAGTGATATATGTGAAACACAACGGAACTCCGCCATCGCCATTGTCTAAAGGTGCTCCCGGGAACGATTTTAAGGAGATAATAAAGCCCAATAAAGGAGAACCTGTATTTGAAAAGGAAGTGAACAGCGCTTTTATTGGAACCGAACTGGATGCGTTCCTTAAAAAAGAAGGGATCAGGCATTTGGTCTTGGTTGGCTTAACCACGGCACATTGTGTTTCGTCAACAGCCCGTATGGCCGGGAATTTTGGGTATGATACCTATATTATTTCAGATGCCACAGCAACTTTTGATACCTTAGGAAGCAATGGGCAACTGTATGATGCATCTCTTGTGCATGATATTTGCCTGGCCAATCTAAAAAATGAGTTTGCCAGTATTTTAGATACAGCGAGTTTGTTAGATCTGTTATAGTCCACAAAAAGAAATAGTATGATCCACAAATTAGGGAAGAAGTTTACGGATATTTTTCAAAGAAACATGCCCGATGCTTTTGTCTTTGCCCTAACCTTAACCCTTATTACCGGAATCCTGGCATTGCTTTGGGTAGATGTAACGCCCTTCAAGGTCTTAGAGTCGTGGTATGACGGCTTCTGGATGTTGCTTGAGTTTGGTATGCAAATGGTTTTGTTGGTGATCACAGGCTATTCTATTGCCTTGTCCCCCTTGGTCAAAAGAGGGATCGACCTTTTAGCGAAAAAGATCAAAACTCCGAAGCAAGTGTATCTCCTGGTAGTCTTTGTTGGTTCGTTGCTTTGCATGATCAGCTGGGGGTGGGTAGTTATCACAGCCGTCCTGGGCAGAGAACTGGCCCTAAGGATAAAAGGGATCAATTATCCTTTTCTAATTGCCTGTGTATATTTTTCACATCTAGGATGGGTTACCGGATTATCGAGCTCCATTCCACTCTTGCTGAACACTGAAGGTAATTTTATCATAGAGGCTGGTATTCTAGACGCTACCATCCCTACTATTCATACCCTTGGATCCGGACTTAACATCGCCATTTTGGTGAGTTTTGTGCTTATTGCTCCTTTGTTAATGCGTTTTCTCCTGCCAAAAACGGATGATATTCAAACCATAGAGAATATGCTGGAGCCAGAGGCTCAACAAAACTCGGTTACTATCCATGAAGAAGCTCGTTTACTAAAACTGCCCTATAAAGCCGTATCAGATCTAATGAACAATAGTGGTCTTTTACAATATGTTATTGCCGCCCTGGGGGCTATCTACCTGGGATCTCATTTTATTAGTAAAGGATTCGACCTTAATCTTAATATCATGATCTTTTTGTTCCTGATGCTGGGATTATTTCTTCATCGAACGCCTATGCGATATGTGATCGCCATGAAAAGGGCCAGTGGAAATGTTTCCGGAATTTTGTTTCAGTTTCCATTCTATGCTGGAATAATGGGCATTATGATCTATACCGGTTTAGGAGAAAAACTTGCCTATTGGATGGCTTCTGTTGCTACTTTAGATACGATTCCTTTTTTTCCTTTGTGGCGGGTGGGGTCGTTAATTTTGCTATTCCCTCTGCAGGTGGTGAGTTTGCCGTCATTGGCCCTACGATCATAAAAGCAGTACAGGAAATTGGTGCAGGTCTTCCCCCGGAAGAAATGACCACGCTTATCTCTCGTGCAGCTATGTCCATTGCCTATGGAGAAAGCCTTACCAATCTTATGCAGCCATTTTATTTATTACTGATCATTCCGATAATGGCTGTGGGGATAAAAATACAGGCTAGGGATATCATGGGGTATCTGGTGATCCCATTTTTCGTTCTTTTTATTGTACAGGCAGCCCTGGTTACATGGTGGCCTCTTTAACCAATAATGGTTTCCATTGCCTAAAAT
>CAWAEX010000039.1:0-30085 GCA_963781045.1 uncultured Flavobacteriaceae bacterium | reverse complement strand
GGCGGAATGTCATCGTTTTGTATGGTTCCCTGTCCCTGATTGTCATTCAAAACTGCATTGACCGGGTTGCTGAGGTTTACAAAAAAGGTTTCATCGGTTTCGGTAGTTGTATCGCCATTCACTGTAACATTGAGAGTTGTACTGTTTGCCCCGGCGGCAATGGTTCCGCTCCCGCCCACAACTTGTACATAATCTCCACTCGCTACATTGGCCGTACCGTCACCTGTGTTCCATGTAAAATTCACTGGACTTGTTGTGGTGGTACCCCCATCAATACTAACTGTAAAGGCAAAGGACGAAGAACCTGTATCTCCTTCATTCTGTACAACGTCATTGATACTGATGACATTACTCGTCTTTAACGAAGTGTCTGACGCATTGGGACCTACATTCCCGGCCACATCCGTAAGACTTACATTTAAGGTTACTGTACCATCTCCCAGGCTACTTAGATCTATGCCTGAAATAGTTTCTCCTGTATTGGCAACTAAGCTTGATCCATTAATTGGTCCACCTCCACCCGTACTTGTAAAGGAATAGGCATATGTGGCACCAACCTCTGCACCACTAAAAGTGAAGCTTACTGTATTTTCATTAACGGGTATGATAGGTGAGGTATTTATGACGACCGTATAGCCCGAAGGAGCTGCTGAATCATAAACGATGGTGAACTGTACCGCTGCTGTATTATTTATCCCTCCAGGAAATGATTGTGCCGATCCAGCAGGAACATCAACGGTAACAAGGCCCTCTGTTGTTGGGGTTATATCTACTGTAAAGGTATCAGTGATTCCAATTGGAACAAAATTACTCTTTGTTCCGTTCCCTACAATAATATCTGTACTATCAAAACCGATGACATCTCCACTAAAATTAATGGTAATGGGTATGGGTGAAAGGTTGGTGGGGTTGGCCGCGATTGTACTAATTGTTACAGTAGGCTGTGCATATACCGTAGCCGTTGTAAATAGCAGAAGGCTCATCACATAAAACCAGAAAGTGTAAACTTTTTTCAAAAGTGTTATATCCATTTCAAGAGCCCATTCAGTTCAAGATAGACAGTTTAGAAAATGATTTCTGTCCTAAATATTAGGGGATCAATAATAAGAAAAATTGAGGCTCTAGACTAATAATAAGGCCTAATTAACCATTTTTCAGATGTATGACAAATTTCTCCTATTAAAAGGAAATTATTCCTCAGGAAGTTCGGCGGAGAGGCAGCCTCATCCGGACTTATTTTCTTAACCAAACCCTGTAATACCTTCCCGGGACCAACTTCAACAAAATTCGTTGCCCCATCCGAAACCATGTTTTGTACACTTTGCGTCCAGCGTACTGGAGATGTTAGTTGGGCGATCAGGTTCTTCTGTATCTCTGCTGCATTGCTTATTGCTGCGGCATTTACATTTTGGTAAATAGGACAGCTTGGTTCAGAAAAGCTTGTATTTTCAATGGCTTGCGCCAGTTTTTCCCTTGCCGGCTCCATTAAAGGCGAATGGAATGCTCCTCCAACGGGTAACAATAGTGCCCTGCGGGCACCTGCTTCTTTTAATTTCTCGCAGGCCGACTGTCATAGCGCAGCAATTTCCCCTGAAATCACCAATTGTCCGGGACAATTGTAATTGGCAGGTACTACAATACCATCAATATCTGCTACATATTGTTTCCACAATAGCATCCTCCAACCCTTAAAACCGCAGCCATAGTTCCTGGGTGCATTTCGCAAGCTTCCTGCATGGCCTGGGCCCTTTGAGAAACAAGACGCAACCCATCTTCAAATTTTAAAGCTCCATTAGCCACCAAGGCAGAGAATTCTCCCAGAGAATGGCCAGCTACCATATCCGGCGTAAACGCGTCGCCTAACACCTTACTTAAAATAACAGAATGCAAAAAGATAGCAGGCTGGGTCACTTTGGTTTCCCTCAGATCCTCCGCTGAGCCTTTGAACATGACATCCGTAATAGAAAATCCTAAAATTTCATTTGCCTGTTCAAACAATTCTTGAGCTACAGGGTACTTTTCATACAGATCCTGACCCATTCCTGGAAATTGTGCTCCCTGCCCGGGAAAAATATATGCATTCATAATAGGAATTTTTTCAGAACAAATGTAATAAATACTTCCATTATGCGCCGTTCTTAAGGGTATTTAAAAAATGCATGGGAGGAGATAAGGTATCCCATAGTTTCCCTACTAAAGTTACCCGAAAATGGAGCACGGACATTGAATAAGAAATTCCAGAAGTCTGTAAAAACCCAGCATTAAAAATTTATACCATTCTCGGAAACCACTACGGCGCAATCTTTTCCTTTAAACATAGCTTATCATTGTACACTGGGATTCCAGATCTACTTATCCTGCATCAACTTCTTGAATTTCCCTTTGGACTTCCGGATCTTCACTGCCACCACCTTGTATTCGGGGCACATGGCTTCGCTGTCGTGTATATCGCTGGTGATAATGTTTATCATTATATCCGGAAAGTGGAAAGTGGTACTCAGGATACCCGGTTTAACCTCATCCGTAATACGAGCTTTTACATCTACTTTACCACGTGGCGACTCCAAACAAACGAAATCTCCTTCATTGATCAAGTTAGCGGCAGCATCTTCGGGGTGAATCATAAGGTAGTCGCTTTTCAGGATCATTTCATTGTCCGTACGGCGAGTCATCGCCCCGCAATTGTAGTGCTCCAACTCCCTATTTGTGGTTAAAATATAGGGATACTCTTTTCCATGTTCCGTGATCTCATGAGTCTCCTTCCAGGCGTGGAATTCAAAATAGCCAAGACCCCGCATAAATTCCTGTTGATGCAAGATCTGCGTATCAGTACCATCGGGAGCTACGGGCCATTGCAGGCCATTCTTGCCCAAACGATCCCACCTGATTCCCGCAAAGAAGGGCACTATCTGTGAGATTTCTTCCAGCATGCCGTCCGGGGTGTACTCCGGTTGGGCATAGCCCATCCTGTTCATGATATCTACAATGATCTGTCCATCCGGTTTGGAACCTGGAATTGGCTCCACTACCTGACGCACAGCTTGTACGCGTCTTTCCCCATTGGTAAAAGTGCCGTTTTTCTCCAGAAATGAAGCTCCAGGCAAAATCACATCAGCATATTTGGCCGTTTCGGTCATAAAGAGTTCCTGTACAATGACCAGATCGGTAGCTTCAAGTGCACGGATCACCTTTTGGGTATTCGGATCTGTTTGTACTACGTCTTCCCCAATGATCCATATGGCTTTAAGTTTACCCTCCAGCGCGGCCTGGAACATTTCAGGGATCTTATACCCTATTTGTGAGGGGACCTCACTGCCGTAAAATTGGTTGTAAAGTTGGTTGACTTCCGGATTTGTCACATCCAGGTAACCTGCACCCTGATGAGGTTGTACCCCCATGTCTGCACTACCCTGTACGTTGTTTTGCCCGCGCAGAGGATTTACCCCCACACCTTTGCGGCCAATGTTCCCTGTTAGCATGGCCAGGTCGGCGATTTGCATTACAGTAAACGTTCCCTGAGAGTGCTCGGTTACTCCAAGGCCGTGGAATGACATGGCATTAGGAGCGCTGGCGTAGGTTATTGCCGCAGCTCTTACTTGTTCACGGGGCACCCCGGAAACAGCCTCCAGGTGATCCAGGTCAATGCTCATCAATTCAGCTTTGAAATCCTCATATCCCTCGGTGCGTTTGTCTATGAATGACTGGTCCGCTAAACCTTCCTGTACAATATAATACATCATCATATTCAGCACCGCAACATTGGTCCCCGGCCGCAAGGCCAGGTGATGGGTGGCGTAACGGGCCAGTTCTATTCTGCGAGGATCAATCACAATAGACGCCTTGTCAGACTTCATGGCAAACTGCTTGAGTTTAGCTCCTGTTACCGGATGAGCATCTGTAGGGTTTGCCCCAATAACCATGATGCAATCTGTATGCTTTAAATCCTCTATGGAATTGGTAGCGGCTCCAGTTCCGAAGGTACGCTGCATACCCAGGGCGGTAGGGGAATGACACACGCGGGCACACCCGTCAATATTATTCGTTTGAATCACCGCACGGAAGAATTTCTGCATCAGGTAGTTCTCCTCGTTGGTACAGCGGGAGGAAGAAATACCGGCCATGCTGTCTGGGCCGTAGGTCTCCTTAAAGTGTGTGAATTTTCCAGTGATGTAGTCGTATACTTCGTCCCAGCTTACTTTTTCGAAAGTGCCATTGCGCTTAATCATGGGCGAATCTAAGCGTTCCGGATGATTGTAGAATTTAAATGCAAAACGTCCTTTGAGGCAGGTATGCCCCTGATTCACTTCGGAATCATAGGGGGCGGTAATACTCAGTATTTCACCTGAATTTGTGGCAATATCCAGATTGCACCCCACCCCGCAATAAGTGCAAACTGTCCGGGTGGTTTCAGTAGCCTGAATGGCCTTGGACTGGAAAACGTCCGAAATAGCGGATGTTGGGCATGCCTGAGAACAGGCACCACAACTCACACAATCAGACTCCATAAAGCTTTGGTCCAGACCTTTTACGATGTGGGCATCAAAACCTCGCCCTGCCATACTCAGCACAAATTCGCCCTGTACCTCATCGCAGGCTCGGACACAGCGGTAACAGTTAATACATTTACTCATGTCTGAGGTCATATATGGATGACTCAGGTCCTTGGTTTTGTTCAGGTGATTGTTCCCTTCCGGGTAGCGTACTTCCCTGATGCCTACCTGTGCAGCAACGGTTTGCAGTTCACAATTTCCGTTGACTTCGCAGGTCAGGCAGTCCAGCGGATGGTCTGTAAGCACCAGCTCAATAATATTCTTGCGCAACTTCTTTACGCTGGGAGTACTGGTGTAAATGTATTGTCCTTCTGACAAAGGGGCATGGCAGGATGCCATGGTTTTGACCGGACCGTCCTTTTCCAAGGCCACTTCCACACTACAAACCCGGCAGGCTCCAAAGGGATCGAGGTTAGGCGCATCACAAAGGGTGGGTACCAAATCTGAACCTGCATGACGACGAATAAACGCAAGCATGGTTTCTCCTGGATCGAATGAATAAGCAATGTTATTTATAAATGCAGACTTCATAAGGGACGATTAATTAAAATAATCTTTTAATTCTGAATCAAAATACTGAACTATGTTACGCATAGGCAACGGAATTCCACCACCGTGTGCGCATAGGGAGCCCTCTTCCAGGGTAGTAAGCAGGTCGTCAAATAGGGATCTGTCAATCACATGCCCTTCTTCAATTGCCTTAGTTGTCATTTCATGTCCTCGTTTTGTTCCCAATCTGCAGGGAAAGCACTTACCACAGCTTTCGTAGGCGGCAAAATCAAACAGGTGCTCAATGTAGCGCATCATGGGATAATCTTCCGGGATACTAACCACTGAAGCGTGTCCCAGTAAAAACCCGGCCTTTGCAAAGGATTCAAAATCCAGGGTGAGCTCGTCCAGTTTTTCAATAGGAACTACTCCACCTAAAGGACCCCCTATCTGCAAAGCCTTTACGGGGCTTTTGAATCCACCTCCAAGTTTATTAATCACTGTTTTCATCGGAGTTCCCATGACCACTTCGTAGATCCCGGGACGTTTAAAAAAACTGTCCAGGCACACCAGTTTAGTACCTGAAGATTTCTCTGTGCCAATTGCCTTCCATGTGGTCCCTCCCTCGCTGATAATGTAATGTACCGCGGCCAGGGTTTCAACGTTATTTACTACAGTAGGTTTGTTGAAGAGCCCGCGTTGGGCGGGATAGGGAGGACGGATCCGGACTTCAGGACGCTGCCCTTCTATGGAATTGATCAGGGCTGTTTCTTCCCCGCAAATGTAGGATCCCTGAGCCTGAATTATTTTAAATTCAAAATCAAAACCGCTTCCATGTATGTTTTGCCCAACCAGGGCATGGTCTTTTAGCTGGTCAATGGCATTTTGAACAATGTTTACTGCTTCCGGGTACTCGGCCCGAATATATACAATCCCGTGATGTGCACCGGTCACGTAGCCGCTAACTAGCATGCCAAAAAGCACCGAATGAGGCCGCTGTTCCAGCAAATACCTGTCGGAATAAGCCCCGGGGTCCCCTTCGTCTGCATTGCATATAATGAATTTGACATCTCCTTTTGCCTTGCTGCAAAACTCCAGTTTGAGGCCCATGGGGAATCCTGCACCCCCTCTGCCACGAAGGTTGGAGGTTTTGATCGCTTCCAGCGGCCTTTCCGGTTTATTTTGTAACACCTCCAGCCAGGGTTTGTAATATTCTTCAATACTGCTGAAGGGCTTGGTCAGAATGGCCTCATGGCTGACACCCACATGGTAAGCATCGGGCTGGCTTTGGGCGCCGTCCTTGACGATGGCGGCCAGGTTTTCGATAGCTGCTCCCGAAAAATTTCGGCCCTGGTAATGAAAAGCAACATTTTCGTGGCATCGCCCTAAACAGGTCATATGCCCAATCTGATCCGCAGGGAATTCCGTCCTGAGTTTTTTTAGTACCGCTAGCTTGGGTGCCAGCACACTCACATGCCGTACCGTTGCATACATAGACTTTTTTACCCTTGTTTTCGGGTTTGAGAAAGTCGTAAAAAGAAGCTGTCCCAAAGGTATTGGCTTTGCCGATCAAAAACTCCTCCGCGAGCAGGGCAAGTTCCTTTTCATCTGGCGTACCGGCAGGCTGCGCCAGGTTTCCCAGTTTGTCAAAGAGATTTTCTTGAAGGCCTTTACGGCCAAGGAGTTCGCTTAAATTGTCGGACATACGCTAGCTTACTTTAGGGTTCAGGGAACTAACTCGGTTATTGTTTATTCGATAGGGGTGAGCGTAACAGGTGGCCCGTCCTTCACGACAAAAGCCAAGAAGGGTAATACCGAATTCTTTTGCATAATCCACGGCCAGGGAAGACGGAGCCGATACGGCAGCTAAAAATGGGATTCCCGCTTTAAATGCTTTAATGGTTATCTCGTAGGAGATGCGCCCGCTGACCGTCATCGCTTTGGCTTCGTCTAACCTTCCCAGTAACAGCAACCACCCAATTGCTTTGTCCACGGCGTTATGGCGACCGATATCTTCCTTAACCACCAGCAGGGATCCATTGGCATCGAATAGCGCAGCTGCATGGGTACCACCGGATTGTTTGAAATCATGCTGGCCACGATTCATTTGCGCAAACATCTCTGTAAAACTTTCTGCGGAAAATTGCGTGGTCGCCTCTATGGTCTCGCCCATATAGTTCTGTTCCCCAAGTTCTGTTTTACCACAGATCCCACAAGAAGAAACAGACAACAGACTTCGGCTGTTGGAATAGCCGACACCCAGATAGGCCTCCGGGATCTCCAAATCTACAACGGTTACAATGCCCTCTTCATTTTCCTTTTGAAATATGGGCTTAGGGTGAAACCGGGTTGAAGATATTATCGCTTCGCTGTGCAACAACCCGCGGATCAGGTCGTTATCTGCGCCAGGTGTCCGCATGGACATGGTGAAGGGCTTTCCATTGATGTTGATTTGCAGGGCTTCTTCCACGGTAAGGGCATCGACCACCGGGTCTACCCCTTGCACGTCAAATTTTTCCCCCTGATAGTTACGCGTTGCCATTATTGCGACTCGTTTAATTCAATTCGCACGCTATCTTGTTTATTAAATATACGGGTTTTTCGGTAATTCGGGATAAAGCCGGGAGCTTGTGAGGTGTTAAAAATTTCGTCTAAGGCTTCGTTAGTGTTTTCGTTTGATAAAAATAGGAGATCCTCCCATTTTTCTATTCCTCTTTAAACCAACTGGCGTATTTTACATAACTGTTGGCAATCCGTATGATTTCTCCCTGACTTAACTCCGGACTAATATCTTTTAACTTTTTTGCGGGCATCCCACCGTAAACGGTCCCCTGTGGCACTATAGTCCCCTTGGTGAGCACAGCTCCGGCTGCTATTATGCTATTGGACCCCACTACGCAGTCGTCCATAATAATACTACCCATCCCTATCAATACGTTATCCTCAACCGTACAGCCATGAACAATAGCGTTATGAGCTATAGACACGTTATTTCCAATGTTTGTTGGTGCTTTTTGGTATGTACAATGAATGATGGCCCCGTCCTGTACATTTACCTTATTTCCTATCCTGATATAATGCACATCGCCGCGGATCACCGCATTGAACCATACACTACATTCATCACCCATGACTACATCACCAACAATAGTGGCATTATCAGCTATAAAACACTCTTTGCCGAATTTTGGGGTCTTCCCCTTAATTGTTTTAATTATCATAGCACTAAATTGTAGTTAACACAGGTAATCTGCCTCTCAATTATTCGAAATACGAAAGTAATTCCTTTTTCCTGGAAGCTGACACCATCAACTCTTTACCATTCGAAATAATTACACTTCCACCTTTACCTTTTCTATATTTTACTACCTCATTAATATTCACCAGAAAAGATTTATGAATGCGTACAAAATGAAATTCTGCGAGAGATTCCTCAAAATATTTGAGGGTCTTACTTACCAGAATCTTCCTGTCAGCTATAAAAATCTCGGTATAATTGTCATCAGCTTTACAATATAAAATATCTGACACATTAAGTACCTGAAAACCATCCAATTGTGGTAGCGTAATCTTTCCTTCTGCTTTCTTTATTGTTGTGGATAAAATTCGATCATTTAAGAGATCTTCCTTCGAAATAATCTCTTCCACATAGGCCACTGCTTTTATAAGCTCATCTATATTTATAGGCTTCATAAGATAATATGCTGCATGCTGGTTTAGCGCTTCTATGGCATACTGATCATAGGCTGTAACAAATACCGTCTCAAAAGTCCTGTCAGGCAATTTTTCAAGAAGGTCAAAAGCATTTCCAAATGGCATTTCCACATCCAGGAACACCAAATTAGGGTGGACCTTGTTAATAAGAGCGATGCCCTCACTAATGGTACTGGCTTCTCCAAGTATGGTTACTTGGCTGCAATAGTCTGTGAGATAATTCCGTAGAATTTCCCTGCTATTTACCTCATCATCGATGATGACAGCCTTTAACTCCATTAGCTTTTATTTAATTTTAAAATCACTTGTGTTCCTGTGCCATTCTCATTCAGATCCCTGACCTCAACCGAAATATCATTTTTGTACATATCATTCAAAATGGCGATTCGTTTTTTAATATTCCGCATCGCCGTAGATCGTTGTTTTTTTTGATGCTGCGTCTTTAATGCGGCCGACTTCTTTCTGCCTATTCCATTATCTTCTATACAAATCTCAAGGCATTCATTATTTTTTTGCGAGACACTAATTTTTAGGCGACCTGAAGATTCTCTATAGCGAAGTCCATGCCAAATAGCATTTTCTATATAGGGTTGTAACAGCATCGGAGGTATTTTATAGGCCTCCCTGTTGATAGAATCTTCCACTTCCATGCTGTACGAAAATTTATCAGGGAACCTGGAATGCTCCAGTTTCAAATATAATTCCAGTAATTCAATCTCCTTATTTAGTGCTATAAAATCTTCCTCTGAGTTTTCGAGAACCGTCCGCATCAGCGTGGAAAAATCGCTCAAATATCTGTTGGCGCTTCGTTCGTCGTGTTTGGAAATATAGTTATTGACGGAATTCAAGGCATTAAAAATAAAATGGGGGTTCATCTGGGATCTGAGCGATTTTAAAGCTAACAGGTTGTTCGCCAATTTTTGTTTTTGTGTGCTTCGGTAGAAAAAGAAGGCTGCGAGCGACATGAAAAGCATCCCGAATAGCAAAGAATAAATGACCCACAACTGCCTCTTGTTACTTTCTACTGTCAGCCGCTGCTCTGCCAGGGCCAGGTCATATTTACTCTGAGATAATTCCCGCTCTTGTTCCAGGCCTGTAATGCGGTTCTGGGATGCCGCTATTTCCCGATTTAACCGAGCTGCCCGTGATATTTCCTGTTCTTTGCGGCTATATAAGGTGTCTACTACTGCAACATACTTTTGATAGGTTTCCAAAGCCCTGTCAAAATCACCTTGGCGGCTGTATACCTCAGACAATTTCCTTGTTGCATCTTTTTGAACAATAAGATCTTCTTCCTGGTCTGCGGTTGCAATACTCCGTTCCAAATAGGGAACGGCCTCTTCGTATTTATCCTGAGCTATATAAGCATTGGCAATTTTATAGTTGATTCGCTGACTGGTGATAGAGTCAGCACTTTTTAGGTTACCGAAATTTTTACCAACAGGGGCCTGAATTTGCTCCATTTCCTGTAAGCTACTTTTCCGCAACTGTATCTCATCATCATACTGATTTCTTTTATTCAGAAAATCAGCTACCTTTTCTTTTTCCTGAATTGCTCTTTTCGGTGTCTGTTTCTTAGCCTCTCTTAAGGAATTATCATAATAAGCATTTGCTTCTTCCAAACGGTTCACTTGCGAATAAGCATCGGCAATTTTGGAATTTAGATCTGGAATTTTTGGACTGATCTGATTTTTTGTCGCAATTTTTAATCCTTCCTGATAATAAGCCACTGCCTTATTGGTATCTCCCAAACCTGAATGGGCTTCACCCAGGTTTTCATAAATTTCCACTCGCCGATAGGGTACAAGAGCCGTGTTTTTTTCTAAAGGTGCTAAGATGGTTATCGCTTCTTCCCATTGACGGTTTACGTTATAAACTTTTCCCAAAGCAAGGGCGGTACTGCTGCTGTAATACGCTTCAAGCGCATCTTTATAATTGGCGATGGCAAGGTCTAACTGCTGATAGTAATTATACACCTCTGCCAGCACAACAAGAGATGCGGCCAGTTCCTTTTTATTACCCCTATTCCCTAATTCTGCAATAGAGCTGGCAATGTAATCTATGCTTTTTTCAATATTGGTTGATTTAACCATCCTGGCCGAATCCAGATAAGCCTTATGCCGGGAAGTGCTGGCAACAGAAAGGGCCTTTTCTGTTCTGCTAGCGGAAATTTCATTATGTCCTTCCACCAATACCAAAATCTTATCATCACTTTGAATAGTATGGTTTATAGTCTCAAACTCTGTACTTGTAAACGTTAGTATGTCCCCTATCGCCGCCTTAATCGAAAATTCACCCAGGGCATTCGTAGAAGTGTAACGTCCTTGGTTAGAAACAACTTCGGCCCCTGCAATAGGAGCATTACTGTTTTTCTCTTTAACCGTCCCTTTAATGCTTAGTTCCTTTCTTTGATTTTGTGTCTGGGAGTTAGCATTAGAAACGACCAGGAGCATCGCTATTACTAAAAGTAATTTTACTGGCATGATTCGTATTATTAGGATAAACTTAGTCCATTTGAATCGTTTTAAAAAATGGTCTTTGCGCCGATCCTTGCAATAAACTTATGCTTTTTTGCACTTCCCGAAAGCAACCAACCAGTTCCCTCATTCATATGACCTGTTCACTCATTGCCGGTTTTTTAAAAAAAAGTTGCACCGTACTTTTCACCTATTATCATAACCCTTTAAATAAAAACAAATGAAAAAGTATGCCCACAAAACAATGAAACTCTTGTTATTATTATTCATAGGAACAAGCTTAGCTCATAATGAAAAATCTGCAGAACACTTTTCACCTAATGATCTCCAGAGTAACCCGGAATCTAAAATACATTACAGGCAGCCTGTGGTGAAAATCGCGCTATTGTTGGATACCAGTAATAGTATGGACGGACTTATCAATCAGGCGAAATCACAACTCTGGGACATAGTTAACCAATTTGCATATGCCAAATGTGGCAACAATAGTCGCCCTGGCCTGCAGATAGCACTTTACCAGTATGGTAACAATGACCTAGCGTCCCAGGAGGGTTATGTGCAGCAAGTACTTGGTTTCAGCAGTGACCTGGATGAAATCTCGGCAAAATTATTTTCGCTTACGACAAACGGAGGAGAAGAATATTGCGGACAAGTTATCCACCAGTCTCTGCGACAATTAGATTGGGGTAAAAATCCAGACGATTTAAAAATGATATTTATTGCAGGCAATGAACCTTTTACACAGGGTAAAAAGGATTTCAGGGATTCGGTTATAAATGCCAAAGAGAAGGATGTAATTGTGAATACTATTTTTTGCGGCGATTACAGACAAGGAATAAAAACTCATTGGCAGGAAGGCGCCCTGCTTGGTGGAGGGGAATATATGGCCATTGACCATAATAGGCAGGTTGTACATATTAAAACTCCCTATGATGAAATCATCATCCGACTGAATGCACGTTTGAATAACACATATGTATCATATGGCGCCATGGGTGTCAGTCGTATGGCAATACAGGAGGAACAAGATTCGGAAGCCATGGATGTACAAGAGGCGGTAGCCGTAAAACGTACCGTAAGTAAAAGTTCTCAATTTTATAATAATGCAGAATGGGATCTTGTAGACGCTTCTTCAAGGAAAGATTTTGACCTGGCTAAAATTAAAAAAGAAACGCTCCCCGCTTCGCTCAGAGGGAAATCTGAAGGACAGATACAGGAATTCCTAGCCGAAAAAAAAGCAGAACGTCAACGTGTTCAGAAGGAAATACAACAGGCAAATGCAAAACGAGAAGAATATCTGGCCAAGCAAGAGAAGAACGAAACAGGAGAATTAGAGCAAGCTATGTTAAAAGCCATTAAAAAGCAGGCTGCTCAAAAAAATATGTATTGGGAGTAAAATTTAGAATAGTCAAGATAAACGGACTTCAAGATTCTTCTTGGAGTCCTTTTTCTAGTTGGCAGCCGGACAAAAACAATCGAACCTGTTCTGACGTTCCGGACCAAAATCGTACCCCAGGGTGATCTGGTGGAAACCTCCATTGTCAAAACGAATGTCCCCGTTCTGATAAGAGTAATTATAAGAGAACATAAAGCGGTTATAGTTTACTCCAATGATAGGCGTGAATAATTGTAAGCGTTGCTCTCCAAACTGCCCATTGGCCTGGTACTGAGCCCCATCAAAGCTTCTGCGATAGGAAAGTCCGGCCCAAACGGTCCCAAAGGAAACGTCTTTGTATACCTTTGCGTTGATATCTACCGTCTCTTCCTCAGTAAATTCAGTGATCTGAAATAAAACGGAAGGTTCTACACGCCACTCGGTCTTTCCAAAAATATAACCAACGGAAAACAAATACCTCCTAAGATTATCAAATTCAATGGCTGTATACAGGTCTCTTCCACTTCCCAGTGCATTTAATAAGGTAGCATGGGCATAGAATTCCATATAATTATAGGACATGCCAAAATCGACATTAAAATAACCTACACTATTCCTCGCACCAGAAATTATCGGATCTGGAATAACCGACCTGAATTCGGTTTCGTCCAGGCTACTAAGGATAAATCCAGCGCTAAGTCCAAATGACACCTGATTAAGTATTCTGATATCTTCACCAAATTGCAAATGATGGGCATAAGTACCCTTTAAGCCCGTTTGTGAATGATAACCATTGGCGTCATTAAACAAGATAACTCCTACCCCACTTGGGCTCTCTCCTAACCTCCAATTAACACTTAAAGTCTGTAAATTGGGTGCTTCATCTACATTAAACCATTGTTTCCTGGCCGTAAGCCGTATTTTTCCTCCTAGCCCTATACCTGCCATAGATGGGTGCACCAGATAGTAATTATCCGATAAATAATCAAAATAAACAGGGATGCCCTCTTGCGCATTAGAAGTACCAATGAAGCCGAGGCAGGCTATTAAAATAAAAAAGAGTTTTCTCATCTAGGATGGGACAAAGTGAATGGCTGTATGATCAAATATAATGTATAACGGCTTAAAGCGAACATTATTATATGCTGGTTAGCTTGAAAAATGGTTGTATTTTTGCTCAAAATAGACAGCATGAAAGAGTATGTAATTACCGTGAAGGAGACCAATACCCCGGCTATCTTAAAATTTGAGGCCAATCACTTTCTTACAACCAACACCAATTACGAGTTTAAAAATATAGATGAGGCCAAAGCCTCACCCTTAGCGCAGCAACTTTTTTACCTGCCTTTTGTAAAGACAGTATACATTTCCGGCAATTTTATTGCCTTGGAGCGTTTTGATATTGTTGCCTGGGAAGATGTGCAAAATGAAGTAGCTCAGCAATTAGTAGAATATCTTAATTCTGGTGCCCCTGTGATCATCGAAGAGGCCCCAGCAACTAAAGTGGCCATTACCTTGTATGCAGAGGTAACTCCCAATCCGTCTGTGATGAAATTTGTGGCCAACAAGAAATTAGTGCCTGCCACTTTTGAATTTAAGAACATTGATGAGGCCCAGGATTCTGAACTGGCTAAAGCACTCTTCCATTTTCCTTTTGTTAAAGAGGTCTTTATGGATGAGAACTATATTTCAGTGATGAAGTATGAAGTAGCCGATTGGAATGATATTACCATGGAACTTCGGGAAATGATCCGTGTTCATATTGCTGAAGGAAAAGAAATTGTATCGGCACTGGCAGAGACAACTCAAAGTAACAATAGTCCCGAAAAACAGGCAGCAATTGTCTCCGATGACGAAACCTCTCAACAGATCATTCAGATCCTGGAAGAGTATGTGAAACCGGCCGTTGCCATGGATGGGGGGAATATTCTCTTTCAATCCTATGATGAAGAGCTAAAGACCGTGAACGTGATCTTACAAGGCGCTTGTAGTGGCTGCCCCTCTTCTACCTTTACCTTAAAAAACGGCATTGAGACCATGCTTAAAAACATGATGGGAGATAAGATACATGAAGTTGTTGCCATCAATGGCTAATACCCTCCTGAATACTTGCAATTTCTTCAAATTCTTCGGACCTTTAAAGGAACCTAAAAAGTAAGTATTATGTCAATTTTAAAAGTAATAGAAGTATTAGCAAATTCTAGTGAAAGCTGGGAAGATGCAACCCAAAAAGCAGTTTCTCAGGCCTCAAAATCGGTAAAAAATATTCGTTCTGTTTATGTGAATGAACAAAGCGCGACCGTAAAAGACGGAAGAGTAGACGACTTTAGGGTGAATGTAAAGATCACCTTCGAAGTGAAGTAGGTCTTTTAAAAAAAATAGAAAGCACCTTCATTGGTGCTTTTTTTTTGAACATTTTGTAAAGCTGCATACCTTGAATACTCCCTCACCACATACCAATGCGCTCATCCGCGAAACCAGTCCGTATCTTTTGCAGCATGCACACAATCCAGTTAACTGGAATGCCTGGAATGCCGAGGTACTTGCCCAAGCCAAAAAAGAAAATAAACTGCTATTGATCAGCATAGGGTATGCCGCTTGCCACTGGTGCCATGTGATGGAACATCAGTGTTTTGAAGATGAGGAAGTAGCCGAAGTAATGAATCAGCATTTTGTCAATATTAAGATAGACAGGGAAGAAAGACCAGATGTGGACCATATCTATATGGATGCATTACAGATGATGACCGGAAGCGGTGGCTGGCCCCTGAATATTGTTGCTCTGCCCGATGGCCGACCTTTCTGGGGGGCTACCTTTGTTAGGAAGAACGATTGGATAACGGTATTGAATCAATTGGCAGCACTCTATAAGACCGATCCTAAGAAAGTGACAGAATATGCCCAAAATTTGGCGAAAGGCCTTCATAGCATCAATCTCATCCCCAGACCGGAAAAACAGGAAACGATCACTAAAGAAGCCATAAAAGATGCTGTCTCCCAATGGTCACAATATTTTGATACTTTTTTGGGAGGACATAAGAGGGCCCCAAAATTTATGATGCCTGTAAATCTTGACTTCCTGATGCACTATGCTACCTTATTTGAGGACAGGAATATCACAGATTATGTGCACACTACGCTTACCCGTATGGCCTATGGGGGCATTTATGACCATCTGGGAGGAGGATTTTCCCGTTATTCGGTAGACACCAAATGGCATGTTCCTCATTTTGAAAAAATGCTCTATGACAATGCCCAATTAATCTCTTTATACGCCAAGGCCTTTGGAGCCAATGGCAATATTTTATACAAAAAAGTAGTGGAGGAAACTATTTCCTTTGTGACCCGCGAATTGATGTCGCCTGAAGCCGGATTTTATTCTTCCCTGGATGCTGATAGTCTCGATCAAAAAGGCAACCTTAAGGAAGGGGCGTACTATGTATGGACAGAAGCAGCACTGCAAGAACTTTTAGAGGATGATTTTGCCCTCTTTAAAGACTATTACAATATAAATTCCTACGGATTTTGGGAGGAGGAACTATATGTCCTGATCCGGGATGCCACTGATGAAGAGATCGCCGACAAACACGACCTTGATGTTGAAACCCTCAATAAAAGGATCGAGAAATGTAAAAAACGCCTGTTGACCAAGCGAGAATCCCGTCCCAGACCAAGATTGGATGATAAGATTTTAACCTCCTGGAATGCGTTGATGATCAAAGGTTTGGCTGAGGCCTATCGCTATCTCGGCAATGCGGAATATCTGGTCAAGGCTAAAAAAACCGCTGCCTTTTTAGAACATAGAGTATTAAAAGAAGACGGGAGTCTATACCATAACCATAAGGAAGGTAAGAGCACTATTGAAGGGTTTTTAGAAGACTATGCCACTCTGATTGATGCCTGGATAGCCTTATATGAAGTTACTTTTGAAGAAGTATGGCTGAAGAGATCTACTACTCTTATGGACTACTGCTTACTTCACTTTTTACAGGAAGAAAGTGGCTTGTTCTATTTTACTTCCGATACCCAGGATGTTATGGTTAGAAGGTCTCTGGAAACAACAGATAATGTGATCCCTGCTTCCAATTCTATCATGGCTCATTGCTTATTTAAACTCTCCGGCTTTTTTCCCGAGGCCAATTATTTTACTCATTATAAAAAGATGTTGGCCCATATGCGGGAAAGCATCCTTAAAAATCCCAATAGTCATGCTCACTGGCTTCAACTCCCTCTATTCCAGATCTTTCCGTTTCAGGAAGTAGTGATCACAGGGGAATCTTATCAGGAATATGCTACTGACATCAGGCGTAAATATTTTCCAAATATTCTCCTTGCCGGAACAGAAAATAAAGGTACACTCAAGCCTTTTTGAGAATAGGATGGATTCTGCGAAAACTCAGATTTATGTCTGCGAAAATGGGGCATGCCAACTTCCGGTTTCTTCACCAGATGAAGCACTTTCATTACTTTGATCCTTCCCAATGCTTAACAAGACTTTAAAGAATAAAATTTGAAAATACTCTTAAATTTCCGTTGCTTTGCAGCCTAATTAAAAAATATGGCTTCATTCGCAGAATATACTGAATATTTAGACCAGGGCGTAAAGTGGTTTATGGAGATCCTTCCTAACCTTATAACCGCTACGATCATCCTAATTGTAGGTTATTGGATCGTGAAATTAATCAACCGACTGGTTCATAAATTCTTTCAAAAAAAAGACTACGATCTGGCATTGGAGAGCTTCCTCCAAAGCTTTATCAATATTGCCTTAAAACTCTTGCTCTTTGTCTTGGTGATCACCCAGTTGGGAGTAAAATCATCTTCCCTTGTGGCGTTGGTTGGTGCGGCTGGTTTAGCCGTTGGTCTCGCCCTTCAGGGTTCACTTTCCAATTTCGCAGGAGGTGTACTTATCCTGGTCTTTAAACCATTTAAGGTGGGCGATTTTATTTCGGCTCAGGGAGTTGATGGTACGGTGAAGGAGATCACTATTTTCACAACAAAACTTAATACGTTCGGGAACCAGGTGGCTATTCTGCCTAACGGTCAACTCTCCAACAACAGCATCATTAATTACAATGCCGAAGATACCCGCAGGGATAAGATCGATATCGGGATAGGATATGGCTCTAACATCAAAAAAGCCAAAGAGATCTTGTTAGATATTTGTGCCTCTCAGGAAGGGATCATGAAAGATCCTGCTCCTGCTGTATTTGTGGGCGCATTGGCGGATAGTTCGGTGAATCTAACCCTGAGATTCTGGGCAAAAAATGAAGATTTCTGGGCAGCGCACTTTTTTGTGATGGAAGAGACCAAGGCTCGTTTCGATAAAGAAGGTATTGAGATCCCTTTCCCACAATTGGATGTGCATCAGAAAGGATAGTTAATCGATATAAAGGGAATAGAATATCATTTCTTCTTTTGCTGGAGAATAAAATCCTTTAAGTAATAAGGTTCGAAATACGCGACATCTTCAAAGGATCCTTGCTGATATTTTCTATAAGCCTCCATAGACATCGTCTTGGAGGAAGGGATAAGAGAATCGTCAAAAGAAAAGTTGGGATGCGTAAGTACATCCATGCACTTTGCAGCGCCACTACCCACAAGACAAACTTTTCCTTTCTTTGCAAATTCCGCAAAGGACGTAGGTTCAATGATCACTGCCTTCGTAGACACTACCTCAGCATGATCTGTATCAAAAACCGCAGCGTACACTTCCATCCTTCGCGCATCTAACATAGGTATAATGACCCCAGAGTCGATCTCTTTCTGCAAGGCCATTCCCTTAAGAGTTGGTGTAGAGATCAATGGAATATCCAGGACGTAACACAAACCTTTGGCGGCGGAGACTCCTATTCTGAGTCCGGTGTAAGAGCCCGGCCCTTTACTTACCGCTATAGCATTAATCTGCTGAAGGGAAACACCTGCCTCTTCCAGAACTTCTGAAATAAAAAGATGGAGCTGTTCCGAATGAGAAAAGGAAGGACTGTTGTGTTCCTTACTAGCCAAAAGCTCCCCTTCCCTGGCAAGGGAAACGGAGCAATTGGTTGAAGCTGTTTCTAACTGTAAGATCAAGGCCATAAGGCCACAAAGATAGTTTAGTTTAGAACAATAGGCAGGCCATAGAAGAATTCTAAGACCTTTATTCTAAAGATATAATTGTACTTATTGCGAATTACCTCGGCTTCTGCATTGTCTACCCTGGATTGTGCCTGACTAAAATCGAAGGCGTTCATTAGACCCACTTCAAAGCGGTCCTTGGTATATTCATATGCCAGCCTGCGAGCATCGAGCGTCTTTTGAGAAGCTTGATATGCCTTTGCCGTATTTTCAACATCTACATAAGCCTGATTGATAGTAGTTTCAAGGTCTAGTTTGGTCTGTTCCAATTGCAACCTGGCCTGTTCCACACTGATCTGAGAACGTCTGATGTTATTGCGCGTGCTAAATCCATTAAAGATAGGGATGTTCATCTGAGCCCCATAAGAGACCCCATCGTTGATCCACAACTGATCCTGGAAGGCGATCTTTACACCAGTGAACGGATCCCGTGTTTGATCGGAATACCTAGTGTTGTAGTTAAAAAAGGCTCCAATTGTTGGGAATACCGCCCCTTTGGCAATTTCAAGATCTTTTTCTGCCAGATCCACACCAGTTTCTGAAAATTTAATGTCGTTACGAAAGGACAATGCCTTGTCAAAGATCACTTTAGGTGAATATTTAAGGATGTCCGATGGTGGAACATTAAAATCTTCATCAGCAATATCAAAATTCACATAGTCCGTGATCTGCAGGAGTTGTGCCAGGGCAATTCTGGATAACAAAACCAAATTTTGGTTATTGATGATCGTCTGCTCCTGAGTAGCTGCCGTTGCTTCTACTTCCAAAAGATCTCCTCTTGGTACCACACCCGATTCCACCAATTCCTTGGTCCGTTTAAGATCCTCAACAGTAACTGCATATTGGGCCCTAGCCACCTTTAATGATTCTTTGTTAGAAAGAACGCTTAAATAGTTATTGGCAACATTGAGCCTAATATCATCTACAAGATCATTGAGCCGATATTGGTTGGCAACCTCATTGAGTTTTGCCCTGTTTATCCTGTGAATATTTCGAAGTCCGTCAAACAATGTAACACTGGAAGTAACATTGGCACTGGCCGAAAAAATGGTCGCAGAAACAAATCCGTTGGTAGTAGGATCCAGGATAAGTCCTGTACTACCAGAGGTACTCATCTGCGCATTTAAACTAGGCAGCATATTTCCCAATGCGTCCGATTTGTCTATCCTTGAATTCTCCAGATCCAGTTCAAATTGCTCAATAGTGAGGTTATTATCTACTGCAAATGTGACACATTCCTCCAAGGTCCATTTTCTCATTTGCGCAGTGATTGTTCCCACAGACAAAAGGAATAGTAGTATGGATATTTTAAATCTCATGGTCTCGTTTTTTGATTGCTTATTCTTTGATTACTTGCTATTATGATCAGGAGTTAGATTCTTCTTCTTCCTCTTCTTCTTCACCCTTTTTAATAGGCTCCGTTTTATTCCAGATCTTCACATTATCACTTTCAGTAAGACCCGAAACGATTTCTACATTTACTCCGTCAGAGATCCCTATTTCAATGTCTTTTCGTTCAAATTCCTGATCTCCTACAGATATCTCAACATAAGGCTTATCTGTTTCCTTATCGAATTGTAAGAGGGCTTCTGGAATTACCAGGATGCTGTCCCGTTTCTCGAGAACTAAAGACGCATTCGCACTGTAACCTGCCCTGATGAAGATAGAGTCGTTTACCTTTACATCTCCTTCAATTTTAAATTGAACGGCACCTGCTTCCTCCACACCTTTAGGAGCAATAAATTTAAGTAACGCCTCAAATTTTTGATCCTCAATTGCCCCTAAACTAATTTCTAAAGGCATTCCAAGTCTTAATTTCCCTACTTCGCCTTCATCCACTTTTCCTTCGAAGATCATTTGGCTCAGGTCAGCAATAGTGGCAATGGTTGTTCCATCATTAAAGTTGTTACTCTGAATAACCTGGTCACCTACTTCAACCGGGATCTCCAAAATAGTACCATTCACTGTAGCCCTAATATTGGTATTGGCACTAGCCGATCCCCCGGCAGAACCTCTGCGGATGATCTGATAGTCTGCCCTGGAATTCTCCAGTTCTAGTACGGCCTGGTCATACCGTAATTTTAAAGCATTAAAATCCTGGCTAGAAATGACCCCTCGGTCAAATAATTGCTTATTACGGTCGTATTCTATTTTAGTATTGTTTAAAGACGCTTCAGCATTTCGCACCCTCCCACTGGCAGAGTTAAGCGACTGCTCATTGGGAACCACTTTAATCACGGCGATCAGATCACCCGCTTTTACCGGTTCTCCTTCTTCCATAAATATCTTTTCAATGATCCCGGATATTTGAGGCTTGATCTCTATCTCATCCTGAGGTATCACTTTCCCCGTGGCTACCGTTTTCTTTTCAATATTGGCAATAAAAGGATTCTTGGTTTCATAGGTAACAGCTCCTTTGCTATTTGATTTAATAAAGAAAGCCGCGGCCCATAAAGCTCCTAAGGCTAGGACTGCTATTAGTCCATATTTTACATATTTGTTCATCTTCTTACTGTGTTATTTAAAGTTGTTAGTTATTACTCTTCTCGTAAGGCATCTATGGGTTTTATACTCACAGCACGTTGCGCCGGAATAAGACCTATTAAAGTACCTAAGATCACCATCACCAATAAAGCTCCAATGACCAGGGGTATGGGCACCGTAGGATTGGTATAAGGAAAATCTGAATCCTGTGTTAATTTGTTTATTAAATTCAAAACTCCGGCTCCCATAATAATTCCTATGACCCCTGCGATCATGGTAAGGAAGACCGATTCTAATATGATAAGCGATCTTACTTCGTTAGGAGTGGCACCTAAAGCCCTGCGTATCCCTAATTCCTTGGTACGTTCTTTTACCGAGATCAACAGAATATTCCCAATACCGATGACTCCGGCTAAAATGGTAGCAAGGCCAACGATAAGTGAAACAAAGGTGAGCCCATCAGCAAACCCCATGATCTTATTAAAGATCTCTCCCAAATTAAAAGCTCCAAAGGCTCTTTCATCATCCGGGTGCACTTTATGAATACTTTTTAAGACAGATTTAATGTCTTTCTCAACCTGTACCACATCGGCATCGTCGTATGCGGCAATAGTAAAAAATTGAGCATTATCCGCTGTATTGTATAGCTTTTTAAAAGTGCTAAATGGAATAAAAATATCACCGTCTGTTCCGAATGGAGTAGTTTGTGTAAATTTATGAACACCCACAACCTGGAAATAGATTCCATCAATTCTTATATATCCTCCAATAGGATCCTCATCTTTTTCAAACAATTCCTGTTCCGTACGCTCTCCAATTACACATACTTTCCTGGCCTGCTCCTCGTCTTCATCATTTATAAAGCGACCATTGTCATAGATCTTTTGCGTGGCCATCTTTGCGATAACCGGAAAGTATCCATAAACAGGATAACTGTTCGATTTTAGACCTCTTACTCCCTGGGCCGCTTCTCCTCCAAAAACACCTTTGGTGTTTACCGGAGCTATGTATTGTATTTCAGGAATTCTGTTCTCTAAGGTTTGGGCATCTCCTACTTTTAATCGCATTCGCCTTCCAGTTTTATAGCCTGCGTAAGGCATGCTTGTAGACTGTGACCATGCCCAGATACTGTTTTTGGCAACCGTCTCAAAATTTCTCTCAAAACCGTTATCCAAGCCTTTGGATGCACCTGCGAGGACGATATAGATAAAGATCCCCCACATTACCCCAATCACAGTGATTATGGTCCGTGTTTTATTCTTTCCGATTGAACCGAAGATCTCTTGCCAGGTATTTTTATCAAATAAAAATCGCATACTATTCGTCGTTTAGAGCTTCAATCGGTTTTATTCTCGCTGCGCGTTTTGCAGGTATATAACCGGCCAAACTTCCAAAAAGGATCAAGACCAGAGTTGCAGAAATAGCAAGTCCCGTGCCGATGCCCGGATTTAATATAAAATAGTCGTCCATTAGCTTATCACCCAGGGTGCTTAAAAGCGCCATCCCAATGATCATTCCTAAAAAGCCCGATATGGTGGTGATAAAGATGGATTCTAATAGAATTACTGAGATCACGGAACGTGGGGTTGCCCCAATGGCCTTACGGATCCCAATTTCCTTGGTACGTTCCTTCACTACATATACCATTATATTACTGATCCCAATTATACCGGCAATGATAGTACCGAATGCTACCAAAGCAGCTATAATGGCCAAGACCCCTGCAAAATCCTGGTTTTGCTTAAGCTGATCCGCAACATTCCGTACAAAAAAACCGTTTTCGTCATCCGGACTTATAAATTTCTTGTCTTTCAGATACTTTTCCAAACTACGTTGAAAGACCATGGCTCCTGTATACCCCAATTCTTCTTTAAAGCCAATAACGATCTGCCCTATTTTATCTGTGTTCTTTTCAATTAATTGACGGGTAGTATAAGCCATATAAAGTTGCCGTTCCTCATTGTCCCCCCCATCGTCCTGGAAAACACCTACTACCTTAAAAACACTCCCACCAACATCTATAAATTTGCCCATGGAGTTCATTGTTCCAAACAAGTCTTGTTCTACCAACCTGCCTATCACAACATTCTTTGTCTTGTTCTTAACATCTTCCTGGTTAATATACCGGCCCTTCATCATAATGGTCTTCTCGGCAAATTGCTGGCCCCAGTCTACCCCAATTGTGGTATAGTTATTAGACTCCTCTTTATATTTAACCAGGGCACTTCTAAATATCCTTGGTGAAATATAATCCACGAACATGGAGAAATCTTCCTTTATATCCGTAAGATCATCGTTTTCAAACTCGATCTGCCGCAGCGACTTATATCCTTTGTAAGGAACAGACGTTCTGCCTGGAAAAATGTACATAACATTGGTTGCATCCTGAGAGAAGAAGAATTCGAAGGTGTTCTGAAGACCGTTGGTCATACCTACCAGACCTACAAAGATCAGGATCCCTAAAGACACTGTAAATCCGGAAAGAACGGTTCTAAGTTTGTTCTTCCGAATGGTGAGAAATATTTCCTGCCAGGTATCCCTACTAAACATGCGCTTTGGCTCTAACTTGTTTTACCTTTTCGTCTTTAATGATGACTCCATCCCTGAGGTACACTATACGTTTACACATTTGCGCAATATCAGTTTCGTGGGTTACTACCAGGATGGTATTGCCCTGATCATTGATCTTTTGAATTAGTTCCATTACCTCGTAAGAAGTAGTACTATCCAATGCTCCTGTTAACTCATCTGCCAACAAAACCTTTGGTTCTGCTACCATGGCTCTTGCTATGGCCACCCGTTGTTTTTGTCCTCCGGAAAGCTCACTTGGCAGGTGATGCGACCATTCTTTCAGGGCTACCTGCTCCAAGTACTTCATGGCCTTTTCCTGTCGCTGTTTTCTGGGCATCTTCTGATAATACAGAGGGAGCGCCACATTTTCGAGGGCCGTCTTATAGTTGATCAAATTAAACGACTGAAAAATAAATCCCAGAAACTTATTGCGGTAATTAGCCGCTTTGGTCTCATTTAGATTTTTGATTGGAATGCCATCAAGAACGTACTCTCCCTCATCTGCCTCATCTAACATCCCAATGATATTCAATAAGGTAGACTTCCCGGAGCCGGATGAACCCATGATAGCCACCAATTCACCTTCTGCAACGGAAAAGTTGATTCCTTTTAATACATGTAGGGAATTACTTCCCATCTTATAGGATTTATGAAGATCTTTTATTTCAATCATGGTTGGTGCTTTTTAGTGTATCGTTGCCAATCCTTGGATAAGACTGGCAAGTTGTGGATTTGTTACAAATATTTCTCGAAAAATTATGTTAAAATACCCTATCCGTCATATCCTTCAGATTGTATGGCATTCCAAACTTTTATTTTATCTTCAGCATTTAGTCCCGACTTAATTTCAACATAGATCCCATCACTGATCCCTAATTCCAGATCTTTCCGGGTAAATTGCTGATCTCCTGTGGCTATTTCAACAAATGGTTTTTTGGTTTCAGGATCGAACTGCACCAGAGCTTCTTTTATGGCTAAAACATTATCTACACGAGCCAAAATAATGGAAGCATTAGCACTAAGTCCTGCTCTGATGAAAACGGTATCACCCTTATTGAGAGTCCCCTTTATTTCGAATTGTATAGCCCCATTTTCGGCTTTTCCTTTTGGGGCGATATAGTCTAAAACAGCGTTGAACACTTTATTCTCGATAGCTCCAACCGTGATTTCCAGCGGCAGATTTTCTTTGATCTTCCCTACTTCAGACTCATCAACCTTCCCTTCAAAGATCATCTTGTTCACATCTGCAATAGCTGCAATGGTAGTTCCTTCGTTAAAGTTATTACTTTCAATTACCTGGTTCCCTACTTCTACCGGAACTTCCAGGACCATGCCGCTTACAGTAGCCCTAATTAATGTATTTGCTGCATTGCTAAGTCCCCTGGTGGTGCCGGTCTGCACAATGTCATATCTTTTATTGGCCGCAGAATAGGCTTGTTTCGCCTGGTCATATGTTACCTGAGCCCGTTCCTGGTCAACTTTTGAAACTACGCCTTTGGAAAAGAGTTCGCTTTGGCGCTCAAAATTACGCCTTTGATCAGCCAGATTGATCCTCGCGTCTTCAATCCCATTTTTAGCATCGTTAAGAGCATTTAAATTAGGTACCACTTTGATCTTAGCGATCATATCCCCCGATTTTACAAAATCGCCTCCTTCTACATAGATCTCTTGTATTACGCCCGAAATATTAGGTTTGATGAGCACCTCTTCCAGGGGCAGAATACTTCCGGTAGCAACCGTTTTTCTAATAATGGTACGTCTTTCTGCCTGCTCAGTTTCATACACCACAGGGTCCTCGGAGTTCTTCTGATATAAGTAGATCATAGACCCGCCAAAGGCAAGTACGATAACCAACAAGGTGATGATAGTAATAGATTTTTTCATTTTTTGATAGTGTTATTTTGATTGATTGATTTTACTCTGTTCTCAAGGCGTCTATGGGTCTTACTTTTATAGCACTTTGTGCGGGGATAAATCCTGCCAGCAGACCCGAAATAATAAGGATCACCAGAGCCGCCGTTACTACCCCCAGATCTACACTTGGATTCATAAACATATCTACCGGGCCATTGGCATCTAATATGGCATTCACCCCATAGATAAATAAGGCCCCAAATACGATCCCTGCCATACCGGAAATGATGGTAAGGAAAATAGACTCTAACAGGATCTGTTTTTTGATAGACCATGGGTCCTCACCCAGGGCCCTTCGTATTCCTATTTCCTTAGTACGCTCCTTCACCACGATCAGCATTATGTTGCTAACCCCAATGATCCCGGATAAGAGCACTAATACACCAACGAAATACCCAATAAAACTCATGGCACCAAACAAGCTTTCCACCCGATTGAATTCTTCGTACAAGTCAAAAAATCCTACAGCCCGGGTATCGTCCGGATGTACTTTATGCGTCATTTTCATCTGGTTGACTATGTTCATTTTCAGATCTGAAATAGGATACCCATCTTTTGCCGTGATAGACATCCATCCCACATTATTCCCTCTGTTAAAAGCCTGGGAAAAAGAGGTAAAGGGCACATATATTTCCTTTTGTCCTTCCTCTCCATCTCCATTGCTGGTCCTTTTCTTATAGGTACCTACCACCATAAAATTTACGCCTTGAATCTTGATATAAGACCCCAACACTTCTTCTTCCTTTTCGTATAATTCATTGCGAACCCCCCGACCTATTACGGCTATCTTTCGTTTAGCATTAATGTCATTGTGATTCAGAAAACGGCCGGAGGTAATTGCCATGGGTTCTTGTTTTATGATCTCCGGATAATCTCCATAGACATTATAAGCCCCTGTTTTAATGCCTTTTACCACGTTGTTACCGCCGCGAAAGCCCCCAAGTTGATTTCTGGGGGATATATACCCTAATTGAGGAAATTTCTCCTTGAGTGTGGCAACGTCCTCAACTTTAAAACTAAAATTTCTTCCAATTGGAAGACCCATATGTGCTTTGGTGGTGCTACGGGTCCACATAAACATGGTATTGGTGGCGATATCCCCAAAATCTGCCCTTATACCGTTCTCTAGTCCTTTACCTGCAGATAGTAAGATAATTAGAATAAGGATACCCCAGAAAACCCCAAACGCCGTGAGAACGGTCCGGAACCAATTACTGGTTAGGACCTCCAAAACCTCTTTCCAACGATCTCTATTAAACATTGTTTTTTGTTGCTATTATCTTATTCATCACGCAGCGCATCAATAGTATGGATATGGGCAGCTCTCCATGCCGGGAAAAATCCTGCTATGGTGCCTGCCAGGATCAATACAAAAACTGTGGCCAGGGCAACGTTAAAATTCACTGAAGGATTCTTTACATAGTCTACCTCAACATAAGGCCCTACTATTTCCAACAAACCCATGCTGAAAATGAGTCCGGCAAATCCTGAGATGGCAGTTACAAAAATGGCTTCATGCAAGATCATCCCAATAATAGACCAGGGTTTCGCTCCCAATGCTTTTCTTATCCCGATCTCCCTGGTGCGTTCTTTAACTACAATGAGCATAATATTGCTCACACCAACCACACCGGCAATGATGGTGCAGATCCCTACAAACCAGAAAAAAAATTTGATATTTCCTACGAGACTAAAATATCTTTTAGCCTCCTCAAGGGCACTCCAAACTTCCATTGCACTGGTATCATCCGGAGCAACTGTATGTACTTTTTGAAGATAGGTTCTTAGATTATCCTTAAAGGAAATGGCCTGAGCAACAGCCTGATCGAAATTTTCGACAGGCGGGAGGGTGAAACTGACATATTATTAAGTCTGTCTGCCCCATTAAATACTTTCTGTGCGGTGGTAACCGGAATGTAGATGCGTTCTTCTTCTCGTTCTTCAGTTTCACTAAAGACTCCAACGATCTTAAATTGAATTCCGGAAATATTAATAAATTCCCCTATTGGCGTGTCTACTGCCTTAAAAACATCGTGTTTAATCTTTCTACCAATAATTGCGACCTTTGCCGTAGTGATCTCATCCTAAATAATTGAGAAATCGCCCTTCACTATTTTGGCATTGTCGATAAACTGATAGTCTCAGAAACACCCTGAACTCCATATACCAGCGCTTCTTTTCCGTAATTCACTGTAACATTTCGAACAAAGAATAGAGGGGACTTATACTCTATCTTATCCCGAACAAGGCATTTGAACTTTTCATAATTTTCATTGCGCAACTGAATACGTCTACCGGGATTTAGGCCCTTGTATTCCTTGGTAGTAACTCCCGGCCATACTTCAACAATGGTAGTGGCATCTTCTTCAAATTCATGAGCAATACCATTCTGCATCCCCTGACCAAAACCCAGAAGAATAACCAACATAAAGATCCCTGAAGCCACAGAGACACCAGTAAGAAAAGTCCGTAATTTATTTTTTCGGATGGTATCGAAGATCTCCTGCCACCTCTCAAGATCGAACATTGGGTTAGTGTTTACAAAATGAGATACTATATATAGACTGTCAAAGGTCTATTTTGTTACAGTAAAACCTGTAAAAACCATGTTAAATCTTAGGATTCTCAGGATTTCATTTTTCGGTAGATAAAAAAGAAAAGTGCACCGATCAGGATATACGGAATGGCCATTAGATATACAATGCCATTATTGATGCCTTCTGCCACAGCAGTATTGTCCTCACTTTCCAGTACCGCCCTGCACATAGCACACTGTGCTTCTCCAACAAAAGGTAGTAACAGCACAAAACTCAATACCAGGAGTATTCGCTTTTTAGGTAGGAAGGTGGTCTTTTTAAACATTGACTAGATTCTTATAATTAATAACTATAATAAGGTGAGATCATAAGATAAACTACTACCCCGGTTACAGCTACATAAAACCAGATAGGAAAGGTGATCCTGGCTAATTTTTTATGCCTTTCAAAATTCTTTAAATACGCTCTTGCATAAGTATGTAATACAAGTGGTATAATGGCAATAGATAAAAGAACATGACTGATCAAAATAAAATAATATATGTACCGGATAAAACCTTCGCCGCCAAATGAGGTAGAATCTGAGGTCATATGATAGGCCACATACATTGCCAGGAAGACCAGTGATAAGACAATGCAGCTTGTCATCAGGTTTTGATGCAGTTGGCGTTTTCCATTCTTAATTGCCCATACCGCTACAATCAACAAAAGCGCGGTAAGTCCATTAATAGAGGCATATATCGGGGGCAGGAAACTTAAGGGTTCAACATTCGGAAGGCGTACACCAAATAAAATAGCTACAACAAGCGGGATCAAAATTGAGATGATCATGATCCCCCTATTCACCTTTTTTTCTTTTAATGTAACAGCACTCATCTTACTCTTCCAATAATTTTTTTATATCTTCTTTTAAAATACTTATCTGTTCTTCTTCGCCTTCAAAATTCTGGCCTTGAGATGGCTTAATGGTACCCCTGTAATAAATAAGAGGATTGCCATAGCTGTCTTTTCTAGATCGTAGATATCCATTTTTGTCTACAAGCGCAAAAAGACCGGAATGTTCAAATCCTCCTGGTACATCCGGAGCAATAGCAGCAAAAATATTAAAGCCCACATTGGCCAGTTCATATATTTTTTCCGAGTCCCCGGTAAGTAAATTCCAGTCCATATCCGTAATGCCATACTTTTCAGCATAGGCTTTGAGAACCATAGGAGTATCATAGTCCGGATTTATAGTAAAGGAGGCGATCCCAAAATTTTCAAAATCTATAAATTCTTCCTGAATCTCTACAAGGTTTTCACTCATTATAGGACATATGCTGGGGCAGGTAGTAAAAAAGAACTCAACCACATACACCTTCCCGCGGTAGTCTTCATTACTGATAAGCAGACTGTCCTGATTTAGAAAATTAAATGGAGGTACTCTGCGCTTTTTACCGTCCAGTGTAATATACTCTAAAGACCCATCAACTCCTTCAGCCACATTCATTCGGGTATTCTCCACCACCTTCCCCGACTTAATTCTGTCTACGATCCTGGGAATAAAGATGATACCAAAGATCAGTACGACAAGAGAGACCCAAACATAAGTGTACTTGTTTTTCATTAATTAGATCGCTTTGCGTTGTTTTTCTTAAGGGCCAATCTGTATTCTGCAAGGATGATCTTTACATCATCTTCCATCTTATTGTTTAATTCTGCAACAGAAGAAGTATTAAAACCATATTTAGTGCCCTCGTCCTTATCCTTTTTTCTGCCTCTTAGATTTTTGTCTTTATCTATAATAAAAACATAGGGTGTTCCCATATCCGCATCTAGCGGTACGTCTGTTTCTAATGAATTGTAAAAATTTTCTAT
>CAWAEX010000038.1:0-11366 GCA_963781045.1 uncultured Flavobacteriaceae bacterium | reverse complement strand
CCTGATATTTCAGGAGATAAAAAGTCAGGCCAAACAATTCCTGCTCATTGCGGTACTCTTGCTTTTGTACGCACTTGGTAAAAAGATGCACCTCTCGTCCCTTATCATTATCCTGATCTTTGGTTTGGTGATCGCTAATATGAAATTGTTTTTTGGCGGAAAATTGGTCCATTTTCTAAAAAAAGAAAGAGCGCATCAGATATATCATGAACTTCATATAATTACATTAGAGACCGCCTTTGTTGTTCGGACATTTTTCTTTGTGGTCTTTGGAATCACCATTGTGATCTCGTCACTTTTTAATTTCAACGTGGCAATGGTTAGTATTATGATACTGGTCTCTATCTATGTAATACGTTTTATTACCCTTCGGTTATTTATAGGTAAGGATATTTTACCGCAATTGTTCATTGCTCCAAGAGGCCTTATCACAGTTCTCTTATTTTATGCGATTCCAGCGGAGGCTCAGGTGGCGACCTTCGAACCCGGCATCTTGTTATTTGTGATCATTGGCACCAGCCTTATAATGACCTGGGCCATGATCAAAGACAAAAAGAAAATGGGCTCTGTGATAGATATGGCAGATAAGGAAATACTAGCCAAGGAGAAAGAAGATATAGCCTTACAGGAAGAGCAAGAAAAGAATGAAACTCCAACACCTATTCCTTCAAAAGACCTTCTTAACAAGGACGAACCCGAACCTCCGGCATAAAAAAACCCATTACGAAAGTAATGGGCTTAACTCTTTTCTGTTGGCCTACTAGGACTCGAACCTAGAACGACTGGACCAAAACCAGCTGTGTTGCCAATTACACCATAGGCCAATGGTGCTTAAGAGCGTGCAAATTTAAGACAAAGTTTCATTTGCACAAACATTTTTTAAATGTAATCCGATTAATACGTAACCATACCAGCATGTTAAAGGTTTAAGAAATATTGATCTCAATATTTATTTAAATTAGTAATTTCGCCACTATTGGTAAAAGGAAGACTGAATGTTTGCGAAAAACTTTGAAAAATGGGACTCTATTCTTGGGTGGGGAGTCTTTTTTATAGCCCTTATAGTATATGGCCTTACTATTGAACCTACCGGAAGTTGGTGGGATGCAGGGGAATATATCACTACTTCAGCAAAACTTCAGGTAGCACACCCACCCGGAGCTCCATTACTGCAAATGTTAGGCGCATTTTTTGCCATGTTTGCGCTGGAGGCGGACCAGGTTGCGAGAATGGTCAACTATATGTCTGGAGTTTCCAGTGCCTTTACCATCCTTTTTATGTTCTGGACCATTACCAATCTTACACGTAAACTCATTTCCAGTGCTGGTGAATTGAGTAACTCCAAAGCTATTGCTGTTTTAGGCAGTGGCATTGTAGGTGCCCTGGCATTCACTTTTTCAGATAGTTTTTGGTTTAATGCTGTGGAGACGGAAGTATATGCTATGGCCAGTTTTATTATGGCTCTTTTATTATGGCTAGGTCTTAAATGGATAGATAATCTGGATGATCCCAGAGGAAACAAATATTTGATCCTGATCTCCTTTGTGGTAGGTCTAACCTTCGGGATTCAGTTTATGGGGTTTCTGGCGATCCCCTCTATAGGGCTGCTTTATTATTTTAAGACGTATAAAGAAACCACTATAAAGAACTTCCTGTTAGCCAATATCATTGTGGTGGCCATTTTAATGCTTGTCTATAAATTCTCCCTTACCTACGTTTTAAAACTCTTTGGGTGGAGCGAGGTTTTCTTTATTAATAGTATAGGTCTGCCATTTAACTCAGGATCTATCATCATGGGTCTGATCTTTATTGGCGTATTCTTTTATGCCCTTCAATATACCAGAAAGAACAATTACCGTACGGCAAATACCATTGCTTTATGCCTAATGTTCTTATTGCTCGGCTTTTCTTCCTGGCTTATGTTACCCATTCGTGCCAATGCCAATGTGGTGATTAATGAGAATAATCCGTCGGATGCCCGTTCTTTATTGGCCTACTATAACAGAGAACAATATCCCGGAGTAGATAGCCCCATTTATGGCACTTATTATTCAGACACTTTTGCTGCTCCCGGTGACGATAAAGATGATAAACCTAAATATGAAAAAGACGAAGCTCTTGGAAAATATATCATCGTAAACAAATACAAGGATGCCATTCAGGGTCCTAATCCGGATCATCAGGGAATTCTACCCAGAATGTGGAGCGAACAACACGCAGAAAATTATATGAAATTCTTTGGTCCCCTCGAGTTCCGAATGACCACTAGCAATGAAGAATTACAAAAAGCTGTAGCTCAGATCAAGACAGGCTATGCCAATGGAGAGATAGATGCTGAGCAATACATCAGTTTTCTTCGACAATTTGGTGAATACCTGGAAGTACAACCCCCATCTATTTGGCAGAACATTAAATACATGGTGCAATTCCAATTTGGATACATGTTTGGGCGATATTTTATGTGGAATTTTGTTGGGAAACAAGATGATCTGCAAGGTCGTTACAATGGCAAAGGGGAATGGCTGAGTGGTATTGGTTTTATAGACAGTATTCGATTAGGGAGTCAGGATAACCTTCCTGGAGATGTGCTTAATAATAAAGGGCGAAATACCTATTTCTTCCTCCCATTTATTTTGGGGATCATTGGGTTGGTATTCCAAATATCAAAAGACCCCAAGCAGTTTTGGGTTCTTTTCGTGTTTTTTATTTTCACCGGGATCGCTATTCAATTCTATACAAACCCTTACATCTTTCAACCCCGTGAAAGAGATTATTCGCTGGTAGGCGCATTCTATATCTTCGCACTTTGGATAGGGTTAGGGGTCTATGGCCTCTATGAAGAATTTAGTAAATTTATTAAGCCCAAAATCTGGGCACCTGCCATTACCATAGTATGTCTCTTGGCTGTTCCGGGAGTAATGGCCTACCAAAACTGGGATGATCACGATCGTTCCGGGCGTTATACTGCGCGTTCGGCGGCTATGGCCTATTTGGATTCCTGTCAGAAGGAAGCGGGGGCCATGTTATTTACTATTGGGGACAATGATACATTTCCATTGTGGTACGTACAAGAAGTAGAAGGATACAGAAATGACGTGCGGGTTATATGTACCAGCCTTTTTGCAACAGACTGGTATGTAGATCAAATGAAACGCAAAGCCTACCGCAGTGAACCTATTCCTTCACAACTTAGTCATGATCTTTATCGGTATGGAAATAGAGATGTGATCTATTATCAGGGAATAACAGATAAGCGATGGGACATTAAAGACTTTATGAATTGGGTGGCAAGCAATAATCCGCAAACAAAACTTGGTTCATTGTTGGAAAAACAGGGAGCCGACCTAAGTGGCTATTCTGAAAGTACCCTGGATCTGGTGTACTTTCCCACAAATAAAATTCGGATACCGGTGAACAAAAAGAATGTACTGGAATCTGGCCTGGTAAAAGAAAAGGATTCGGCTCTGATCGTTGATTATATTGATATAGACCTGCCACAAGCGCTACCAAAAAATCGCATATTGATGCTCGATATCATTGCCAATAATGATTGGAAGCGACCTATCTATTTTTCAGGAGGCAGTTTTGACAAGGCAGAGTACATATGGATGAAGGACTACCTTCAATTAGAGGGTCTTGCTTATAAATTAGTCCCGATTAAGACACAGAACCGAAGTTCGTATGAAATGGGACGTATAGACACAGACGAAATGTACAGGATCGTTAAAGGATGGGATTGGGGTAATTCTAGGAAGTCCGGACATTTATCACGATCCACAAACCAGAACGCAAGGACTTTCCTTCAGAAGTAATCTGGCACGTTTGGTTGAAGCCCTGATCAACGAAAATAAAATAGACAAGGCCAAAGAAATTATAGACCTCACCATTGAGAATTTACCAGTAGCCAAGTACGGCTTCTATACTTTTGTAGAACCCTTTGTTGATGGGTATTATAAAGTAGGAGAAACTCAAAAAGCCAGAACCCTTTTCGAAGAATTAAAACAGATCTACCAAGATCGTTTAAACTATTATCAGGGGACTCCGCTCGATGAGCAGTATAAGAATTTAGAGGATATTATTGGTGATATGGAAGGCTATCGCAGGATCATTGACATCCTTATCGAAAATAACGACCGTGAAATGGCCGAAAAGGAGACAGTCGTATTTAATGAGCATATAGATCAGTTCAGCCATTTCTATCAGGACGAAATTCTTGAAGAAGACTCCTGTTGAGGAGAATTATGAACAGGATATACTTGATACGCTGCCCATTTCAGATACTGTAATACCGAGATGCAACCACTGTTGTGGATGAAACGGATCTTAGAAAACTAAGATGTTGTAAGTTTACCTTTGGATAGGGAATACTTAAACGTATTCGTTGAGGATCCCGATAAGGGTATTGGCGTCTTGTTCACCACTTTGCCTCCATACCATTTCCCCTTTCTTGTAGATCATTAGGGTGGGTAATCCCTTTACTCTCAGTGCTTGTGAGAGTTCTTTGTTCTTATCTACATCTATTTTTATGACCTTCCCTTTATCACCAAGAGCGGCGGCCACATCACGAAGTACAGGGTGCATGGCAGTAGATTGTTCATTCCATTCAGCATAGAAATCAAGTAACACAGGTACGTTGAGATCTATTAGTTCACCGAATTTAGACATAGGTAATCGGATTGGGTTACGTCTCAAATGTAAGAAAAAATGTTAAAATTCTAATGAAAGCAACACTTTTGTAAGAATCCTTTAACATTAAACTTACACAGCTACTTTCTTTTTTAAGGGTAATAACGGTTATTTCTGGCCAGATTCCGACTCTCCCGGGATATCCTAAAAATCCAAATCCCCGGTTTACATTGATCAGTTGTCCCATTTCCTCATAGATACCTGCCCAGTATTTATAACGCCATTTTACAGGACTCCATTTTACCCATCCCGGGATCTCGATCCCGAATTGCATTCCATGAGTATGTCCACTTAGCGTTAAATGATAATGATAGTCATCATGGATCACCACATCTTCCCAATGAGAAGGATCATGACTCAATAAAATTTTAAAATCGTCTTTGTGGATTTCTTTAGTCGCTTTTTTAAGATCTCCGGCTTTTTTAAAACCTCCTCTACCCCAATTCTCAACTCCAATCAATGCTAGTTTGTCATCTCCTTTTTTAAATAGCGACTTTCATTTAATAGAAGATCAAAACCAATTTCGCGTTGAATCTTTTTGAGATCCTCCAGATTTTCTATTTTTAGTTCAGGCGTTTCCCAGTCTGTTTTATAGTCACCATAATCATGATTACCAAGGATGGAAAATTTTCCATCTTTTGCTTCTAAAGTTGAAAACAATTCTTTCCAGGGTTCCATCTCCAGACGCCTGGTTATTCACCATATCACCTGTAAATAGTATAGTATCACTTTGTTGTTCATTTATCAGATCTACCGCATATTCTATTTTTTTTCGATTGTCAAAACTACCGCTATGAACATCAGAAATTTGAGTGATCTGATATCCGTCAAAGGCCTCAGGAAGGTCATCAAATTCCAGCTCGTATTTCAACACCCTAAAATTGTATTTCCCTCTATACATGCCATATAGAAAGCGCACTAAAAGGAATAGCTCCTATCCCCATGGCTATAATGCTTAAAAAACGCCTCCTTGCGGGAAGACTGAATTCTCCGGAAGAACCAAAGATTCGTTGATAGAAGCGGCCATCATTCTGAAAATATCTTCGGAGAACAAGAAGACAATAGTGATGATCTGAAAAGTAAGCATCGCGATCAAAAAACCAAAAGCATAACTCCTTGGTCTGTTTAGGACACTGCCATCATTATCTCCAAGAGTAAACTGATATAAAAAATTGCCAAGGACCAAAAGGGCGAGCGCAATAAATGCATAATAAACCCAAGGAAAACGAGAAGCGGTTTTAATTGCCTGCAGGGAATAGATACCCCAGAATACAGTAAATAGCAATAAAAACGATCCATCGTAGCAGCAGTAGCATAGCTCTTTTTTACAAATATATTTCTTTAGACTACCCTTAACACTGGTTTTTAGAGTTAATTAACGCTTTCTATGACTTTTCTTAAAATGTCCGGATCGGTGACAAGCACCTCATTCTCGCCAATTCCCTTAGCAGCGTTCATGGGAATCCGTGGCAATGCAGTAGTATTTAAAACTCTTTTAGTGGCCGACAAATGGATGGCTTTAAAACCTGCTTTTTTAAAGTGCATTGCATTATTATCCCGAATCCCCGCACCCGGCATAATGGTACATGTGTTCGACTTTTTCTCCAATTGTTTCAGTAAAGACAAGCCTTCCATGGCAGTTCTAGCCTGCCCGGAGGTCAGTAAGGTATCTACGCCCATTTCCTGTAATTTAACAAAGGTCTCCAATGGGTTTACAACCAGATCAAAAGCCCTGTGAAAAGTAAAAGAGCATGACCCGGAAGCTTTTATTAAAGCTTTTGTGCGATCCCAATCCACCTGCTGATCCCGCTTTAACACCCCGGAGACGATTCCGTCTGCACCCAGGGATTTACAAATAGCTATATCTTCTATCATGGTTTGAAATTCCGTATCAGAATAGCAAAAATCTCCACTTCTGGGTCTGATCAGCACGTGAACAGGAATGTTCATGGCCTCCATCACTTTTTTTATAAGTCCATATGAAGGGGTGATCCCTCCTGCAGTAAGTTCCGAACAAAGTTCAATTCTTTGGGCTCCTGCATGCTGAGCATTTAAGGCAGATTCCATAGAATTTGCACAAACTTCTACTATCATAATTGCTATATTTAAAGTTATAAATGTAAACAACCCAAGGGTATGGAAAGAAGAAAGTTTTTGAAAAACTCCGGTTTGGGTGGCGCTGCCATCTTAGGAGGAACCTTGATGGGTGCCTGCAATGAACAAAAAAAAGAGATAGGTGTATTACCAACTAAAATTACTAACGGACCAATAGTAATTGCCACCTGGGATGTTCCTAATGCCACTGCAAAGGCTTTCGAGGTATTGGAAGGCAATGGTACCGCGCTAGATGCCGTAGAGCAAGGTGTAATGATGGAAGAAGCCGACGTGAGCAACCAATCTGTTGGGAAGGGAGGAAGACCAGACAGGGATGGAAATGTAACCTTGGACGCGTGTATAATGGACAAAGACAGCAGATGTGGTGCCGTGGTATATCTGCAAAATATAGTACATGCCGTTTCAGTGGCGAGGAAAGTGATGGAAGAAACTCCACATGTTATGTTGGCAGGAGCAGGGGCTAAACAGTTTGCCTTAGAAATGGGCTTCCCTGAAGAAGACCTACTGACAGAAAAATCGAGAGAAGAATGGTTAGAATGGAAAAAAACTTCTAAATACAAACCTGTCATCAATATTGAAAATCACGATACCATAGGGATGCTCGCCATTGACGCCAATGGGGATATTGCAGGAGCATGTACTACCAGTGGTATGGCCTATAAAATGGCTGGGCGCGTGGGCGACTCCCCTATTATTGGTGCCGGACTATTTGTTGATAATGAAATAGGAGGAGCAACAGCTACGGGAATGGGCGAAGAAGTTGTGCGCACAGTAGGAAGTTTTTTGATAGTGGAATTAATGAGACAGGGCAAATCACCACAGGAGGCCTGTGAAGAAGGTGTAAGGCGAATTATTGCTAAAAAGAAAAACTATCAGGATATTCAAATTGGTTTTATTGCCATTAATAAGGCAGGAGAAACAGGTGGTTATTGCATACATCCGGGATTCTCTTATCGTCAGTACTCTGGTGAAGGTCATGTGAATACACCCGCAAAGAGTTTTATAGAGGTCTGATCCTTCAGATTGGTTCAGAATCTTTGTAGTTTTGGACCTGCTCATTATACACTGTTATGGCCGATCAAAAACGACTTTTTTTACTAGATGCCTATGCCCTCATTTTTCGTGGGTATTACGCACTTATCAAGAATCCCAGGATCAATTCCAAAGGAATGGATACCTCAGCGATCATGGGGTTTATGAATTCCTTGTTCGATGTTATCCGAAGAGAGAAACCAGACCATTTAGCTGTCTGTTTTGACAAGGATGGCAGCACAGAACGAACCGAACTATACCCGGAATACAAGGCCAACAGGGATGAAACCCCGGATGCCATTCGTATCGCAATACCTTATATTCAAAAGATCCTAAAAGCCATGCATATTCCGGTTGTTGAAGTTTCAGGCCTGGAAGCCGATGATATAATAGGTACGCTGGCAAAACAGGCCGAAAAGGAAGACTACAAAGTTTTTATGGTAACTCCAGACAAGGATTTTGGGCAACTTGTATCCGAGAATATATTTATGTATCGCCCTTCTCGTATGGGCAACGGAATAGAAATATGGGGTATACCGGAAATTCAAAAGCGATTTGGCGTGGAAAGACCTGAACAGGTAATAGATTATCTGGGAATGATGGGAGATGCGAGTGATAATATTCCTGGATTCCCAGGAGTAGGTGAAAAAACCGCCAAGAAATTCATACTAGAATTTGGTTCTTTAGAAGCTTTATTAGAAAATACCGATAAGCTCAAGGGTAAAATGAAGGAGAAGGTGGAAGAAAATGCCGAGTTGGGAAGACTATCCAAACAATTGGCAACCATTTGTATTACCTGCGATGTTACATTCGACGCAAAGGATTACGAGCTTTCAATGCCCGATAGTGAAAAGGTACAGGAGATCTTTGAAGAGCTCGAATTTCGTCGACTCAGAGAACAATTTATAAAACTTTTTTCTAGCGAACCCCAAGATACGCCAACCCAGGTAACCAGTACCCCAACAGCAAAAAAAGAGGCGCAGGCGGCCGGCAGTGGTCAATTTTCCTTGTTTGGACAGGATGGTTCTGCTCCTGCCACTCTCGAGGTCCATACGGGACGTAAGACCATCAAAGAAGTTCCGCATGTTTACCAGAGCATTCAAGCGGGGATGGCTTTAGAACTCTTCCTAAAAAATTTAATGAAACAAACGGCTGTTTGTTTTGATACCGAAACAACTTCCTTAAATCCACTTGAAGCAGAATTGGTTGGGATAGCCTTCTCATGGGAAGCAGGGAAAGGCTACTATCTGCCTTTTCCAGAAGATCAGAAAGAATCTCATGATCTTCTCGAAAAATTGCGGCCTTTCTTTTCTTCTACCTCCATAGAAAAGATAGGGCAGAATCTTAAGTACGATATTAAGGTGCTCCGGAAATACAGCATGGATGTAAAAGGATCACTTTTCGATACTATGTTGGCACATTACCTCATTAACCCGGACATGCGTCATAATATGGATGTACTCTCTGAGACATACCTTAACTATACTCCTGTTTCCATTACAGAGCTCATTGGAAAAAAAGGCAAGAACCAAATGAGCATGCGCGATGTGCCCTTAGAGGCTCAGACAGAATATGCGGTAGAAGATGCAGATGTTACCTTTCAATTGGCCAGACATTTTGTAAAAGAACTAGCTGATGCTCACACAATGGATTTGTTTAAAGATATTGAGATCCCACTTTTAAGGGTCCTGGCAGATATGGAACTGGAAGGAATAAACCTGGATAAAGAATTCCTGAATGGGTTATCTGGTGCACTCGACTCCGATATTAAATCGCTCGAAGAAAAGATCTATGAAGAAGCCGGCGCATCCTTTAATATTGCTTCTCCCAAGCAATTGGGTGAGATACTTTTCGATAAATTAAAACTGGTAGCCAAGCCTAAAAAAACCAAAACAGGGCAGTATTCCACAGCAGAAGATGTTCTATCATCTCTGGCCAAAGACCATCAGATCATCAGAGATGTCTTAGAATACAGGGGACTTGCTAAATTAAAAAGCACCTATGTGGATGCACTTCCTACTCAGGTAGAAAAGAGTACAGGAAGGGTACATACAGACTATATGCAGACGGTTGCCGCCACGGGGCGTTTAAGCAGCAATAACCCTAACCTGCAAAACATCCCTATTCGTACTGAGAGAGGGAGGCAGGTACGTAAAGCTTTTATCCCCAGGAACAAGGATTACATATTGCTGGCAGCAGATTATTCCCAGATAGAATTACGGATCATAGCCGCGCTAAGTGAGGAAGACACCATGATAGAGGCTTTTAAGAACGGGGAAGACATCCATGCTTCAACCGCTTCCAAGGTGTTCAATATACCTTTAAATGAGGTGACCAGGGAACAAAGAGGCAATGCCAAAACAGTGAATTTTGGGATCATCTACGGTGTTTCTGCCTTTGGGCTCAGTAATCAGACAGATCTGTCCCGTACAGAAGCGAAAGAACTGATAGATACGTATTACAAGACCTATCCTAAGTTGCGAAAATACATGGCAGACCAGGTAGACTTCGCCAGAGACAATGGCTATGTGCAAACTGTGCTGGGAAGACGTCGCTACTTAAAGGATATCAATGGGAGCAATGCCATAGTTAGAGGGGCTGCCGAAAGAAATGCCATCAACGCACCCATTCAGGGGAGTGCAGCAGATATCATAAAGATCGCTATGATAGACATTCACCGAAAATTGGAAGAAGGTAATTATAAGACTAAGATGCTACTGCAGGTGCATGATGAATTGGTGTTCGATGTCTACAAACCAGAGCTGGAGCAAATGAAAGAGATGATAAAGACGGCTATGGAATCTGCCTACTCCTTAAAAGTACCACTGGTTGTGGAGCTGGGACAAGGCGAAAATTGGCTCGAAGCACATTAACGACTAATTTCACTTCAAAGCATAAAAAAACCCTTCGATCTTTCGAAGGGTTTTGTTTTAGTCAACAGTTTCACTTTATCTTTTAGTGAAAATCAGTTCCCCTCCGGCATTGAAATTTTCAACACCTAATTCCTGAGCAGCCATTGTCATGGTGCTACCAGATATTGTAAGCTCTACAGAAATGGTCTCCTGGGTATCATCAATAAAAGTCAATACGCCATCCGCATAGGCGTAAGTGGTGGTTTCCATATCTCTTTGCGAAGGGCAAGGAACATCTAAACCAGTGCCTCCCGGGTTAACGCCTATCTCAAGATAATTAGAGGCATCCTCTGTAACAAGCCTAAGATCCTCATTAAAGCTTAGAGATACCAGATAACAATTTGAAGCCGTAAGCATGTTCAATATATCCTGGCCAAATTCTTCTTCATCACTAGCGGTAGCTTCATCGATGGTAAGTGCTGTTAGGTCCCATGTTCCAAGAATGGAATTATCAGGATTATCACTCGACTTATCAGTGGAGCAGGAGCTAATTAGCAAGGCTCCTAATAGAAAAGTAACTACAGTATTTCGCATGATAGAATTGTATTAGTTTATTCTCTCAAACGAATTAAACAGGTGAAAAGTATGGGCAAAAGGATATTCTTTCTGGTCCTGGGGCTG
>CAWAEX010000037.1:0-11873 GCA_963781045.1 uncultured Flavobacteriaceae bacterium | reverse complement strand
TCGGGACGTGTGTCCCTCAATGGTTTTTGGGAATTACGATCAAAGAAAAATTGAAATACTGGTACCTTAGCTCAGTTGGTAGAGCAACGGACTGAAAATCCGTGTGTCCCTGGTTCGATTCCTGGAGGTACCACATCAAGTACGAAAAGCTCATTCTGGCGAATGAGCTTTTTTCATTTGGAGCATCGTAGAAAGCTCGCTTTCTTAAGATGCGAGAAAGGAAAAAAGCATTGCCGTCAGGCAATGTATTTGAAGTATTTGCAGGAGTGGGACACAAGGAAAAACGAGCGAAGCGAAGTTATTCCTGACCTGGTTTTCAGACAGCATCTTTCACTGTGAAAAAAAGCATTGCCGTCAGGCAATGTACTTTGAAGTATTTGCAGGAGTGGGACACAAGGAAAAACGAGCGAAGCGAAGTTATTCCTGACCTGGTTTTCAGACAGCATCTTTCACTGTGAAAAAAAGCATTGCCATCAGGCAATGTACTTTGAAGTATTTGCAGGAGTGGGACTTAAGGAACAACAAGTCCCGATAGCTATCGGTACGTAGCTAATCCTGGATTTAAGATAGATGGCTTTACTTCACCCAAAGAATTGAAGGCCTGAAAATCATTTTCATCTGTGGGACCAAAGGAACAACAAGTCCCGATAATCCCGATAGCTATCGGGACGGGACGCAGTTAATCCTGGAGATTCCCTGGATTTTTTACAAATTACTGTTTGAGGATTGTCCATTTATAAGCACTTTATAAAAAACCAATTTCTGGGACAATTTACGTATCATGACTTGTTTGATCCCTTTAGATCATTTGAAGATATTTTACTAAAAAGATATATTTTTTAAAATTTTTTTACCAAATTCCAAAAAATGCTATATTATTCTCAAATTATTTACTTATTTTAACATATAATTTATATTTTGTTAACGTTTTCCCGAATCTGCATAATCTTATACCTCTTTTATGGGGTATCCTTGTCATTAAGAAATTGATGATTGAGGATATTTTATTTTAAAACCAACCGGATTAGTATTTAGACTAATTGCCAAAATGCATGCATGAACTTTATAGTACTTACCGCCAAATTTTTGACTCCAATAATAATTATGATGGCCAGTTTGTAAAAAAGTATATTGAGCGGCTGGAAGAACTGAACACTTATCTCCCACCGTTAGAATCATTCATCCTTATCACCAATACCTCAACGGGAGGCTATGATTTTATCAGCAACAATTTTGAAAAGACCCTTGGACTAGACAGGGAAAAGATGATGACTGAAGGCCTGAATTACTACCTCCCTTTTTATCATCCTGAAGATTTACCTATCCTGCTCAAGGTATTTGAGGAATTGATGGTTTTTACCATGGAGGAGCTCAGTTTGGAGCAGCGTAAGAAAGTGATCTACACCTGGAAGTATCGTATCAGGAACAAAAATGGGGTGTATAAAAATATGCATGTACAACAGACCCCTATCTATTTTGATCCTAACGGCAGGCCCATCATCGGGTATTCCTACAATACCGTTATTGGGGAGGAAAAACCGATGCCCATCATTGGAAGTTGCAAAGTTTTGAATGCACATAATGAATATGAGACCGTCTTCCAAAAGAATTATTCAAAAGAATATTTCCACCATGTCCTCTCCAACCGGGAGACCGATGTGGTGCGATTACTGGCTACCAGCAACTCCACCAAACAAATTGCGGACAAGTTGAATATAAGCCCCAGGACGGTGGAGGTGCACAGAAAGAAAATCCTGAAAAAATTAGATTTTGAAACCACGGCAGAGATCATTGAGTACTGCAATAAATACCACTTCTATTAGCATCAATAACATCGTTTGCCTAAGAACGCATATCAATTAATAAATACGTGTTTTTGGGTATTTCCTTGCTTTTACATTTTTGGTATTATTGAGATGATTGAATATCCAGAACATAGATTTAGTGGTTCCAATAACATTTATTCAGGTATACGGACACAATCACTAAAAATAAAATAAGGATTAATCACCTCCCCAAGCCCTATTAGAGATACCTGCTTTTTTCATGGTTAAAAATAAACATCATGAAAAAACCAACCATTCTTTTTATAATACTCCTCATCCTCAGCTGTTCCAAAGGGGATGGGGATAGTACACAGCAAACGGATCTGCCAAAATTTAATTTAAGTGTTTCTACAAGTACCGGCGGAACCGTTTCCACAAGCGGTGGAACTTTCGAGAAAGGAACCAAGGTCACCATCACGGCAATTCCGGATGCAGAATACCTTTTCGAAAATTGGTCAAACGGCTCTGCCACAAACCCTATTGAAGTTACTGTGAACAGTAACATGAGTATAGCAGCTAACTTTGCGTTAAAAACATATGCCCTTACAGTTGATATCGATGGTGAGGGCACAGTTGTTGAGGAAATTGTTAACCCCGGAAAGAGCCCTACCGACTATACTAAGGGCACCACGGTTAAACTTACCGCCGAACCATCTGATGAGTGGAAATTTATATCGTGGAGCGGGGCTTTGGAATCTGTAGACAATCCTGTAGAGCTAACCGTTGATGCTGCAAAGCAAATCACCGCTCACTTCGAGATCGTCCAATACAACTTAAATATCACAACTACATCCGGAGGTACGGTAGACATTTACACTGGTTCATATGATTCCGGAACAGAATTAACAGTAACAGCGACACCGGAAAGCGACTTTATTTTTTCACACTGGTCGGACGATTCGGAAGAAAACCCCAGGACCATTACCTTGAACTCAGATGTTGAGTTAAACGCCATCTTTCAGAATAAATTTCAGATAGAAGATGGGTATTATTTACATATTGGTACTATTTATGAAGGTGAATTTTATGGCTATGATTCAACATTTGTTTTCGAGTATTCAAATAATGAAGCAATTTCTTGTGGGGCAGTTTATAACGATTTAGCATCCTTCCCCATCTTCAAGGACATTGGATATGTGCCTGGTCAACCCGATGACGCACTTTCTGATGTTTTGATCTCAAGAAATAGAGTAAATAGAGAATATTTAAATGCAGGTGTTTTAACTTCTTGGGTGGTAGAAAAAATTGATGAGAGCGAGATTCCTTATAAAAGAACGCATGAAGAAATTATGACATTGGTGGACGGTAAAGGTTTTTGGAGCGATCCTATATATTCACAAATAGACCCCCTTGTTCCCGAAACGTATGTGATTGCATTTCTGGCAGATGCGGCACGTCATGGGGTTGACCTTTCCTTTGTAGATGTTAACCAAATATTGGTAGAGTTCAGGGAGGAAGGATATGCAGGACTCTCACATCTTCATTGCTTTGATGATGAGCGCGTAAACATTAGTTATAATATCGCTTTTTGGAACAGCGCCTCCTATTATGATATCCAAAATGAAAGACTCACGGTGATGTACCATGAATTGGGCCATGACATCCTTAATTCAGGTCATCCGGCAACCGGCACTATGAAACAATTTATGAACCAGGCCCTTGGTGATGCAGGTCCCATTGTCTGGGATGATGCAGATCCAATGTTTTCCTTCAGAAGGATGGTAGATGATATGTTCTCCGGGGTAGGATTGGATTATCCCTGTGCTAATGGCTCTACCGATTATTCAGCAGGAGCTGGTTCTGGTAAAGCAGTTGTTTCTGAAAATTCCTACAAAGAGTGTTTTCCTTTAAATAAAATAGATGTTCCAAAATTTGAATAGACCAACCAAATGCGTAAACTAAAATTTTCTTTAATTCTCGTTTGTCTAATAGGGTGGCAGGCATTTTCCCAAAATGAAGCTTCCTTGGGCAAGAACATTGTAAAGTTTAACGTAGCAAGCCTAATCTCTAGGAACTATCAAATTGGTGCAGAGCGAGTATTGTTTAAGCCTATTTCCGTTGGGGTTTGGTACAGTACCGTACCCATGGGTCAAAGTCCATCGCTCTACACTACCAGATATGCCCTCAACTTTAATGAGCAATTGACCAATTTAATAGAAGGGTCAGATGTGGAATACCATGCCTTTATTGCAGAATTGAGATTATATTTTGGCAAGGGCCCTGCCAAAGGATTTTATATTGCGCCATTTTATCAAACTGCCAAATATAACTTTGAAAATTTTCCTTTTGAATACGAATCAGACGCCGGAACTAAGGAACAGTTGCCAAGAACGAGGGGGTCTTTATATAGGGACTCCTATGGCCTCATGATAGGGGTACAGTTTAACATTGGAAGACATTTGGTATTGGATTGTTTTATAGGACCTAATTATACGGAGGCATCAGGAAATTTTTTAGGGCTGGCACCAAACCTCTCGTTTGATGAAAAGGAATCCTTGAGATCCAATCTTGAAACAATCTTTTCTAATGAACCTAATTTATTGAACGATATTGGCAGAATAGTGACCAGCAGCACAGGGGCACTTGTTGAAATTTATCCCGATTGGATCGATTTAAGGGCAGGTCTGTGCATTGGCTTTAGGTTTTAAACCATGAACCCAACGAAAGCTTTAGGATTATGAGTTTTCTATTATTAAAAAGAGATAATGAATACAATAGCGAAAAGTAGTTTTAAGAATACCCTTTTTATCATATTTATTATTGTTTTAATAGGGTGTGCGAAGGACGATTTATTTATGGGAACCGCTGGTGACGATTTCAGAGTTGAAATCACGTTGACTGGTGATGTGGAGGATTTTAGCCAAACATTGGAAGTAAGTGGAACAGATTTTTCAAGTGAATTTTCTGGAAGCATTTTTTCCGGTAGTGATATTTATGAAATTCTTCCTGGTGGATTATCAATACGACACCCTTTTAGTTATTATAACCCCTTTTTTGAAGATGAGGGCGAGAAAACAATTGTTTTGGCCGGGGACAACAGACTCACATTTTATGTATTATATACCAATGTCCCCAAAGAGCAAGCTGAGAGTCAGTTTAACATGGAAGCCTCTATATCGATATACAAAAACGGCGACCAGATTGAAAATATTAATAGGGCCTTTTCCTCATCCAGAATGGAAAAAACAGAACTTAAATGGTTTTTTACTTACTAGATGAAATTCTAGGGGTCTAAAAAGAAAACAGATGAAAAAAGTAATTCACGTTTTATTGCTAGTCATATTATTTGGGTGTGTTGATACTGATTCAAACAAACCTTTTTCTGAATTTGAGGAAACTATTACAGAAGTTGGGGACTCTGATTCATCTTCAAATGACGATTCACAATCCACCCAAGGCGTAGAAGTAACCTTAAATGTAAGCCTTCCAGAGAGTTCAGTGGTCTCGGAAGAAGACCTATTGGTGTCCTCCCTGCTCACCGTTGATGCTTCAATTGTTGAAGGAGTAAGTTTTGTAAACGTGTTCGAAGGAGATGGCTTTGAAATTTCTTTTGCGGAGGATTCCTCTGGGAATATCGTACTTATAAATTACTTTAAACCAATTATTAATAGCGGTATTGATCTAAATTCTACAACAACAGCTACTTCGATGATTATGCTTCAACCTTGGGTAACAGATTTAAGTATTGAGGCAAGAGGTGAATTAATAGGTGCACTAGACTCCTATCCTGAATTTCAATCGTTAATACAGGCTATTGAGTCATCCTTGACTAGTGATGGGAATCCACTAGGAAATACTGAGGTGATTAGCTCCATGAACGCTCTTTTTGATAAGCTTTTATCTGACCCTAATCCCACGGGGAAAGTGGATCCTTATGTTTACCCACAAGAACCAATTACCCTTATTGGGTTTGACGAAGGAACTTTGAAATTGGAAAATACAAGTTCACTCGGTTATGGGGTAAAGCTAAACAATGGTCAAAGGTCTTTACTGGAAGGAGTGGACAAAACTTTATTTACCATTACTGGTGGAGTGATTTATGAATTAGCAACCGGGAGCAACGTTCTTAAGGATTCAATAATTTTTAACAATATCACCAACGATGGATCTTATTTAATCAATGCTAATAATGGATTAGCAGATCTGGAAACAGAAAACATTGAGGCAAGGGCCTATAATGCTGGAAGAATAGCTTTAAGTTTAATAGGACTTGCCACTTCTGGAGTGATTGACGCAAGTAATAAGTCATGTGCTATTGAAGTTGGAAATTTCCTCAGACAAGAAGGAGTTACAATTACTAACGCAAGTAGTTCAGAGGATTTAGTTCAAAGTATTTTAAAGCCTTTGAGAAAGCAGCAAACTTATCAGTAACATGTATTAGTACATTAGACTTCAATGGCTCTTCTTTTAAAACGGTTATGAAGGTTTTAAGTGGTCTGGAATTCGCCTCAAATGCAGTGAATTAGGGGTCCTTGCTAAAGATGCATTTCTTGCTAATAAGGATATTGCCTTCTGTGTTGAGCGTGAGAATGGTGTTTTTGAGCCATGCTCGCCACTTAAGGCACCTTCAGAAATTGACTTTGGAATAATCCCTAAAAACAGATATGGTACTAGAACTATAGAAATAGAAAATACTTCAAATATTGACTTAAATATCACTGAAGTAACCCTACCTGATAATATTCTAACAGTACCTGACCTTAATGGCCTTTCTCTGGCGGCAGGCAGTAAAATAGAGGTGGTAGTAAATCATGAACTAAAGGATTATGTAGGTGATATTTATCCAGATTTTGATCAGAGCCTTATTAAAATAAAATCTGATTTGCCAGACGCTGAAGAAGCAATAATTCAGATTAAAGGAAGCTATTTAGAAGCTCTTGAAGTAAGGGATGAAGGCGGTGCACTAAGTAACGATATTAACTTTGCTGGTCCTGGCCGTCTTATTGGCACTGTCAAAAAAACCACTGTCAGTTCCAGCATTACGGTTAAAAATGTGACAGATTATCCCACCCAAATAGCAAGCTCAAGTATCCAATCAGCAAGTGGCGGTTTTACGTATACACAGCCAAACTTTGAGCTTGAAGCACAAAAAGATACTGTCCTGGAAGTTAGCTTTAATCCAACAGAAGCCAAACCATATGAAGGCTCCTTCAATCTAACAAGTAATTATGGTCAGGACATTAAGATTGACCTTTACGGAAAAGGAGTTGATTCCGGAATAGAAGCAAATTTTGATGGCAATAGTGGCGACTTCGGGAAAGTTTGCTCATCGACTACCAAAACTTTAAGGATTGGTAATGCTTCTTTCCAACAAATCACCATAACGGACATTAGTAGCGACAATGATGCCTTTACTATTGATACCTCAAATACCACACTAACAATAGATCCACTTCCTGGGAACACACAAGTAACCACAGCACAGGTTTCGTTTAATCCGAAAACCCCTGCAGCTCAAAATGGAATTATTACGATCACTACGGATATTGGCGATCCTATTACTATTGAGGTTAGTGGTGAGGGTATTACATCCGCTTCCTTGCTTGCACTGCAAATTGAAGGTGGCAACTATGATTTTGGGCAGGTGGAAATTGGCCAATCAACATCAAAGGTTTTGACCCTTACGAACAACTCATGTGACCCAATTAACATTTCGGATATTGGCGTGTCGGGAGCTTTTTCAGTAGCCTCTCAGGAAAGATCTTTCACGCTTAATCCGGAAGAGTCCAGAAATATCAACATAACCTTTGCACCTACGGTAGCAGGTATCGTTAATCAGGAAATTCCTATTGTAAATGATGCGGTTGATAATCTTGTCATAAGTTTAAGTGGGGAAGGGATAGAAAATAATGCCATTGACCTTTCAGGTGAATGGATTCCAACATGGCAAGTTGATCAATGTGATATATTAGGTAGCTATTGTTGTGGATGTTCATTTCATCAAACTACTCGAAATTTTATTTTTGAAGGTGAGTATCAATGCTCTTCTACCCAAATTTGTGGTCAATTAGATTGGCAAACCCAACAAATTGGAAGTTCTGATACTCCTATTACCAATAACTGGATATTAACAGGTGACATACTTTCTATTGAATTACAAAGCGGTCAATCAAGTGGCTATCAGTTCACTGACAGAACTTTAATTTGGGAAGGAATATATGACCCTGAAACCGATTCATTTACAGGAGGATATATAGCTAACTTTTATGGTGGATTAATAATAAGTGCAGAGGCTCGTGGTACATTAACCTTAAAACGATTAGAATAGCAGTAGGAGACTTCAATATACCAATGACAGAAAAGGGTGATGTTGTTTATGGCGCATTAATCAAAAAAAGGTTTAAAATTGATTGTAGATCACATAAAGGGGGAACACCAAAGAGGTGTCTATATTATACCCAATAAAGTCGCAAGTTCATTTATTGAATCAAAACAAAAATGGCCTAATTGGGAAAGACATCAAGATTTTAAATATGAACCAGGCCCTTGGCGATGCAGGTCCGATTGTCTGGGATTATGCTGATCCTATGTTTTCCTTATGAAGGATGGTAGATGATATGTACTCCGGGGTAGGTTTGGATTATCCCTGTACCAATTGCTCTGCTGATTATTCAGAGGGAGCCGGTTCTGGTAAAGCAACTGTTTCGGGAATGACTTTTAAATAGTGTTTTCCTGTAATTAGAATAGAAGTTCCAAAATTTGATTAGGCCAACTTATAAACCAACTACGATGAAAACCAACTATCCCCTTTCTATTTCTACGAAAAAATTATTATTCTTTCTGTTTGCCCTAATATTATTTGGCTGTTCAAAAAGTGAAACAAGTAATAACGACACAAGTACTGACGAGATAATTGAATCAGTATCTGATGGAAATATTAATGTAACCATTCAAGTAGAGTTACCCGAGGGCTCTTCAATCTCCTTGAGTGAATTAGAATTATTTTCTCTTTTTGAAAATCGACCCTTTGGCATCCGATGGAATTACAGATTTAGAGGTCTATAATGGTACAAATCTTGAATTATCAGTTGTTAATGATTCATCAGGAGGAACTATTTTATTAGGATTTATTAACCCCTCAGCACAAAGCAGGCAGAAAATAGATGTGGAAAGCACAGCTAAGGCTATAATAATGACAGGGCTCTGGGCTATTGGACTTACAAAAGATGAAAAATTGAATGCTCTTTCAACAATTTCAACACTTCCTAATTATGAGACCTTTCTTTCAGAGGTTGAACAAGCAGTGTTGAATCAGAATTTATCAAATATAAATCCTATACTAATTCAGAATAATTTAAGGGAAGAATTAGCTTCTAAGGCTCAAAACAGTTCCATTACAAAGGAGTTTGAGCCGTTGTACGTAATAGCGGAAAATAACCAACTTTACGTATTTCCTGTTGATTATCCTGATGGGGTAAACGTCAGTTATAGTTTGACTTTATTTAAGGAGAATGTGGAAATTGACGAAAAGATTTTGCTAGGAGATTTAAATTCTCAGGAAGTGATAGACTTGTTATTTAATGGCAATAATAGTGGCAATAGCAAAGAGCAAATAGATTTTGATTTTAGTGTTGATGGCAATTATGAATTAATAGCAAGAAACGGTTTGTCATTGAGTGAAGACCATAGGACAGCCTTATATCATAATTTATCCGTTTCTCTGTTGGAGGTTACAGGTGTCTTTTCTGGTTCGTTTAAAAAAATTTTTAGTGACAACGCACAATGCCTTTTAGAAGTTCTAAATTTAGTGAGGACGGATCTTGAATTTCAGGTTGCTTTAGATAAGTATCGAAAGATCCGAATTTTAGTGGCTATGACTTGGGTGGAGTGATTATTGAATCTTTAATTAAAGTTGCACAATCAGGGCAAAATCTAACCAATGATTGTTTGACTCTTAAAACAGCGTCTAATAGAATAACAAAACTTCTTTTAGCTGTTTTCAATCTATATCAGACAGGTGTTGCAGCTGTCAACACTGCAAGTGTTCTTTATGACTGGTATACTTTACCAAGTGAATATGATATTTGTTTACAAAAAGATGATACATATTATGCTTTTTGTAACACGCTAAGTGTAACTGCAGAAAATGATTTTGACTATGGAAAAGTTCCTGTTGGTAACGAAGTTTCAACAAAAATTACAGTAAAAAACACATCAGACCAATCCATTACTTTATATGGCATAGAAGTTTTAAATGAAACAGGTGCTGTTAAATTTACAACAGACTTTAACTCTGCAAAAGAATTAGAACCTCAAGATGAATTTGAATTTGATCTGAAATTTAAATCAATTTTTATAGAAGATGTTACCAGAGAGATTCGGATTTTAAATAATACAGATGAGATAAATGGTAAAATAGAAGTAAAAGCACAAAATATAAATCCTATAAAAATCACACCAACTCAATTTGATTTTGGAGAAGTCCCAATAAATACGACTAGTGAATCACAAATATTTTCCATAGAAAATGAGTCAGATTATAACATAAATATATCTTCAGATTCTGCACCTAATGGTTACTCTTATTCTCCTTTTCTTATTAACACTGAAATTAAAACTGGTCTGTTTTTATTATATGTAGAAGTTGATTTTTCTCCGACATCTACCTCTGTTGACTACTCAGATAAAATTGAAATATTCAATAGCGATGCCCCATCTCAAGATAGAATAGTGGTGACATTAAAAGGCGTTGGAGTTTGTGATAATAGTAATGATCAAGATGGTGACGGAATTGGTGATGAATGTGACAATTGTCCTAATACTTCTAATCCTGACCAATTAGATTCTGACGATGATGGTATTGGAAATGCGTGTGAAGAAGATACAGCACCTCCTGTAATTACCTTAATAGGAAATTCAACAATTAATCTCAATATTGGACAAACCTATGTGGAAGAGGGTGCAACTGCCACAGATGATGTAGATGGAGATATTAGTGCTAATATTTTAATAGGAGGTAACACAGTGAATACAAATATAGCTGGAACTTATATTGTTACATACAATGTTTCGGATGCTGCTGGTAATGCTGCGACAGAAGTAACAAGAACAGTTAATATTGAAGAAGATTTACTTGATTGGTTATTAAGAGGAATGGGCTAGAAATTTTTCTCTAAACAATTTTATCGTTGAGAGCAATTGCATTAATACAGTATCAGTAAATGGAGTTGTAATAAGCACTGATTACTCATGCGGCCCTTGGTTTAATGGCTCTTTGACTTTTTATGAGGATGGAACTATGGATATGCTAGGTGAAAGTAATTTTGATTCAATGCAAAAGACTTATTCTATTTCAGGAAACAACATTACCATAAATGCTACAGGTACATCAACCTATCCGAACAGTGACAATACTGGTACTATAACAAATACGACTACTTATGAATGGACTGGTCAAAAAAGTCCTGATGAGGACTATATTATTCTCTTTTACACCGTAACAGATACTACCGATCAAACAGGAAGTGCCGTTACTGGATGGTCAGCATACGTTGTAATGGATTAAACTACAAACGGCAATCCAATAGATTGCTTGCTTACGGCAAACATATTTGGGAAAGTAGACAGTTTCCCAATCCTGCAAGGGTTTCGACCAACGCACGTTTTGATAAACCTATTAAGGTAATGACCTTCCAGATATATGATATGAATGGCAGGTTAATTAGAATTTATGAAGCCAGAGAAGTGAAGGATGGTGAGGAATATAGTTTGGATCTTACCTTCCTCCAACCTGGTATGTATTTCATAAGGACAATAGATGAAAATGGAATGATGTTAAGTAAACCAATAATCATCGAATACTAGAACCAAAATTCTCTAATATTAAAAAGAGACCTGATCAGGTCTCTTTTTTGTTCTGATAATTGGCCTATGTATCGTGCCCGTAACAGCAGCTCTGGTCTCAGCTGCCATATTAAGGCATAGAAGATACAGGAAGAAAGGAAAAAAATTGAATTTTCCCCGTAAACTAATGTCTTTAGTGCAGATTTAATTTAGAAAAGCTTGCGGGCATTTATTAGGAATTAGTAGCTTCATGTAAAATTCATA
>CAWAEX010000036.1:0-8505 GCA_963781045.1 uncultured Flavobacteriaceae bacterium | reverse complement strand
AGATCTGAAATTCCTTTGACAAGGGAGGCCAGAATAAGTGGAATTGCAATAAGTTTAAGAAGTTTGACAAAGATCATTCCAAAAGGATTGATCCAATCCTGAACAAAGGAAGGTCCCCGAGGATATGAAGGAGTCATCCCAAATCCAAACAATAAGCCTACGACCATGCCGATCAAGATCTGCCAATGCAATTCCAGTTTTCTCATACTTCTATTATTGAATCTGTAATATAAGGTTTTGAATACAAACCGAGTTAAACTCGCTTTAACTTTTAATGACGCGGTTTAGCAACATAAAGTCTGCCAGGACCAAGGCTGCCATGGCCTCCACAATAGGCACTGCTCTTGGTACTACGCATGGATCATGTCTCCCTTTTCCTTTTGTTTGAACAATTTCCCCTTTCTTATCGATGGTTTCATAGGGCTGAATTATGGTGGCTACCGGTTTAAAAGCTACGTTAAAAAAAATATCCATCCCATTGCTAATACCCCCCTGAACTCCACCGCTGTTATTCGTTTTGGTAGTTCCATCTGTGTTAAAAGCATCATTATGTTCACTTCCTTTCATCTTTACACCCTCAAAGCCGCTGCCATATTCAAAGCCTTTAACAGCATTGATAGATAACATTGCCTTTCCCAATTGAGCATGAAGCTTATCGAACACAGGTTCTCCCAAACCTATAGGTACATTTTGTATAACTCCCGTAATTATCCCGCCAATTGTATCCCCTTCTTTTCTTACTTCCCTAATATGGGCTTCCATAGCAGCAGCAGTTGTTGGATCAGGACATCTAACCGGGTTTGATTCGGTTTGGGACAGGTCGAGTTCCTGATATGTTTTATTTAAACTAATACTTCCAACCTGTGATACAAAAGCGTTGATCTTTAACTCTTTCAAAAATTGTTTTGCTATAGCGCCAGCCACTACTCTACAAGCCGTTTCTCTGGCTGAACTTCGGCCACCGCCTCTATGGTCCCTGAAACCATATTTTTGATCGTATACATAGTCGGCATGCGATGGTCTGTACGAATCTTTGATATGTGAATAGTCTGTAGATTTTTGATTGCTATTGTAAATAGCAAACCCTATGGGTGTTCCTGTGGTCTTTCCTTCAAAGATACCGGAGAAAAATTCCACCTTATCTTCTTCCTTCCTTTGAGTTACAATTGCCGATTGCCCCGGCTTTCTACGATCCATTTCAGCCTGAATAGCATCCATATGAAGGGCTATGCCAGATGGACATCCTTCCAGGATGCCACCAATTGCCACCCCATGTGATTCTCCAAAGGTAGTAAGCTTAAAAAGGGTGCCGAATGAATTTCCTGCCATAAATGAAGTAGTTTTGGTAGTACTACCGATGGAGCGTTCCATCGCTTATGAGACCAAATATAGGGGTATTAACAGTGCAAACCAAGAACATCCTAATCATGGCTAAGACGTAAGTAGCGCCTGCTTTAAAATAGTCACCGGGTGATATGCTTTTACCCCAGTTCCGTCTGATATTTGATGTCGACAGCTGGTGCCATTGGCTGCAATAATAGTATTTGGATCACTCTTTATTATAGCCGGAAAAAGCTTTAGACCTCCAATATTCATACTTAGCTCATAATGTTCATCCTCGTATCCAAAGGAGCCGGCCATTCCGCAACACCCTGAACTTATAATGGTCACCGTATAATTCTCTGGTAAGTTTAACATATCAAAGGTCACTTTTTGATTAGAAAGCGATTTTTGATGACAATGGGCATGAATTTTAATTGTTTTTGCTTCCTTGGTAAAGAATTGATTTGTGATCCTTCCATTTGCAATTTCTGCAGCCAAAAATTCTTCAAGTAGCCAACTATTATCTGAGAGCGATTTCACCTTGTCCGCGTCTAAATGGAAGCGATGGTATTCATCCCGAAAACTTAGAATGGCTGAAGGTTCCAGACCTATTATTGGGATATTGTTTTTTGTATAGGAATATAGGCTTTCCACATTCTTCTCAGCTAACTTACTGGCCTGTTTTAAAAAGCCTTTGGAGATAAATGTTCTGCCACTTTCACCAAAATACAGCTGAATTTCATACCCTAAGCCATGTAACAGATCAATAGCATCTTTCCCCACCTCAATATCGAGATACTGCGTAAATTCATCAATGTAAAGGATCAGCTTTTTCTCAGAATCCGGGGATCTCGCTTCTTTAGTTGCCAAATAGGGATCAAAATCGAAGTGGCTTACTAGAGGAAAACTTCGCTGAGCAGCCACGCCAGAGATCTTTTTGATGAAATTGCCAAGCGACTTACTTTTAAAAATCGCATTGCTAAACGAAGGGATCTTACTGGCCCACTTATTCAAGGTAGTGTTATAGGCAAACAACTTGTTTCGCAATGGATATCCATGGGTTTCCTGGTATTGAAATAAAAACTCCGATTTAAGAGTAGCCACATCTACATTACTTGGGCATTCACTACCACAGGCTTTACAACTCAGGCACAGATCAAAAACAGATTTAAGTTCTTCAGAGTCAAATTTATTTTCCTTGTCGTTGTGAGTTAAGAATTCGCGCAACGCATTGGCCCTGCCTCGTGTAGTAGCCTGCTCGTCCCTGGTTGCATGATAGCTTGGGCACATCGCTCCTTTGGCATGCTCTGTCTTTCGGCAATCTCCACTCCCATTACATTTTTCAGCTGCCTTAAGTATCCCCTCACTATCGCTAAAGTCGAGCATTGTAGGAATTTCCGGTTCCTCCCTGTCAACTTCATATCTAAAGGAAGCATCCATAGGATAGGGATCAACTATTTTCCCCGGATTAAAAATATTATTGGGATCAAAAATGGTCTTAACACGTTTTAGAACCTTATAATTCTCCTCGCCTATCATAAGTGGGATAAACTCGGCCCTCACAATACCATCACCGTGTTCTCCACTAAAAGAACCCTTATATTTCTTGGTTAGTTCAGCCACCCGGGTGGTTATGGCACGAAACAAGTGCACATCCTCTTGTTTCTTAAGATTTAAAATGGGGCGCAAGTGAAGTTCTCCAGCCCCGGCATGGGCGTAATAGACGGCATTCTGATCAAATTCCTTCATAATGCCCGTGAATTCGCCAATAAAGTCCTTTAGATCTTCCAATGCCACTGCTGTATCTTCAATACAGGCAACAGCCTTTCTGTCACCCACCATGTTGCCTAACAGTCCAAGGCCTGCCTTACGCAATTCGAGTGCGCAGTTAATATCTTCTCCATACAAAACCGGAGAGGCATAACTTAAGCCCGAATCCTGGATTGTCTTTGTAAGTCTTTTTAATTGTTCATCAAGGTCGTTCTGTGAATGAGATCGCACTTCTAACATCAATAAGGCAGCCGGATCGCCATCTACAAAGAACCTATTGGCCAACTGCGTCTTATTGTTCTTGGTGCAATCAAGGATCACTTTGTCCATCATCTCACATGTGTGCAGCTCATGTTGCATTACCGGAGCAACATCGGTAAGACAGGCTTCCAGGGTGTTGTAATGTGTGACCACCATGGCCGACATTGGTGGTGGCAGTTCATTAAGCTGTAAGGTAACCTCGGTCGTAAAGGCCAGGGTTCCTTCACTTCCACTAAGCAAGTGGCAGAGATTGATCTCTTGCTCATTCCCTGAAAATAAGTTGCTTTCAAGTAAACTGTCTATCGCATAACCAGTATTACGTCTATGAATACTTTTCTTAGGAAATTGTTTCTTTATATTTAATTGTATGTCTTTATTTGATAGTATGTTATATAGTTCTTTATAAATATTTCCTTCAAGTGTATTCAAAGTCTTTTTTTCTTTGAATACTGCTGATGTACAGGATGAAAACTCAGCTTCAGATCCATCAGATAGAATAGTTTTAAGCGAGAGTACCTTCTCTCTGGTAACACCATATTGAATGGAGGTTGTACCACTGGAATTATTTCCAACCATCCCCCCTATCATACACCTGTTGGAGGTGGAGGTGTTTGGACCAAAGAATACGCCATGGGGTTTTAAAAATTCATTGAGCTCATCTCGGATCACTCCCGGCTGAACCGTTACCTGATTGTTTTCTTTGTCAAAGTTTATGATCCTGGTAAAATGCCTGGAAACATCTACGACGATGCCATCTCCTACACATTGACCGGCCAGAGAAGTCCCAGCCGTTCTTGGGATAAGCCCTATTTTATGTGCATTTGCAAAAAGAATTAGTTTTCTAATATCCTCATTGTTTATGGGATAAGCAACGGCCAATGGAATTTTTCGATAGACAGAAGCATCCGTACCATATAGACTTCTCGTAAGTATATCCGTATGCAGGGTACCATTAAAAATATTGGTTAGTTCTGAAAAAAAAACTGAGTTCAAAATGAAACGAATTTTGAAGACGAAATTAAGTTATTATTAACATCAGAACACCCTCTAAGACGTATTTTTAAATAATAAATTAAGAACATATGAAAATTTTTAAAATTAGTGCATTCCTTTTCTTGTTGGCCACATGTGGCCTTAGCGCTCAGTCTATTTCCGAACATGCCTTAGGGCTTCGGTTAGGAGATAGTGACGGGTTTGGAGCAGAAATTTCCTATCAAAAATCTCTTACTCAGGCCACCAGGTTAGAATTTGATCTTGGCTGGCGAGACAGTAGAAATTATGATGCCTTTAAATTAGCTTTAGTGCATCAATGGGTTCAGCCACTCGATGGTAACTTTAACTGGTATTACGGCGTAGGTGGCGGACTTGGAAGTGTTGACTTTTCACCAAGAAACAATAATCCTGACCCGGATGGCGGCTTATTTGTTTTTGGAGCTGGAAATATCGGAATTGAATACAATTTTAATATTCCATTATTGCTTTCCCTCGATTTTCGCCCTGAGATTGGCCTTGTAGGTTATGATGAATTTTCAGATAATTTTGATTTCGACATAGCACTTGGGATCCGATATCAGTTTTAATACCAATACTGTTTAAATACAAATTCAAAAGTCTTTGACATATTCTTATGTTAAGGACTTTTTTTATTGTGCACCTAATCAGTACCTTTGCCGACAAAATATAGTAAAATGAAAAAATTAGTTGTCCCATTTCTATTGATCCTGATGTTTGCCGCTTGCGAAACCACTAATGGATATGTCATTGAAGGAACCCTGGAAGGAGAAAACACAGATGGTACCGAATTAAGCTTACGTAAATATGCGGAAGGCAATCAATTGATCACAGTAGATTCCGCAATGGTTACGAATGGAACTTTCACTTTTAAAGGAGGACCTAGTAAAAGCCCTGAACTTCACTACATCTTTTTTGGAAAAGGTCAGGAAAACATCCCGATCATAGTTGAAGATGGAACTATTGATATTACAGCTCAACGAGACAGCCTTGCATTTGCCAAAATTGGCGGCACATTACAGAACGAGTTATTCTACGACTTTTTACAAGGTTCGCGAGTACTTAGCAGAAAAGCCTCTTCTATGAATCAGGACATGCGAGCAGCACAGGCTAAAAGAGATACAGTAACCATAAACTCATTGCGTGAAGAGTATTTTGAGTTGATGGAAGAAGCGAAGGATTATGAATTAAGCTATGTAAAGGAGAATCCGAATGCCCTTGTTTCTGCTTTGGTTATTTTCAGGATCCTTACCACTAAAGCTAAGGATAATACAGTGGTTCAGGAATTATACGATGCGCTTAGCCCGGAAATTAAGGAAAGCAATACGGGAATCAAGATCAAAGAAGCACTGGAAAAAGATGCAAATACGTCCATTGGTTCAAAGGCACCTAATTTTTCAGCTCCTAACCCAAATGGAGAGCAACTGGCACTAAACGATGTGATGGGCAAGGTTACCATAGTTGATTTTTGGGCTGCCTGGTGCAAACCATGTCGCGCAGAGAACCCCAACATAGTTAGGGTATACAATAAATATAAAGATCAGGGTCTAAGTATAGTGGGAGTGTCCTTAGATAGAAATGCCAATGACTGGAAAAAAGCTATTGAAAACGATGGATTAATCTGGCATAATGTATCTAACGTTAATTATTTTGACGAAATAGCCAAGTTGTACAATGTGGATGCTATTCCAGCTTCTTTTATTTTGGATGAGAACGGAATTATTGTGGCAAAAAACCTCCGGGGAGCTTCATTAGAAGCTAAAATTGGGGAGCTGCTTCAATAATCAGGATAACACAAAACAAAAACCCCGATGCCAAAACATCGGGGTTTTTTTATATCTAATATTGGAGTTTAGAATTTATTCTGAACATCTACAAAGGTTCCGAGCACAGACACATTATCCTTTATTTCTACATCTCCAAATATATTTATCACAGAGTCTTCCCCAATAAACTCAATGGTGGAGTTATCTTCAAGTATCAGATCTCCATAGATGGTCACATTTCCTTCTACCCTGAAGGTTGCTCCTTTTTCTACTTTGATTTCTTTCTGCTTTTTATTGCTTCCTACACTCATAGAGCCATTCATTTCCAATAGGGCATTCTCCTTAATGTCTACATCGTTACTCACTGTCCACGAACCACACATAAGTAATGAGGCTTCCTTCTCCAACTTTATGAAATTAAAGTTTTTAGCGCCACTAAATGCAATATCTTCCCCTTCATTGATCACCAATTTACCAGACCCACTGTATTCCGCTAACGATGAGCACTGCGCTTGCAGACTTAGGGATAATCTATTTAGTTTAATGATCAGTAATCCTTCCTGGCCTGCAGCGGCAAAAGCATAATCGCCTACCGTTTGTACATAATTTATAGATCCATCTAATTGAATCACACCATATGGTTCTGTTGTATTTCCTTCATCATCTGAAATGGAAAGTCCGGCACCACCATTGGCCATTAAGACCATATCCTTATTAATAGCAACTGCATTGGTTACTATATCACCTATGGGTTCTTCAATTGGGTCAATGATGATAGGAATATATTGTAATAAGGCTCCTGAGTCATAGGAATACACGCCGGCCCCTTTAGAACCTTCTGCTACAATGATCTTATCACCAATAAAATCGATAGATCTTTTGGTATATAAACCAAAATCTGTGTCTATCGGTATTTCCTTTTTTAATTTAAGATTGTCATCCAGGACCCGTATTCCTATTGTTGCATCGAGTAATGCTACTTTGTTATTATCAAAAGCCAATGATCGAAGATCTGCAAACGCTTCTTCTTTTTTTATGTCGAGGTCCTGTGTATCATAAACAGTAATAGATCCGTCTTTCCCGCTGGTTACATAGGCCTCATTGCCATCTATGACAATGTCAGTAGCATTATCACCGGCTTGGAACCCATAAATAACTCCGGCATCGGTATCCATGACACCACTAAAAACAGGGATCTTCGTAATAAATGAATTCGACAGTGCCGTAAAGCTAGATGTAGCATCCATACCCCCTACTGCATATAAAAATCCGTCAACATATTGAAGTGAATTAATATCAGCATTAGAATATACCACGCGAGATGTAACTGTTGGATTGTTTGGATCGGCTACATTGATAATATCTATAGCTCCGGAATATTCATCCCCGGCTACATTATAAGCAACATAGGCATAATCATTCTCAACATACACATGAGCGGCTGTAAGGCCGGTAATTGGCCCATACGTTGGCGGATTCACCTGAGTGATCAATGTCAAAGGATAATTACCGGCTGGTTCGTCTGCGGCTTTTGAAGTGCGTTTTCCAGAATAATTTTCATCAATGGTTATATCCAGCACACCAGCGTTATCAAAATTAACACTGCCTGCTAATTTAGTAGCATCGTTTTCCTCGAAAATACTTGATTGTTGTTCGTCAATGAAGATAGTTGTCTCATCACTACAAGAGGTGACAAGCACTAAGGCCATTAGAAATATTGGAAATATTCCTTTTTTCATAAGTAGGTATTTTATTAACGTAGCTTGGGCACTACTCTAACGACAAAGATCGCTAATTCGTATATTGGGTAAGTAAAATAGTGGCCGTTCTGCCGAAATCTTCGACATAGTGGGCATTTCCTTAGTAATTTTATTTCAAATACCTCTACAGTTTCCCTAATTTTTCCATTGCAAAAAGGATGATAATAGGGAGTGCTAATAAGAGTACCATGAGCGTATCTGTGACAAACAATTCTGGTTTAAACAAGAGAGTGATCACATAACCCCCGATAGCTCCGCCAAAATGGGCTGTATGCCCTATATTTCCAAGCCTTTTTTTCATGCCATAAATAGAATAAAGCATATACAGGATGCCCAATACATAGGCCGGCAACGGTATTGGGATAAACATGATACCCAGTTGCATACTAGGTTGAAGCAGGATTGCAGAATACAAGATACCAGTTACGGCCCCACTGGCACCTACTGCACTGTAGAGTGGTTCTTTTTTATGAAAGAACAAGGCCAAAAGACTCCCGGCTAGCAGGCTAACAAAGTATATTAGGATAAATTGGGCTGGACCAAACCATCGAATAACCACATCTGCAAAGAAATAGAGCGTAAACATATTCAGAAAAAGATGCGATAGGTCTACG
>CAWAEX010000035.1:0-22457 GCA_963781045.1 uncultured Flavobacteriaceae bacterium | reverse complement strand
TAGAGGATTATAAACCAGATTATGTTTTTGTGCATGGGGATACATCCACCACCATGGCAACTTCGATCGCCGCATTTTATTCCGGAGCCAAGGTGTGTCATGTTGAAGCTGGATTAAGAACATTTAATAAACTTTCTCCTTTTCCGGAAGAAATGAACCGAAGAATAGCCGGAGTTGTGAGTGATTATCATTTTCCACCTACAGCCACCTCCAGACAAAATCTTCTAAATGAGAATGTAGAAGAAGCATTTGTGGTAGTTACGGGCAACACGGTGATTGACGCTCTGAATTATAGTGCAAAAAAGGTAAAGAGACCCGATTTTCTGGATGATGAGATCTCAATGCTTAATAATAAAATAGATCTTTCAAAAAAGATTATCCTGGTTACAGGACATAGAAGGGAAAATCACGGACAAGGATTTATTGATATCTGCCAGGCATTGCGAAATATTGCAACCAATAATCCAGAAGTGGAAATTGTATATCCGGTACATTTAAATCCCAATGTTCAAAAACCCGTATACGAATTACTTGGCAACATATCCAATATTCATTTGATTGATCCATTGTCTTACCCTGCGTTTGTTTGGTTGATGTCTCATGCGTATCTAATAATTACTGACAGTGGTGGAGTTCAGGAAGAAGCACCCAGTTTAGGAAAACCAGTGTTGGTAATGAGAGATACAACTGAAAGACCTGAAGCTGTAACTGCTGGAACGGTCATTCTGGTTGGAACCGATGTTGATAAAATCACCTCCGAAACTAAAAAATTATTAAATAACAAAGGTCATTATCAGGAAATGAGTGCACGTCATAATCCTTACGGAGATGGCACTGCCTGTTCCAAAATAGTTCAATTCATAGATAAATTAGAATAAAATGAAGAACCAGGATGTAGTAATGATGGGCTTAGGGTATATAGGGCTACCCACTGCAGCTTTAATTGCGAAAAGTGGCAGTAAAGTCCACGGAGTTGATGTAAATCAATCTGTCGTAGATACTATTAACAAAGGTGAAATTCATATTGTTGAACCATCATTAGCTAATGTAGTTTCTTCTGCAGTAAAAAAAGGCTCGTTAAAAGCATCAGTGAGCCCTGTAACGGCCGACGCCTATCTTATTGTAGTTCCTACACCTTTTAAAGGAAAGAACGAACCAGACATCTCCTTTGTGGAAGCAGCCACAAAGGCTGTTATTCCACTGCTAAAAAAAGGAGATCTTTATATCATTGAATCTACATCCCCTATTGGTACCACCGAGAAGATGAAGCAATTGATATATGCACAAAGACCAGAATTAGAGGATCAGCTTTTTATCGCATATTGCCCGGAACGGGTACTACCTGGTAATGTGATGTACGAATTGGTTCACAATGACCGAGTAATTGGAGGAATTGATGAAAAATCGACACAGAAAGCTGTCGATTTTTACGCTAAATATGTGAAGGGAGCTTTACATAAAACTAACGCAAGAACAGCGGAAATGTGCAAATTGGTGGAAAATTCATCGAGAGATGTGCAAATTGCCTTTGCCAATGAATTATCGCTTATTTGCGATAAAGCCGATGTAAACGTTTGGGAGCTTATTGCACTTGCCAATAAACATCCCCGAGTAAACATCCTTAAACCTGGTTGCGGAGTAGGTGGGCATTGTATTGCTGTAGATCCTTATTTTATTGTATCTGATTATCCCCTGGAATCGAAAATAATAGGAACGGCAAGGGAGATCAACAACTATAAATCTTTCTGGTGCGCAGAGAAAATACAATCGGCCAAATTGGCCTTTGAATTAGAGAATGGAAGGAAACCTAAAATAGCTCTTATGGGTCTTGCTTTTAAGCCAAATATCGACGATTTAAGAGAATCGCCTGCCAAATATATTGCTCAAAAAGTATTACAAAATTCCAACAATGAAGTTTACTATATTGTTGAACCCAATATCAAATCACATAATGTGTTTAAATTGACACCGGTTGAAGAAGCATTGGAAAAAGCGGATGTTATTGTCTACCTTGTTGGTCATGATGAATTTATCAAAAATGCGGCGCCTAAAGGCAAAATTATTTTGGATTTTGCGGGAATAACTGCTATAAATTAATTACAAAATAACCTCAATATCTTAACCTGGATTATAATAGAAAATAACGAATAACATACTATAATGAAAGTTGCATTAATTACAGGAGTTACGGGACAAGACGGAGCCTATTTAAGCGAATTCCTCCTCAAGAAAGGATATGTGGTGCATGGAATAAAAAGAAGATCATCTATTTTCAATACGGAGCGAATTGATCATATATATGAAGATCCACATGTTGATAATCAGCATTTTTTCCTTCATTATGGGGATATGACTGATAGTACAAATCTTATTAGACTAATACAGCAAATACAGCCAGATGAGATTTATAATCTAGCCGCAATGAGTCATGTTCATGTGTCTTTTGAGATTCCTGAATATACAGCAAATACCGATGCTTTGGGAACATTGCGTATTCTAGATGCAGTGAGGCTACTGAAAATGGAAAAGAAAACACGTATTTATCAGGCCTCTACATCAGAACTTTATGGAAAAGTTCAGGAAGTACCACAAACAGAAAACACGCCATTTTACCCGCGTAGTCCGTATGCTGTAGCCAAAATGTATGCATATTGGATCACTGTTAACTATCGTGAAGCTTATAATATGTTTGCTTGCAATGGTATTCTTTTTAACCATGAATCACCTATTAGAGGAGAGACATTTGTAACTAGAAAAATAACAAGAGCCGTTTCCCGCATCGCATTAGGACTTCAGGATAAATTCTTTCTGGGAAATTTGGATGCTAAACGTGATTGGGGGCATGCCAAAGATTATATACGCATGATGTGGATGATATTGCAAGCTGATGAAGCAGAAGACTGGGTTATAGCCACAGGAAAAACAACACCAGTAAGAGAATTTGTGAGAATGAGTTTTGAGGAGGCGGGGATTGAGGTAGATTTTATAGGTAAAGGGATAGAAGAAAAAGCAGTTATAAAGAAGTGCCACAATAAAGATTTTCAATTGCCTATAGGCAAAGAAGTATTAAGTATTGATCCTCGTTATTTCCGTCCAACAGAAGTGGATTTGTTGGTGGGAGATGCTTCCAAAGCAAAAAACAAACTAGGTTGGGTCCCTAAATACGACCTTAAAGCACTGGTCAATGATATGATGCAGAGTGATTTAAAATTGATGCAAAAGGAACAATATCTGAAAGAAGGCGGATATCGAATTAAGAACTACTTCGAATAACTAAGCAGGCGAATGTCATTAAAAATTCTAATTACCGGGGGCACAGGCATGGTGGGGAAAAATTTATTGGAACATCCTTTATCCGATAATTATGAGATTTTACATCCTTCTAGTAAAGAACTTAATTTGCTCAACGCAGATGACGTTCAAGAGTATTTGAACAAGAATACTCCAGATCTCATTATTCATGCTGCAGGTCTTGTTGGTGGGATACAGGCAAATATTGCAAATCCTGTTGGATTTTTGATAGAGAATCTGGATATGGGCAGAAACTTAATCTATGCTGCTCTGAAAGCAAAAATCCCTAAACTCCTAAATGTTGCAAGCTCGTGTATGTACCCTCGAAATGCGGTAAACCCTCTAAAGGAATCCTTAATACTAGCAGGAGAACTGGAACCAACAAATGAAGGATATGCACTTGCCAAAATAATTGCAACACGTTTGTGCGAATACATTAGCACTACTGAATCTAAACTTTCTTACAAGACGATCATTCCGTGTAATTTATTTGGCAGATATGACAAATTTGATCCACTGCATTCTCATATGCTACCTGCAGTAATTAGAAGAATTCATGAGGCAAAAGAAAATCATTCTAACGAGGTGGTTATATGGGGAGATGGAACTAGCAGAAGAGAATTCATGTATGCAGGTGATTTAGCAGATTTTATTTTTTATGCGATTCCCAGGTTTGACGAATTGCCACAGAATTTAAATGTAGGGTTAGGTCAGGACTATAGCATCAATGAGTATTATCGGGTTATTTCAAAGGTAATAGGGTATACCGGTACGTTCAGTCACGATTTAAGTAAACCAGTTGGAATGAAGAGAAAATTAATAGACAATACTAAATTAAAGGTCTTTGGGTGGGATCCCCCAACTTCCTTGGAAGAGGGAATTCAAAGAACGTATTCATATTTTAAAACCATAATTAATGAAAAGATATAAACTGGCTTCTTCAACTTGGGATGATGCCGAAATAGAAGCTATACAAGCTGTGATTGCCAAGGACATGTACACTATGTCCGAATATGTCTTTGAATTTGAAAAAAACTTCGCTGCCTATGTAAAGTCACGGTATTGTATAATGGTAAATTCTGGTTCTTCAGCTAATTTATTGGCAATCGCCGCTTTGTTTTATACTAAAGAACCTAAACTTAAAAGAGGTGATGAAGTTATAGTGCCTGCAGTTTCATGGTCAACAACGTATTATCCGTTATATCAATATGGTCTAAAAGTGAAATTTGTGGACATCGATTTAGAAACATTGAATTATGACCTTGATGAATTGGCAGCTGCAATTAATGACAAAACGAAGATGATAGTTGCAGTAAACCTCTTGGGAAACCCTAATGATTTCGATAAAATTCAACAATTAATAGGGAAAAGAAAAATTCTGCTATTTGAAGACAATTGTGAATCAATGGGAGCTAAATATAACGATAAGCAGGCAGGCACCTTTGGAATTATGGGTAGCTTCTCAACTTTTTTCTCACATCATATGTCAACAATGGAAGGCGGTTTAATTGTGACAGACGACGAAGAGTTACATCACGTTTTATTGTCATTAAGGGCGCATGGTTGGACTCGAAATTTACCAGATTCCAATAAAATTACGACAAAAAGCAAGGATTGGTTTGTTGAGTCTTTTAGATTTGTACTTCCCGGATACAATTTAAGACCTTTGGAAATGAGTGGGGCAATAGGGATTCAACAACTTAAAAAGTTGCCTGCTTTTATAGAACAAAGACAAAAAAATGCCGCCTACTTTACAAAACTATTTTCAAATCATCGGGATTTTATGATTCAAAAAAATATAGATCAAAGCAGCTGGTTTGGCTTTAGCTTAATTATTAAGCCAGAATCTAAATTAGTAAGATCAGAGGTTATTGCAAAACTAGATGCCGAAGGAATAGAATCAAGGCCAATTGTCACCGGTGATTTCACTAAGAATGAAGTTCTTAAGTTTTTTGATTATTCCATTCACGGAGTATTAAAGAATGCAAAATATCTTGATAAGAATGGATTTTTTGTCGGGAATCATCAAATTCCTCTAATGGAGGAAATAGATCATTTATATGAAGTTCTTCGATGAAAAAAAATCGCGCTTGCACGCCCGAAGTATTAACTTAATTCAACAGTTAAAGCGTTCATTTTTCTTTAAGATCTTTTCTGTAGTCCTGTCTTTCCTACTGGTTCGATTTTTATTGAAGTATTTGGAAATAGAGGATTATGGTCTTTGGGCCGTTGTATTATCCTTTCTTCATTGGGTAATTTTCTTTGATCTTGGTATTGCCAATGGCGTAAAGAATAAATTAGCTGAGGCCCTTAGCAACAACAAGGTTGAGGAAGCCAAAAAATACCTAACCACTGGGTATTTGGCATTGCTGGCATTTGCCTCAGTGATTTATTTAATAGTATTTGCTCTCTCAGACTTTATTAATTGGAAGGTTCTTTTGAATTCTTCAAAATATGATAATGAATATCTGGGAGACCTGGTACTTATTGTTCTCTTTTTTACTTTGGCCAATTTTGTTCTATCCCTTATAAATGCTGTTTTCAATGCGATACAAAAGGCCTCCTTAGTTGTTGTAAATCAATTTATATTTCAGCTTTTGGCATTGTCCGTAGTGGTTTTATTAATACGGTTTACAAGTTCTAACTTACATTATTTAGCCCTGGGGTACGGAATGAGTATGTTTTTTGCCAATATCGGGCTAAGTATTTGGTTTTATACAACCAACAAACAATTGAGACCAAATTTGCGGTATTTTGAACCGTCATTATTGCGCCCAATTCTTTCATTAGGCCTACGATTTTTTATGCTTCAGACAACTATGATGATCATTTTAACAACAGACCGATTTATTTTATTACAATTGGCAGATTCTGAAGAGGTCACCAGATATGATATTATTTTCAGGTTCTTCAATCTATTGATGATAATGCATACTCTTATTAACGCACCATTGTGGTCTATGTATACCGAGGTGTATGAAAAAAAAGATTATGATTGGCTTGAAAAAACAATGAAGAATTTAATACGCCTTACAGGAGGTTATATAGTGATATTAACAATAATGGTAATACTAGGAGATTTTGTAATTCGCTTATGGATTGGTAAAGGAGATCTTGGACTTAGTATGTCTAATTACATTTTTATGGCAACACTAGTTTTGTTTAGTATTGTCCATTCTATTTTAGCCTATTTTACCAATGGTATAGCCAAAACCAGACTTCAATTGACAACTTCATTAATTGGAGCCATAATAAATATTCCGCTCTCTATCGTATTTGTAAAGCACTATCAATTGGGTCTTAATGGAGTGATTCTTGCTACAATTATAAGTTTATCTTTGTTTTGTTTTACGGGTCCATTTCAAGTTGCAAAGGAAATTCGTTCGCTAAAGAAAGGCCTTCAAAGTGTCGCTTAACCTATGAAAGAATGTATTTGCATACTTATTCCGGTTTATAATGAAATTCTTTTTACTCAGCATTGTCTAAAGAATCTTAAAGATTGCAATGATCATTATCAGAAAACACAAGAAAGTGCACTTCCAATAGAAATAATAGTTATAGATGATGGATCTACAGATGGCACATCTAACTGGATTCAAAAACATCACCCGGACGTGACACTTTGTTATGGTGATGGAAATTTGTTTTGGTCTGCAGCAATCAATATGGGCATTCAATATGCCTTATCAACTGAAAATGAGCCCTCACATATCCTTTTATGGAATAAGGATCTCTATATTGAGAAGACATACTTCAATATACTTCATGACTTGATCCAATCAGGAGAAGATAATATAATTTTTGCTTCGAAAATGTACCGCAAAAGCGAACCAAATATTCTTTTTTCATTTGGAGGACTTTATAATCCAATTACTGATTCCAAAATAAATGTTGGGACGGGAATGAAGGATGGAAAGTCTTTTGATGAAATACGTGAAGTGGATTGGTGTGGGGGCATGGCTGTTACAATACCATCGCTTCTTTTTAAAGAAATAGGACTATGTGATTCTAGCCTATTTCCACAATATGATGGCGATACCGACCTTTTTCTCCGCGCAGGTAAAGCAGGATACAAACTTTTTGTCTTTCCTGAATTAAAAGCCTGGAATGTTCATGAAAATACTGGCAGGAAAGAACAGTTCACCTTTAAGAATTTAAAATGGTATCTTACTAATGTTCGGTCATATAAAAATATTAAGATAGGGTATTCCTTTTATAGAAAACACGCAAAAGGCCCTCTTGCCATATTCTTTTTTTTGGGGAGGCAGATGATTTTTATCACCAAGTATAGCATTAAGATTCTTATATCCCATTTTAAATGAGATCGGCTAACCTCTTTTTAAATATTCAGTTATGGGTTGTTGCCTTAGCAGTAGCTATTTTTACACTTGGGTTTACCTATTTTACCTTACTTGTTGGGCTGTTTATCGTTGCAACAAGCTACCCTGCACTTAAAATACCAAAAACCGCATTTTATTTTTTTTTAATCGTATTGCTTTCAGGAACTCTTATTGCCCTAATTATGATCACTCTGGGGACTTTTCCGGAGGATGAGGTTAAAGACGTACTTCTTAGATCACGATTTTTCTGGATACGTGTTCTTTTTGCATTAGCCGTCTGCGTTCTTCTAATGCGAGTATCAGCTCATCAAATTCTAAGATTTGCTTACTTTATTATGTTAATACAACTAGGCGCAGGGCTTTATGAGTTGTTCTTTACAAACACCTTAAGAATCTCAATGCTAACCGCTGAACCAAGTGCAGCAGCAATGTATTATGTTTTCCTAGCACCATTAATGATCGGTTACTATGGTATAGAGAAGAAGGCTAGGATATGGATAATTTGTTATTTAGTATTAGGATTATTTATTCAGTCAAAAGCACAAATTTTAGTGATTCCACTTATAATATTATTTTTAGTTTTTAGATCACAAAGTAAAAAACTCAAGATAGCAACAGGAATAGCACTCATCTTAGTCTTAATATGTATTCCCCTATTTCTCGGAATAAAGGAAGTAGACCGCCTGGTTTATTTTATTGATATTTTAAAAGAAAAAGGAATTCAAGGATTAACAGAGCAAAATCGAATTTGGAGTACATTTACTTTAAGATTTAGTTCTGTGCTTACGGCTTTGCAACTTATTATTGAAAATCCTATGGGGATTGGATTTGGCGGATTTCATTATTTTTATATTGAAAAAATGACATCATCTACTATTCAGGGAGCATTAACAGGGGTAGAAATTCGAGGTATATTAAATGGTGAACTCTACGCAACACCTAAATCTATATTTCTGGAGTATGCAGTAAGTTGTGGATTGTTTTTTATTATTCCCATTATTCTCATTATTAAAAATTTTATATCCAATGCCATTCCAGCCACAATCCAAGCATCTTTCTTTGCCCTCATACTTATATCTTTACTGGTAGAGCTTTCTCCGTTTATGACCTTCTTAGGGATGCTAATGATCCTTTTTCACAAACTAAAACGAGAAAATATAGAACTATTAGCATGAAACAGTTTATATCATATTTGAAAAGTTTGCGTCTTTTTATGATCAATAAATTGATAATGAAATTGCCTTTTCCAAGATTGAGGAATTTATTGTTGAATACATATTTGATTAAAGGCAAACAGACAAATATAATGAGCAATGTCACCTTTTTGAATAAGTCAATGAAACGGAATAAAATTCAAATTGGTAATAATTGTATAATAAATTCTGGCTGTGTTCTCGATGGAAGAGGAGGTCAATTAAAAATAGGAAACAACGTAGATATTGCAAGAGGTGTTTGGATATTTACAGTAGGCCATGATCCGCATTCAGATATGCACGATACTATATCCAAGAATGTAATAATTGAAGATTCCGTATGGATAGCGAGCAGGGCACTTATTCTACCAGGCGTAACTGTGGGATTCGGAAGCGTTGTAGCGGCAGGCTCTGTGGTAACCAAAGACGTTCCCCCGAGATCTATTGTAGGAGGTAATCCTGCAACAATAATAGGTGAAAGACGATCTGCACTGAAGTATATAAATAATTTTTTCCCTTATTTGGATATGATCTAATGCTTTTGGTATAATAAAACACCTTTGGAAAATAACCTAAAACAATTTGAATATAAGGAAATAGTAGGTCAAGAGACACCTGTGCTGTTATTAGCTCCCGGAATTTTTGAAATAAATGGCGGGATGTTTAATTACATGACATTATGGCTCACAGAAATTAAAAAATTTACAAGTAAGTATTTCCTGTTGTTAGATGAAAAATTTAGGGAAGTGCCTTTAGAGGGCCATGTTGTATTTCAAGATATTCTAACTGAAAGTAAATCAAAAGCCTTGTTTATAGCAGTCATGGCTCGCTTATTTCCATCTTCCTGGATTAAATATTTCTTTGTTGATTATAAGGAAATGGTTGGCGAATACAATTCTGTGCATATTTTAACCAGTTTTCTTTTGGCATATCCCCTTATTAGTTCATTGTTTCACTTTAATAATGACCTGACGATCATCTTAACCTTGCATGATCCGGTTCCTCATGAAGAAAAAATTGCTCCGCTAGCCAAGAAGATCAAGAGATATTATCTAAAGAAATTATACGAATTATCACGTATTCATCCGGGCTTTTACTTACATATCCATAGCCAAATCTTGGTTGAGGAATGCAAAGACGTGGCAGGGAAGGTAATTGTTTATCCGCACCCTCTACCTAAGCCATTGGTGACCCCCAAAAGAGAAGCATTTAATGGAACTATTTTTGGAGTATTAGGTAGAATGGAAGCTTATAAAGGACTAGATATTCTGTACCATGCTATGGCTACTTTAAACACTGATCCTACCATTTCAAAAAAAATTAGATTGTTATTGGTAGGCAGTGGAAATGTCAATACAATGCCATGGGAGAATCTTCAAATAGAGGTAATTATTGATAACAAGAGGGTGACGGAACAAGAATTTCATCAGTATATATCTGGGATAGACTGTTTACTGCTCCCTTATAAGAAAGCAAGCCAGTCTGGGGTGGGCTATCTGGCATTAACGTATGACATTCCCATTATAGCCACAAACACTGGGGGGTTGCCAGAGATCGTAGAACAAAGTAATGACGAAAGAAGCACTGTTATCTCACCAAATGATGTAAACGAATTACGAGAAGCTATTATCAGATTTACGAATTCTGCGAAAATACCAAAGAGGGATAAATGAAGCAGAATATCTTTCAAATTATAAAACCATTGAGAGTATATCAAATAGGTCTCCTGATTTTTCTGTTTACCCTTCCCTTGGAAAACAGATATAGCAACATTGGTCTTATTGCGTTGGGTATTGGATGGATTTTTACAATAAACAGAAGCTTGATAGTATCCACTATTCGAAGTAAAACTTGGATCTTATTAGTCCTCAGCTTACTGTGGTTTCTTTTAGGCCTAATATTCTCATACAATGAATTTCTTATTGATTATTCCGAAAAAATAGGCAAGTATACATTATTAATTGTGCTGCCATTACTTATTGCCCCTTCTCAAGAGCTCTCGAAACCCCAATTAAGAATTTCACTTATGGGATTCGTAATTTCGGTATTTTGTATTCTCGCGATAAGTTATTTAAACGTTTGGGGGCTTATTCAGGCAGGAGAAAAAAACCCTTTTAATTATGCACTTTTTGTTGCAAATGGGGGCGACTTTCATCCTGCTTATATTTCTATGTTTGTTGTTTTCTCAATCTTCCTATGTTTGGAAGCATTGCGATTTTACCGGTCAATGTGGATGAGAATAGCATTAATTTTGTGCCTGTTAGTCTTTTTTCCGTCGGTTTTTATTATTCAAGCCAGAACAGCCCTCATAGCAATGACCATACTTCTTCCTGTCTATGCCTTTCTCACAATTGGATTTAAAAGAATTTTGGTTACCAGAATAGGTATAATATCAGGACTTTTTATTCTCGCTATAATCATCATCCTAAATCTGGGATATTCACCATTATTGCTTATAAAAGATCGACTTTTTGATAGTTTTTCGAATAGTCTTTCTATCAGAATAGAAACCTGGAAATGCGCCTTAGAAGTTTTTTACTCTAATTCTTGGTTTACAGGTGTTGGATCTGGAAATGAGCAATTGGCTATGAATGAATGTTATTACTCTCATTTTCTTACTCGTCAGTTTTACGAAAGTTTCAATACGCATAATGATTTATTGTTAATTCTGATCAGAAATGGGTTAATAGGAATTCTTCTGTGGATTGGTTTTCTTGTACATATAATTAAGAGAAATGTTCATTTTAAATTCAATTTAGGGGTAATATTCGTGCTCCTATTTTGTATTTGTGGGATAACAGAAGCTTTGTTAAGCAGGATTTGGGGAGTTTTGTTTATAGGAACCGGAATAGGATTTTGTATAATATTCCATAGGATCCAGGAAGAATCAACTTCTTTAAAACAGAAAGAGATAAATTAAATGAGAAGTAAAAAGGAGATACTTGTCTTCGCAAAAAGATACAATAAAAAGAACCCTGAGGAAATAGGAGGTGCCATCAGGTTGTCTGAAGAGTTGATAGATGATCTTTACACACTTGATGAATCATTTACGGTGATAGATATCAACCCAGCAAATGGAGGAGGTTTTGTTCTCTCGTATTTTATAGTTTTAGGAAAAGCAATAAAAGAAATATGGAGGCACAAATGCATTTTATTTATTGGCAGTGACAGGGTTGTGGTCTATATCGCACCTGTGATTCTTTTTATGTCTATGATTGCTGGTCGAAAATTCACTCTCAAAAAGGTTGGAGGTGGATTTGATAGATTTTATGAAAAAAATAATCCTTTTGTCAAAAGGATTATAAGATGGTTGATGCGAAATGCAGTGGCAACTCTTTTCGAAACAAAACAATTAGTTTATTATTTTAAAGATTTTGGAAAAACAGTTTGGTTTCCCAATGTTCGAAATTTTCCAGAGAGGAAGATTAACCAGAGACTATATTCTAGAAAATTTGCTTTTATTAGCCAGGTTAAAAATTCAAAAGGAGTTATTGAAATCCTGAAAGCGGCCCGTGAATTAGATGATTCTTATTGTATTCATATATACGGACCAATAGTAGATTTAAAGGTTCCGGATGATTTAAAGCATTTATTTAAAACGCTCTACCAGGGTCCTCTAAGGCCCGAGGAGGTTTTGTCTACAATAGAAGAATATGATGTCATTATGTTACCAACATATTATCCGGGAGAAGGCTATCCCGGAATAATTATCGAATCATACTCTCTGGGGAAACCTGTTATTAGCACTTTATGGAATTCTATTCCTGAAATAATTGAACATGAGAAAACCGGATTATTGATAGAACCTCAGAATTACGAAGCATTAATAAATGCTATCCTTTGGTTTGATGATAAGAATTACAAACTAACCAGTAAGAATGCTATGGTATACTCTAAAGAATTCAATAGTTTGTATCAAACAACCAGTAAATTAAATTTAATCAAGGGACATGGATGATATTTTTATTGTTGGCGTAGGAAGGTCTGGCACAAGTTTATTGCAATCTATGCTGCATGCACATTCAAAAATCACTTCCACCCCAGAGTCTCACTTTGTTCGAAATTATCTTGTTTCAAAAAAACGATTACATTTTCTTGAGCAAAAAGGCCCGATCTACTTTAAGGGCCTGTTAATAAATGATCCCCATTTCCAACGATTGGCAATTAATGTAGAGGAAATCAAATCACTTACCATTCCTCCCTTATCAATACTTCAAGTATACAAGGAGATAACAACTTATTGGAAGAAAAAAAATAAAAAGAAGGTACTAATCGACAAGGATCCGCGGAATCTCGAAAATCTTATGGCAATTCGTGAACTTCTGCCTAATTCAAAAATAATACACATAATTAGAGACCCAAGAGATGTTGTTTTTTCAAAAACCAAAGCTAATTGGTCGTCAAGTCGCCCCTATTGGCTTCATGCAATGATAGGAGAAGCACAAATGAAAAGAGGATTGTCAATCGCGAATACCCTAAGCTCAAAGATATACCATCAAATTAAATACGAAGATCTAATAGAAGAGCCAAACATTGCCTTGAAGAATCTTTGTGATTTTATTGATTTGTCATTTGAAAGTAAAATGCTACATTTTAATGAGGCAGCCAAAGAATTGGTGACTGAAGAAGAAATGCAATGGAAAAAAGAAACGCTACAGCCACTAAATAAATCGAATACATTTAAATGGAAGGATTCATATAGCAACTTTCAACTAGCGCTTATTGAAGGAATTACAGTCCGGAGTATGCAAGAATTTGGTTATTCACCAATGGCAAAAGAAGAGCATATACATATAGGACAGCGGCTAGTACTATCAGTATTTCAGTTGACGTCGAAACTTTTCACCCTGTCGTATAAATATTTGAAATAACCTTAATGAAATTATCCGGCACATTTGGATTTAGGATCTCACTGATCACAAAGAAGCGAGGAATTATCCCACTTTGGGTTGAAAAGACAGGGGGCATATACTATTCAAAAGGGATTCAAATAGTATTTTCTAAAGGGAAGGCTGTAGATACGTATTCTGTACCCAAATCATTGATGGAATCTTTGTTTGCGTGGCATTCGCTTATCCGCAGAGCCATGCGTATGGAAATTAGTAGTTTAACTGTATTAAATAAAACCTTGATTGCCGTAAAGCGCGGAGCCATCATCACCAAATCTCATGATGAGAAGAAATTTCAAATAACACACCAAATCTTAAGGGGAAGTAGGCCTCTGAATTTGTGCCTATTTGATGACCGGGTCTACTGGGGAGAGTATTTTTCCAACTCTGAACGGGAAGAAGTTCATATTTTTGGCACCAGAGATGGTATACAGTGGGCTCCCGTTTATACTTTTCCTTCCGGGACAATTCGTCATGTACATGGAATATATAAGGATCCTATTCGCAATGGAATGTGGGTACTTACAGGAGACAATGATCAAGAGTCGGGTTTGTGGTATACAAAGGATTATTTTAAATCGCTCCAATGCATTGTTTCCGGCACTCAAAAAGCAAGGGCAGTTTCTATTATCCCTGCGTTAAGATCTCTAATTGTTCCCATGGATAGCCCAAAAGAGATTAACTATATTCAACGCTACGATTTGGAAAATGATGCTTTTGTACCCTTATGTCAACTTGCAGGCAGTGCCTTTTATAGGTATTCCACCCCCTCACTTTCTTTAATATCCACTGTGGTAGAACCTAGCAGTATAAATACCGCCAGATTTGTTGAACTATACGCATCTAGCGATCTTGAAAATTGGATAAAAGTAGCACAACTTAAAATGGATTTTTGGTCCAAAATTTCAATGTTCATTTTCAGATATCCTGAGATTCGATTTGCAGAAGTTGCCGATGGAGATCCTGATGAGATTTATTTGTATTGTTCTGGAGTTTCTAAATATAATAATCATACAATTATTCTTGATAGAAAAAAACTGATTTCATACCTAAATGAAAACAACAGTTCAGTGGCAACAGAAGATGTTGATAATTGATTAGTTTTGACATTACTCCTTGAAAATCAAATTAAAGGCCATCATACTGAGACGTATCATATTTGCAGGATTTCTTATCCTATCTGGTTGCCGACATGGGTATAATCCTTCTTGGCAAGAAAATGTTACGGCAAAAGTGAAATGTCCGAATCTACTTAAGTATACTGAAGATTTTCAAGACAAAAGCTGGTATAAAGATGAAGCAGAGGTAAGTAATAATAAAGCGAGTGATTTACGGAATAACCTCACAGCAGACCTGATCGATATTTCTAAAGATGCGAAAGAGTCCAGAGTATATCAACATGTAGATCTGGCTTCTGAAGGTCATTATGCCTTTTCTGTTTATTTGAAAGCTTTATCAGGTAAAAATGGTCAATATGCTATTGGCATGCAATTTAATGGAGAGAAACCAAAGTGGATAAAAGAAATTGTTTCTATCAATGATTCATCATGGACTAGAGCAACAGTAAAACTTCGAACCTCGGGAGGTGGAAAACTAACGGTATTCCCTGGATATGCGCTTATAAAAGGGGCAACCGTTTACAAAGCGTATGCTTGGGGAGCTCAATTGGAATTGCTTCAAGATTCAATTCCAGGACCATCAAAATACTGCGGGAACAATGTAATTCTTGGTGCTTCGAAAATCAAGAACCAATTTATTCAAAATTAATTCAGAAGGCAGGTATGAAACGGGTAAGGAATTTCAAAAGGCTTGTTACAACCTTGTGGTATTTAAGACCCGTACAAATCAGGTATCAATTATATTACAGACTGCGAAATTCTATATCGGGGATTATTCCAATAAGGAAAAAATTACACCCAGAAATGCGCGGCTCAGCTCAATGGAATCAGTTAGTTCACAATCCAAAATCATATTCCGGGAATTTGAGTTTTATGTTTTTAAATCAATCCCACGCCTTTGAAGATGAAATAGAGTGGGATATAACAGATCATGGTAAACTTTGGGGTTACAATTTGAATTATTTTGATTTTTTGAATCAAGAGGAAATGAGATCCAAAGAGGGTTTAGGTCTTATCAGATCATATATGGAGCATTCCCAAAATCACATAGGAAATGATCCTTATCCAACCTCAATAAGAGGAATAAATTGGATCAAGTTTTTATCAAGATTTGATATTGATGAACACGAAATAGACCAATATTTATACAATGATTACAGGTGGTTATGTCATAATTTGGAATATCACTTGCTTGGAAATCATTTACTCGAAAATGGATTATCACTACTTTTTGCAGGTGTTTATTTTAACAATGAGAGATATTTAAATATATCCCATTCAATAATATTGGAGCAATTAGAGGAGCAAATTCTTCAAGATGGAGGTCATTTCGAACGATCTACAATGTATCATTGCATAATTTTACAGCGCATTTTAGATTGTATCAGTTTATTGAATTACAATAATTTAGATAATATGCCCGTCTATTTATTGTTGCAAAATTCTGCAAAGAACATGCTATCATGGCTCCACGCTGTTCGTTACTCAGATGGTTCTATTCCCATGGTAAATGATGCAGTTCCCGGGATGGCCTTAAACACAGAAGTTCTTTTGGACTATTCGAGAAAAATAGGAATCAAGTGGAATACTATTCCGCTATCAACTTCAGGATATAGAATGATCCGAAAAAATCCTTGGGAACTATTTATGGATTTTGGTGATATTGGGCCAAATTATATACCCGGACATGCTCATTCAGACACTTTTAACTTTGAAATATATTATCGGGGAAGACCATTTATTGTGGAAACAGGGACTTCAACATATGAGCCATCAGAGCGTCGTCTTTGTGAGCGTCAAACAGCAGCTCATAATACAGTGCGGGTTGAAGAGGAGGAGCAGTCAGACGTATGGGGAAACTTTAGAGTTGGCCGACGCGCACATATAGCCTATATAATTGAAACTAAGGATTCATTAATGGGGAGGCATAATGGCTATAAACATCTAGGGGTACTTCACGACCGAGAGATACATTTTGGATCAGAGAAGATCGAAATAACAGATCAACTTATATCTAAAAAAAATTCTAAAATAAAAGCCGAGGCATTTTTTCATTTTCATCCTGCGATTGATGATCTTAAATTAATAGGGGATAAATTAGTATATAAATCTAATGAATTGGAAATTTCTTTTAAAGGTAATATCACGAATCTTTCATTGGATTATTATCAACATGCTTCTGGGTACAACATAACAAAAAAGGCACTTATGTTAAAGATATCATTTCACAATCATTTAACAACACAAATTAAAAGCAGCAGCAGTTAAAATTTTAGTTGATAAACGTTAATCCCAAAATTTGTATTCAATATCCGTAAGACTTTTTATCGCATGAAATTATTGTATCTAAGTTATTATTACAAGCCCGATATTACAGCTGCAGCGTTTAGAAGCACTGATTTCGTTGCATATCTACATGAAAAAGGAATGGACCTAAGAGTTGTAACAACATTTCCTCATAAGTTTCAGGATCAAGATTCTAAGGGATCAGATTCTGAATTTCTCGTGAAAAGAATCCATTTAAAGGAAATGAGAAAACGTAATTTTCTGAACTTTATCCTACATTATCTTTCTTTTATTCCCAAAAGCATATTTTCTAGTTTTGGATGGTTTCTTAAAGGCTGGAAACCTGACGTAGTATTTATTTCTTCTCCTCCTATTTTTGTTGGAATTAGTGGGATTTTTCTAAAATATCTCCTTCGATGCAAATTGGTATTAGAGATCCGGGATATCTGGCCTGATAGTGCTGTAGCTGCAGGACAACTTAAAAGTAGCGGCATGGCCTATAAATTATCAGCATATTTTGAACGTTTTTTATACAGAAGAAGTAATGGATTGGTTTGTGTAAGCGCTCCTATGAAGACCTATTTAGAACAGTATTTCAACAAACCAATATGTGTTGCCTACAACGGTCCTTTAACAGAATCTATTCCTCTTAGTGATACCGGTAATATAACATCATCAAAATCTGAGATCAGGTTGGCTTATGCCGGAAATCTTGGACTTGTCCAGGGAATGGATCAGCTTATTAAGGCTATTAGTATGCTAAAGAACAGAATGCTTTCTAATCATTGGACTTTAGATATTTATGGCACAGGGGCATTAGAAAAAGAATTGAAGGAACAAGTCCGCAGTCTTGGACTTGAAAATCAGGTGGTTTTTTATGGGGCAATTCCTAAGCAGGAACTTTCAATACATCTTAGAAAGATAGATGTATTGTATTTAGGGCTAATCAGTGCTGAGGCCTTGGACAAAACAATTCCATCCAAACTTTTTGATTATCTATCATTTGGAAAACCAATTCTGGCAGCAATTACCGGGGAAGGAAGCTCAATTTTGAGGCAGAACAGCGCTAATGTGGTGGTTCAAAAATGTGATGCAACGGCCATAGCCGAAGGGATAGAAAAACTGGATAATAATATGTTAGAATATTCCCATCAGGCTAGGGAAAACGTCAGCCTATTAAAGGATAAATATACGCGTGAAGTGAATTGTCAAAAAATATACGTCTATTTGCAAAATATATGATTGAAATTATAATTCTTAGAGCTAATAACATATATTAATACGGTTATAACAGTTTCTGGATTACAGATTCAATTGAGAATTAACCTAAAGAGGGAATGTCTAAACCGTCTATACTCAATTCAATAGAGCGAAAATTCATTTTGCTAATTGGTGATCTGATTATGATCGCTGCTTCCCTCAACTTGTTGGTAAATCATGCTATAGACGAAAAGTATTCTTTTCTTGGCCTAAAGATACAAATCAGTATTATTGGTGCATTGCTCTTCCTTTTTCTAGCGTATATATTAGATTTTTATAACCTTGAAAAGCTTGTTAAAAGGCGAATAGCTGTCTCCCAGGGGATTTATATTTCTTTTGTTTTTATTTTTATTTTGCTGATGATCTGTATCATCTTTTATGATATTTCTTTTTGGAGAATTCCACTCCTTTCCTTCCTATTACTTACTCCAATTCAGATAGCACTTTGGCGATTGCTCTACAGTAATCTTTTTAAAATAATTCCTTTTACAAAAAATGTCCTATACCTGTACGATTCATATGAGATGAATCTGCGAGAAACCATTGAAAAGATCAATGGGAGAGACATGAATACTTTTTTTAAGGTCAAGCTAACATACCAAATAGATCAGGAGGACCTATCTGACAGGAGAAGTTTTTTGTCTGCCATGCAGAAAGTAGATACATGGATAATAAATACTCAAAATTATGATAAGATTCCTCCGTATCTGCAAAATATTATACTCAAATCTATAATGGAGGGGAAGGAAATTATTTCATTTATTTCATTTTATGAAAACACCTACGAAGCGCTACCAATTAATTCGCATAATGATAGTTTTTATGAAATATTGCAATTACGCAATAAAAAAATAAGGTATCTCCAGGCATTGTTTAGTTATACCGTGAATTTCGCCTTATCGTGTTTCCTGGGAATTGTGTTTTTAGTCAGCATGCCTTTTGTATTTATCCTCAATATGTTTTTTAATCGAGGGCCATTGTTCTATACTCAGAAGCGAGTTGGTCAATTTGGAAAAGAATTTAAAATCTATAAATTTCGATCTATGGTGGTAGATGCGGAAAGTACGGGAGCTAAAATGGCAACAAAGAACGATGACCGAATCACACCATTTGGCAGAATATTACGGCTTTTCAGAGTTGATGAATTGCCGCAAATCATTTCAGTAGTTAAGGGCGATATGCGATTTATAGGCCCAAGACCAGAACGCAAGGTTTTTGTTAAGGAATTGGTAAAAATAATTCCATTATACAGTATAAGACACTTAGTTAAACCTGGTATTACGGGGTGGGCCCAAGTAAAATATAAATATGGAGAAAATTTGGAAGACTCAACTCGAAAATTAGAATACGATCTGTATTATATAAAAAACAGATCTATTATGTTAGATATGCGTATCATTTTTAAGACGTTTACGACTGTTATTTTCTCAAGAGGGGTTTGATTTCATTTGAGATACTTGCATTTAAATGGATTTGTTTAGATTTTTTCTATTTCCAGATCAAGCCTTATTTAGTTGATCTAGAATTAAAAATTATTTCTTTTAACCGATTTATGTGTTTTTCTACTTAAAGTATTGCTAGGTTAGAATACTCCATCTATTTTTGGAGCCTTAAAAGAATTAAGTTCAAATACAAAAAATAATTAATCAATGCGAATTTCAGTTATAGGAACAGGGTATGTAGGTTTGGTAACAGGAACCTGTTTGGCGGAAACAGGAAATGAGGTTGTTTGTGTAGATATAGATGAACAGAAAGTTCTAAAAATGCAGGCAGGAGAAGTACCCATTTATGAACCTCATTTGGATGTTCTCTTTGAACGTAATATAAAGGCAGGAAGACTAACATTTACTACATCTCTAAAAGAAGGCCTTGAACATGGGGAGATCATATTTTTAGCTCTGCCAACCCCGGAAGATGAAGATGGTTCTGCGGATTTGAAGTACGTTTTAGGTGTAGCAGATGATATTGGAAAACTCATAAAGGAGTACAAGGTGATCGTAGATAAAAGTACGGTTCCCGTGGGGACTTCGGAAAAAGTACATGCGGCGATAGCTAAGAATGCTCAATGTGAGTTCGATGTAGTTTCCAATCCTGAATTTCTCAGAGAAGGATTTGCAGTCGATGATTTCTTAAAACCCGAACGTATTGTAGTTGGATCTAGCTCCGAAAGAGCTACTAAATTAATGCAGAAACTCTATAAACCTTTTATGAGGTCCGGGAATCCAGTAATAATAATGGATGAAAAATCTGCTGAGCTTACAAAGTATGCGGCGAATGCTTTTTTGGCAACCAAAATCACCTTTATGAATGAAATTGCCAATTTTTGTGAGAAAGTTGGGGCAGACGTCGATAAAGTGCGCATAGGAATGGGTACAGATTCAAGAATCGGGAAGCGCTTTCTTTTTCCTGGTATTGGGTACGGAGGATCTTGTTTCCCTAAAGATGTGAAGGCTTTACATAAATCAGGGAAGGACGTGCATTACGATTTTAAGATCCTTGATTCGGTCATTGAAGTTAATCATCTACAAAAAACAATTTTGATTCCTAAAATCAAGAAGTATTTTGGGAACAACCTTCGTGGAAAACGAATTGGGATTTGGGGATTAGCTTTCAAACCGGAAACTGATGACATAAGAGAAGCCCCCGCAATCTTTATCATTGAAGAATTATTAAAAGCAGGAGCTATCATTACGGCTTTTGACCCGGAAGCCATGGATAATGTGAAACAAAAGTTAGGAGAGAAAATCTCATTTGCGCCAGGTATGTATGGTGCTGTGGAGGATGCAGATGCGCTTGTGATTTGTACAGAATGGGGAGTTTTCAGAAATCCAAATTTTACAATGATTAAAGAATTATTAAATGAACCGGTCATTTTCGATGGCAGAAATTTGTACGAATTAGAAGAGATGAAAACCGAAGGATTTCATTATGAATCTATTGGGCGGAATTAATCAAATAATTATAATAAATAATATACTTTGAAAAGAATATTAATTACAGGAGCCGCTGGTTTTTTAGGATCTCATTTGTGCGACCGATTTATCAAAGAGGGTTTTTATGTTATCGCCATGGATAATTTGATTACCGGCGACCTTAAGAACATTGAACACTTATTTAAATTAGAGAATTTTGAGTTTTATCATCACGATGTTAGCAAATTTGTGCATGTGCCCGGTAAGCTGGATTATATTCTGCATTTTGCATCTCCTGCAAGTCCTATCGATTATTTAAAGATTCCTATTCAGACGCTTAAAGTAGGAGCATTAGGCACACATAACCTTCTGGGGTTGGCTAAAGAAAAGAATGCAAGAATATTAATTGCATCTACTTCTGAGATTTATGGAGACCCACTTGTTCATCCTCAAACAGAGGAGTATTATGGGAACGTAAATACCATCGGTCCCCGAGGAGTGTATGATGAGGCAAAACGCTTCCAGGAGTCTATTACAATGGCCTATCACCGTTTTCACGGCCTTGATACACGAATTGTACGGATATTTAACACCTATGGACCTCGAATGCGATTAAACGATGGACGCGTTATTCCTGCCTTTATGGGCCAGGCACTTCGAGGAGAGGACCTCACTGTTTTCGGAGACGGATCGCAAACTCGCTCATTTTGTTATGTAGATGATGAGATAGAAGGAATCTACAGATTATTAATGAGTGATTATAATCTACCGGTTAATATTGGGAACCCAAATGAAATTACTATAAAAGAATTCGCAGAAGAAATAATTAAACTAACGGGTACCAATCAGAAAATAGTCTACAAACCCCTGCCAAAAGATGATCCAATGCAACGTCAGCCGGATATTAGCAAGGCAAGAGAAATTTTAGGCTGGGAACCAAAAGTAGGCAGAGAAGAAGGAATGCGTAAGACATTTGAATTTTTCAAAAAGCTTTCTAAGGCAGATCTTTTGAAAACAGAACATAGAGATTTTACACTTCATAATAAGAAATAGCAAAAAGCCTCTTCAATAAGTTTAGATGAAAAATATATTTTGGGCATAGAAGGGGATTAATTTTGTTTTCTTACTGTATTTTTAGCCAAATCTTTTATGCATGAATATCCTACTC
>CAWAEX010000034.1:0-16039 GCA_963781045.1 uncultured Flavobacteriaceae bacterium | reverse complement strand
TTGTTGGTTTATTTTTTCTTCTCCCCATTCAAAAAAACATGTTCGGCCTGCAAGCCCGGTATAGCTTCCATAGGCACAGTCATAATATCGTCGCTAAGAATCACAAAATCGGCCATCTTACCGGGTTCAATACTCCCTTTTTCAGCTTCTTCAAAATTGGAATACGCTGCCCAGATAGTCATTCCTTTCAGGGTTTCTTCTCTGGTAAGTGCGTCTTTCATTTGATAGCCACCTTCAGGATATCCGCTCACATCCATTCGGGCTACGGCAGCATAAAAAGTAAGAAACGGACTTACCTGTTCTACGGGAAAATCTGTTCCTAGGGCAACGGTACCGGCTTTGTCCAATAAGGTTTTAAAAGCATATGCACCCTTTACCCTGGTTTCACCAAGTCTGTCTTCTGCCCAATACATATCGCTTGTTGCATGCGTTGGTTGAACGGAAGGGATAATACCCTCTTCAAAATAATCAAAGTCTTCTTCCGAGATCACCTGAGCATGCTCTACCTTCCAACGTCTGTCCTTTTTATCTTTGAGTGCACTTTTATACGCGCGCATCACCACAATATTGGCAGAATCGCCAATAGCATGTGTGTTCATCTGATAGTCTGAAGCTGCAATACGGTTTGCCAATGCCTCAATATCTGCCACTGGAGTGACCATGGCTCCAAAATGACCAGGTTGATCCGAATATGGAGCTCTTAATGCCGCTCCACGTGAACCCAAGGCTCCATCACCGTATACCTTCACAGATCTCACATTGAGTTGATCTGTCTTCACTATCCCTTTGTTTAAATAATGATCGAGGTTTTCTGGTGTATTACTTACCATGGCATATACCCTAATGGAGAGCTCCTTTGCTTGTTGAAGGCTGTCTATGAGTTCAATAGTGCCTCGCATAAGTCCGGCGTCATTCACAGTGGTCAGGCCATAATCCAAACAAATCTCTTCGGCATTTTTTAGGGCCTGTATTTGCATTTGTTTTGTAAGAACCGGAATAATGGCATCTATCATCCCCATGGGATTGTCTACCAATACACCAGTGATCTTTCCTTGTTTTTTAATGATCTCACCGCCTGTTGCTTTGGTAGCTATTGTGATCCCGGCAAGATCTAACGCCTTTTGATTAACCAGATAGGCATGTCCATCTACCCTTTCTAAAACCACTGGCGTGTCTGGGAAAAGCTTATCCAATGCTTCCTTTGTTGGAAATTCCTTTACCTCCCAATCATTTTGGTCCCATCCCCTGCCCTGAACAAAATTTGAAGGATTCGATTCTTGAAAGTCGTTTACCCGCTGCACGACTTCCTCAAAACTCTTGGTCCCCACGAGATCTACCTTCAGTTGGTTAAGACCTAGTCCGTAGAAATGACAATGAGCATCAATAAGGCCCGGGATCAGTGTTTTGCCCTCAGCATCGATCACCTCAGTTGCCTCAAAACGCTCCTTTAATTCTGCGGTACTACCAATGGCAACAAATCTCCCATTTTTTACCGCTAAAGCCTCTGCCATTTCAAAAGCATCATTTACCGTATATATATTGGCATTAAGGACAAGTAAGTCTGCCTTTTCTTTAGCAGGCTCACATGAGAATACAGCTATCAGGCTAACAAGCAGAAGTAATTTTTTCATATTGAAATTGTTTAGTTTCCAAAGACCTGGCCAGATCCAAGATCCGGCCAAAAATAGTAAAATCTAATCGTTTGAAAAACGCAGTGATGAAGGTGTATTATTTTTTGGCCCCGCCAGTCTTATGCTCTCTGATCTTTACATAGATCAGTTTTTTTCTTCCTTTGGCGTCCTCGCGTCTTTCAATATCAAATTCCCCTAGGGAACTGATAAGAGGGGTGAGTTTTTGATACCCATAATTCCGGGAATCGAAATTGGGTTGTTTTTTCTGTAAAAGACTCCCTACGTCACCCAGAAAAGCCCAGCCATCATCATCTGCCACATCTTCTACCGTTGTGGTGATCAATTGTATGTCTTTTTTGGTGACCTTGTCTACTCCGCTCTTCTTATCCGTTTTGATACCTCCCGGATCTGTACTGCTTTCTTCAGATTGTTTTTTCAGGATCTCTATATAGATGAACTTATCACAAGCCACAATAAAGGGATTAGGTGTTTTCTTCTCCCCAATACCGAACACTTGCATCCCTGCTTCCCGAAGACGTGTTGCGAGACGGGTAAAATCACTATCACTACTCACAAGGCAAAAGCCATTGACCTTTCCGGAATAGAGAACATCCATGGCATCAATGATCATAGCAGAATCTGTGGCATTCTTTCCCGCAGTATACCCGTATTGTTGAATAGGTGTGATGGCATTTTCGAGCAGTACATTCTTCCACTTTCCAAGCCTTGGATTTGTCCAATCCCCATAGATCCTTTTAATAGTAGGATTGCCATATTTCGCAATCTCTTCCATCATCTCCTTTACATAGGCAGAGGGAATATTATCCCCATCTATCAGTACGGCTAAATTAATATCCATTGTTTTCTTTTTTACAAAGTACGGCCTTTATTGATAAAAGTATATAATATTGAAGACCGAATCTTTGAACTTCAAATTGTTATTATTTGATCATTATGAGCAGAGCTTACATGTTCTGTCTGTGGAGTCATCGTAGGATGCTACACCAATTACCCTTAAGTTTGAGTAAAATAAATAAAGCATTATGAAGACTATCCGAATCTGCCTATACTTTTTTGTGATCCCGATCTTCTTTTTATATCAAACAAAAGGGCAAGCCCAGGATTCAAGCAGGGAATATTATGTTCTCCAAATCTATACCTTGGCCAATGCAGAACAGGAAGCCCTTACCGATGCCTATTTGCAGCATGGTCTCCTCCCCGCCCTGAAACGTCAACAAATTTCGTCTGTTGGGGTATTCAAATGGAGAACTGAAGTACAAGACAGCATATTACAACGATTTGTTCTATTCCCTGTCAGCACTCCGAACTCGCTCGATCTTTTAAAAGAAAAATTGGATACCGATGAAGAACTTTGGGAGAACAATAGATCATTTCTCGAGGCACCACATGATGCACCTCCTTACCAACGAATAGAGACCATTTTTCTCAAGGCCTTTAAAGAAATGCCCATAATGCAGGTTTCAAATGTTGAAGGAATTCGTGAGGATAGAGTGTATGAACTGCGGAGCTATGAATCTCCCACCCAAGCTTTATTCATCAATAAGGTACATATGTTTAATGAAGGTGGCGAAGTAGCACTTTTTGACCGACTTGGTTTTAACGCCGTGTTCTATGCCGAGGTACTAGCCGGACCAAGTATGCCCAATCTTATGTATATGACCACTTTTAAGGATATGGAAACAAGAGACCTACTCTGGAAGGCTTTTGTAGATTCTCCGGAATGGCAAAGGCTTATCAATGATTCCTATTATAACAATAATCTGAGCAAATTAAATATTCTTTTACTGTCGCCTACAGAGTATTCAGATTATTAGGGGCCCGTTATTCTATTTTGGTTAGAATAAATTCCACCCTCCTGTTTTGACGTCTACCTTCCGGAGTAGAATTGAGCGCAATTGGCAAACTTCCACCATGTCCCTTCCAGGATACACGTTCTTTTGGGAGGCCCAGCTCTACAAAATAGCTGGCTACGGCCTTACATCGGCTATTAGATAATCGTAAATTATAGGGAATTGTCCCCACTCCATCGGTATGTCCATGGATAACGATATGCAAACTGGGATCGGAGGCTAAAAAATCATAAGTTTCCTTTAAATAGGCCTTGGCACCCTCTACCAATTCATATTCATCAAAATCAAAGAGCACATGTTGAAAAAGATGGGTAGTGTTCAAACTAAAGGTCTCCTTTTTCAACGATGTGTCCGATAAATCATCTGGGACATCTGCTTCGGCACTTGACAGAGAAACCATATCAACATAGTAATAGGCACCTTGTTTTGCTCCTTTCTTAAAAACAAATTTACGCGTACGGGCATTATTCTTGAAATTCCCCAAGGTCATGAACTTTTCGTTGCCTTTTGCCAGATAGGGTGTTGAAACCAACATCCAATCCTTGGTATCATTAGCAAAATGAGAATAGCCAATTTCCAGATACGTAAATGAATTTTTAGTATCCTTGTAAAGGTGCATTTTTGACAATTCCTTATGTATCTCAAAATCGAGGGGCTGCTCAGAAAAGACCACGCCGAATTCATTGATCGCAAAATCTGAACGCTCTGCCAGACTTACAAAAAAGGACAATTCATAGCTTACTCCTTTTTTTAAGGGAGTAAGAAGTTTGGCTTGCATGTATTCCCTGTAGTCATTCGGGGCATATAAATAAAAGCCGGCGTAACCCTCACCAAAATCTGCGATTTGAGTTCCATTAAAATTTTTAGGAGTTCCCATAGCCTTGCTACAACCATGAAAGTAATCTGTTGATCCTTTTGTTGGGGTACTCCATCCTATTACATCCGCACTAAAGTTTCCAAGTTTAACCGGGCAGGCCCTATGATCTTCAAAACTTGGATTGGTCACCAGGTTCTGTGCAAATCCGGCACATATCCCCCAAAAGAATAGAACTTTAATGCAATACATGGTGATCTTCTTCATCTCGATAATTCTGTAGAACCCTCAAGATAAAATTAAAGAAAGTCTGGGTCTTAGCGTGAATTAAACCAATTTGGTTCGTCAAAGGGTAGGCAATTTAGGGCATAGCGCTTTTTTAGCTGCAACTTTTACTACCCATATACCTCATTTTCAGCCAGCTGAACCTAAAAATCGAATTTATAAGTAGCCCCTGCAAGGATCTGGAAACTCTGAACCCTAAAATTGGCCCATTGTTGATAGTCATTGTTGGCAAGATTGCTCGCTTTCGCAAAAATTGAAAGTTGCTCGCTCAATCGGTATCCTATATGTGCATTTGCATCGAAGTAACTATCTAAGGTTAGAATGCTGGCCGGGTAGTCTGAAGGTTGTGCATTGGGGATCACAACGGCACTTAGATCCTCTCGCTCCCCTACAAAGAATATATTGGCTCCCATAAACCATTGCTCATCTATCTGATAATCCATAAAAAGTGATCCCTTTAAATTTGGTAAGTTCCAGGCAGGATTATCTGTCTCTGTATCATATTCGTAAATAGAAGCGTTGACCCCTAAAGTAAAATTTCGGTTAATATCCACATTAAGCTCTCCGAAGATCCCAAGCGTTTTTACATCATCATAAAAGACCTCAAAGGAATTGCCATAATAATACCCCTTTTCATCATCCCTAAAACTGTTTTGAGGGTTGAGTTTGAACAAGGGTTTTCTGTTCTCTGCCGAGTAAGATCCTCTAATATTGTAGCTCAGATTGGGAAATAGCTGCCCCTTAAAACCAATACTGGCATCGTATTGCTGATCTGTAGGTTGAATTGTCAGCGTTGGGGATACATACGGATTATCATCTACATAGTCAGCATAAGAATTTTGTGTTAATTGCCCGGTAACCCCTCCGTATACAATAACCATATCTTCCAGCAAACGATACGATGCGGTTACTTGCGGATAAATATAGAAATTGCCTTCATTGGTCTCACCATCCATCCCGTAGACCAGATTTGCCCCCAGGTTTAAACTAAGTTCATCTTTGACGATAAGAATACTGGGACTGATCCCCACTTGAAATTGTGAGTATGGAATAGCCGGTGTATTGGTCGTATTGTTTACATCGGCATTTATGAATTCTCCTCCTACATAATCTCCCTTTGCTGTTATGGTTAGGTCTTCTTCACTCAATGGAAAATTGAAGGTAGTTGAAATAAGGCCCCTGTTCTCGGCAGATTCTACCTTGTCCCAAAATCTCTTTACTAACACCTCTCCCTTACTTAAGAAGGAATCTTCCTGATTGAGATGAGCACCCAGTTCCACATTAAAATATTGTTGTTTTTCATCTATCCCGGCTATGGTGACCTCATCGAAAACTCCCTCCGGAAGACCATACCAATTGTAAAGCTGATGTCTGGCCGCTGAACTGATCCCCCAGTCAAAATCGCGCCCCCTATTAGAATAGGCAGCTTCTAATTTTGTATTGTAAAAATCAGTATCCAAAGGGGTAAAATCCAGATCCCCCCTGGAAGAGAAATGATTAAGCCCAATATCTACACGTTTATTCCCTCTATCTATATCTCGGCTGGTGTAAAAGTCGAGTAGCGCATTGTTAAAATTACCCAGGCCTAATGAGACATATGAATTATAGAGTTTCTCGGGGGTAGCTTTCTGTACTGTTGCAGCCTTGCCTTTTGCCGGTGTAAAAGTGGAAGCAACAGGGACCGAAAAGATACTATAACGGATCTCCTTCTTCGTAAGGACGATAGAATCGTTTAAGATAGGTGCCGACTTAATTTTAAAGGCATCTGAAACTGTGGGTGAATACGGTTTTACCACCGTTACCGTTTCAGTACCCAGGTCTTTTTCGTCCTGTCCAAAAGCCCCCAAAATAAGGCTTAATCCTGCTATGATTGATAATTGAATCTTCTTTTGCATAAATACCACTTAAATTAGTTCCCCTCAGGATTAACAGAGGCGTTGCGTTCGGCTTCCTTGGCTTTTATCCTCGCTAATTCGCGCTTAGCATCTTCTACGATCGCCGGAAATTGAACAAAATTTGCGATTACACTATCCAGAATGTATGTTGCCTGGAAGGCATCGCCAAGGGCATAGAAATTTTGGGCCATTATAAGCAATCCTTTTCCTCCCCATTCTTTGTAGGTAGCGTATTCCTTGGCTAATTTTTGAACCGCAGTATTACTCGCTTCGTACTCTTTTCTATTTCGCTTAAAATAAGCGTCGTAGTACAGGGCTTCAGCCGCCGTAGCACCACTTGCGATCTTTGACACTTCCTTATAGGCAGTTTCTGCTGTGGTCTCATCACCTGTTTTCATGGCAGATCTGGCAATCATCACATGAGCATCGCTTCTAATTCGATCATCTACATTAGGACTACCCAACACTTTATCGGCATAGACCAACGTACGGGCATACTCTTTTTGTTCAAAATAAACCTTCATTAAATTCTGCTGAGCATAAATGCGATTCTGAGTAATATCTGCTGTATTTTCCAATTGAGTTAAATAGGGCATGGCAGCTTTGGTATTACTTTTCGCCATCAACAATTCACATACTCTGGTAAGCGCTTGCTCAGAAAATTCGCTACCTCCTCTGTCTGCTACATATTGATACGACTTAAGAGCCTTGTCATTTTCTCCTTTTGAGAAATACAATTGTGCCAAAGCAAAGTTGGCCGGCATAGTATGCATGCCCGAGGGGAATTCCTTAAGGTAATTCTCATATCCCCTGATTGCAGCGGCATCTTTCCCCTCTAAATTTTGCTTGTTTGCAGATTCATAGGTAGCATTATCTAATTCAATATCTGATACCTCAACGAAATCGAGGTTCCTGACCCATGCGGCGTATTCATTAACTCTTCCCATATCCATATAGACCAATTTTCCTGTATTAACCGCTTGTACAGCTTCCTGAGTCTTTGGAAAATCGTTTACGACTGCCTTAAACTTTAACAAGGCCTCATTATTCCTGTTGGCGTTATAATGCACCAAACCTTGTCGTAAAAGGGCCTGAGGGACCAAACTACTCCCTCTGTACTCCCTAACAAGTTGATCGTAAGCTTGTAAGCCTTCTTTTTCCCGGTTATCCCGGATATATGAATTGCCCAGTTCAAAAAGCACATCATCTTTTAAAGTAGATCCTGGATATTGAGAAAGGAATTTATTGAGCTCGGATATTTTTGTATCATTTTTTCCTACAAATCCATAACTAACCGCTTTTTGAAAAGCCGCATAGTCCTTTTCTGCTCCGTTACCCCTTCCATATTGCGAATAAGCATCTATGGCAGCCTCATATTTGCTGGTCACAAAATAACAGTCCCCCAATCTCACCACTGCATCCAATGCTTTTGGATCCGTGGCAGATCTTTTAGAATATTCCCTGAAATAGTTACTTGCAGTACCGTAATCCTTTAATTTAAAATAGGTATACCCAAGGTTGTAATCTAAGTCCTTTAATTCCTGGGTCCTGCTCGCCACACCACTTTGTTGAAACTGGATAAAGTCGAGCAGCGCCTCATCAAATCGATTTAATAAATAACTGGCCTCGGCCTTCCAGTATCTGGCCCTTGCAGTAAAAATAGCGTCGGCGTCACTTTTAACCGCTAAACTCATCACCTTAATAGTCTCAGCATAATCACCATCTAAAAACAACTCCACACCGCGGTAAAAAGCTACCTTTTGAAAGGTGGCCTTGCTGGCATAATTATTATTTTTTTCAAGTAGTTCCAAAGCACCTTTAAAATTCTTGGAAGTAAGGTAAGAGTCTACCAATAACTCTTGTAATTCTGATGTATTAGCATCTTTTGGGTAGCGATCCAAATAGGTTGATAACACCTCTGAAACTGGTTCGTAAGCATTGCCAATATCATAACTTAGGCGAGCATAATTTAAATACGCGTCTTTCCGGATCTCAGGACTAAAGTCCATTTGTGAAGCATTCCTGAAGGCATTCAGGGCCTCTTGTTTCTTTTCGAGTTTCAAATAGCATTCTGCTAAGTGATAATAGGCATTTTGGGCCACGCTATTATTCCCGTCAATGATCTTATTAAATTGAAGAATAGCATTGGCATAGTCTTCCTGTTGGTAGTAACAATAGCCTAATTGATAATAATCTGTATTGTTCCATCTGCCTCGTTTACCGCGGTATTGCTCGAGGTATGGAATGGCATTGGCATATTGCTTCAGGTTGAAATAGCTTTCTCCAATGATCTTATTAAGCTCTGAGATCTCCGTCCTGTCCGACTTTGGTAATTGTTTTTTGCCCAAGGCAATAGCCTCTTCAAAATTTCCAAGTTTAAAATTGAGATCGGCTTGAAAATAAGAAAGTTTTTCATCTAATACTTCCTGGTCGGTGATCTGGTCAAAACGTGCACTCGCTTCCTCGTAATCATCTTCCTGATAGGCAATAAATCCAAGATAGTATTTGGCCTGTGCACCATAAGCAGGAGAATTAGATACCTTATTAAAATAGGATTCGGCTTCCCGGGTTTTCTTGGAGGCATACAAGGAATATCCCATATTAAAATTAAATCGCTCCCTGTCTTTCTTTGGAATGTTACTCTGCCCCGCCCTTTTATACCACTTAAGAGCATAGGGGTATTTACCATTCTCAAAATAATAGTCGGCTACATCAAGAAAAGCAGCATCTCGTTTAGTAGAAGTAGGATACTTTTCTACAAAGTCTTCCATGAGTCGGTCTGCCCCTAACTGATTTAGTCGTACCGCCGCATTCGCAACAAAATACGCGCTATTCGCAGCTGTTTCCTCATTGCTGGTACTTCCATTTACTTTTTGAAAAAGTGTCTGTGCTGCCTGATATTGCTTGTTGTTGTAAAGGTTTAGTGCCTCCTGATATTGCCTTTCATCATGGGTGTAGATCCTGGATTCCTGAGCAGCGGCTGTAAAAAGCAGCCCAAGACAGACAAGGGATAAGGCGGTGATTTTCTTTCGCATAGTGTTCTAGGGCTATTAAGAATTACCGTATTTGACATAGTAACGCTAAATATGGTTTTGCAGTATAAACCATCCAAAGAAAAAGATTTTTAAGCATGCTCCCCTTTTTATCCTTTAGAACTTATTACTTTTATATCAACAAATACCCCTCATGGAAGAACCCATTCTCAGCTTGAAAGAAGTATCTGTTTTCCAAAAGGAAAATTTAGTCCTTAACGACATTAATCTGGAAGTGCGGAAAGGTGAATTTGTTTATCTAATTGGAAAAACCGGGAGTGGGAAAAGTAGTTTTATGAAAACCCTATATGCCGATCTTCCCTTAAAACAGGGTCATGGCAGAGTTGTCGGGTTTAATTTAAAGACCCTTGAGGAGAAAAAAATCCCCTACTTACGAAGAAAATTGGGTATCGTCTTTCAAGATTTCAAACTTCTCCCTGATAGAAATATAAATAAGAACTTGCTGTTTGTTTTGAAGGCCACCGGCTGGACAGACAATGTTCTGATGAACACCAAGATCGATGAGGTTTTGGAAAAAGTAGGAATGAAAACCAAAGGATTTAAATTTCCACATGAACTTTCTGGTGGGGAACAACAGCGTATTGCCATTGCTAGAGCTCTTTTGAATGACCCAGAACTGATCCTCGCTGATGAGCCTACGGGAAATCTGGATCCTCAAACCAGTGTTGAGGTCATGAAGGTCTTACAAGATATCAATAAGACCGGCCGCACTATACTAATGGCCACTCATGATTATGCCCTGATCCTGAAATATCCATCTAAAACACTAAAGTGCGATGGAAATAAGGTCTTTGAAGTAGTTCAAAAAGCAGTCTGAAAACTCCTCTTCTCTTCTAGTGAACACTTAAAAAAGATATTTAAAAAAAGCGTATCTTTCTTTCACCAACCAACCAATTAATTTAAACCATGTATCTAAAAAAACTATTTCTTTCCGCATTAGTAATTACCCTTTTTTCATGCAAATCTGACGTTCCTGCCAAGGATACTGCTTCTGTAGCGGTAGTACGTGAATGGAGCCCAGATGATACTCGTAGCCTTTCAGGAGTAACGGCCGACAGGGGTCTTATATATAATTCTGAGATGGACGCTGAGGGTTATGTGCTCTACGAACCATCTAACGGAACATTTACTTTTTTACTCAACAAACAAGGAGAAGTGGTCCATACCTGGGCCTCCGACTTGAATTCCATGAATTCTTATTTGCAACCCAATGGTCATCTAATAAGAATGGAACGGGATGAAAACTTTCCCACTTTTGCTGCCGGTGGTCAATCTGGCAGGATTCGGGAATACGATTGGGATGGAAACATCTTATGGGATTTTAAATATTACAATGAAAAGGAGTTGACCCATCATGATATTGAGATCATGCCCAATGGCAATATCCTGGCTATTTCCTATGACGCCTTAACACCTAAGGAGGCTGAAATGGCTGGTAAAGACCCTGCGCATATACCTAAAGCAGGTATTTGGCTAGACAAGATCATTGAAATACAGCCTGTTAAACCCAATGATGGCAAGATAGTCTGGGAATGGCGCATGCAAGATCATTTAATACAAGATCTTGATGACACAAAAAATAATTATGGGGTAGTTGCCGAAAACCCCGGGAAGATCAACATCAATATCGCGAGTGCAGAGGCGGGTCCGCCAATGACCGAAGAACAAGTTGCCCATATGAAAAAAATGGGCTTCATGACCTCCAATGCAACTGTAGATAATCGGGGTTCTGATATAGCTCATACCAATGCTGTCTCCTATAGCCCAGATTTAGATCAGATTGTTATGAGTGTTCCCGGATTTGGTGAAATTTTTGTGATAGATCATAGCACAACTACCGCGGAAGCCAAGGGAAGCACCGGAGGCAAGTACGGCCAAGGTGGAGATCTTCTTTACCGATGGGGCAATCTGGCCAATTATGGTATGGGTGCCAAAGAAGACCAAATCCTGCATGGACAACACGATGTTAAATGGATCCCGAAGGGATATCCGGGAGAAGGAAAGCTTATGGTCTACAATAATGACATTCCTCACCCCGATAGTAAATTCCCCTCTATGTGGGCGGCTTTGGGTGGAGCAAATACTCCGGAGATGAATGTGAAAATTGGAGATGTTGGGAATTACTCAGCTGTATATGAATGGGCAATTCCAACAGATGAAAAAGGAAATTATACATTTGATGAAAATGGCGCTTTTGGTCCTGCTGAACCCGACTGGTCATATGTTGCACCAGATAAATATTCCTTTTATTCCGCTTTTATTTCCGGAGCTCAACGACTAAAAAATGGTCACACCCTTATTACTCAGGGGATGCAGGGTCGCTTTATAGAAATTAACGAGAACAAAGAAGTGGTTTGGGAATATTGGAATCCTTATAAATACGACTATGCGTTGCCCGATGGCTCGGTATCACAACCCGTTGGTCCTTTTATATATGGGGTCTTTAGATGTACTTTGTATCCGAATGACTATCCAGGGCTTGCCGGCAAGGATCTGAAACCTATTAAACCACAACCAGAGCCCTTCGTTTTTAAAATGCCGCCACCGCCACCACCAGAACCAGAACCAGAACCAACACAAGAAATTCAACCAACTAAAAAATAACAATTATGTCTATCAAAATAATAGGAGCCGGATTTCCAAGGACCGGAACTACCACCTTAAAACAATCGCTTGAAACACTGGGGTTCAATCATGTATATCATATGAAAGAACTACTGGTAAACCCCCATAATTTGCATTACTGGAAAACCTTGTCCGAAACCGGAGATACCGACTGGGATGGCCTTTACAAAGGGTATGATGCCACAGTGGACTTTCCCGGGTACCCATGGTACAAAGAACATATGAAACGATATCCGGATGCCAAAGTGATATTAACGGTTCGCGATTTCGAGGCCTGGTACAAAAGTGTGGATAGTACTGTATTCCGCGCTGGTCCGCAAACACCCGGAGAAAAGATTAAAATGATGGGGAAACTGCTGTTCAGTAGCAGAGCAAGAAATGTTGTGAAATGTATCAAATTCTTTAAAAAGACCTTCTTTGCAGGAGAACTAGATGGAAATTTTGAGGACAAGGCACATGCCAAAAAAGTCTGGGAAAAACATATTGCAGAAGTACAGCGCTATGTCCCTAAAGAAAAATTACTAGTGTACGATGTTCGGGATGGTTGGGGACCTCTTTGCAAATTCCTTGGGGTAAAGGAACCTGCAGAGCCATTGCCACATTTGAACAAGAAAGAGAACTTTAAGGAAATGCTACCAAAACTTATGAAGGGTCAGATGGCTTAAAGTTTTGTTCCCTTTCATTCTAACAAATACCTCGTAAGCGAAGATCTGCGAGGTATTTATTACCAGACCAATCTATGAATTCTGAAACCTGGCAAGTAAAGGCAACTATTTTGTTGGTTAGCAGCCTTACCATTATGTCTATGATCACTATTTCGGCTTCACTTCCGGATATGACGAAGACCTTTGAAATGCAACCTAACGGCGCGGCACTTGTTAAACTTAGCTTGTCATTCCCAGGGCTTTTTATTGCGCTTAGTGCAATTATCGCGGGTATAATCATTGATAAAATAGGTCGGTTAAAACTACTGGGAGCGGCACTTATTTTTTATGCCATCGGAGGAACCTCAGGATATTATTTAAATGATATATACCTTATTCTGGCAGGTAGGGCGCTTCTTGGTATCTGTGTTGGAATAACCATGACCATTGTCACAACACTGGTCGCAGATTATTATCAGGGAAAGGCACGACAAAAATTTGCAGGTTTACAGATCGCCGTCATGTCTATAGGGGGTATTATTTTTATAACCCTGGGTGGAGTTCTGGCAGATATTGGATGGCGGGTTCCTTTTCTCCTCTATCTTTTTTCCCTTCTACTTCTACCAGCCACTTATCTATTCTTAAAAGAGCCTGCGATTTCTGTCAATGTTGAAAAGATCTCAAAGCCTAAGAAGTCACCTGCTATAATTTGGCTGGTTTTTGGCAATGTAATGCTCATTTGGATCATCTTCTTTATTATCCCGGTTCAGATCCCATTTTACTTAAAATCTATTGGAATAGAAAAAAATTCCCTGATAGGCATTGCCGTTGCTTCTGCCACTTTTTTTTCTGCCATTTCTTCCTTTTCATTCAGCCGGATAAAGGACATGTTCGGGTTTAGACAGATCTTCGGGATTGGCTATATTTTCCTGGCTCTGGCATTCCTCTCTTTTGCTTTTGGCAATTCATATGCCATGGTACTCCTGGGAATGCTATTTGGGGGTCTGGGAATGGGTCTGATGATACCAAATGCCAATGTCTGGGTAATGCAATTAGCTCCCTTGGAAATTCGTGGGAGGGAAATAGGAAGACTAACTACCTTTTGGTTTATGGGCCAGTTCTTGTCACCTCTTGTACTTTTACCCTTTTTGGATTATTTTACACAAGCCCAATTATTCTATGGGCTAGGGATCATCTTATTTGTGGTGGGCTTTTTGTTCTTCCTGTGGTACTGGTCTAAACCAAGTTTGAAATCTGCAAAATAGTCTTTGTAAAGTTTAAGTGAAACAAGGTGATACGGAAAAAAAAGCTTTTAGAGCCCGATAAAAAAATGCATCCCTTAATTGGGGTTTTGCTATTTTTAATTTCGGTACTACTACTCCTTATTACCGGGCCTCTTGGCCTTATTTATGGACTCTTTTACAGCTTGTTCAAAGGAGGACTAAAAGGTCTTGGAGAGTACCTCTTAAAAATTGCCGTTTCAATAGATCAATTGGGAAATGTTCTTATGCAGCATTTATTGAATCTCCTTTGGATACGAAAAGGCGGATACCCCTTTGGCAATCGAGACGAAACAATTTCCAGTGCCCTGGGAAGAAATAAAAAATTAGGGATGCTCACAGTATTTGGAAAAGGAATCGATCGTTTCCTGGACGCTATAGATCCCAATCATTCTTTAAATTCCATTGATTACTACGTGGAACCATCAGAAAATACCATTGACAAACTTGCCTGGATCTTGCTCAGGGAAAAGCGTATTCTTTGCGTTCGCAGCAAGGGCAAATCCTTGTTCTATCTGCCGGGTGGAAAAAGGGATAAAGGGGAATCAGATCTGAAAGCTTTAACACGTGAAATAAAAGAAGAGTTACAAGTCACTTTAGATCCTCACAGCTTTCAATTCATTAGGGTCTTTGAAGCACAGGCAGATGGCAAACCTCCTGGAAAATTAGTTCGCCTGACATGTTATGAAGCAACATATCAAGGGGAATTACAGATAGATTCGGAGATTGAAGAAATGGCATGGCTAGGTTATTACGATAGAGAAAAAGTGTCTGAGGTATGCCGGGTCATCTTCGACCATCTGAAATCTGAAGACCGGATGTGAAAAGAAACACATGGTCTCTTCTTCCAGTTTTTTGTTACTTTTACGCCCGACTAACAAGGCACAATACGCCGACATTTACAATATAATATGACAGTACTGGGAATTGACATTGGAGGTTCGGGCATGAAAGGTGCCTTAGTTAATTCAATCACAGGAGAAATGCTTTCAGAACGCTTCCGAATTCCAACGCCACTTTCCCGAAAGCCAAAACCTATGGCAAAGGTGGTAAAAGAGATCGTTGAACATTTTGATTACAATGGTCCGGTAGGCTGTGGATTTCCCACTACCGTCAGACATGGAATATGTAAGTCGAGAGGAAATCTACATAAGAAATGGTTGAATGTCAATATCAAAGAACTTTTCAGCGAGGCCACGGGATTACCTGTAACGATTATAAATGACGCCGATGCTGCCGGATATGCTACCATGAATTATGGCATTGGAAAAGGAAGAAGCGGTTTTGTGGTCATGATAACCATAGGCACCGGTCTTGGTAGTGGTGCATTTTGGAATGGAGAGCTTATTCCCAATTTTGAACTGGGTCATATTCCTTATAAGGAATATGTAAAGATCGAGGACTGGGCAGCAGCCTCTGCCAAGGAACGGGAAGGAATTTCGTACGAAGAATGGGGTAAACGCTTTAACACCTTCTTAGAATACGTGGATCTGATCATTGCGCCAGACCTGATTATTTTAGGGGGTGGCACTTCTAAAGATTTCGATGAATTCAAAGAATATATCACCATTGAGACTCCTGTAATACCGGCCGGACTTCAAAATCATGCCGGGATCATTGGTGCGGCTGCCGCTGCCATGCATCCGGCTCCCATGGACTAAGTAATAGAAATAAAAAAAGCGCCTATATGGCGCTTTTTTTTATGCTAATTTGTTGCGTTTCCTGTCCACCTCAGTGAGATAGATCTTGCGCAAGCGAATGTGTTTTGGAGTAACTTCAACATACTCATCCTTTTGAATATATTCCAGCGCTTCTTCCAGGGAAAATTTCATCGCAGGAACAATCTTGGCTTTATCATCGGCCCCTGACGAACGAACATTGGAAAGTTTTTTGGTCTTGGTGACATTAATGGTCATGTCATCCCCTCTAGAGTTCTCCCCA
>CAWAEX010000033.1:0-93754 GCA_963781045.1 uncultured Flavobacteriaceae bacterium | reverse complement strand
GGGACCTTGCGTTTAAAACCAAAAGGTAGCGACGGAGGTCATAATGGACTTTCCGATATTCAGAATACTTTACAAACCAATCAGTACAACCGACTTCGATTTGGTTTGGGATCTGATTTTCCAAAAGGACGGCAAGTGGAATACGTGCTGGGTAACTGGAATGAAGAAGAGGAAAAGTCGTTGCCAGAACGTCTGGACAGATGTGGTGTTCTTATAAACTCCTTTGTACTCCAAGGAATGAATATTACGATGAACGAATTTAATAATACCTGATCAGCCAACCACCCTAAAGGAATAGGTGCCAGAATCGGACATATTACCTGCCCTGTCTATGGTAACCACGCGCCAATAGTAGATGGTATCTGCTTCCACACTGGCTTTTATGTTTGTAATGTTCAGGGAAGGAGAGGATATTAAAAGTTGAGGATTGGTGACCGTGTCCAAATACACTTCATAAGAGGCAATATCATTATCCACATCTGCTCCGGTCCAACCTAAGGTAATTTCATTATTCAGATCACGCACAACCGATGCTCCGGAATTGGGTGTGTTTATCTGCGCCGGGAAAGGAGGAAAGGTGGTTTGTGAGCCTGCATTGTAAAAGAACCAGGCCTCACTTATAGCAATTTCTTGAGTGTCACTATTGCTTGTGGTAATAGTCCATTGATAAGGAACACCCTTTAAAAGTGGTACTCTAACCGATAGCGCTTCCGTGGGTGCATTTGTGACAGAAGTGTTATTAAGGACATTTGTGAATTTTAATTGATAAGTGTCTGCATGTTTGGCTGCCAGCCATCTGAATTCTACCTGACTGGTAGTATTATTAAGGCTGATCCCCGTGGTACATTCAGAATTTTGTGTGGGGAAACTCAGCATTGCTGCCTCCGGTGGCTTGGGTGAATCCTTACCACAGGCAAACATTATTAGGACCAATAGTAAAGTCAGTAGCTGTTTCATCTTTTTATGACTTTAGAAGAATAGTTGATCCCATCACCTATAACGTTCAACAGATAAACCCCGGAAGGTAAGCCGGCAAAATCTATACTGATGGCTTGATCTTTGGGTTGATAGCTATTTGATAGGACTGTTTGACCTAGCATATTAAACACCCGCACCTGTACCTGGGATTCTACCGCAGGCAGGTAAGCTTCCAACTCATTTACAAATGGATTTGGATAAATAAGAGGCTCCGTACCCATTAGGATCACCTCTTCGAAAGAACCTTGACAGGGTAAGCTACCTGTAACTTTTAATGTATTGATCCCTGCTTTAAGATCTAAAATAAATTGCGATTGTGTGGTCTGAGTGAGTATGCCATTCAATTCAATATTGTATAAAACAGATCCTTTCAGATTAAGAGTGGCCTGCAAACTGGTTTGATCCAAAGCTAGTAATACCGAAAGAGGATCTGGCTCTGTAATGACAAAATCGAAACAGTACTCTTCATAAAAGATAGTACCATCATTACCATTAATACAAGCAGTATAGGTTCCTGATGACAGATTCCTTAGTTCAAAAAATGAAGTAAACCCTGTAGAAAGATTAACACCGTTTCCGCTAATATCAATCGTATAGTTTAGCGCTGATACCGCATTTATCTCTATTAGGCCATCGTTAGATGTGATACAGGATTCACTGGTTAATACGATATTAAAATTATCCTGATCAAAGCGATATACCGGACAACCATCGGCATTTACTTCAGTATTCGGAGGTGTGCCAAGGCAAAGGTCGTCCCCATCATCAAAGACCCCATCGTTGTCTGCGTCTGGCCTAAGTATTCCTTCCAGACAAATATCTAGTATAAACTCACTGATAAATCCGCCGTCGGACGAGGCAGTATCCTGAACCAATAGTGTCCACTCTCCAAACGCAGATTCCCCATTAAGGGACGCTAAAGAACCCAGGGGTTTTACTGTTCCACTGATCCCGGGATTACCGTTGCATACAAAAGAAGCTGCTGCATCATCGAAAACCGCATCAATATTTTCTAGTTGGGAACACGAATTAGAAGTTAGCACTATTTCTGTTCCTGAAGGGGATATAAGGGTAATGATCAGATCCGATAAGAATGAGTGTTCAATATTGACTCCTACATTGATATCTGCAATTGGCAGATTATCAATAACCATGATAGTTGAACTTACAGTAGGAGTACCCGATGATGATATGGAAACTGGCAGATCCTTAGCGTTTTTTAATCTGCAATTAACCGGTAGTGTTGTAAAACTAAAGGGTGTGCCAAAAGTTCCTGAACCACATTCGGTTTTAGGCATAATTCTCCAGTAATAGGTGGTCTCCGGAAGCAGGTTTTGGGGCGTATAGTTTTTAAAGATCACCGTTGCCGACTCAATAATTGAGGTAAAACCAGCGTCTGTTGCTATTTCCACATCATAAGCACTATTGATCGCCGACGTATCCCAGGTCAGGTTTGGTTTTAATACCATATCAATTGCTCCATCCGCAGGACTTAAGAGGGTCACCTCCGGATAATCCGTGTCAAAAACAGTAAGAACAATGGTCACTTCTTTGGTATAAGAAGGTGCCGTACCAATGATCTGAATGGCATAGACCCCTTCTGTTATTGCAGTAGTATTGGAAATAGTAATATCTACAGCGGTATTATTTGCGGTTGCAGTACCTGGCAAAAAAGAAACCCCTAATCCGGGAGGTACCCCGGTAGCGCTAAAGGTTACATCTTCACTAAAGCTGCCATAGGTTTCGAATAAAAATGGTATAACCTTATCTAATGGTTGACAAACATTAAAGGACAGATCTTCAAATTGAAGTACAAACGGGGCCTCTTCAATAACAAAGTCTGCGCTGTTTACTGCAAAAAAGATGTCCTGATACCCCTTTACCATAAATCGGGCTGCAGTAGCGGCCGTTCCGGGTAATAGCACTTCATGTACACCATCATTTGGAGCTTTCTCAGCTAAAAGGACAGGGAAACTCTGTCCCCCGTCAAGGGAGAGATAAATATCTATGAACTGGGCATTTACCGGAGAACTATCTGTATTGGCTACTTCCCAGTTTACTGTCTGTACAGAACCTGCACTATATGTCTCTAAAGTAGATTGAGAACTTACCAGGAAGGGACCTGCGTCACTACTAACCCGTACATTTACAAGATCTGAGGTAACCTGCCCGCCTCCGGGAGCATTATCTCGTACTGTTAAGGCAAAATTTAAATCTCGTTCAATGCTAGAGACCGTTTCCCAGGCCGAATTTGTGGCCGGATTAGTTTGAGTTAATTCATCGTTAATGACACTAGATAATTTTGGAAAATATCTTTCCGGCTCTGTCCTGGGCGGTAATGATCTAAAATTTGCTCCACTTGCGTTTTGTGGACCAAAAGTGCTTGTAGTTACTACACCATCATCTATTTGCTCCCAGGTATACGTAAGAACATCTCCCGCATCCGGATCTGTGGCCACTCCAGACAACACAAAGGCGGTATTTTTGGGTATGATATAGTTCCCTATAGGAGTAATAACCGGTGGCGAGTTAGAAATTAACATTTCATCTGCACAAGTGGTGGTGACTATATATTCGGAGATCTGAAGGATACTGTAATAATGGAAATAATCATCCCCGTTAGACTGCACGTTATTTCCTTCTACTATACCTGCATATCCCATGATTGTAGAGCCACTGGCTGGCTCGACTTGCACGCCTGTTCCTTCCGAATCAAAGGACCAGGTATGGTTAGCGCCAAACTGATGCCCCAACTCGTGCGATACATAGTCGAGATCATAAATATCTCCTTGTGGATTTAGTGCCGATGAGAAGGCGCTTCCTTTTTGATTCGTTTGGCAGACAGCACCGATAAATCCGGCATTTCCGTTATTGGTGTCTTCATGAAATAAGTGTCCCACATCATAGTTTAAACTACCAATGACATTGGTCAATGTAGTTTGTACTTCAGAATTTAAATTTGATCCATAGGGATCTGTCTCGGGATCTGTATAGATCACAAGATCATCATTGGCGATCAATTCTAAGGTAATGCCAAGATCAGTGATAAAGACCTCATTAACCCTGGTAAGTGTGGCATTGATTGCTGCCAGGGCGTCGGGAACTGTTCCCCCATGGAATTGGGTATACTCCCCAGTTGCAGAAACCGCTATTCTGAATTTCCGTAAGGTTTGATCATCTATTAATTTTGCCGTTGGTGCTTGCATGGATGAAATAGGCTTCGCCTCGGTTTCACAAACAAATTTCTCTATTTCTCCAGATTGCCCACTTCGGTCATACAATACATAATCTGCTGCATCACGAGAGGCTTTTTCCAGAAAGATTTTTTTCTCTTTCCCTTTAAAAATAAACATGGCCTGCACTCCTTTGGGAGACACGCTAAAGCGAACCCTATCTGATTTGTTATTTACACTGTTCCCGGAGAAGGAACGTATTTCGGGATACTTTGAGGTAAGTTCCGGTGAAAAAACAGGTGTCTCCTCCACTTCATAAGTAACCATGTTGCCATTTGCATCAGGAAAGTTAATTAAGGTCTTGCCTTGGGTCTTTGTGGTAAGTTTCCTTAACTCTCGAACTAAAAGAGTTTCTTCCAAAGAAAAAAAACGTACTTTTTGTAAATCCAAACGCTTAAGATCGGAAGACAATAATTCGTCTTTTACCTCTGATGTTTGCCAATATCCGGTTTGAGCCGCAGAGTAAAAGCAGGAAAATAGTATGGATATTGATAAAACAAGACGTAGTTTTGTTAACATTTGGGGGCATTGAAGCTTTAAAAATAAGCCTTTTTATTATTTAAATGGTGTGGTAACAGTTCAAAGCATTTCTAAATACGATAAAAATCACCCTTCGGTCATTACCATTGGTACTTTTGATGGTGTTCATGTTGGACACAAATTGATCTTAGAACGACTCATAAATGATGCCAAGATCAATAATCGGGTGTCTGCGGTGCTCACTTTTTTCCCGCATCCGCGTATGGTTCTGCAAAAAGATTCTGACCTGAAACTCCTGAATACTATCGAAGAAAAGAAGAAAATCCTGGAAGACCTCGGTTTAGATTACCTTATTATACAGCCCTTTACCAAAACCTTTTCCAGATTAAGTGCAACTGCCTTTGTACGGGATTTGTTGGTCAATGCACTCCATGCTAAAAAAGTGATCATAGGATATGACCATCGATTTGGCAGAAATCGGAATGCCAATATTACCGACCTGATAGCCTTTGGAAATGCGCTCGATTTTGAAGTAGATGAGATCCCGGCCCAGGAAATAGAGGCAGTGGCAGTTAGTTCTACCAAGATCAGAAATGCCTTGTTAGAAGGCGATGTAGCCACCGCCAACACCTATTTAGGTTATTCCTACATGCTCAACGGAGAGATCATAAGGGGGAAAGGTCTGGGAAAAGAATTAGGCTTTCCTACGGCCAACCTTCATATAGAGGAAGCATACAAACTTATTCCGAAGAACGGGGTCTATGTGGTTCAGAGCAGTTTGAAAAACAAGATCGTATATGGGATGATGAATATAGGAACCAATCCCACTGTAGATGGGCAACACCAAAGTATTGAAGTGCACTTTTTCGATTTTAACGAAGACCTCTACCACCAACAAATACAGGTCAATATTCTTCATTGGATACGGGAGGAACATAAATTCAATTCCCTGGAGGAACTTAAAGAGCAACTTAAGAAAGACAAAAAAACAGCACGTATCCTAATCACCGTATAAATGCTACAGAATTGGCTTTTTAAGAAGGTCGACAATGGGTCGCTTATCATATTCCGGATCTTATTTGGAATCCTTATTAGCCTTGAGAGCTTTGGCGCTATCCTTACCGGTTGGGTGAGAAGAACCTTAATAGAACCCACTTTTACCTTTTCGTTTATCGGCTTTGAATGGTTACAACCCCTACCCGGAAATGGCATGTATTTCTATTTTGTGATCATGGGAATTTTGGGAATTTTTATTGCCATTGGCTTTAAATACCGCTGGAGTATTCTCCTTTTTACCCTGTTATGGAGTGCAGTTTACCTTATGCAAAAGACAGCCTATAACAACCACTATTATTTATTGATACTGATCTCTTTCCTGATGTGTTTTATGCCTGCAAACAGCTATGCTTCTGTAGACAGCAGGTTAGAACCTTCGCTTCGGAGTAATTCTATGCCTGCCTATGTTAAATGGATCATTATATTTCAACTATTAATAGTCTATACCTATGCCGCTCTTGCAAAACTCTACGGGGACTGGCTAGATCTCTCAATTATCGAGATACTTCTGCGAGGCAAGGCCTCCTACCCTCTTATTGGAGATTTCCTTCAACACTCTTGGGTGCATACTATCATTGGGGCCATGGGCATTCTATTCGACCTGTTGATCATTCCGGCACTACTTTGGAAACCTACCCGCAATTGGGCCTTTGGATTTGCTATTCTCTTTCATCTTTTTAATTCTATCATCTTTCAGATAGGGATCTTCCCATATTTGGCCCTTGCCTTTATTGTGTTCTTTTATCCTCCTGAGGTGATCAAAAAACGCTTTTTTAAGCAAAAGGAGCTTTATACCGGCCAAGAGGTACAAATACCGCCTTATCGAAATTGGATATTGCTGGGCTGTGGTCTTTATTTTATGATTCAACTGGTACTGCCGGTAAGACACTTATTTATTGCAGACGATGTTCTGTGGACAGAGGAAGGACACCGAATGAGCTGGCGAATGATGCTGCGCAGCAGATCTGGCATTATTCAATTTGTAGTAGTAAACAAAGACACCGGAGCAAAAACCATCGTACCAACCAACCTCTATCTCTCACCCGAACAGTTGGAAAAAGTTTCCTGTTTCCCAGATTTTATCTGGCAATATGCCCAGTATTTAAAAAAAGAATACACGGCCCGGGGACAACAGATTTCAGTATTTGCAAAAGCTAAGGTGAGTATAAATGGCAGGCCATTAGCCCCATTCATAGACTCTTCCGTAGACCTTGCTGCAGAGAAATGGGATCATTTAAAGCATCATAAATGGATCTTACCCTCTCCATTAAAAACAAACGTAGAACGCTGAGGAAACCTAGACCTTCCTCATCTGAATTCACCAATTAAGCGTAAATTTGTGCCTTAAATAATGACCAATGCTAGTATTACAGGCTATAAGGGAAAATAAAGAGGCGATCAGCACGGCTCTGAAGAAACGAAATCTGGATGCAGACAGCTTGTTGTCTCAGGTATTGCAGCTCGATGAAAAGCGAAGAGCACTTCAAACAGAAATGGACGGCACCCTTGCACAATTAAATTCCTTATCAAAAGATATTGGCACGCTTTACAAAACCGGAAAGGCCCAGGAAGCGAATCTCCTTAAAGAAAAGACCACCCGCTTAAAAGATGACTCCAAGAGCATGGGTGAAGAGCTAAATGCCGTAGTCTTGGAACTAGATCAGGTCTTATACCTAATCCCCAATGTTCCTAATGAATTGGTGCCCGCAGGTTCATCTGAAGAGGATAATGAAGAAGTATTCAGGGAAGGTGATGTGCCAAAACTTTTGAAAGGAGCACTCCCCCACTGGGAATTGGCCAAGAAATATGACATCATTGATTTTGAACTTGGTGTTAAGATAACAGGGGCAGGATTTCCAGTCTACAAAGATAAGGGCGCCAAATTACAACGTGCTTTGATCAACTATTTTCTGGACCGAAATACCGCAGCCGGCTATACAGAAATGCAGGTGCCTCACTTGGTGAATGCCGCCTCCGGATTTGGAACCGGGCAACTCCCGGATAAAGAAGGGCAGATGTATCATGTGACGGCAGATGATCTATACTTGATACCAACTGCAGAAGTGCCCGTAACCAACATTTTTCGCGACACTATTTTAAATCATCAGGATCTGCCTGTATGTTATACCGGATACACCCCATGTTTCAGGCGAGAAGCGGGGAGTTATGGAGCCCACGTTAGAGGACTGAATCGATTGCATCAATTCGACAAAGTAGAAATTGTACGTGTAGAGCAACCGGGGAATTCCTATGAGGCCCTAACGGGCATGGTAGAACATGTTAAAGGCATTCTGAGAGAATTAGAACTCCCCTATAGAATTCTTCGTTTGTGTGGAGGTGATCTTGGTTTTACCTCGGCACTAACCTATGATTTTGAAGTGTTTTCCACTGCCCAGGATCGATGGCTCGAAATAAGTTCCGTTTCCAACTTTGAGACCTATCAGTCTAACCGACTTAAACTCCGGTTCAAAGACGAAAATGGCAAAACACAATTGGCTCATACACTCAATGGAAGTTCACTTGCCTTACCCAGGGTTTTGGCAGGAATTCTTGAGAATTACCAGACAGAAGAAGGGATTCGCATCCCAAAAGTATTAGTTCCCTATACCGGATTTGATCTTATAGATTAAGATTTCATTGATAGTTTTTCTTCCGGGACTTGGTTACCTTTGAGAAAGTTGCATGATGAAAGGTGTTATTTTATGGTTGTGCTTATTCACTGTTATTTGCAGTTGGGCACAAGACGACTTTTTAGCGAAGCAGTACTTCAACGATGGGGAGTACGAGAAAGCCCTTGTATTTTACGAACGCCTGGTAGACCAAAATCCCCGCAGAATGGATTTTGCGGAAAATATGATTCGTTGTTACCAGCAATTGGAATACTATGATAAGGCGGAAACCTTTCTGATGGGCCGCGTCCAATCCGGGAATGCCTTCCCTACCATTTTTATTGAGTTGGGATATAACTTCAGGCTTCAGGAGAACACTGAAAAAGCGACTGAATACTATAAAAAGGCGTTGGGAGCTATTGAAAAAAATCCAAATTACGGCTACGGCATAGGAGTAGGTTTTCAGCGATTTGCATTGCTAGATTACGCCTTACAAGCCTATGAAAGAGCCATGGAATTGAATCCCCAACTCGATTACAATTTTCAAATAGCTCAAATTTATGGGGAACAGGGGAATATCGAGAAAATGTTTGTCTCCTATCTTCAGCTTCTGGGTAATGGCAGGACAACCATTGGGAATGTAATAGGAAAGATCGGTGATTTTATTTCCGAGGATCCGGAGAATGAGAACAACCGTTTGCTGAAAAAAGCGATACTGCAAAAAGCACAAAAAGATCCGGATGTCTTATGGAACGAATTGTTAAGTTGGCTCTATGTTCAGCAAAAACAATACAACTTCGCTTTTACTCAGGAAAAGGCCATTTACAAAAGAGCCGTAGGAGCTTCCTTTGAACGGATAGAAACTTTAGGAAACACTTCTTTAGAAAATGAGGCCGTAGACATTGCTCAGCAGATCTTTGAATATATTGTAAAGAACAGCTCAGAAGCTGTAACCAAACTCAATGCACAGTTACATTTATTGGACATTGATTTGCTCACTGCGGAAAAGAAAGATCTTCCCAGAATTGATACGCGTTACCAGGATCTTTTGGCCACCTATGGCTATCAGGTTCCCACCTTGCAACTGCAGGTTGCCTATGCCAATTTTCTGACCTTCCGGAGGAGTGAATCAGAAAAGGCTATTCCAATACTTAAAAGATCCCTGGAGCTACCACTGACAAAATACGGAGAAGCCTATATAAAATTGGCCCTTGGCGATATACTTGTATTCGATCAAAAATTTAATGAGGCCCTTATTTATTTTTCTCAAATTCAAAAAATTCTCAAAAACGATGTACTGGGACAGGAAGCACGATTTAAAGTAGCACAAACTAGTTTTTATAAAGGCGATTTTGATTGGGCACTTACACAGTTAAAGGTGCTGCGAGGCTCTACCTCACAACTCATTGCCAATGATGCCATGCAGCTAAGCTTGCTGATCTCAGATAATTCACTGGAGGATTCAACTCAGACCGCCTTGAAAAAGTATGCCAGGGCAGATCTTCTTGCCTACCAGAATAAAAATAAAGAAGCCATTGCCGTTTTGGAAGACATTTTACAACAACATAAGGGTGAAAAAATAGAAGACGAAGCGCTATTGAGACAGGCAGAGTTGCTGGTAGCATCTAACGACCTCGAAGGGGCGCTTTTTAATTATATGAAGATCGTAGAGTTCTACGGCGATGATATCCTGGCAGATGATGCACACTTTGCGTTAGCAGAATTATTCCGCACAAAATTAAATAAGCCCGAAAAAGCAAAGTATCATTATGAGCGCATCTTGTATAATTTTCAGGATAGTTATTACTTTCCACAGGCAAGAAAGAATTTCAGAATTCTGAGGGGCGATACTATTAATTGATCTTTGCACTTATTTACAATAACGCATGCATATGCTTATATACAATGTCACCATTAATGTAGAAGAATCTGTGAAAGATGCCTGGGTATCCTGGATGGTGAAAACTCATATCCCTGATGTTCTTGCCACCGGTAAATTTTTAGAAGCAACAATGACCAGGGTCCTTGTAGATGAAGAGATGGGCGGTATTACCTATTCAGTACAATACAAAGTAAAGAACCGGGAAACACTCGATCTTTATTATCAAAACGATGCCGAACGATTGCGAAATGAAACTGTCAAGCGTTTTGGGAACTCCCTGGTGGCGTTTAGAACAGAATTAGAAGTGGTCACCATTGAAAAACCTCTTATCGCCAGCGCTACAGAATATTTGTTTACCTATGGCACACTGCAGGATAAAGAGGTACAGCAAATGGTCTTTTCAAGGATTTTAAGAGGTTCTAAGGACCATCTAAAAGAGCATACTATTTCCAAAGAGTTGGTAGGCGGACTCTACCCTACCGTAAGATCATCCCCACAAACAGTAAAGGGAGTCCCTGGTATTGTATATATTATAAGTAAGGACGAACTAAAGCGCGTTGATGTCTATGAAGGAGATGCCTATTTTAGAAAAAAAGTAATGCTGACCTCAGGGACCGAAGCATGGGTATACCTGGGAAAAACAAAATCTTAAGCAAGTTTCATACATGGGCAAACGAAAACAGTCTTATTCCCATCCATATAAGAAAAAAGGCATGCGTTCCAGAGATGAAGGTCCGGTAAAGGCTAAAAAGCATCTTGGGCAACATTTTTTGAAGGACGAGGAAATTGCAGAAAAAATTTCAACCACCTTGTCGCTGTCTGGTTACGAGGATGTTCTTGAAATTGGCCCTGGAACCGGGGTACTTACCAAATACCTTTTGATGCAAGATATTAACCTTGTTGCCATGGATCTGGATGCAGATTCTATCGTATATCTCAATCATAGTTTTCCTTTGGAGCATCCTAAGGTCATGAATAGAAAAGGCAGCTTTAAAGTAGTAGAGGCCGATGTTCTTCAGGTAGATCTTCATACCCTATTCGGCGACAAACCCTTTGCCATTATAGGTAATTTCCCTTACAATATCTCTACTCAGATCGTCTTTAAACTCTTGGAATACAGACAACAGATCCCCGAATTTGCCGGTATGTTCCAAATGGAAGTGGCAAAGCGAATTTGTGAAAAAGAAGGCAGTAAAACCTATGGCATACTCTCGGTCTTTGTACAGGCATTTTACGAGGCCGAATACCTTTTTACAGTTCCTCCGGAGGTTTTTGATCCTCCCCCAAAAGTACAATCGGGAGTTTTAAAACTCACCCGCAAACCGAGCATTGTATTAGACTGCGATGAAGCTTTGTTCTTTAGGGTAGTAAAAACCGCATTTAATCAAAGGCGTAAGACCATAAGGAATAGTTTAAAAATTTTCAACCTCTCCCAAAATCTAAAAGAAGATGTTATCTTTGACCAGCGTCCGGAACAGCTGGGTGTAAACGATTTTATATCGTTGACAAGGAAGATAGCAGATGACACCATTTAAACTCACAGAAGAATTATTAGCCGAAATTGTTGAGCTGATCGATGCCAATAAGGATGCAGCCTTGCATGCCCTATTGGAAGAGGTTCACTATGCCGATGTGGCGGAGATCACCAATGATCTGAATATAGAGCAAGCTACCTACCTCATTAAGTTGTTAGACAGCGACAAAACTTCGGATGTGCTCACAGAATTGGATGAGGACGTAAGAGAGGCTATACTAAATAATCTGTCATCCAAAGAGATCGCAGGAGAACTGGAAGAGCTAGATACTGATGATGCTGCTGATATTGTAGCCGAACTTCCAAAGGAGATCGTTCAGGAGGTTATTTCCGAAATTGAGGATAGAGAACACGCCAGGCATATTGTAGATCTGCTGCGTTACGATGAGAATTCTGCGGGTGGACTTATGGCGAAGGAGTTGGTTAAGGTGAACGAAAACTGGACAGTTCTTCGCTGCGTAAAGGAAATGAGGGCACAGGCAGAAAATGTGACCAGGGTGCATTCCATTTATGTTGTAGATGATGACGAAAAACTGAAAGGCCGTCTTTCACTAAAGGATCTGCTCACAACCTCAACTACAAATCCCATCAAAAATGTTTATATACCCAATGTAGATTCCGTAAATGTCAATGAAAAGCCTGAAGAAGTAGCCAAGATCATGTCTAAATACGATCTGGAGGCAATTCCTGTAGTAGACGAAATTGGGAGGCTGGTAGGAAGGATCACCATTGATGACATCGTTGACGTTATAAAGGAAGAGGCTGAAAAAGATTACCAGCTTGCTGCGGGGATCTCCCAGGACGTAGAGGCAGATGACAGTATCTGGATCTTAACCCGTGCCCGACTGCCCTGGTTATTTTTAGGCCTATTAGGTGGACTGGGAGCTGCGGCAATCATGGGTAATTTTGAGGAAATGATCAGTAAACATGCCATTTTGTTTTTCTTTACCCCCTTGATCGCTGCCATGGCAGGAAACGTTGGAGTGCAATCTAGTGCCATTATTGTGCAGGGATTGGCCAATGACGATCTTAGAGGAAGCATGGGGAACCGATTAATAAAAGAAATGTTGCTCGCCTTATTAAATGGGGTTATTTTGGCCTTCGTTTTACTATTTTTTACCTGGGTCTGGAAAGGCACTTTTATTACAGCCCTTGCCATCTCAATTTCACTGATAGCAGTAATTGTGGTTGCAGGGATCATTGGCACCTTCACCCCTTTATTCCTTCACAAGCGAGGCATAGATCCTGCCATAGCCACGGGACCGTTTATCACCACCAGCAATGATATTTTTGGTATCCTTATCTATTTTACCATTGCCAAGGTCTTGCTAGGGATCTGAAATTCTAAAAAAAAACATACCTTGAACTTATATCCTGCCGTTGCAGATTGGGTTGAAAACTATTTGTATGAAGGTTAAAGTGGGCGTTGTTCAGGAATATCCTGTTTTTTTTGATAAAGAAGGAACTATAGACAAAATAGAAACCCTTCTTTCGGAGAACGCCAAAGAAGCTTATGACCTTATGGTTTTTCCCGAATCGTTTATTCCAGGATATCCCAGAGGCTTCACCTTTGGAGCAACTATTGGGAAACGCAGCGAAGAAGGCAGACAACTTTTTGCAGAGTATCATAAGAATAGTCTTGATCTGGAAAGCGACTCGCTTAAAAGACTGGAAAAACTTTCCAGGGTCTATAAAACTTATCTCGTCATAGGAGTTACGGAACGCACAGCTTCTAATGGTAGTTTGCATTGTTCCATGCTTTATATCTCACCCACCAAAGGACTTTTAGGAGTGCATCGCAAGATAAAACCCACGGGGACGGAGAGGGTGGTCTGGTCTGAAGCGTCCGGTGAGGATCTGGTCACCTATAACACAGGCATCGGAAAACTTGGTGGCCTTATCTGCTGGGAAAATTACATGCCATTGGCACGCATGGCCATGTACCAAAAAGGGATAGAGATCTATATTGCCCCCACCGCAGATGCCCGGGAATCTTGGGTAGCCTCTATGAGACATATTGCCCTGGAGGGCAGGTGTTTTGTCTTGGGGTGTAATCAATTTATCACCAAAGAAATGTACCCCCAAAAGTACCAGGATCTGTTGACTGAGGAAGCCGATGTTATGTGTCCGGGTGGCAGTGTTATTGTGAGTCCCGGAGGTGAGGTTCTGGAAGGACCATTATGGAATACAAATGGTATTTTAACAGCAACACTGGATCTGGAGGACATTTCAAGACAAAAACTCGATTTTGATGTGAACGGACATTATTCCAGAAAGGATATTTTTGAGTTTCATGTAAAAGACCAACCCCCCATGCAAGATGAATGATATCATTCAAAAAATATTATGTCCAACTTTTATTTGCTCAGTTTTAATATGAAACTTTGATAGCATTGGGTTGAACAATACCCCTTTAAAATAACATCCATGGATTCAATAAACTTAGCAAAAAAACATAGCCTGATTAACAAACAATGGCATCCGCATCAGATCGCCGTGGTTGATGATATGCAGGTGCTTTTGGCAAAGATACAGGGTGAGTTTGTTTGGCATTCCCACGAAGAGGAAGATGAATTATTTCAAGTCCTGAAAGGCACCTTATATATGCAATTCAGAGACAAGACGGTTACTGTAAAAGAAGGTGAACTAATTGTGGTACCTAAAGGAGTGGAACATTGCCCGGCAACCAGGAACAATGAAGAAGTAGAGCTACTGCTTTTCGAGAAAAGCACTACCGCACATACCGGAAAGGTGCAGGATAAACGAACACAAACCCACTATCCCAAAATTTAAGGGTTATGAAAGTACTTCATTTAGATACCAACCATCCATTGCTATTGGAGCAATTAGCCGCTCTTGGTTTTGAGAACAGGGAGGAATACACGGCGGATAAAAATCAAGTTGAGGCTATGATCCATGAATATGATGGAATCATCATAAGAAGCAGATTTAAAATAGACAAGGCATTTTTGGAAAAGGCCACTAATTTAAAATTCATTGGAAGGGTTGGTGCCGGATTGGAAAATATTGATGTTGCTTTTGCCGAGGAAAAAGGGATCTTTTTAGCTGCTGCTCCGGAAGGGAATAGAAATGCAGTAGGTGAACAAGCCCTTGGCATGCTGCTTTCACTTTTTAATAATTTAAATAAAGCCGATAAAGAGGTGCGCCATGGTTTATGGGATCGCGAAGGTAACCGCGGCCTGGAACTAGACGGAAAGACGGTAGGGATCATTGGATATGGAAATACGGGAAAGGCCTTTGCTAAAAAATTACAGGGTTTTGAGGTAGAGGTACTATGCGTTGATATTCTGGAAAATGTTGGCGACAAACATGCAAAACAGGTATCCCTCCAGGAATTACAAAAAAGAGCTGATGTACTCAGCCTGCATGTTCCCCAAACCAACCTCACTACGGGGATGGTCAACACCTCCTTTATTGAAACTTTTGCCAAACCTTTCTGGTTGATGAATACGGCCAGAGGAAAATGTGTTGTAACGCAAGACCTGGTGAAGGCTTTAAGATCGGAGAAAATATCGGGGGCTGCTCTAGATGTGTTAGAATACGAGAAAACTTCGTTTGAGGATATGTTTGGTGACAGGCCAATGCCGCAAGAATTTAACTACCTCATACATTCAGACAAGGTACTCTTAACGCCTCATATTGCCGGATGGACGCAAGAAAGCAAAATTAAACTGGCTCAAACTATTGTAGATAAGATTAAAGAAAGATTTTGTTAACTTATGGTCCCTTCTTTTTAAAGAGGGATTTTAAGATCGATATTCAAAATATGTACAATGACATCAGACGCTGCAACTCCGGAAGAGTATATAAGAAACTTACCAGAAGACAGGAAAAGTGCTATTTCCTCTCTCAGAAAAACCATCCTTGCTAATCTGCCAAAAGGATTTGAGGAGGTTATGAGCTACGGAATGATCGGGTACGTGGTGCCACATAGTATATATCCCGGTGGATATCATTGTAGTCCGGAACTTCCCCTCCCTTTTATCAATATAGCTTCGCAAAAAAACTTTGTGGCTCTCTATCATTCTGGTATCTATGCAGACAAATCATTACATGATTGGTTTGTTTCCGAATATCCAAAGCATGTGAAAACCAAGTTAGATATGGGAAAGAGTTGTGTGCGCTTTAAAAAGGTAGAACTTATTCCTTATGAACTACTTGGTAACCTATGTGCTAAAATGACCGTAGATCAATGGATCGAACTGTACGAACGCAACATAAAATCGAGATAAATGAAAAACAGGGTAACAGGTTTAGGCGGGTTTTTCTTTAAAACAAAAAACCCCGACAAGGTAAAAGATTGGTACAAAACACATTTGGGCTTAAACACGGACCAATATGGCTGTACTTTTTGGTGGAAAGACAAGAAGGGAAATGATTGCTCTACACAATGGAGTCCGTTTAAGGAAGATACCACCTATTTTCAACCCAGCGAAAAGCAATTTATGATGAACTTCAGGGTAGAAAATCTAAAAGAATTATTGGCCGCTTTAAAGAAAGAAGGTGTTACTATCATTGGGACTGTAGAAGAGTATGATTACGGAAAATTTGGATGGATACTAGACCCCGAAGGCAACAAGATAGAACTATGGGAACCAGTTGATAAAGCATTTCTTTGAGTTAAAATTTATTGCTACATTTAATCAAGATTTAACCAACAAAAAAATAGACATGTCAGAAGAAGATAAAGATTTTGGCGATAAGGCTAAAGATGCCTTTGACGATGCCAAGGAATCAGCTAAAAAAGCCGCTGGAGAGGCAAAAGAAGCGGCAGGAGAATTTAAGGAAGGTGCTAAAAAGACGGCAGATGAGTTTCGTGATGGATTAAAGAATGCAGGGGGCGATAACAAAAAGATCCTGGCCGGAATTCTTGGGATTTTATTCGGATCCCTGGGAATACACAAATTTATCCTGGGTTATAACAAAGAAGGGATCATACTACTGGCAATTACCTTGTTGGGGTACGCTACCACCTGTATTGTTGTGGGGGCTTTCTTTTTCTGGATCCCCGGACTTATCGGACTTATAGAAGGTATCATTTACCTAACCAAATCTGATGAAGAATTCTACAACACCTATCAGGTAGGGAAAAAACCCTGGTTCTGATCATAGAATAAAGTCAGGTTTTAAAGATCTGGCTTTTTTTATTTAATTTAATATCGTAATATTGCAATATATAAATATGACATGGGTCTAACCAAAACAAAAATCTTCAATACTTCTCAGAATGAACTAGCCACTATCTTTAAAGTATTGGGGCATCCGGGTAGAATTGCCATATTGCAATACATAAGTACACAGAATGCCTGTATTTGTAATGATATTGTTGAGGAGATCGGATTAGCACAACCTACCATTTCACAGCACCTGAAAGAATTAAAAAGTGTAGGTCTCATTGAAGGGGAAATAGAAGGTAAAAAGGTTTGTTATTGCATTGCGCTAGACCGTTGGAAAGAGATACAGGCCCTTCTGAACTCCTTCTTTAATGAAACAAAAATCAATTGTTGTTAAAAATAAGATACAATGAAAACAAAAGAATTCTTAACCTTATTAAATGAACAGGCTACAAAGGCCCTGATATTCGAATTCCAGCCGGGACAACGGGTAGGTGCCAATTATCATATTACCGAAGTAAAAAATACTAAAATAGATTCTGTTGACTGCGGTGGTAGCGCGGACACATGGAACGAAACAGTAGTGCAACTCTGGGAAAACCCGGGAGAAAAAAACAAAACCGAATATTTAAGCTCATCCAAAGCACTATCTATACTAGATAAAGTAAATTCTATGCGACCTATGGATCAGGAGGCCACTATTAGATTTGAATTTGGCAATGAGAGCTTTCATACAGCTCAACTTTATGTAAATGAAACAATAACCAGGGAGAATGCGCTCTTAATTACCTTAGGTGTGCAACCAACGGCCTGTAAAGCTGAAGAACTTTGTGGGGTAATGGTAGATAAAACTCAGGAAGTGGCAGGATGTTGTAGTCCTGATACTGGTTGTTGTTAACCGTGACTCTATGGAAATAAGATCTATGCATCCGGAAGACTGGCCTGCAGTTTCCCGAATCTATAAAGAAGGCATAGCCACTGGTTTCGCCACCTTTGAGAAGGAAATTCCTGCATACGAAAATTGGGATAAAGCTCATATAAAACAATGCCGTTTGATAGCATGTGAAGCCAATTTTATAACGGGATGGGCCGCCCTCTCCCCTGTTTCCAGCAGATGTGTGTATGGAGGAGTTGGAGAGGTTAGTGTGTATGTCAGTAAAGATCACAGAGGCAAAGGAATAGGGAAAAGTTTGTTGCGTTCTTTGATCGATGCCAGCGAAAAAGCAGGGTATTGGACCATACAAGCAGGTATCTTCCCGGAGAACAAAGCCAGCGCAAAAATCCATGAGCAATGTGGTTTTAGATTAATAGGGCGCCGTGAACGGGTAGGCAATTTAGATGGGGTATGGAAAGATAATTTTATCTTTGAAAGACGAAGTACTTCTGTAGGAATAGATTAGAATAAAAATAAAATTACCAATGACAAAAAAAAATATACTGGTTCTCTGTACCGGAAATTCTTGCCGAAGTCAGATGGCACACGGCTATTTAAAAACCCTATTAAAAGAGAAGGCCCAGCTGTATAGTGCAGGGATTGAAACCCACGGATTAAACCCGGGGGCTGTTGCCATCATGAAAGAAGATGGCATTGATATTTCCGATCACACCTCCAACAACGTTGATGAATATTCCGGTATCCCCTGGGACTTTATCATCACGGTCTGCGATCATGCCAAAGAGAATTGCCCTTATATTCCTTCAAATACTGCTATACGGCTTCACCACAATTTCTTCGATCCTTCTAAAGTAAAAGGAAGCAGGGAAGAAATTCATACAGCTTTCCTCAAAGCAAGAAATGAGATCAAAGGGTATTGTAAGGACTTTGCGGAAAGGGAATTTTCCTAATCGGCACCGTTATTCTCAGTCATTTTTCGTTCCAATTCAGCCTGGAACTCTTCCATAACAGGCTTTACGGTACTCTCTGGGAGATCGGCAATTTTAATATACATAAGCCCATCTACCGAATTGTTAAACAGTGGATCTACATTAAAAGCCACAACTTTAGCATTTTGCTTGATGTACTTTTTAATAAGTACAGGTAAGCGCAGACTTCCTGGTTCTACTTCTTCTATGAGTCGGTCAAATTTATTCAGATCAGCTTCAGTTTCATCAAATACGAACTCCTTATCAGCATCTTTTAACTTCACCTTAAACTCCTTTTTTGGATGGATGTATTGTGCCACATATGGATCCCAGTAATTCGACTTCATAAATTCGATCATGAGGGATTTGGAAAAATTTGAGAATTGGTTGCTAATACTCACTCCGCCAATAAGATATTTATGTTCGGGATGTCTCAAAGTGGTATGAACTATACCCTTCCACAACAGGAAGAGTGGCATAGGTTTTTGTTGGTATTCCTTCACTATATAGGCCCTACCCATTTCTATGGATTGTGTCATCATACTATAAAGCTCAGGTTCAAAACCAAAGAGGTCCTGAAGGTAAAAACCGTCAATGCCGTGTTCCTTAAATATTTGAGACCCCATCCCCATACGATAAGCCCCAACGATTGCCTTTTCCTGATCATCCCATAAAAAGAGATGGTGGTAATAATCATCAAATCTGTCCAGATCGATGGCCTTGTTGGTACCTTCCCCAATGGCACGAAAGGTTATTTCCCGTTGTCTCCCAATCTCATTAAGGATAAAGGGCATGTCCATTTTTTGGGCCAGGAATACCTCATAATTCTTGCTTTGCAACAACCTGCAATCCTTTTCACGCAGTTTTTCTATCTCTCCTTGAATTACCTCTGTCCTAACGGCGGCAGCAATCTTCCTTGGAGCTTTTGGGATCTTTAAACTCCCCGGGATCTGATCTATTAAACGCTCTTTTTCATAAGCATTGGCAAGGATGTAGGTCTTTCTTCGAAGAAGATCCGTAAACTCCTCAAGAGTTTCATGTTCAGTCTGTGCAGCCACAGAAATGGGCTGACCTATCCGAACCTTTATAGCTCTATTTCGTTGGGTGGTTAATTCTGAAGGGAGCTTTGCGGTTCTAAAGATGTCGTTGATCTTAGACAAACGATAGAATAACTGGCTATTCTTTGCGTGAAAATATATGGGAACCACAGGCACTTTTGCCTTGCGTATTAATTTTAGGGCGGCTTCTTCCCAGGGTCTATCTACAATAAGCTTTCCATCTTTGTAGGTAGATACTTCCCCCGCAGGAAAGATCCCGAGAGGATGCCCATCATTTAAGTGCTGCAATGCACTTTTAAATCCGGCTATACTACTTTTTGCATCCTTATGATCTTCAAAAGGGTTCACCGGCAAAATAAAAGGGGCCAAGGGCTCTACTCTATGCAATAAAAAGTTGGCGATGATCTTAAAGTCTTGGCGGTGCTGAAGTAACAGTTTTAGCAACAAGATGCCGTCTATGCCTCCCAGGGGATGATTACTGATAGTAATAAAAGCTCCTTCTTTTGGAAGTCTTTTGATATCCTCTTCCGGAATTTCGAAATCTATCTCATAGTGCTCCAGAATGGCATCCAGAAATGGCTTGGCCTCCAGGTGCTTGTGTTTTTCATAAAAGGCATTTATGGAAGAAAGCTGAGTGATCTTCATCAGCATCCATCCCATAAAGGTCCCGAAAAATCCGTACCGTTCAAGATTAATGGCTTTTGCTACTTCTTTGGCCGTTACTAAACCCATAATTCAATTTACAATTTCCGAGGTAAAGATAGGAAAATAGGCCTTGGTGTTATGTTATTAAATCTAAGAATTACAACTGACTGATGCTTACTTTACTACCAATTGAACGGTCTCTTTTCCCCGTTGTTCCAGCAGTACTTCCTTCCCATTTTGAAGAGAATCTATAGATTGCACATCAAAATGCCGAATGGTGTAAAGGGACACTCCTTCGTGATACACCACTTTGAATTTACCTTTTAAATGGTCTAATAATTCTTCCAACCGACCAAATTTATTGTCCACGCAAACAGAAAAACTAATGGCAGAGTTTTGGATCAAATCTACCTTCATCTTATAATCGTGTAGCAGTTTAAAGAGATCGCTGATACTGTCTTCCACAATAAATGAGAAATCTAAAGAGGAAAGCTTCATCAGCACCTGATTCTTTTTTACTATAAAACAGGGGATCTTTGGATCAATGCCTTCTCCTTTACCCACCGTGGTCCCGGGATCTTTTGGGTGCAAGAAAGATTTAACAAGCAAGGGGATCTCCTTTCTTTGGAGGGGCTGCAAGGTCTTTGGATGAATTACAGAGGCTCCATAAAATGCCAGTTCAATGGCTTCCAGGTAGGATATCTTGTTGAGCAATTGAGATTCCGAAAAATACCTGGGATCTGCATTTAATACTCCGGGTACATCTTTCCAAATGGTAACCGATTGGGCATTGAGACAAAAAGCCAGAATAGCAGCCGTATAATCAGATCCTTCTCTTCCCAGGGTAGTGGTAAAGTTATTTTCATCGCTCCCAATGAACCCCTGACTCACATATAATTTTCCCTTTTCCAATCCCTGAGCAAGGCGTTCCTGCGTTTTTTCCCATTGAACATCTACATCTCGGTAGTTATTATCGGTCTTGATAAAACTTCGGATATCGAGCCAGGTATTGCGGATGCCCACCTCATTAAGATACGCACTGAGGATGGTAGTGGAAAGCAATTCCCCATAGCTTACCACCTGGTCATAGACAAAATTGTATTTGGGCGATTTGTTCCATGCCAGAAATCCCTTTACCTCCTCAAAAAGAGAATGTACATCCTTGAATATTTCATGATTAGGCGAATCAAAGAGTTCATTAAGGATCCTCATATGAAAGTCCATAACTTCCTGTAAAGTTGAGGGCAACATGGTCTTATCCTGAAAATATGCATTGACCACGCCTTCCATGGCATTTGTGGTTTTCCCCATGGCCGAAATAACCAGAAAAGTATCCTCATAGCCAACCTCTTGTAATAGTTTAACCAGATTCTTTAGTCCATCGGCATCCTTCACAGATGCTCCTCCAAATTTGAAGATCCTCATAAGTTCTTAATAAAGTTTAGAATTCCTTGTTCATCTAATTGCACTACATCCCAGTCTCGCATTACCTTCGCCCCTTTTCGCTCATAAAAGGATATAGCAGGTTCATTCCAGTCCAATACCTCCCAGCTGATCCGTTTTGCCTTGATCTCGTGACCATACTGCACCACTCTGGCAAGTAAAGCGGTCCCCAGACCACTTCCCCGCATTTGCTCTGTCACAATAAGGTCTTCCAAATGGAGCACCGGACCTTTCCAGGTAGAATACCGAGGATAGACCAGGGCCATCCCTCCAATTTCCCCATTTATTTCACCCACAAAGCAATTAAAGAGAGGTGCTTCCCCAAACCCATCTCTTACCAGATCCTCTGCAGTTACATCTACTGCATTCGATTCCTTTTCAAATTTTGCAAGTTCTTTTATAAGGTCCAAAACCTGAGGCATGTCCTCTGCCATGGCATCTCGGATGGTATTTTTCATAATTGTTACAAATAAAACACAAAGTTATAAATTTAAAAAACGAAAGCCCGCCGAAAACGTTTTAGTTTCACAAAATGTCCGATATTTGTATACATATAACACAAGCCCCCTAATGGACAAAAAGAACACCACTCTTGGAGAGTTTATCATCGAAAATCAGTCCTCTTTTCAGTATTCTTCCGGTGAGCTTTCTAAGTTGATCAACGCTATTCGTCTGGCAGCCAAAGTAGTAAATCACGAAGTAAACAAAGCTGGGTTGATAGACATTCTCGGCGGTGTGGGCGACACAAATATACAAGGAGAAGATCAGCAGAAGTTAGACGTTCTGGCCAATGATAAGTTTATTCAGACCTTAAAGAACAGAGAGATCGTCTGTGGTATTGCCTCTGAAGAGGAAGATGACTTTATCAGTGTTAACAGCAATGATGAAAATCACCAAAACAAATATATTGTGCTCATAGATCCCTTAGACGGCTCTTCAAATATTGATGTGAATGTGTCTGTAGGTACCATTTTTTCTATTTACAGAAGGGTTACACCGATAGGCACTCCTGTGACTCTCGAAGATTTTTTACAACCGGGAATAAATCAGGTGGCGGCAGGGTACATTGTTTACGGCACCTCCACTATGTTGGTCTATACAACCGGGGACGGAGTCAACGGATTTACATTAAATCCGGCCATTGGTACTTTTTACCTGTCTCATCCCAATATGGAATTCCCGGAAACCGGGACTATCTATTCTGTGAATGAAGGAAATTACATTCATTTCCCTCAAGGGGTTAAAGATTATATCAAATATTGCCAACTAGAAGAAGAAGACAGACCGTACACCTCCAGGTATATTGGTTCATTGGTGTCCGATTTTCACAGGAATATGATCAAGGGCGGCATCTATATGTATCCCAAAAGCAGTGTAGCCTCTAACGGAAAATTACGTCTGCTATACGAATGTAATCCCATGGCATTTCTGGCAGAGCAAGCCAATGGAAAAGCCAGTAACGGATATAAAAGAATCATGGAGATTCAGCCCACTGAGCTTCATGAGCGGGTTCCCTTCTTTTGTGGAAGCAGGAAGATGGTGGAAAAAGCCGAAGAATTTATGGCTGCTAAGGCCTAATTGCAAATTACTATACCAGGTAGTAATTAATCTTTCTTGCGTTTCATAACGTATAGGTAGTCTTCAAAATCGAATTTTCCCCTGAACAAGATAATAGACCTTTTTATGATTTTTTCTGCCTTAGCCGGTGAATATCCCAGGGCCAATGCATATTTCTTTATCATTCTATATTCATCTTCATCAATATCATGATCCGCATAGATGATCTTAAAAAGATCATAAATGCGCTCTAAACGCTCTTCCGACTCGTAAGGGGCTTCAATAGGATATTTATTCTCCTTCTTCATCACCTCCCTGTATTCAGCACCGGAAATATCCAATTTTACGGCGAAGCGATCGATCACTTTCCGCTCTTCCGGATTAATATCCCCATCTATTGCAGCCAAGGAAGCTATGGCAGCAAAGTGGGCCAAATTTTTTCGTTTTTCACTGTGTCCGTATAAATCTAAAATGGGCATATTACAATAAATTCTATCATACAAAGATACTTTTTTTGGAAGGGATTATTTCAATAAATCATTCATTATTTTTAAAATAATTCCCCATCAAATATTTCTGGTTTTCCTTTTATCTCTGGGTACAAGTCGTTATGATCCTTCTAAAGTATTACATGGTTTTTGTACCTTCGTCTTGCTATGAAACTCCTGCTTTTAACTCCAGCTCTTTATGGAATCATCTTGCATTGCAGCATATATATCCGGACATATGATAGATGACCAAATTGATTCAAAAAGCAATCTATAATGACCCAGGACGAGCTTTTCAATATTGCAGAACAATGGTTCCGGGAACAGGGATGGAAACCGTTTCCCTTCCAGAGGAAAACCTGGAAGGCGTTTTTAGCAGGAAAAAATGGTCTTCTTAATGCCCCCACCGGGAGTGGTAAAACCTATGCCTTGTGGTTTCCTATTGTCCTTAACTATATTAATCAGAATCCATCGTATAGAACATCTCATTCAAAGGGGTTAAAAGCAGTTTGGATCACTCCGCTGCGTGCATTATCTCAGGAGATCAGACAGTCTGCTGAACGAATTATAAAAGACCTGGATCTTCCCCTCACTGTTGGGATCAGAACCGGAGATACCTCCACCAAGGAACGCGCCCAACAGCGTAAGACAATGCCCGATCTGCTGATCACTACTCCTGAAAGCCTGCAATTGTTGTTGGCCACCAAAGGATATGACAAGATGTTCAAAAAATGTAATGCCGTGGTAGTAGATGAATGGCACGAATTATTGGGCACCAAACGAGGCGTACAAATGGAATTGGCACTTTCCAGGATCAAAACGCTATCGAGCAATTTACGGATCTGGGGGATATCGGCAACCATAGGAAACCTGGAAGAAGCCAGGCAAGTATTGCTTGGCCCTGAGAGTAAGGCATTTCAAAATTCAATCCTGATCCGGGCAGCATTGAATAAAAAAATTCATGTGATCAGCATTATCCCTGAGGAAATAGAAACCTTTCCGTGGAGAGGACATTTGGGACTGCGCCTTCTGGACAGCGTGATCCCCATCATAAAAAAAAGTAAGACCACCCTCCTCTTTACCAATACCCGGAGCCAATGTGAGATCTGGTTCCAAAAGATCCTGGAAAAATACCCTGAAATGGCAGGTGAAATGGCTATGCATCATGGCAGCATTAATAAGGACACCCGTATTTGGGTAGAGGAAGCCATCAGGAATGAAAAATTAAAAGCGGTGGTGTGTACCTCCAGTCTCGATCTGGGGGTCGACTTTGCTCCGGTAGAAACTGTTATACAGATAGGAGGCCCAAAAGGCGTAGCCAGGTTTATGCAGCGAGCAGGACGCAGTGGCCATAGACCCGGAAAAGAGAGCGTCATCTATTTCTTGCCCACCCATGCCATTGAATTGGTAGAGGCATCGGCACTGCAACAGGCCGTGATAAAACAGGCAGTTGAAGACAGAACGCCTTATCTGAATAGCTTTGATGTACTGGTTCAATACCTAACTACCCTGGCAGTTTCAGACGGATTTATCCCTGCAGAGATCTACCAAGAAGTTAAAAGTAGTTTTTGCTATCAGGGAATGACAGAAGACGAATGGCGATGGCTGTTAAACTTTATCGTCCTGGGAAGTCAGAGTCTACAAACTTATGATGAATATAAAAAAGTAGAAATTGCCGATGATGGCAGATTTGTGGTTCAAAACAGAGGAGTGGCCATGCGCCATAGATTTCAAATAGGAACAATCGTTGGCGATGCCAACCTCACTGTTCGGTATCAAAAAGGTGGATATATAGGATCTATTGAAGAATCCTTTATTTCCAAGTTAACACCGGGCGACGTATTCACATTTGCCGGAAGGAACCTGGAATTTCTCAGGATCAAAGAGATGCAGGCCCTGGTGCGTAATTCCTCAAAAAAAACAAGTAAAGTGCCGAGTTGGATGGGTGGCCGACTCACCTTATCAGCCCAAATGTCACAATTGCTCAGAGAAGAATTGTATTCCGCAAGGTTGCATCCAGACCAACAATCAGATTCCATTCGTGCCCTAGCTCCAATCTTTGAAAGACAGCAAAAAGAAAGCATAGTCCCCGGTCCGGATGAGTTACTTATTGAAACCTTTAAGAGCAGTGACGGATACCATCATATCATTTATCCTTTCGAAGGAAGATTTGTTCATGAAGCAATGGGCAGTTTATTGGGATACCGCATAAGTCTTCTTTCTCCCATTACTTTCTCCCTGGCTTTTAACGACTATGGATTCGAACTTTTGTCCGATAAAGAAATAGACATCCAGGCCGTTATTGACAATGACCTCTTTACCACTTCTTATATGTTAGAGGATCTTCAAAATAGCCTGAATTCCACTGAAATGGCCCGTAGAAAATTCAGGGATATTGCTGTTATAAGTGGTATGGTCTTTACCGGGTACCCAGATAAAGGTGTAAAAATGAAACACCTGCAGAGCAGTTCCCAATTGTTATTCGATGTATTCAGGGACTACGAACCAGATAACCTGCTTTTTCTTCAAGCTTTTCGTGAGACCTTTGAACACCAATTGGAAGAGGGTCGTTTACGACTGGCCCTGGAAAGGATAGGCAGGCAAGAGATCGTTTGGAAAGCCTGCAAAAATCCAACACCATTTTCATTCCCGATCATCACAGATAGACTGCGGGAAAAGCTCTCCAGCGAAAAGTTAGCAGACAGAATAAAACGAATGACAGCCCTATTAATGAAATGATGTATTCACAGATCGGCATTTACTATCTTTGATCTTATGACCTCCCAGCGTATCCATATTGCCGAACAACACCTGGTATTGAACCCCTCCGGAGTAGTATACTGGGAAGAGGAAGAGGTTTTGCTGATCAGTGATGTTCATTTAGGAAAAGTGACACATTTCAGAAAATATGGAGCAGCCGTTCCTCAAGAGGTGATCCTGAAAAATTTCGAAGTTTTACAAGATTCCCTCTCGCTTTACAAACCCAAAACGGTCTGTTTTTTGGGTGATCTTTTTCATTCCAGCCTTAACAGGGAGTGGCAATTATTTGAAACCTGGGTCCTGAAGACTCCAGCAAAAATTCTGCTGATAGCCGGGAACCATGATATTATTTCTCCAATCAAATATGAGAACTTAGGGATCTCACTGGTGCCAGAGCTTATATGGGGACCTTTTTTGTTGACCCATTATCCGGAAGAAAGAGCTGGCTTGTTCAACCTTTCCGGACATATACATCCTGCTGTTAGATTAAGCGGAAAGGGAAGACAATCATTACGCCTGCCCTGCTTCTTTAAGAATAAACATCAAATGATCCTGCCGGCATTTGGAGCTTTTACCGGAACACATGTGATAAAAAAGAAAGAAGAGGACGAAGTATACGCCATTGCAGATGCCATGGTCATAAAAATTTAACCGGTCATTGCCAGACCACTGTTCTCGCCTTATCTTTGCACAAAATTAGCAGGTGACAAAAAGCACCATCCCACCATTGTACGAACAGTCTCCACAACTGCGGAAACTAGGGGAAGCTATATCCCAATCCCAAAAAATCACACATCTCAAAGGACTTGTAGGTTCGGCACAATCCTTTGTGCTGGCAGAAGTTTTCAAAAGTGCCGATCACCCTTTTTTGTGGATACTGCGAGATAAGGAAGAAGCCGCATATTACCTCAACGATCTTGAACAGCTGATAGGAGGGCAAGATGTCCTTTTTTATCCAGCGAGTTACCGCAGACCTTATCAGATTGAAGAAACCGACAACGCCAATGTACTCCTCAGGGCTGAGGTCCTGAACCGTATCAATTCCAGAAAAAAACCGGCCGTCATCGTCACTTATCCCGATGCTCTGTTTGAAAAGGTGGTGACCAGGAAAGAGTTGGATAAAAATACCCAGAAGATCAAAATTGGAGACATGCTCTCCTTGGATTTCTTAAACGAAGTATTGTTCGAATACCAGTTCCACAGAGTAGATTTCGTGACAGAACCAGGTGAATTTGCGGTTCGTGGGGGAATAGTAGATGTCTTTTCCTTCTCCAATGATGAGCCCTATAGAATCGAATTTTTCGGGGATGAAATAGATAGCATCCGGACCTTTGATGTAGAAACTCAACTTTCGACATTGCAGGTAAAAAAGATCACCATTATCCCGAATGTGGAGAATAAATTTATGAAAGAATCCAGGGTGAGCTTTCTGAAGTATATCGATCCCAATACTGTTCTATTTGTAAACGACCCGGACGTACTTCACCAGCGTATTACATCCTTTTTCGAAAAAGCCAAAGAGGCCTTTGCCGATCTTAGCACGGATATAAAACACGCACAGCCCAAGGAATTATTTATCAACAGCTCCCTGCTCGAAGCAGAACTGGAACATTTTGCCATGGTCACCTTTCAAGGAAAGACAACCGCCAATGAAGCCACGGTGATCTCCTTCAATACCAAACCTCAGCCGATCTTCAATAAGAAATTCGATCTCCTTTTAGCCAATCTGAATGATAACGAAGCTAAGGGATACCAGAATTATCTCTTTTGCTCATCCGAGGAACAAGCCAAAAGATTCCACGATATTTTTGACGAGATAGGAAAGACGGTGCATTATCAAACACTAGTGGTGCCCATTCACGATGGCTTTATCGATGATGACATTAAGGTGGCTTGTTATACAGATCATCAGATCTTTGAACGCTATCATAAGTTTCAGATCAAGAATGGATATGCCAAAAAACAGGCCATTACCCTGAAAGAACTGAACAAACTCTCCACGGGCGATTATGTAACCCATATAGATCATGGAATTGGGAAGTTTGGAGGCCTGCAGAAAATAGAAGTAGAGGGCAAAAAACAAGAGGCCATTAAATTGATGTATGGGGAACGAGACATCCTTTATGTAAGCATACATTCCCTGCATAAGATCTCCAAATACAATGGGAAAGATGGTGTGGCACCCAAAATATACAAGCTGGGTTCTGCTGCCTGGAAAAAATTAAAACAAAAGACCAAGTCGAGGGTCAAGAAGATCGCATTCGATCTGATTAATGTATATGCCAAAAGACGGTTAGATAAAGGTCATGCCTATGCGCCCGATAGTTATTTGCAACACGAATTGGAAGCTTCCTTTATTTACGAGGATACACCAGACCAGATCACGGCCACCCAGGATATAAAGCGAGACATGGAAAAAGACAGGCCCATGGACAGGCTTATCTGTGGTGATGTGGGGTTTGGCAAAACAGAAGTTGCCATCAGGGCGGCTTTTAAAGCAGTGAATGATGGGAAACAAGTTGCCGTACTTGTGCCTACTACCATTCTTGCTTTTCAGCATTATCGCACCTTTAGGGAGCGTCTTTCAGATATGCCTGTGAGCGTAGATTATCTGAATCGGTTTCGCACAGCGAAAGAGAAAAAAGAGACCCTCCAAAATCTGGAATCCGGGAAAGTAGACATCATTATTGGCACCCATCAATTGGTGAACAAAAATGTGATCTTTAAGGACCTCGGGCTCCTTATTGTAGATGAAGAACAGAAATTTGGAGTAGCTGTAAAGGACAAATTAAAATCGATCAAGGAGAATGTAGATGTACTTACTCTTACGGCCACGCCTATTCCAAGGACATTGCAGTTCAGTCTTATGGCGGCACGCGATCTCTCTGTGATAACCACCCCTCCCCCTAACCGTTATCCTATAGAAAGTCATGTAATTCGATTAGATGAAGAGGCGATCAGAGATGCTATCTCCTATGAGATCCAACGCGGAGGACAAGTGTTTTTTATCCATAATCGTATTCAGAATATTAAAGAGGTGGCCGGACTTTTACAACGCCTGGTCCCCGATGCCAAAATACGGATAGGACACGGGCAGATGGAAGGAAAAAGACTGGAGACCCTTATGCTTGGTTTTATGAATGGCGATTTTGATGTTCTTGTCTCTACTACTATCGTTGAAAGTGGGCTCGATGTTCCCAATGCCAATACCATCTTTATAAACAATGCAAATAATTTTGGACTTAGTGATCTCCATCAGATGAGGGGCCGTGTAGGTAGAAGTAATAAAAAGGCTTTTTGTTATTTTATTACCCCTCCCTTCGATTCAATGACAACAGAAGCCAGAAAGCGTATACAGGCGTTGGAACAATTCACAGAATTAGGAAGTGGTTTCAATATAGCCATGAAAGACCTTGAAATAAGAGGTGCCGGGGATCTGCTTGGGGGAGAACAAAGCGGATTTATTAATGAGATCGGTTTTGAGACTTACCAGAAGATCCTGGCAGAAGCCATTGAGGAATTAAAGGAGAATGAATTCAAAGATCTATATGAACCTGAGGATGGCTCAGAAAAGGTCTATGTGAAAGAGACACAGATCGATTCAGATTTTGAACTATTGTTCCCGGATAACTATGTCAATAATATCACAGAACGCCTAAACCTCTACACCGAATTAAATGGGATCGCAAACGAAGAGGACCTACAAAAGTACCAGGCTCATTTAAAGGATAGGTTTGGCCCATTACCCGAAACCGTGAAAGATCTTTTAAATTCGGTAAGGATCAAATGGATAGCCAGTAGTATTGGTCTGGAAAAGGTTGTGATGAAAAAAGGGAAACTATTGGGATACTTTGTAGCCGACCAACATTCTGGTTTCTATCAGAGTACCTCCTTTACCAAGGTCCTTCAGTATGTTCAAACTCATCCAGCCTCATGCAAGATCAAGGAAAAACAAACCCGAAACGGACTGCGACTCTTGTTGGTGTTTGAAAAAATTTATTCTACTTCTACTGCACTTGAAATGCTCCAACCTCTGGCCGGCGAACCTCAAACTAAAACTCAGGCTACTTCTTAAGGTGAGTAATTAATTGCGTGTTTTACAAGGTCTTAAGATCCTTGATGGTCTTAAAAGCAATATCTACCTGTTCATCATTAACAATGATGGTAAATTCATTTGTTGTGGAAATAACCTCGTATAGCACGATCCCTTCCCACGCCAGGCGTTGGAAAATAAAATAATAAATACCGGGAACGGAGACATTCTCCGCAGGGAGTTTTACTGTAATGGAAGAGAGGTTAGATGCTTTTTGGGTGCACTTCTCACCCTTGAATAAAGATTCTACCACATCGTCTAGGCTATCGCTTACCACAATGTTTAATTCATTGACGCCTCTTGAAGAGGTATAAAAGACCTCCTTGTTCTTTGTGACTTCCTTTAAAAGTTGTGTTTGATTTTCAAGGATAGTGTCCGAGACCAAGAATGTAAAATCTGTTAGTGAGGAACGAACCGTAATTTCTCCAATATTCTTTAACACCTTAATGATCCTGTGAGTGGCCCTGAATTCGAGGTCGTCCGAAAGCCGTTTTAAAGCCATGACAATAGCTCCGTTACGGACATCTTTGCCTAATTCGAGTTCTATTTCGGGCTTTATGAGTCGGGATAAAGAAGTAAGATTTATGATTCCCTGTGCTAATGCGCTCTGTAAAAAAGGCTTTTTCTTTATGTAATGCTCCACAACGGAAGAAATGGTCTTCATTATTTTTCTTTCAAAAATAACAAAATGTTATAAATAAAACAATATTTAATACGGAGAGAAGGCTCTTTCAAGATGCTCTATTTTATATCCCGTGGGTTGCCCCAGGATCGTAATAATATCAAAGCGTACATCAACATCCAGATCGTTTTCCTGAACATAGTGATCCGCAGCCATGACAAGCAGCCCTATCTTCTTTGGATTTATGGAAGCAGTGATGGGTTGCAGGTGATCAGAGCGCCTGTACTTTACCTCCACAACTGCGAGAATACACCCTTTTTGGGCAATAATATCGATTTCCGCTTTCAGATACCTGTAATTCCTCCTAAGGACCGTATATCCCTTCTTTAAGAGGAGTTCCGCAGCCAATTCCTCTCCCTTTTTTCCAAAATCATTGTGTGATGCCATAGTACACTAAAAATTAACAAAATAGCGCATTTCATCGAAAAATGAAGTCAGTAACCGCCTATTTTGGCACTTAGATTGTACATTAGATCTCCGGATATCGAAAATATTTGGATTTCCATACTAATCGAATGGATTAAGCGTTAAGAATTTGCCCCTACGCACATGAACGTTCTTAAAGCCTAATAATTGACTATGGAATACTTCGTTAATTGTAACACCTCTACATTAGCGCTATACACAACACCCCTGGATAAAGTCAGGGCCGCGCATTTGTACAGAAGACTAGGGTTTAGCGCCTCAGTACAGACTATTGATACGGCCGTAGGCCAAAATGCCGGAACGTTGGTAGACGCTCTAATAAATGAAGCTGTAACCATGCCTCCTCTGGCGGCTCCTGCCTGGGCAGACTGGAATAACAGCAATTATCCGGCAGACGATGATCTGGCTCGCCAAATAAGACGAGCTCAGCAGGAAGAATGGGCCGTCGCCTATACCAATGGATTGTTGACCAACAATCTGAGAGACAGGTTGAGTTTCTTTTGGAGCAATCATTTTGTCACCGAACTAGATGTGTATGACTGTAACAGTTTCTTGTACTACTACACCAACTGTCTGCAGAGAAACGCTATTGGCAACTTTAAGACCTTTGTGAGTGAAATTGGGTTAACCTCTGCCATGCTCTATTATTTGGATGGTGTTTATAATAACGGTAACAACCCTAACGAGAATTACGCACGGGAACTTTATGAACTTTTCTCTCTTGGAGAAGGTAACGGGTATACAGAACAAGACATTATTGAAACGGCCAAAGCCTTAACGGGTTATGTTGAACGCGGCGAATTAGGCTGTGAACAGGTAACTTTTGATCCTACTAAGTTCGATGCCGGACCAAAAACTATTTTAGGACAAACCGGAAATTGGAACTATGACGATGTTATAGACATTCTTTTCCAGGAACGTCCTAACGAAATTGCCGGATTTATTTGTCAAAAATTATATGAGTTCTTTGTTCACCCGGATTCTGATGATGATGCGGGTAATGCGCAAAACATTATTACCCTATTGGCAAATACCATGGTGGCCAACAATTTTGAAATTGCACCTGTACTTTCTCAATTGTTTAAGAGTCAGCATTTCTTTGATGATGAAGCCATTGGCGTAATCATTAAAAGTCCGTTCGATATTTATCTCAACCTTATCAATGAAACCAATTTTGCATATAATGACAATACTATACTCAATGTCATAGATACTACGAGAATGCTTAGTCAGGAATTGTTCGATCCGGTAGACGTTGCCGGATGGCAGCGAGACCGCACCTGGATCAATACCAACTTTATTATTGGTAGATGGTTAACCGTGGAAGTATTTCTTGAGATATTTTTCCAGGGGAATCCTGAACAATTCAGAACCCTGGCTATGGATGCGGTAGGAATGGCAGATAGTAACACCAGTAATCCCGAGACGGTGGTACGGGCACTGGTAAATAAGTTTACACCTATTGGACTGCTTACTGCTCAGGATTTCGAAAATGCCATGTCGGTTTTTAAGATCGAAGATGTTCCTGAAGAGTATTACGGATCGGACTATATCCCAGGTGGATTAGGCCTTTGGATGCTTTCGGTAAGTCCGGAAGTTCCGCAGCAAGTATTTCTTCTGCTAATGCATTTGTCTAGACAACCTGAGTTTCAACTTAAATAATACCTACAGTTATGTGCAATAATCATATCCCTATTAATATAAAGAATCAGAACGGTCACGACGAGGAACACAAGTTCTGGAGTAGACGTTCATTCCTGCAAGCCCTTGGTATTGCCGGGTCCGGATCTATGATGCTGGGAAGCAATATGCTTACCGCCTCAGCTCCTTCACCCCTTACAGCGGCCATTGCTAATGCAGATACAGATAACATCCTTATTCTAATCAGGCTTTCTGGTGGGAACGACGGATTAAGTACTGTGGTCCCAATTGACCAATACGATCTGTATGCCAATGCCAGGCCCAATATCTATATTCCTGAAAGTAAGGTGCTCAAGCTTACAGACGAATTTGGAGTACCTTCCTATATGAATGCCCTGGAACCTATGTGGGGCGAAGGTCAGTTTAAGGCTGTCCATGGCGTTGGATACGAAAATCAGAGTCTTTCGCATTTTACAGGATCAGACATCTATGCAAATACAGATCTTACCACCACAGGATTTTCAGGTTTGAATACCGGGTGGATGGGACGTTATTTTGAAAATATTTACCCTGATTATCTGGTGAATCCACCAGCATCACCTGCTGCTATTCAGATAGGTAACTTTGGTAGTTTAGTTTTTCAGGGCGAAGAGACCAATTACGCCTTTGTAACTTCTAACATTGATCAATTGGAAGAGATCGCCGAGACCGGAGTGCAATACAGTCTGGATCCTGCCCTCTTTAATGATTGTATGTATGGAGATCAGTTAAGATTCCTGAGAGGGGTAGCTAATACTACTTATGAATACTCCGGACTTATTCATGAAGCTTACGAAAGAGGTCAAAACCAGGTACAGTATCAGGATAATGGCTTTGCCAGACAATTGGCACTGCTTGCAAGATTGATAAAAGGAAATCTGGGAACCAAAGTATATATGATCTCCATGGGAGGTTTTGATACACACGGAAACCAGCCTTTGGCACACGAGCGACTTATGTCTAACTTGTCTATTGCCATCAACAATTTTTACGAGGATATTGCTTTTACGCAACAAGATGACAAGGTATTGAGTATGACCTTCTCCGAATTTGGAAGAAGGATCTTTGAGAACGGTTCCAATGGTACTGACCACGGAAAAGCAGCTCCTACCCTTTTCTTTGGTTCAGGCTTAAATGGAAGTGCCTTTGTTGGAGATCATCCTTCATTGGAAAACCCGAACGGAAGAGGAAATCTTGAATACACCATGGACTTTAGGGATCTATATGCCACTGTCCTGGCCGAATGGTTATGTGTACCTATTCCGCTGGTGGAACAACACTTATTAGATCATCCGTACGCTCCTGTGAATCTAGGATTTAATTGTAGTGGTGTTGAATTTCCGGATATTGCGTATAGCGATGAGCCGTTTATACCACCGAATCCTATGGATCCTAATGCTGAAGATCCTAGTGAAGAAATGTTGAACGCTATTGTTCACAAACCCTTCTATCCAACACAACAAACGCCGCATATATATCTTGAAATGCCTTTTAGTGCACATGTAGATATTCAACTCTATAATATTCTGGGTCAGAATGTGGGGACCGTTTACAATGAAATGATGTTTGAAGGATCTGTAGAGATCAACATCCGTGAACGAATGCCAAGTCATTTGTCCACCGGAAAATACATCTATCGTATCCAGGTTCAGGATAAAAAAATGTCTAAATCCGTCATGGTGGCATAAGCTGCCCCTACTTTGCTATAGCAACCCTCGTATTTCCGGTTCAAGAATCAAACATTGCGCCTGGACATACGAGGGTTTTCTTTTTTCTTCTCCTCAGGGGAAGGGGCATTAAAAAATGGTTATTTTTGTGCCCTAATCCAAGAGCTTGATGGCAGCAGCATCCCAAAATTTTGCCCGATACACTATTACGGCGGCGCTTCCTTATACCAATGGTCCTATCCATATAGGCCATTTGGCCGGGGTCTATGTCCCGGCAGATATCTATGCCCGTTACCTGCGGTTGATTGGCAAGGAAGTAGCATTTGTTTGTGGCAGTGATGAGCACGGTGTTGCTATCCCTATGAAGGCCAAAAAGGAAGGAATCTCGCCCAAAGTACTGATCGATAAATACCACGGGATCATTAAACAATCCTTTCAGGACTTTGGGATCACCTTTGACAATTATTCCCGTACCTCAGCAGAAATTCACCATCAAACAGCCAGCGATTTCTTTGTAAAGTTGTACGAGCAAGGCGATTTTATTGAGGAGACCACCGCTCAGCTATACGATGAACAAGAAGGACAATTCCTGGCAGATCGTTTTGTGACCGGTACCTGCCCCAAGTGTGGAAATGAAGAAGCCTACGGCGACCAGTGTGAGAATTGTGGTTCTTCTTTAAATGCCACAGATCTGATCAATCCAAAGTCTACCCTGTCTGGCGCAGTTCCCACTTTAAAAGAGACCAAACACTGGTTCTTACCCCTGGACCGCTACGAAGATTTTCTTAAACAATGGATACTGGTAGATCATAAATCGGATTGGAAACCCAATGTTTACGGGCAATGCAAATCCTGGATAGATGATGGACTAAAACCAAGAGCCGTAACTCGTGATCTTGACTGGGGGATCCCGGTTCCTGTAAAGGGCGGCGAAGGAAAAGTTTTATATGTCTGGTTCGATGCACCAATTGGATATATATCCTCAACCAAAGAATGGGCACAACGAGAAGGAAAGGACTGGAAACCTTACTGGCAATCCAAGGATACCAAATTGGTCCATTTTATAGGGAAAGACAATATTGTTTTTCACTGTATCATCTTTCCAAGTATGCTAAAAGCCCATGGAGATTTCATTCTCCCCGAGAATGTCCCCGCCAATGAATTTTTAAATCTTGAAGGCCAAAAACTGTCCACCTCAAAGAATTGGGCCGTTTGGTTGCATGAATATTTGGAGGCCTTTCCGGACGCTCAGGATGTACTCAGATATACCCTTACCGCCAATGCCCCGGAGACCAAGGATAATGATTTTACATGGGCCGATTTTCAGGCGCGTAATAACAACGAACTGGTTGCCATCTTCGGGAATTTTATCAATCGTGTTGTAGTGCTTACCCAAAAATATTATAATGGCGTGGTACCTGTGGCCGGGGAACTGACCCAGGCAGATAAAGAAGCCTTGAAGGCCATGCAAAACTTTCCTGCCTCTATTACCGATTCTATTGAACGTTACCGCTTCAGGGAAGCCGGACAAGAACTAATGAACCTAGCCAGATTAGGGAACAAATACCTGGCAGATGAGGAGCCCTGGAAAGTGATCAAGGAAGATGAGGCAAGGGTGGCCACCATTATGAATACCGCCCTGCAACTGGCTACGGCCCTGGCGGTCCTTAGTGAACCCTTTCTGCCGTTTACCTCTGCAAAACTTAAGAAAATGCTCTTATTGGAGAACAGCAAACCTTCTTTGGGTTGGGAGAGCATTGCTATCCAATCATCGCTACTTCCCTCCAGACATGTATTGGGGAAATCAGAATTGTTATTCCGAAAGATCGAAGATGAGGAGATCACCGCTCAACTCGAAAAATTAAAAGCCACTAAAAAAGCCAACGAATCTGAAAATAAAAATGTTATGCCTCAAAAAGAAACGATCAGTTTTGAAGAATTCTCTAAAATGGATATGCGTGTAGGGACCATCCTGGAAGCGGAAAAAATGCCTAAGACCAAGAAACTGATGGTCTTAAAAGTAGATACCGGCATTGATGTAAGAACTATTGTATCCGGGATCGCTGAGAGTTTTACTCCTGAAGAGATCGTAGGTAAAAAAGTGACCGTATTGGTTAACCTTGCCCCAAGACCCCTACGAGGCGTTGAAAGTCAGGGGATGATCCTGATGACTGAAAATGAGGAAGGGAAACTGATATTTCTAAATCCGGACAATTCTGAGGTGGGCAATGGCGCCACTATCAGTTAGGCAGAACAAATACAGCACTTTTACAGAAAAACGAAATCAAAATTTTTATCTTTTGTAAGATTCCCCTTTATTTGAACTTTTCATAATTAAAACCTACGTATGAAACCCTTTTCTTTTTTGTTTGCCCTCCTTATTTTTAGTACTGTACAAGCCCAAAATTCTTCCTCGAACGATCAGATTCTTTCAAATTTTGAAGCCTATTCAGAGCTGCCAAGAGAAGTTGTATTCGTACATCTTAACAAATCGGTTTTTATCAAAGGTGAAAGTATAGGTTACAAGGCCTATGTCCTGGATAAGGACACTAAGAAGCGCTCCCTGGAAACAAAAAACTTGTATTGTGCCATTTTAGATGATCAAAAGAATGTTATAAAAAAGGACCTCATTAGGATTGAGAATGGAGTAGGCAGCGGACTTATCGCGATAGACAGTCTGTTCAACACAGGTACGTATCGTTTTACTTCCTACACCAACTGGATGCGCAATTTCGCCGAACCCAACTATTTTGAACAATCGCTCACCATCATAGATCCTGAACAAACTGAGGAATTAAAAGCTGAGGAGAAAAAGTTGATCGTGGATGCCCAGTTTCTCCCTGAAAGTGGTCATGCTCTTACAGGGATTAATTCAATTTTTGGTGTCATCATAAAGGATGACAAAGGATTTGGTTTTCCTTTTTTAGAAGGGAAAGTTGAAGACACCAATGGGAAGATGGTTGCCTCATTTAAACTCAACTCCTTTGGTGTTGGCAGATTTGCATTGATCCCTAAGGAGGGGATGAACTACCATGCTACCTTCACTATCAATAATGAGAATTTTAAGCTCCCCATAGGCTATATAGAAATGACTGGTATTACCTGTACTCTTCAAAATCTAAGGGATAAGCTAGGGCTAATTTTTAATGCCAAACTAAATGTTCCCGAACAAGGCGATAAATTTTATGCTTACCCTTCATAGCGGAGATAGTATAAAGGCAGTAGATATTTCATTTGCAGAGGCTCCACAAGCAATTAAGGTATTTCCAAAAGAGGATCTGTATCCTGGGATCAATGTGTTTACTTTATTCGATGGCAGCGGCACACCGGTATTGGAAAGGCTATACTTTAATCATAAGGGGATCGCCATCCATGAGGCCTCAGAACCTTCTGTAGAGATCGTTGATGATTCCGTACAGGTAAGCTTTTCAGTAAAGGGAATGGATCCAAAGTATTTTAATACATTGAGTGTGTCCATATTGCCACAAAGAACAGAGACCTATAAGGCCCATCATAACCTCCCTTCCTATACCCTGCTAAATCCGTATGTGAAAGGTCCCATTGAAAATGCTTCCTATTACTTCACTGATAGAACCCCCAGAAAGGCCTATGAATTAGATAACCTGCTCATTACCCAGGGCTGGAGTAGCTATCAGTGGAATACGGTGCTTACATCCTCCCCTAAATATCTCCATGATTTTGAAAAGGGGATATCCTATATTGTTACACTAAATAGTAAGGACAGCAATGACTTCTTTATTTCGCCCACCACTAATAACCCATCAGAGTTTATTACACTGGAAGAAAGTCAAAAAACATTCTCAAAAGATAATTTTTATCCAATTAGCAATGAAAAGTTAGGAGTAGCTGAGATAAGTAAAAATGGCCTTTGGAAGCAGCCCAAGATCTTTGTTCAGTTTAAACCAACTTTTATTCCCCCTCTGGGTGTAACTAAGGTGTCTGTATTAGAAAACAAAATGGGACAAATCCTTGAAGATTCAGGTGATCCTGCAGAGTCCTTTGAAGGATTTTACAAGGTACAGATGCTAGATGAAGTAGTACTTCTTGAGAAGAGAGAAGAACAAAGGATTGAAAAGCTTAGAAATAACACAGTAGGTAGGGTAGATGTATTTGAGGAGGACGACTGATAATCCTGATGAATATCATTGAATTAAAATACATGTTTGCGTATTTTTATAGAAAACATAAGACATGTTGACTAAAAAAATGGAAAAAGCCCTCAACGGACAAATACGTATAGAGGCAGAATCTTCGCAGGTGTACCTGTCTATGGCATCCTGGGCTGAGGTAAAAGGACTGGAAGGGATTTCTTTGTTTATGTACCGACAATCCGATGAGGAAAGAATGCATATGCTAAAACTGATTAAATTCGTCAATGAACGAGGCGGACACGCCCACATCAGCGATCTGAAAGCACCTGATAAAGACTTCGGCAGCTTCCAGAAAATGTTTCAGGAACTCTACGAACATGAGATTTTTGTTTCAAAGAGCATCAATGAGCTGGTTCATGTATCCCTGGAAGAAAAGGACTATGCTACCCACAATTTCCTACAGTGGTATGTGGCTGAACAGATCGAGGAAGAAGCCCTGGCTAGAAATATATTGGACAAGATAAACCTTATTGGGAATGATAAAGGGGGATTGTACCTGTTTGACAGGGATGTGCAGCAAATCACTGCAGGGAACGCTGCCTCCAATCCGAACGTGTAAGAAATAACCATCTATTTTCGAACCTACTGCAACCTTATGGGGGAAAAGAAAAAAGAAAAAAATAAGGCTAAAAAAAAACAGAAGGCTCTGATGCGGGCTCTTTCCTGCAAAGAATGTAAATCTAAGTGTTGCGATAAATACAAAAAGTGTAGATCTAAACGTTGTAAACGCTGCCCCTGTATTGACGTGTTGAAAAAAGTGGCTTAACTTCTTTCTTACTAGTGTCTTTGGGATACCAAAGAGGGAGAAACCATGAGATCCTTGGCTGCTATACCCTTAACGCTAAAGGATCTTTGTCCATGAGTAGCGTAGAAGGACGCCTGCTTTTTATAACCCTTGCCATGTTTGGTTGCAATATCACAGCCCTGCTTATGTTCAAGATAGGATCTTCTTTTAAAGAAAATATAGGTTTTGTAAGCTGTATAATTCTCTTGTTTTAAGGTATTTTCAAAATTGCGCTGATCTTTCCAATAATCCATTTCATCTTCTTCCAGGGCAAAATTGAGTGATTGTTCCAAAAGAGCATCATCAATGGCCATACTGCGATAGAAACTGATCACAGACTCTCCTCCCTTCTCTTCCTGAGCGCGAAGGCCCCACGGAAGGCAGGTAATTAAAATGAGTAAGAGTGTTATACTACGTTTCATCAGTCCTTATTTACTACTCCGTTTTCTTCTAGGAAATTCGAAATAACAGGATATAAAAGATAGTAAAACATTTACTTTATAAATAGAAAAAGGGGCAAAATGCCCCCTTTATCGACCAGATGTTACCTTTTTATTGTTTCCCTAACATCAAAAGCTCATTACATTTGATCTCCGAGATAAATCGCTTTTCACCTTCCTTGTTCTCATACGATCTGTGAATCAATTTACCCTCAACGGCAACTTCGCTTCCTTTGAAAAGGAACTTTTCCACCACATCTGCCAGTTTACCCCATACCACAATATTGTGCCATTGGGTGTCCGTGACCTTCTCTCCTTTGGTGTTCCGGTAGGTCTCATTGGTCGCTATAGAAAATTTCGCGAGTTTACTACCACTATCAAGATTTACTACTTCCGGGTCTTGCCCCAGGTTTCCAATCAACTGTACTTTGTTTTTAAGTGCATTCATGATTACTAAATTTTAAGGTTAAACAGTTAATACTATCGGTTGCTATATCCGACACGTCAAACATAGACCCATAAAAAGCAATAGTTGGTTGTTACTTATTTATTTTCGTTTGTTATCGTTTGTAGTCGTTTGTATACGCATTAGAATATTCAAATGAGCATTTAATAAAGCGCCTATTGTTCCGCAGCATGTGTTTTCTTTTTATATTAGGGACTCTTTATAAAACTACACCCTCACCATGAAAAAACTATGCACCCTTTTTATCTTTTTGATCAGTTTTGTATGTGTACACGCACAAACCGCTCAAGACATGGCAACCGCCATAGAAAAAGAGGCGAATGAAAATTCCCAACTGCCACTTTTGGCACATCAACTTATGGATGTTATTGGCCCCAGACTGGTGGGAACACCACAAATGAAAAATGCGCACGACTGGGCCGTGAAAACCTATGCCAAATGGGGAATATCAGCAGAGAATGAAACATGGGGTTCATGGCGCGGATGGGAACGTGGTATCACCCATATAGATATGATATCACCACGTGTAGTATCTCTAACTGGCAGACAACTGGCCTGGAGCCCGGGTACTTCTTCCAAAGGAATTACCGCCGGCCTTATCACCATCCCCACCCTTGCAGATTCAATGGCCTTTAAAAAATGGGTGTCTAATGTAAAAGGTAAATTTGTGCTTGTTTCCATGCCTCAACCCACAGGCCGACCAGATTATAACTGGGAAGAATTTGCTACCCCAGAGTCCTTTGATAAAATGAAGAAGGAACGCGATGAACTTGAAAAGGCCTGGAGTCAAAAGATCCGAGCTACCGGCTATAACAGCAGAACTATCAATGAGGCCCTCGAAGCAGCTGGTGCCTTGGGTATCATCCAATCTCGCTGGTCTAAAGGCTTTGGAGCCAATAAGATCTTTAGTGCCAATACCAAAAAAATTCCGGTGGTAGACCTTTCTCTGGAAGACTACGGCATGCTCTACCGCATGGTGGAACACGGAGGCAACCCTGTACTTAAAGTGGTGGCAGAATCTAAGGAATTGGGCAGGGTCCCAACCTTTAATACTATTGCCACTATTCCCGGCACCGAATTCCCGGATGAGTACATTGTCCTTTCTGCCCATTTTGATTCCTGGGACGGGGGAACCGGTGCTACCGATAATGGTACCGGCACCATCACCATGATGGAAACCGCACGTATCCTCAAAAAATTATACCCAAACCCAAAACGCACCATCATCATAGGGCTATGGGGCAGCGAAGAACAGGGCCTAAATGGTTCTCGCGCTTTTGTGGAAGACCGTCCGGAGGTGGTAGAAGGCTGCAGGCTCTTTTTAATCAGGATAATGGCACCGGAAGGGTGGTAAACCTGTCCGGACAAGGATTTTTAAATTCATATGCCTATCTGGGAAAATGGATGGAAACGGTTCCCGAAAGCATTACCAAACATATAGAAACGACATTTCCTGGTAATCCCGGTGGTGGTGGCTCAGACTATGCCTCCTTTGTGGCGGCGGGTGTTCCTGCATTTTCTCTTAGCTCCTTGAGTTGGAGCTACTGGAACTACACCTGGCATACCAATCTGGATACCTATGACAAGATCGTCTTTGATGATGTTCGGAACAATGTGATCCTTACAGCTATCCTCACCTATATGGCCAGTGAAGATCCGGAAAAAGCCTCCAGGGAAAAAGCCGTACTGTCTATCAATCCAAGAACCGGGGAAAGACGCAACTGGCCTACTCCAAGGTCGCCTACGCGGGAAGGAGGGAATTAAAACTAAACCATCATATTTATGAAACCAACCATTGTATTACCCATTTTACTGGTCATGCTATTTCTGGGGTGCCGCAACGTCCCTTCACCTGGCGAAATGAACACCACCCTTGCCGAAGCTAGTGCAGCCAGTGTTGGCATTTCTGCAGAACGCCTCAGCAAAATAGAGGCTATGCTTCAGGATGCTGTAACTGCAGGAGAGATCCCCGGGGCCGTGGCACTTATCTCTAGAAACGGAAAGATCGTTTTTCACAAATCCTTTGGGATGGCAGACAATGCCTCACAAAAAGAAATGACAAACGATGCTATTTTCAGGATAGCCTCTCAGTCAAAAGCCATTACCGCTACTGCTGTAATGATGTTATGGGAGGAGGGGAAATTTCGTTTAGACGATCCTATTTCAAAATACATCTCTGAATTTAAGGATCCGCAGATACTGGCTACTTTCAACGAGGCAGATAGCAGCTATACCACTACGCCCGCAGATAAAGAGATCAGCATCCGGCATCTGTTAACACATACCTCGGGACTTGGGTATGGCGTCATAGACGGGGACCCCCGTATTAAAAAGATCTACGCCAAGGCCGGCGTAACTGATCTATTTACGACAGAGAACATCAGTATTGAGGAGAGCATCAAAAAACTGGCCCCTCTCCCCCTTCACCACCATCCCGGTGAAAAATTTACCTATAGTGAAGGCCTGGATGTAATGGGATACTTTATTGAAATAATCTCAGGAATGCCTTTCGATACCTTCTTGCGCACCCGCATTTTTGATCCGTTAGGAATGGACGATACCTGGTTCTATCTTCCGGAAGAAAAGGCAGGCAGGCTGGTATCAGTGCAACAACCCGCAGACGATGGCTGGGAACAATATCCGATTACCTTTTATGATACAGACTACCCTATCAAAGGAGCAAAACGTTTCTTTTCTGGTGGGGCAGGACTTTCCAGCACCGCCAAAGATTACGCCACTTTTTTACAGATGTATCTCAATGAAGGCACCTATAACGGAGCCCGACTCTTAAGCCCTACGACAATCCGAAGCATTATGGGGGACCAAATGGGAATCTCCTTAAGCGATGGCCGAATTTACTACGGCCTGGCCTTTGGGGTCTACACCCAGAAAGGTCAGGATCTGGGTGGCTCGGGTAGTGAGGGCACCTTTGACTGGGGTGGCTATTTTAATACCCAGTATTTTGCCGATCCCGAAGAAGAGGTCATCGGAATTCTCATGAAACAAACTCAAAATAAATGGGATGAGGATACCGGGTGGAAATTCCGCCAGATGACTTTTGCTTCTTTAGAAGAATAAGGGTAACACCCAAAAACAACTTAGAATAACTCAACTTTGAAAACACTTCCTATGAAACTTATTCAACTCCTATTTATTTGTCTATTAGTACTACCCTTTTCGGCAGAAAGTCAGACGAAGAAAATCACGGAACGCACCTCCAGTTCCTGTGCTTGAAGACTCACTATTTCACGGTCTCAAATGGCGTAATATTGGACCTTTCCGAGGTGGCCGAAGTGTAACCTCAACAGGGGTTGTGGGCCAGCCTATGACCTATTATATGGGAAGTACCGGAGGCGGTATCTGGAAAACTAACGATGATGGTATCACCTGGAAGAACGTCTCAGACGGATTTCTAAAAACAGGTAGCGTGGGGGCGCTGGCCGTCTCTGAAAGCAACCCGAACATTGTTGTGGCCGGCATGGGAGAACACGCTGCCAGAGGGGTAATGACCTCTATGGGAGATGGGGTCTACAAATCTACCGATGCCGGGAAGACCTGGACCCATATGGGCCTGGATAACACCAGACATATTTCAGACATCGTGATCCATCCTACCGATCCGGATATCATCTTTGTAACCGCACAAGGTGCCCAGTATGGCCCTACAGAAGACAGGGGTGTGTACCGTTCTACAAATGGTGGATCTACATGGGAAAAGGTTCTCTATCTCGATGCCACTACCGGGGCAGCTTCCCTGTCTATGGACATGAAGAACCCACTGATCCTTTATGCCGCCATGTGGCAACACCGCCGCTATCCATGGACCATGGAATCTGGCGGAGCCATGTCTGGTCTCTTTAAATCTACGGATGGAGGCACAACCTGGGACAAAATGAAGGAAGGGCTACCCAAAGAATTTGGCAAGGCAGGGATCTCTGTTTCCAGAGCCAATCCGGAGCGGGTCTATGCCGTACTGGAAGCCGAAGGAGATAAAGGAGGTGTATACCGCTCAGACGATGCAGGCAAAAAATGGGTGCAGATCAATAAAGACAGGGTAAATATTGCCCGTTCCTGGTACTATATGGAGATCTTCGCAGATCCCCAAAATGAGAATGTGGTCTATGTGCTAAACGCCCCGGTGATGAAGTCGATCGATGGGGGCAAGTCCTTTTCCGGCCTCTCTACACCTCATGGAGATAACCATCATTTATGGATAAACCCCAAAGACAATCAAAAAATGATCAACTCCAATGACGGAGGAGCCAATGTCTCCAATAATGGAGGCGAAAGCTGGAGCACACAAACCATACAACCCACTGCACAGTTCTACAGGGTCATCACAGACAATCAGGTACCTTACAGGGTCTATGGAGGTCAGCAAGACAACTCGGCCATTTCCATCGCAAGCAGAACCAATGACCAGGGAATAGACTGGAAGGACTGGTATTCTGTAGCCGGTTGTGAAAGTGCCTACCTCGCCTTTGATCCGGATGATCCAAAAGTAATATTTGGCGGTTGCTATCAGGGCATCATTGAAAAATGGGTAAAGGCTTCCAGAGAAGGCAAATCTATCAAAGAATATCCTGAGTTGGCCCTTGGGAATGTCCCGGCCGACTTTAAATATCGTTATAACTGGAACGCTCCTATCATTAGTTCTCCGCACGACAGGAACACCATCTACCATGCCGGGAACGTCGTTTTTAAGAGTACCGATGAAGGCCAGAGCTGGGAAGTGGTTAGTCCGGATCTTACCCGGAACGACAAGAGCAAACAAGGACCGGGTGGCGGGCCGTATACTAACGAAGCAGCCGGGGGAGAGAATTACAACACTCTGATGTATCTGGTAGAATCTCCCCATGAAGAAGGGGTGCTTTGGGCAGGCTCGGACGATGGACTTGTACACCTCAGCAGAGACGGAGGACAGAACTGGGTAAATGCCACCCCAAAAGACATAGGGGAGGGCATTGTGAACAGCATTGAAGTTTCTCCGCATGATGCTGCTACGGCCTATGTGGTGGTAATGCGCTATAAGTCGATGGACCTGAAACCCTACATTTTTAAGACCTCAGACTATGGGGAAACCTGGACCAAGATCGTAAATGGTATTACGGATCCGCATACGTTTGCACGAGTGGTACGGGAAGACCCTAAAAGAAAAGGAATGTTGTACGCCGGCACGGAAACCGGACTTTATATCTCGCTAAATGACGGGCTCAACTGGCAACCTTTTCAACTTAATTTGCCGGTGGTCCCCATCAATGATATGATCTTTCAGGACAATGACCTGGTGGTGGCAACGGCTGGGCGCTCATTTTGGATATTGGACGATGTAGGTGCCCTACAAAGTGCTCCAATGACTAGTTCTACGGTGGCAGTTGTACAACCTAAAAATACCTATCTGCTTTTTGGTGGGAGCACTGATAAACCGGTGCCCGGCCTGGGGCAGAACCCAAAGCAAGGAGTAACTATAGATTACTATTTAGGGCAAAAGCTGGATAGTATGGAACTTAGGCTGGAAGTGCTTCAAAACAATGAGGTGATCAGAAGCTATTCCAGTAAAAAGACTGAGGACTTTAGTTCCTGGCCAGGTGGCCCATCCAAACCTGAGGTCTTACCGACGAAGAAAGGGTACAACCGTTTTACCTGGGATTTCAGAAAGGACGACTTACCATCTGTAGACAAGGTTTTTGTCTATGGCAGTTACTCGGGTTCCCGGGTTGCTCCCGGCACTTATGGTCTGCGGATTACATTAGGTGAAGCGGTATCTGAGACCACGGTGAATGTACTGCCTAATCCCAAGGTGGAAGCCACTACAGCGGAGTATGCAGAACAACAAAAGGTCCTGGACCAAATTGCGACCACTATTACGGAAATCCATGAGGCAGTAAACCAGATGCGGTCTGCCAAAAACCAGCTTACGGCCTATGAAAATCTACTGAAAGATAATGCGGCGGCCGAAGACCTGGTAGCAAAAGGCACGGAATTGCTGAAACGAATCAACACCTGGGAAGAGAAGCTTATTCAGCCCAAGCAAAAGACCTTTCAGGATGTGATCAACTTCCACAACCAGTTGAATGCCGAGTTTATGAACCTGCGTGATTATGTGGATGCAGCCGAGCCCAAAGTTACTCAGGGTGCCAAGGAGCGCATGGCAGATCTGCTGGGGCAATGGAGCACTTTTGAACAAGAGAAAAATGCTATAGTGGCCACGGAGATGAATGCGTATAATGCGCTTTACAGGTCATTAAACCTGCCTGCAATTATTATGGAGAAGTAAGGCACGAGGGTGGAAGGCCGAGGTTGGAAGGACGAATAATGTCATATCGAGCATTACCGAGTTCAACATGTATGTTGAACGAAGGTCCCTTGCGAAGCAAAACGAGATATGACAAAACCCAGTAATTATACCCGGTCTCGACTCCGCTCGACCTGACAAAGAGTAAAGCATATGATAAAATTTTTTTGGCAATCGAAACTCAATTTTGCTGTCACATTGAGCGGAAGTCGAAATGAGGCAAAATTAAAGGTCTGCTAAACATATTCAGGGAACAAGCCAGCCTTTCACCCTGGCGTTAAGACGATAACTAATGATTAAGTTTTTCAGGAAAATCAGATTCGACCTTATGGAAAAAAATAAAACAGGAAAGTATTTGAAATATGCCGTTGGTGAAATTATACTTGTTGTTATCGGAATTTTAATTGCCCTTCAAATTAACAATTGGAATGACAATAGAGTGTTGGTTGAACTTCAAAAAGACTTCATTCTAAACATTAAAGAAGACTTAAAGATGGACAGGGAAAATCTCCAAAATATCATCTCGATACAAAAAGAAAAATATGATTACACTCAAAGACTTCTGAATGAGATGCCAAATATAAATCAAGAAAACAAAAAGCAATTAGATTCATTAATGTATTCAGTCCTATATGAAAATCCGACTTTTTTCCCAGTTATTGGTTCTTATTAATCAGCCTTATCAAGTGGAAAATTGGCTCGATTTAAAGGAAATAACGTCACATCAGATATAGCGAGTTTATATGAGAATTATTATTCTCGTTTGGTATATGTTGGTGAGGCTTTGGATGATCGTTTTTTTAAGGTTGGTGAAAAATATAAATTTGAAAAAAGAACAAAACGGTTCAGGGAAATGAATGAAATTGAAAATTTAGAATTTCAGGATAATATTTACTGGCTGAGCAGTATTATCGAATTTTATTTAAAACGTAGTAATGAAACACTTACAAAAATTAATGAGGTTTTAGTTCTTCAAATACCGTAAAGCAACTTATTATTCAACATATAACGAAAGGCTAACAACGTGTATAAGACATTAAAACGGCTCATACACAAAACCGTTGGCTGCAAGCTAAAAAAACTAATAGATGAAAAAGTATATCCAGATATTATTAATAATAATGGTCTACAATTCATGTGGACAAAATGAACAACTGAGCAAAAATTTTAATTCGGACAAAATGATGATTAGAATTTCGGAAGTTGGAATTAAACCTGAATATCTCGATGAATATCTATCAATCCTTAAAGAAGAATCTAAGGCTTCGGTGGAATTGGAATCTGGTGTGATTTCAATTTATCCAATGTATCAAAAAAATAATCCAACGGAAATTAGAATATTGGAAATTTATGCGAATAAGAAAGCATACGAATCACACTTGGAAACACCGCATTTTAAACATTACAAAACAAAAACCTTAAAAATGGTCAATTCCTTAAAATTAATTGATATGAATGCAATTGACGGGGAGACTATGCCAATGATTTTTAAGAAACTAAAGTGAAATCGAATAAAGCCAGCAGCCAACATCGGCTATAACCTGCCTGCATGCCTGCGGCATGTAAACCGGCAGGCAGGTTCATCGCTTCATTATTACTTCGTCAGAATTTCCTACATTTAAATAAAACTATTCTTGGCTTCAATGGTTGAACGGCCAGGGCTCGCACTGCCAGCGCGAATTTCTAAAGACAAAGCCGTTAGATCCTCCGCTAGCTTCGCCCCTAACGCCGCGCCGAAATCATAGCCAAAGCCTTTGTAAGCAATTAAAACAAACCGAGGAAATGACAAAGAAATTTATTAGAATTAGTATCGTTATTCTGATTTCTGTCAGTTGCTACAGTCAGAATAAAAAAGATTTTATTCCAACTTTTATAGAATCTAAAGAGACTACTCATAAGATTCCGAAAGGTCAAGAATATACTTTTGGATATTTAGAAGTTCTTGAAAATAGAGACAAGCCTAACGGCAACAGAATAAAATTACCAATATACATTTTCAAAAGCCGAAGTGAAAACCCAAAACCCGACCCGATTTTATATACCGTTGGAGGTCCAGGTTACACTTCCATGCGTGCATCAAAGTATATGGAATACTACAAGTACCTTGATGATAGAGATTTTATTTTATTCGAGCAAAGAGGTACTCAATATGCAAAGCCAAGTTTAGACTGCCCTGAATGGGCAAAAGCGGTGTATGAATCTAATCTTCCAAATTTTGATTCTGCCAAAACCGATAGTCTTTTTCAAAAGGCAGCCAAAGAGTGCAATGAAAGATTGCGAAAACAAGGAATTGACCTAGACTTTTACACAACAAACCAAATTGCAGCAGACATCAATGACTTAATAAATGTATTGGGAATTGAAGAATACAACTTGCTTACTATGTCTTACAGCACTAAAATTGGACAGGTTTTAGTACGAGATTATCCAGATAAAATTAGGAGTGTAGTAATGGATTCACCACTTCCATTAGAAGTTAATTATGATGAAGAAAGCGTGAACAATCTTTTAGGGGCATTAGATAAATTACTTAGTGATTGCCAAGCAGATGCTGATTGCAATAATGCGTTTCCTAATATTAAAAGTCGCTTTCTCAAATATTTGGAAGAAAAAACAATCAATCCACTTGAAGTAAAAGTAGAAAATCCCAAAAGTGGCGAACCGGAAACTTTTTATCTCAAAGGAAAAGATTTAATAACCGTTTTCACTTCAGCTTCTACAGGAAGTGTACCCAATATTCCATTCGAAATAAACAAACTACTTAATAATGATTTAACTTCAGTAAAAGAAAGACTTCAATATTTATTCCAAGAACCTGGAGATGGTATTGGAAAAGGGATGCGTCTATCGGTATGGTGTGCAGAAGAAAACCCATTCAATTCTCAAGAAAAAATCACTATTGAAACAAATAAATATCCAGAAGTTAAAGGATTATCACCAACAGTTTTTGATAATGAAATTTGTGAAATTTGGAGCGTTAAAAAAGTATCTGAAATTGAGAATAAGGCAGTAAGAAGCGATATACCTGTTCTTTTAATAAGTGGAGAATATGACAATGAAACGCCTGTTAAATGGGCTGAATCAATGGCTAATAATCTGACGAATAGTTATAACTTGATTTTTAAAGGTTGGAAACACGGCCCAACTACTTATTGGAGCAATCCATGTGCTATGCAAGCTGCGAACGAGTTTTTTAACAATCCGACTATTAAACCAAATCCAGAATGTTTTGCTGAAATAAAAAAAGTCCAGTATTTAAAACGTGGATAAATAACTGCTTACAACAACGTGTATAAGCAATAGCTCAGATCATCGATAAAAGGATTTTTAAAGAAGAAAACAAACTACCCTTATAAATCAACAGTCGTGGAGGGGCTACTGCTCATACACAAGACCGTTGGCATTAATTTTGACTGATCAATAATGAAATTGCTTTTTAAAATATCCTTAGTATGTACATTTATTACCGGATGTCAGGATAACAATTTCAAAAATAAGATTGATGATAAATCAATAACAAATCAGGAAACTTCTGAAAATCATAGTGACCTCTTTTATACAATTAAATCATTGGACAGTCTTTTCTTCGATGTTGCATATAATAAATGTAATAGCATCATGGGACGTAAACTAATAAGTAAAGATTTCGAATTCTATCATGATAAAGGAGGTGCTTTATTAGATGAGTCTGAAGAACTAGCTTCTGATATTATGGTAGATGATCTATCTTGGATTTGTAATAACACCTATAGAAAATTAGTTAGTAATAAAATGGAAGTGTTTCCTCTTTTTAATGATAATGAGCTCTATGGCGCCATTCAAACTGGCGATCATCAGTTTTATAGGATTGAGAATAATTTGCCAACGGAGCTTGAGATTAATGCTAAGTTCATTCACCTTTGGGTTCTGGAAGGAACAGCTCCGAAATTGAAAAGAGTATTTAGTTATGATCATCAGGAAATAACTAAAAACTAATGCCAACAACGGCTATGACTCATGGCTTATCGCGTGGCCGTTTTTTCCTAACTTTAAAGAAACAAAAAAACGTCTGACGCTTGCCACGAAGTCATAGCCCAGACCGTTAGGCAAAATTAGAGGAAGGTTTAGAGAATTAGATTAAAAATTGATGGAGCTTATAAAACTCAATAATATTACTTATGGTTTTGCTAGAAATTTTAAACATGACCAAGAAATAAGAGCAAGTTTTAATAAATTGACAGAAGCCACATTTGGATTCAATTTCGAAAAATGGTATCTAAATGGTTACTGGGGTGACAATTATGTCCCGAATTCATTATTGCACAATAATAAAGTGATATCCAATGTTTCAGTTAGTAAAATTGAGTTTATTATCGAAAATGAGAAAAAGTTGGGTATTCAAATTGGTACTGTTATGACGGACAAAGAATACCGACATCGAGGACTTAGCAAGTTCATTTTGGAACAGGTAATAAACGAATGGAAAGAACAGTCTGATTTTATATATCTTTTTGCAAACGACAGTGTTCTTGATTTCTACCCGAAGTTTAATTTCCAAATTGTAGATCAATACCAATACTCAAAACCCCTAAACAATCCTAATACTTTATCATCATTAAGAAAGCTTAATATGGATGATAAATATGATAAGGAATTATTGATAAAAAGCATAAACGAATCAAATCCAATATCAAAAATATCAATGCGAAACAATACATCTTTAGTTATGTTTTATTGTCTGTCATTTAAGAAAAACAGTATTTACTACCTGAGAGAACTCAATGCTGCAATTATTGCAGAAATTGAAGATGACACGTTATACTTGAATGACGTATTTTCAAAAGAACGGGTTAAACTAAACGATGTAATTCAATTAATGACTGATAAAACTACTAAAAAAGTAATATTGGGATTTACCCCATTGGATGAAACCGATTACCAAAAAAGTTTGTTAAAAAAAGAAGATACTCTATTTGTAATTAAGGACAAATTAGATTATTTCGAAAACAATCAAAACATGTTCCCAGTTTTATCTCATGCCTAAAAAAGACTTGAATAAATTAAAGAAACAACTATGCATAACAACGCATAAAAACCATAGCCATATTTTACTAACCTTATAATCTCCCCACAAAATTAAATTCAGTCACGGCTGAAAAAAACGAACAAAAACTGGCTACGTATTTTATACGAGGTCGTTGTGCTCTATTAAGTCAATATCTATGAAATCGAAAATAGGTTTAATAATTGTTGCTCCAATATTATTCTTTACTGGATTCTTTTCAGGACAACAAAATGAGATAATAAATAAAGAAGAAGGTAAAATTATTGGCCTAAATCATGTTGGGATAAGAGTATCGGACTTTGATAAAGCAGCAAATTTTTATGAAAACACAATGGGTTTTCCTATGATTTACAGATTTGATGATGAAAATGGTCAACTCATATTTGCATATTTTCAGATCAATAAGTCAACTTTTATAGAGCTTATGCCCGCAGATGAAGGACATCCTGAAGGGATAGATCACTTCGGTCTGGAATCCCATAATAATGAAGCAGTCGTAAGTGATTTACTAGGCTTGGGAATTGAATGCACAAAATCAAGTGTTAGTCCATTTACTCATGTTAGTATTGCTCATGCCAAAGATGTAAATGGGGTTTATTTTGAAATAATAGAAGCAATTGAAGGTTCTGATTTACGAAGGGTTATGGATAACTGGAAAGAATAAAAAAATAACAGAGCACAACAACGGCTATAACACATCACTCTCCAAGGTCGTCGCTTATTTCCTATCTTAGTTGTAAACAAATCCGGTCCGCTGAGGCCTGCGCACTCAAGCGCCGTCTCATAGCCGAGACCGTTGTGTGCTATTAATAAAAGAAATAGCATAATTCTTAAAGTTGAAACATGAAAACTCTATCATACATATGCATTCTATGCCTTTTACTTGCCTGCTCTGAAAACAAATTATCAAGAATAGATTTTTTAATAGGTACTTGGAAAATGGAAGGAAAAGAACAATATGAAAATTGGGAATTATCCAATAACAAAGAACTAAATGGATATTCATATAAGTTTAAGGATAGTCAAAAAATAATTACAGAAACTCTTTCTATAAAAATATTGGAGAATAAAGTCATTTTTGAAGCTACAGTTCCAGACCAAAATGAGGGTAAAACAATTCCGTTTACTTTAAATAATGAAATTAAAGACTATTTATCATTTGAAAATATTGACCACGATTTTCCAAAAAAAATTCAATATAAGAGAATAAATGAAAATGAAATTGAGGTTACTGTATTAGGAGATGAGGGTGAAGGGTTTTCTTATAAGCAACTAAAACAAAGAACAAAGTAACAGCACACAACAATGTATATAAGCCATTAAAACGGCTCATATACCAAACGTTGTGTGCAATTTTGTCACAACAGTGATATTCTTTCGACTTTACTAAAAACTTAAGTTTCATGAATCAAATACTGAATTACCTGAAAATTATTTTATTCATTGCCCTAAATTTTAATCTTCAAGCTCAAGAATTAGAAAAGAAAGTTGACGAATATTTAGCCCCACTAGTAAGCTCAGGAGATTTTTATGGCACTGTTCTTTTTGCCAAAGATGGAAATATAGAACTTGTTAAAGGCTATGGATTTGCCAATATAGAGCATCGCGTAAAAAACACCCCACAAACCATATATCATATTGCTTCGGTAAACAAACCCATTACAGCTGTAGGAGTGATGTATTTACATCAAAATGGAAGGCTGAACATTGATGACACTATCGCTAAATATTTGCCTGATTATCCCAATGGAGATAAAATCACAATAAAGCATCTTCTCTCTCAAACATCAGGTATTCCTTCTTACAACAGGTTTCCCGATTACAGCGACTATGCAAAAAGAGAAAATTCATTGAAAGAAGTAGTGGATTGGTTTAAAGATGAAGACCTGCTTATTCGAACCAGGCTCTAAATATGGATACAGCAACTCAAATTTTGTGTTACTGGCCTATATCATAGAAAATGTCATCGGGTTTAACCTACCAAAACTTTCATGGAAAAGAACATTTTTGAACCTCTTGAAATGAATCATACCAAACCTTTCAAGTATGATGAAATCATTCCAAATAGAGCTGAAGGATATGATCCTGCCAACACAACTTTTGGTTTGAAGAAAACAGGATTTTATAATAATTCCATCAAAACAGGAAGTGGTGCTTTGTATTCTACCGTGGGAGATTTATTGAAGCTCGATCAGGCATTATATACAGAGGACATTTTAAATGAAGAAACCAAAGAGTTAATGTTCACACCTATTGATGAAAATGAATATGGCTTAGGTTGGGGTATTTGGAAAAGATTTGATAAAAATAAACACGACCATGATGGGGCATCACCTGGTTCGGTGGCCTATTTTTCAAGATATCCGGATGAAAAAGTAACTATCATTTTTCTCGGAAACATCAATACAGGAGCATTTAACCGAATGAAATACGATTTGGCAGCCATTTATTTCAACAAAGAATATAAAATTCCAGAAGCCGAAAACGTATATCTACCTTGATGAAGAATCTTTAAAACAGTATGAGGGTAGATTTGAATTTGAAAATGGTAATTTTTTTGACCTTAAAGTGAAAGAAGGAGCTCTTCGCTTTCTTTGGAGAGGACGTGGTGAACTAGGATATTTACTCTCACCACTAGGAGATGGAAAGTTTTACATGAGGGCAAGAGGTGATCAGATCGATTTTATAAAAAACAGATAGTAAAACAGAAGTTTATTACACAGAACGTTCAGGTACAAGTAAACTCAAAAAAATTCAATAAAAACAGTACACAACAACGGCTATAGTTCATTACGCTGAAATTCCTGCCGGAAGTTCAAGCCTTATTGCTAAATTTATGGTTACGGCGCTGCAATACTCACGTACCATTATTCCGTAACGAAACCATTTCCTACACCGTTGTAGCTAATTCAAACAAGTATATGGATGAAAAATTTCAGACGCGGCAGCTCGCTTTCGCCTATATTTCTAAATAAAGCAAAAACTGTTCTGCTAAAACCAGCAGAGATAAAAAAACTTGCGACATAAAGCTTCGCCCATAAATGTCGCGCCGCAAAAAATCCAAAATAGCCAAGACCGTTATGGCTGTAATTAGAACAGTAAGTAAAGAATCAAAAAAATAGAGTCCATTAAACACAATAAGAAAATGAAGATAATATTCAAACTCATGCCTAATAATCTTAGCTTGTATTTAGTTCTTATCTTGTAAAAAATACAGATTCGCAAAAAAAAACTTAGAGTCTAAAGAAGAAAAAGTAATATTATAGGAGTACACTGAAGCCGGACTTGATTCGAACTTATGCTCAAAATCCTTTTGGGCGCCTAACCGCCCAAATATGTTTTTAAAAGTCAAAAAGAAAAAAGGTCATTAATGGAAAATTTTCGCAATCCAGTATATGGTGATCCTGAACGTATACAATATGGTAGTACCGATGCTGAACAATTAGATATATATACTCCAAATCGAGAAAAAACGCTCCCAAAAAATTCATATCTTTGTTCCATGGTGGAGCCTGGCGTTCTGGTAACGGTATCCTGGAAAAAATGCCTGACATTCTGCAAATTTGTTGAATCAGGAATGATTTTTATAGCCCCTGATTACCAACTGGTCACCGATGCAAATGGAAGTTTATATCCGATGGTAGATCAACTAAGAAATGCTGTGGTATGGACCTATCAGAATGCTGCAAAATATGAAGGAGATCCAGATAGAATTTTTCTTTCTGGACACTCAGCAGGTGGTCATCTTGGAGGGGTTCTTATTACAACCGATTGGACTGAATACGGCCTTCCTGCTGATGTGATAAAAGGTGCCTTTCTCAGTAGCGGTATGTACGATCTATACCCAGTGAGTCTATCCTCTCGAAATGAATACGTTGAGTTTACAGACAAAATGGTTGAAGAAGGATACTTAGTCCTATCAATCATATAGCTAAAATTAGAACGCCTGTTATATTAGCTTATGGAACACAAGAAAGTCCTGAATTTAAAAGGCAGTCACAGGCATTTGCTGAAGCATAAAAAAGCAATCCAAAGAGGTGGAATTGCATGTTTTGGAAGGGTATAACCACTTCGAAATCATGATTGCCCTCGGAAACCCTTATAGTGTTCCTGGTAATATTATGATTAAACAAATGAATATTGATTGATTAAGAATCATAATAATTGGATTAAAAAAAGATAACAAAGCATAACAATGCATAAAATCCCATTCGGTCGGTACGCCATTTATGCGAGTCGTTGGGCATTATTTAAAAACTCACATGAAATTCCTTCAGATATCAATATTATCTTTAATTTTTCTCTCCTCTTGTTCTCAAAGGAATGCAAGCATAGCTGAAAGTGATGGCTTTGTAAATATTGACAATACAAAACTCTATTACTCGATAATTGGCGCTGGTGACACACTGGTTGTTCTTCATGGTGGCCCGGGATTAAGTCATAAATATCTTAAACCACAACTCGACTCTTTACTCTCTTCCAAATTTACCTTGCTTTATTACGATCAAAGAGGCAGTGGCTGGTCAGAGGGTGTTGAGGATACACTTAAGCTGAATATGCGAACATATATATCTGATCTTGAAGAGATTAGAAACCATTTTAAATTATCAGAGTTTAATTTGGTAGGTCATTCCTTTGGTGGTCTTTTAGGTATGTATTATGGGATAAACTTTCCAGAGAATTTAAATTCTCTGGTACTTATAGACACCGACGCTGCCAGTTATGAACTTAGAACTCCTTATCAAATAAAAACCATTAACTCGCGACTAACCCAAGAACAAAATAATTATTTAGATAGTATATTCGATTCCAAAGAGTATAAAAACTATAATGTTGCTGCGTATGATAAGTATTACAAAACCTTTCTGACAAGTTATTTTGCTAATCCGAGGGATACTTCGAAACTCACACTAGGTTTTGATTCAATCAGTATTAAAAAGATTGATGCCACCAATAGCCATGTTAGAAAGGAATTAGGAAAATATGATATCCATGATCAATTATATCGAATAACTTGTCCAACATTAATCCTACATGGCACAGAAAGTGTTTTTTCAGTAGAAGGTGCAGAGGCCATTCATAACAAACTCACTAATTCGGAATTACAACTATTTGAGAATTGTGGTCACTTTGAATACATCGAGTCTCCGAACAAGTTTAAACAATTAGTTGAAAAATTTTATGGTGTCAATTAAAACAATGCCCAACAACGGCTATAATTCATCACGCCAAGGCGTGACGTAATCATAACAAAGACCGTTAGCTGTCATTTGAAACAACCAAATTTTATGAAAAGATATGTTGTAATTCTATTTCTGTCATTTATTAGTTCATCTACTTTATACAGTCAGGATGTTACTAATGAAACTATCATTAAGAACACCTATTTGATCGACGGAACTGGAAATGAACCTGAATTAAAATCTATCAAAATATCAAACGGAATAATTACTCAAATTGGAAAATTTGATGAACTTTCAGTAACTGAAAATTCGATTATTATAGATGGTTCTGGTAAATATTTAATTCCAGGACTGATAGATAGCCATGTTCATTTACAGATGGCTGGAAATGAACAAGAACTAAAAAAATTACTTTTAAAAATGTTAAAATCTGGTGTCACCACAGTCCAAGATCTAGTGGGGGATGCACGAGATTTAGCTTACTTTTCAAAACAGCAAAAAAGGGGTTTAATTCAATCTCCAGAAATACATTTTGCGGCAATGTTTACAACATTTGACTTCATGGAAAAAGACTTTAGAATGAGAATGTTCCCTGACGGTCAAAATGGTGAATTACCTTTTTTACAAGCAGTTAATGCAAATACTAATTTTAAAGAGGCAATAGCCAGAGCACATGGAACTGGAGCAAGCGCAATTAAATTGTATACAGGACTCTCAAAAAAGAGAACATCATGAAAAACCTCACAATAGAGGCTCCCAAGTAAGATGAAAATGAAAGTGTGGAGTCACCCTGCTCAGTTTCCTTTAAGTGTGCAAGAAATAATGGATCTAGAAATTGACGTGTTCTGTCATGCTGGTTTATTGGCATATACCAGTGAAAATGTACCTTCCGAATATCACGATTGGCTTCAAGATTTGTACAATGATGACCATTATCAAGTATTCCCTGAAAGTCTTGAAATTGATGATATATTAAATGCTATGTTGGAGCACAACACAATTCTTGACGCAACGCTGACAGCATGGAAATATTCAGACAAAGCTTTTGAATTATCAACCAGAATAATCAAAAGAGCTCATGAGCTCGGAGTAAAATTAACAACTGGGACAGATATACAGGGGATTTCCTACCCTTGAAGAATTATATTTATTAGTAGAGGTTATTGGACTCTCACCAAAAGAAGCATTAATGAGTTCTTCTAAAAATGGTGCCGAAGCTATTGGAATAGAAAAAACTCATGGGACAATCGAAAAAGGAAAAGTAGCAAACGTGCTATTACTAAACGAAAATCCATTGACCAATATTAAAAACGTAGAGAAAATCGATAAGATTCTAGTAGGTGGAATTGTAATGGATTAAGAATAAAACGCCAGTTAACAACGGCTATATTTCATTTTGGCTAAACTCAACTTCAAATATTTATCCTATTTTTAAAATTAAGAAACTGGTTCAACGCTAAACTTAGCAGAATCATAGCCAAACCGTTGTACAACATTAAACAAAAAATATGATTCACTTCAAAAACTTAAAAACCCTATCGCTCTTAATTATTTTAATGGTTTTTGCTGCGTGTGATTCCAGTAAAAAATCAAAAGCCACTAAATATTCTAATGGGTATGTATTCAATGGTATTAGTTTTGAAAAAGCAAGCTTTATTGTTAGAAATGGCGAATTTAATTTTAGTTCTTCCGCCAAATTCGACACTATAGTTGACCTTAAAAACAAATATATAATACCTGCATTTGGAGATGCACATACTCATAATTTTGACGATGTTGTAAAATTTGATAGCATATACAAAGCATACATCGATGAAGGAACTTTTTACGTTCAAGTTCTTACAAATCACTATTCTAATTATATAAAAATAAAGGACTCTTTAAACTCTAAAGGAAAGATTGATGCTACGTTTGCTCACGGAGGAATTACTAGTACTGGAGGTCATCCACATAGTTTATATGAAAGTCAAGCGCTCAACTATTCCTGGCGCGCTATGTTAGATCCAACTAAGAAAGAAGAAATTTTATCTAGTACAATAAAAAAGGATGATGCCTATTATTTGATCGACTCAGTTTCTAACATTAGTGAAAATTGGGAGAAAATAATGTCCAATAACCCCGACTTTCTAAAGCTCTATCTTTCAAATATTGCTGACAGAGATAAAAAAATTGAGAATAAAAATATTGGTACTTATGGGCTGTCAGAAGATGTTTTGGAAAAAATAGCAGAATTAGCACAAGAGAATAGTATCCGTTTAATTGCCCACGTTGAGACAGTTTCAGACTTCGAAATAGCCCTTAGGCATAATATCAAATATTTTGCACATATGCCAGGTTATGGAGGCGGAATAGGAGATACAGAATTAGAGGAATTAGAGATACCTGATTCGTTACTTCAAAAAGCAAGTAAGAATAAAATTGTTATTACACCTACAGTTTCATTTGCAAAATACTATGCTAATAAATGGGATGGTTCTAAAATGAGTTTGGATACTTTATTACTGAAAAAGAAGTATGAATTCTTAAGAAAACAGCTAATACGGTTTAAAGAAGCTAATATCACAATTACTCTAGGAGCTGACCAAGGATTTACTACCCTGAGTGAAGAGATTAATGACATAAAACAAATTAATGCTTTTAGTAATTTGGAATTATTAAATATTTTAACTCGAACTCCAAAAACAATCTTTCCAAATAGAAAAATAGGAGAATTAAAAAACGGTTACGAGGCAACTTTTTTAGTTTTGAATGATAACCCACTGGATAATATGGATAACATTGATGACATTGTTTTGAGAGTAAAAAATGGAATTAAACTGGACTAAATTATTTAGAACGTTGTACAACAACGGCTATAACCTGCCTGCCGGCAGGCAGGTTCATCGCTACTTTTCAACTATCTTGAAATTTCCTACATTTAAATAAAACTAAAACTGGCTTAAATGGTTGAACAGCCAGGGATCGCTTTGCCCCTAAACTGCGCCGCAATCATAGCCAAGACCGTTAGCGGTAATTAAAAAATTAACCAATGAAATTTAGAACTATCGTTGGACTTTTAATTGTGCTGATTGCTTGCTCCTGCATTCAGCAACCATCGAATAGTGGGCTGCTGATTGATAACGGTATTAATCGTGGAATTAGCTATTCGGACTCATTGGGAACTAATTACAATATTAGATATATACCAATTACCATTACGAATGACAATACAATTCCGATTCATCTTCAAATGGCTTTCTCAAAGGAATACGATTATCCAATTGCTTACGGTAATCAGAAGTTTAAAGTATTCTTAATACCAAAAGAATGGGCAACAGATCAAGGTACAATCACGGATAGCATGGTTGTTGAATTAAAGAGCTACATAGAAAAGTCCTTATTAAATGAAACCATTGAACCTGGTGAGAAATACCTTTTGGCAATTGGAACACTATATCCCAACCCAGCGAAAATTAGTGGTGTCCTTCCAAACCTACTATTCGCACAAAGTAATGGCGACAATTTTCAATCTTGTGATTTTCTAATGAATCAAGATAAATCAACTATTTCTAAATTAGCGTTAGGACTTAAACTTGTCTTCAAAGAAAGCTGTATGATCATTCCTTGCGGTCAAATTTCTTATCTTGAACATTAGATTGAAAAAACTGCCGCTAACAACGGCTAAAGCACATTGCATAACGATCTTTAGCCAGACGTTGTAAATAATTATCAAATGAGATTTAGACATATTAATTTTTTGTTATTAATCCTGCTAATACAGTTGCCTTCGTTGGCTCAGGATAATGAATATTCTATAATAAAAGGAGTAATTATTATTGACGGAAGGAACAACGTGTTGAACAATATGGATATTCAACTAAAGGGTTCAAAAATAATATCAATTTATAATAGTAAGAAAGTTGCCTATCCTGATTCTATTAAGGTACTTGATTTAACCGGTAAATTCCTTATACCTGGTCTCATTGATACTCATGTCCACTTAGGTCAGATGGATATTTTTAACTCACCAGATCGAGCAAGAAAAGAATTTCGAAAATGGCTGTATAGTGGAGTTACAGCCGTACGCGAAATGAACGGGGACGCCAGGCTTATTGCCTATGAAAAAAGGTTAATTGCAATTAATCAAATTCCCGGACCGGATATCTATTATTCGGCCAATTTTGGAGGACCGGATATGATGAAAAAGGATCAAAGAGTAAAAAGGGCCACCATGGGTGTAGGGGTGGAAAATGCTTCATGGGTTCAAATCGCACATGATAAAATGGATCCTCCAATCATAATTGCCATGGCAAAAAGTACTGGAGTCCAGGGTATCAAAATGTATGCTGGAATTGATGCTCTCAATATCAAACGACTCACGGATGAAGCACATAAACAAGGTCTGAAATCGTGGAGTCATTTTACTGTTTTTCCGGATAGACCTCTAGAGGTCGTAAAAGCGGGTGTTGATGTAGTATCGCATGTTTGGGGTGCTTTTTGGCAAGATCCTGATGTAGACCCCTCCTTAAGAGTTCCCTTTACACATACTTCTTTTAAAGACGCACGAACCGCAATATTTCCTACCGATTTATCAGTTTTAAATGCCAATGACAAAGAAATTTCACTTCTTTTTGATGAAATGGTAAGAAGAAAGACCATCTGGGACGTCACTTATGCGATTCCAAACCCGAAAACAAGAAATTTATATAAGCTCTATTTAATAGAAGCCAGTAAAAAAGGAGTTTTGATGTGCACGGGAACAGACTGGGTTCATGATATTTCCGAACCATTCCCAAGTGTTTATGATGAAATTATAGCATTAGTAGGTGATGGCATTTTATCCAATGAACAAGCGATTGAAGCTGCGACCTACAATGGTGCTTTAGCTATAGGTATTGAAACTAACTATGGAAGCATTGAAGAAGGAAAAGTTGCCAATATGGTTGTGCTCAACAATAATCCACTTGAGGATATTAAAGCTCTAAAAAGTATAGTCCTAACTATAAAAAATGGAATGATATATAGACGTAAAGATTTTCGATAATAGAAAAATCATTAATAACTATTTACAACAACGTATATAAACCATTAAAACGGCTTATATACTAACCGTTAGCAACAAGTTGATAAACTTAAAGATGATTTAATCTATAAAAATATTAAATACAACAATAAGCATGTCACTTAAAAATGTTCAAAAGGCATATGAGAAAGTTGGATCAGACGATCCCCTCTGGGCAATTCTCACAGACGACAAAAAACGTGGAAATAAATGGGACCCAGTAGAATTTTTTGAGACAGGGCGAAATGAAATCAACTCTGTAATTGCCTATCTAGAAAGCATTGATGTTGAGATCAACTATGGCAATGCATTCGATTTCGGTTGTGGTGTAGGAAGATTAACTCAAGCTCTTTGTTATCACTTTGATCAAGTTACTGGAGTGGATATTTCCAGCACCATGATTGCTGGTGCCATTCGATATAATAAATTCGACAAAAAATGCACTTACATTACTAACACTGAACCAAACCTAAAATGTTTAAACAGCAACACTTTTGATTTCGTATACACAAATATTGTGTTACAGCATATGGCACCACGCTATCAGGTCGAATACATCAAAGAATTTTTCCGTATACTTAAGCCTGGCGGTAAAGCACTATTTCAGGTCCGCACACCAAAAGGCTCCAGGCCCAAGCCAGGATCACTTGCAGAAAAGATGTACAACTTCAAAATGGAAAGGTTAAAACCATTTTGGAAAACTATCCGTGGCCGTCCACCAATTCAGGTCCACACAATTTCACCCCATATAGTGGAGCTGATTATTGCAGAGTGTGGTGCGACACTTCTTGATGTGAAAGGAGTAGATAAAAGAGTCCGAAGGTGGCATAAGAACCTGCGCTATTGTGCAATGAAGCCTACATAATATTGCTTTTCTTGCTTTGTTGAGCAAAAACGACGATTTAAATATTGGCATTGATTTCAGTCGTAGTAGGGTTTTCTTTTTATATGACGCTTATGATTGGTAAATTGACTCAACTGAAAGGCTTTTATTTCAAGTTATATTGAGACAATAATCGAACTGGAAAAAAGAAATAATCTCCGTATTTGATGGTGGGAATTATTATTTCACTATTAGGATAAATAGTTTGACTGGGGAGTCTATAGATATCGGGGCAAATGGATATGCATGAATCAGTTGCTAACAATGGCTATAATCCATCACGCCTGTGGCGTGACGTTCCGAGCGTAGCGAACAGTGCAAGCAAATCATAGCCAGGACCGTTGGCTCCAATTTAAAACCGCAAAAAATGAAGGTTACAGCAGAAAAAAATGAAAAAATTGCTAATATGATCTTTGCATCTATTTACCCCCTTTACTGGAATAGATTGGAAAAGCAGGGTAGAACCAAAGAAGAGTTCCATCAAGTAATAGAGTGGTTAACTGGTTTTGATGAAGATAAACTACAAACACTTATTGCAGAGAAAGTAACTTTTAAAACGTTTTTTGAAAAAGCAAAAATCCATCCCAATGCACACATGATTAAAGGAGTTGTTTGTGGATATCGAATTGAAGAAATAGAAGATGAATTTGAAGTGTATAAACAATGTAGACGTATGGAAAAGCTGATTGATGAATTGGCAAAAGGCCGTAAAATGGAGAAAATTTTGCGAGAAGAAAAGAAATAAAAACTGGCGCTAACAAGGTGTATAGTGCATACCCCAGAGGGATACGCACCATACACAGAACGTTGGCAATAATAATAAACTTGAAACAATACAAACCATGAGAAATCTTATCATTCTTCTAGCATTTATGCTTGTGTCGTGTAATGAAAAAAATAAGGAATCAGACACAGAATCTTCAATTATAAATACAATTAATATTGAAGCCGAATTAGCCTCAATAGAAAAGAATCGAGCTGGATTTGAACAAACAATTAAGGAAAAACGTTATGCTGACTTGAGAAATTATGGTACTAAAGACATAATATCGTTAACACCTATTTGTGGAACATGGGAAGAATATAAACGACTGCGAAAGGAACCTGTTGGTTCTTTTAGTTATGACAGTTTGATTATGAAACCAAAGGAAACGATTATCGTTAGTGATAGTATTGCTTATGATTTTGGAACAAGCTCTGTGTATTATACTAATGAACAAGGTGAGCCTGTAGAAATTACAGATACTTTCTTAGCGATACTGAAAAAAGAGAAAAGTGATGGAAGCTGGAAATTGCATAGAGAAGTCGCCACTACTAATATGCTGGAATAAATTACTATTGCCAACAACTGCTATAGCACATCACGCTACAGGCTTGACGTTCCTAGCGAAGCGAACAGCGCAAGCAAATCATAGCCAAGACGTTATGAACAATCATAATAAAACCCTACATTTGCATTATATTTAAATTTTATAATCATGAGTAACGGAACAGTAAAATTTTTCAATAATGCTAAAGGATTTGGATTCATCACTCCAGAAGAAGGTGGCAAAGATGTATTTGTACATGTGAATGGACTAATTGATGAAATCAATGAAGGGGACAAAGTAAGCTACGATGTAGAAGAAGGCCCAAAAGGATTGAACGCAATAAATGTAAAAGTAGTTTAATCGATTACTTTTCAACTTATTTTGTAGTAAAAGCCTATCAATTATGATAGGCTTTTTCTATTTGTGATAATATTTAAAAAATCTGTGCATAACCACGGCTAAAACCTGCCTGCCTGTCCACCGTACGAGACTTCGGAAGGCGGACCGGCAGGTTCATCATGCCACAAGCGTTACGTTCCGAGCGAAGCGAACAGCGCAAGCAAATCTTAGCCAAGACCGTTGTGGCACATTTGTAAATATGAAAGCATATAATATTAAAAACTACGGAGAGCCAGACAAGGTTCTTAGGCTTATAGAAGCCGAAAAACCTGAACCTAAAAATACCGAGGTACTGGTTAAAGTATGTGCAACAACGATCAATGATTACGATTGGTGCATTACCACCGGAAAGCCTTTTGCTTATCGTCTTTTCTTTGGGATATTTAGTCCCAAGAAAAAATTAATGATACCAGGAATGGAGGTAGCAGGAATTGTGGAGCAGGTCGGAAAAAATGCTACAAAGTTTAAAGCCGGTGATGCCGTTTACGGTGACATCTCAGAATTCGGATTCGGCAGCTTTGCTGAGTTTCTTTGCATAGACGAGAAAGCACTCGCTCATAAACCAGATAGCATGAGTTTTGAAGAGGCAACTAGTATTCCACACGCAGCAATGCTCGCCCTACAAGGTCTGCGGGATGTGGGCCAGATTAAAGATCGCCAGAAGATCCTGATCAATGGCGGTGGCGGCGGTGTTGGTTCATTTGGAATTCAAATAGCAAAACTTTATAACGCAGATGTTACAGGGGTCGATACAGGTGAAAAATTAAAAGCGATGGAAACTCAAGGGTTTGACAACATAATTGACTATAAAAAAGAAGATTTTACTAAGAGTGATCAGCAATATGATCTAATCCTTGATTGCAAGACCAATCGATCTCTCTGGAAATTTTTAAAGGTTCTTAAACCGGAAGGAAAATACGTTACCATAGGTGGTAGGTCCGGCAATCTGTTGCAAATGCTTTATATGAGTCCGATACTAAAATTATTTAGCAAGAAACGTGTTCACATGGTCATGTTAAAACCTAATAAGGACTTAAACTATATTAATAATCTATATAATGAGAACAAGATAAATTGTGTTATAGACGGGCCTTATACTTTTGACAAAATACCTTGGGCGATTCAACGATTTGGTGATGGACTACACATTGGTAAAATTGTAATTTCAGTAAACTAACAGTACCACAACATCGGCTATCATTCAGCTCTACACTAGAACTACCTCAGAAATTCCTGTTTTTAAACAAAACTAAAACTGGCTTCAATAGTTGAACGGTCAGGGCAAGCTTTGCCCGTCTGCCTACTGGCAGGTAGACGCGAATTTCCAACGACAAACCCGTTAGAACCTCAGTTAGCCTACTTCCCGTCTGAGTGTTGCTAAATTCCTGGATTTATATGAATATCAAACGCAACTTAATGAACATGTTCGGAAGGAAGCTATAGAACTAATTGAGGTATTGGAAAAAAATAACAAAAGCACTGCAACGTATAAAACTCATGCTTGCCTCGCTTGAGGTTCGAAATTCTGGATTATCTTTGAATATGAGCAGTCTAACAAACCAAAGTTTAGTAATCCGCTCAAATTTTATACAAGACCGAAAGCAATTTTAGCGAACATATGGAAGAAAAGAATTTGGTTCGCCTAAATAAATATTTTAGCGAAATTGGGTATTGTTCGCGGAGAGAGGCTGATAAGTTCATTGGGCTTAGGCAGGTAACAATAAATGGTGTAGTTGCGGAATTAGGAAGTAAAGTATCCTCTGAAGACGAAATTCGTTTAAACGGAAAACTAATTACTGGCAAAGAAAATAAACCGGTCTACCTTGCTTTTAATAAACCGCGAGGAGTTGTTTGTACAACAGACACCCGAAGAGAGAAAAATAATATTATTGATTATATAAATTACCCCGAGCGTATTTTTCCAATTGGAAGGCTCGATAAAGACAGTCAGGGATTAATTCTGTTAACCAACGATGGTGATATAGTAAATAAAATTCTTCGTGCCAGAAATAATCATGAAAAGGAATACTCTGTAATCGTAGAACAACCTATAACCAAATCGTTTATACGCAAAATGGGCAACGGTGTTCCTATTTTGGGAATAGTTACAAGGAAATGTTTTGTGGAACAGATAGATAAGTATCGGTTTAGAATTATTCTTACCCAAGGTCTAAACAGGCAAATTAGACGCATGTGCGAACATCTGGGTAACAGGGTTCGCCAATTGGAACGTTATCGTATAATGAATATTAATTTAGATATCCCTATTGGTAAATGGCGACATTTAACAAAGAAAGAACTAAATGAGATTCATGAACTTTTATCTGATTCGTCAAAAACAAACGAAGAGATCACTTAGTGTAACATATTAAATATTAAAAACTATGAGCTATTATTTTAACAAAGTATTGGTTGGAAAAAGCTTCGATGATGCAATCGAACTAGTAACAGCTGAATTGAAAAATGAAGGTTTTGGAATATTAACCGAAATAGATGTGAAAGAAACTCTGAAAAAGAAAATTAATGTGGACTTTAAAAAATACAAAATACTAGGTGCTTGTAATCCACATTTCGCCCATAAAGCATTGACAAGTGAAGATAAGATAGGTGTACTTCTTCCTTGTAATGTAATAGTTGAAGAACATGAAAATGGAGAAGTTGAAGTTTCCGTTGTGGATCCTATTGCTTCAATGGGTGCAGTTGAAAACGAAGCTTTAGGAAGCCTTGCCCTGGAGGTACAGCAAAAACTTTTAAAGGTTATAGAGAACTTGAATTAAAAACGCATTTCAACAACGCATATAAACCACAGCCCTTTTGGGCTAATGGTTCATTTGCACAACCCTTACCCAAGTGCTGAAAAGCCAACCTACATAACTATTTTACGTTTTCTCTCATATCTATTCTTAAATATGGCATCCAATAAAAAATTAAGTTTTCTCGACAGTTATCTGACACTTTGGATCTTTATTGCAATGGCATTGGGCATAGGAATTGGGTATTTTGTTCCTACATTTCCAGACGTCATAAACTCTTTCAGTAGCGGAACTACAAATATCCCCATTGCCGTCGGATTAATTGTAATGATGTATCCCCCATTGGCAAAGGTCAATTATTCACTTTTGCCCAAAGTATTCCGAAACACAAAGATCCTTTCAATTTCGCTAATTCTCAATTGGATAATTGGTCCTGTTTTAATGTTCGTTTTGGCGATCACATTTCTACGGGATTATCCTGAGTATATGGTCGGACTCATTTTAATTGGGTTGGCTCGTTGCATTGCAATGGTCCTTGTTTGGAACGACCTTGCCGAAGGCAGTAGTGAATACGGGGCAGGCTTAGTAGCGTTGAACAGTATATTTCAAGTGTTTGCATATAGTTTTTACGCCTGGATTTTTATTACCGTTCTCCCACCCTATTTCGGATTTGAAGGTGCTATCGTAGATATTTCAATAGGGACGATCGCAGAAAGTGTCGCCATTTATTTGGGCATTCCTTTCGTGTTGGGTATACTAAGCAGAGTAATTTTAGTGAAACTAAAAGGCGAGGAATGGTACACAAAGAAATTCATTCCGACTATTTCGCCAATGACCTTAATTGCATTACTATTTACGATCATTGTAATGTTTTCCTTAAAAGGCGAATTGATTGTGGAAATCCCCATGGATGTTCTAATTATTGCAGTTCCTTTACTTATCTATTTTAGTTTGATGTTCCTTATCGGGTTTTTTGTAACTAAAGCAATCGGAGCTGAATATGACAAAACGGCTTCGGTAGCGTTTACCGCAGCAGGAAATAACTTTGAATTGGCTATTGCAGTTGCCATAGCTGTTTTTGGATTGAATTCAGGACAAGCGTTTGCAGGAGTGATTGGACCATTGGTAGAAGTTCCGGCATTGATTTTATTAGTAAAAGTTTCGTTTTGGCTAAAAAATAAATATTACAAAAAAGTCAAGGTCTAGTACTATACACATTGGTTATTCACACAAACCAAAAATTGCAAATGATTTTCTTATTGCCAAAACTGACAGAGAAGAAATATAAAAGTACAAATGCACTACTAAGGCAATACCTAATTCCTGGTTCACTCTTCCTTATTGGTCAGTACCCAAAGTTCTACTTCTTCAGAAGAGCGCCAATGCAGATCGCGTTTTGTTTTTTTAGAAGCGAGCTTTACTTTCTTTTTAAAGCATCTTTCCAATTGAAATCGGCCACCTTGGGCCAGTTCCTTTTCTATCGGATGTTCCTTGGTCACATTTGTTATTTGTGCCAGATTCGAGAATATGAGTAGTAGTTTTCCTTCGGGCAAAAGTCGTTGTTTTGCCCCTGCAAAAAAATCAGAGAATAGGTTCTTATTATAATAAATAGCTTCATCAATGCTATCCAGTTTTTGAGATGCTGGTAACCAGGGTGGATTAAACACAATTAATTCAGTTTGCTTTTCAATCCTTCCAAAAAGAGGTTCAAAATCTAATTCTAGCTTTCGGGATAACTTTGTGGTACCCATAAACTCCGTTAATCCGACAATTGCATTAGGATTTGTATCTGTCCCAAAAACTTTCTGAAATCCATGTTTAATCATTAGAAAAGAAAGGACCCCACTCCCAACCCCTACATTTATGGCTGTTTTCTTGGATCCATCATAACGTTTTAACCAATTATCAAATAGCTCCAAATGCTCGAAACGTGTTGGGAAATAAACGCCGTAATATGGATGTATTTTATTTCTCAATACAGGAATGGAAATCCCATTTTTATACCATTGCCATGCACTGTTTAGTCCTTGTATCTGAGGAAATGACAAAAAGAAATCACCAGATTCCGGATAAAGCTTTTCCAACCAGCCAATAAAAGGAGCTTTTTTTACTGCTAATGTATGATCTGTAACTTCTATTAAAATAAGATTGGACAACTTTCGATACGCCGACCTATACGCGCGTTGCTCCTGAAAAGATTCGTAAGGCATCTTTCTTTTAAGATGCCCCTTCAACGCCTTAAGTAGAAATAACCCATCGCTATATAACCCTGCTATCAATATAGGTTTGCCAGCTTCTAATGTCTTAATCGTATGCTTAAAATCTGTAGAGCGATCAAATAACTCTAATTGTTTTTTAAGAGCAATAGGTGTTGGCTTGTTTACTATTATATCTGCACTCATTGAATGGTTCGCTTTCACTTAAAATAAAGAAATCTTTTACTGTTTGCTAAATTTTATGATGTTGATCAAAATCTATTAATCCTTATTACTTCAATAGCTCATTTATTAAATGCGGATACTTAGAATTGCGGTTTTGAAACCTTAGAATATTGTCTTTTACAATCACACCTTTATCAACATTTATAGCATTTTTAATGGTCTTATTTTCATTCCAACCTTCGCGACCCGCTATTACATAGGGCAGATGTACCATTAATGCAGCAGAAATGGATCTTGAAGCACTTTCCCAATAATAACTGGGTGTGTGATCTACAGCATAATAATCAATATTATCAATTGCTATCATTGGATTTTTAAAAGAAGTAGGTTTTGCAAAATAAAATCCCATGCCTTCATCACAGCTTACATCTATAATTAGGGTGCCACGTTTAAGCATTGATTTTTCATCTTCTTTTACATAATCAATTGGATTATCTGTATCCTGATACGTTCCATTAATTATTATCTCAGATTCATGTATTAGATCCATTAACGATCGTTCAGAACCATCGTGCTCAACAACAATTAACCGTGGCTCATTTTTATTTCCTTTTTTAATTCGGACATAGTGTACATTTAAAACTTCTTCTCTAACCTCATGATCTGGTCTTTGAATACAGATCGTAATATCTCTGAAACCATGTGCTTTTAAAGCGTAAATTGCACCTCTGCTAACAGCACCAAAACTAAATATAATTACTTTTCTTTGGTTCCCATAATGACCATCTATTCCCTTTAATTGAAGCGCGTGAATGACCGCACAATAACCAGCCATTTCATTATTTTTATAAAAAGTATGTCTTCCCATTTGTCCGTTAGGATGCCACACATACATATCTTCAAAAGCGATCAGGGTTAATTTTTTATCTATTGCCGTTTGTGTAATTTCCATTTGTTGGGCACAATGAGGATACCCCCAAATAATGCCACCATCTTTCATCTCTTCTAAATCGGATAAAACAGGTTTGGCAATAATGGCAGCACCTATGTCTGACAATATCTCACTTCGCGTTGCTATTCCACCAGTTAATTCACTTATTTCTTCGTCTTCTATATTAAAAGGAATGCCGTACCCTTTTTCAAAAATAAGTTGTCTGCGAATATGTTGTGGAAGTCTTTTTAAATGATCTGGATGAATAGGCACCCGCCGTTCATCTTCTTTTCTTGAAGTCCCAATAACTCCCATTTTTAATAAAGCCATATATTTTTTGATTTGAAACGAATTGCAGGATAATGAAATATGCAAGACGTAAAATTAAAATTACTAGTAGATAGTTACTTTCTAGCAATCTTGCATTAGGTTGGACACTAGACTCATCGAACAAAATAAGGGCTTAAAAAAGTCAGCCTCAGGAATTCACTGAAGTGATGCGAAGAAGTAATATAAACTTTGGTAAAGATACGCCATTAAAATACATTTTAGGCAATATGTGAATGTGATATGTACGACAGAAAGTACGTGGCATTTTGAGGTAAAATGTTTAGCGAAAGGTTATTAACACTCTCAAGATCTAATGACAAATACCCCGGTCTTACTTAGCAAGCTCTATTTAGTTTATAGAGCTGTTCTTAATTACCTTAAAACCTGTTTGATTTCAAAAACAATATAAACATCACATTTTTCCTTACTTTACAACTCTCTAATCAATCCATACAATTACAAATGACATCTTACTCCATAAGTGAAATCAACAACATTGTAAAAGGCGAAATAATAGGCAATACCAGCCAAAAAATTGAAGGCCCTGAAGAATTACAAAAAGCAAACAGCAATCAAATCACATTCATTGGAAGCAAAAAGTATGAGAAGTTCTGGCCAGACTCCAAAGCCTGTGCTGCGCTTATAAGTACTAATTCAACCATTGAACCCGGCGACAATCGCGCTTTTATTAAAGTAAAAAATGTTGATTTAGCCATGGCGGAAATATTGGAGCTTTTTAATCCGCCAGCACCTGTTTTTGATACAGATATACATCCAACTGCCGTAATACATGAAACTGCAAAAATTGGTGATGGATGTAAGATCGGCGCAAACTGTTATATAGGTAAAGATGTTGAATTAGGCAGTGGCGTAATTTTATACCCAAATGTTTGTGTATTTGATGATACCAAAATTGGTGATAGTACCATTGTTTGGTCCGGGACTATTATACGTGAACGCTGTATTATTGGTAGCCATTGTATTTTTCATACGAATGTAAGTATTGGAGCTGATGGATTTGGATATAGACCTAGTGAAGATGGTAGACAGCTGGTTAAGATACCCCAGATAGGTAATGTCATCATTGGGCATTACGTTGAAATTGGGGCCAATTCTTGTGTTGATAGAGCAAAATTCAGCTCTACTATTGTTGGCGATGGTTGTAAAATTGACAACCTGGTACAAATAGCTCATAATAGTATTATGGGACGTTCTTGTATTATGGCAGGGCATAGCGGACTTGCAGGTTCTGTTACTTTAGGTGATGGCGTTATTATTGGCGGGAGTGCCTCTATAAAAGACCACACTACCATACATTCTGGCGCTACCGTTGGTGCCGGCTCGGGAGTTATGAATGATGTGGAAGCAGGAAAAACTGTTTTAGGGTACCCTGCGCAAGATGCCAGAGATATGCTAAAACAATGGGTCGCTATAAGACGGTTTATGAAAAATCAATAATTCAACTTCATCTAAAGGTAGAAAATTGCACAAGAATCTTAGACTAATAATTAAAATAATCCCTTGATTTAATAAAGTAATTATGGATAGAGTAGTTAGACTTTTGCTTTGGGTACTTCTTATAATAAGTTTTTTCGCTTTGGTTTTTGCTCTTACTGACATTTGGCCAGGCAACCCTTTGAAAGAGTATAAGTTTCTTATTGTCATAGCCTTCATAACTTTAGGTGGTTTTACGCGCCTAGCAATGAAGCGGAAAACAAAGACACCATAAATAAAATGCCCTTGCATCGGCTATATTTCAACACGCCTGAGGCGTGGCGTTCCGAGCGTAGCGAACAGCGCATGCAAATTATAGCCAAGACCTTTAGCAATAATTTTTGTGATATGAATAAAATAAAATTTGCGCTTCTATTCTTTATAATCATAATTTGCTTTTCTTCACAGCGTTCAATTGCCCAAAATGTCTCTTCAAATAAAAAATATACCATTCTATTTGTTGGGAACAGCCTTACAGCCACTAATAATCTTCCTCAACTAGTGGAAAATACAGCCAAAAATAAAGGCCTTCTTATACAATCAAAAATAATAGCTTTTCCAAACTATGCGATCATGGATCATTGGAATGATGGGGAGGTCCAAAAAGAAATAATAAGAAATCAATATGATTTTGTCATCGTTCAGCAAGGGCCTTCATCCCAGCAGAACGGCAGGGAAATTCTAATTGAATACGGTAAAAAATACTCAGATTTATGCAATAAGAACGGAGCCAAACTTAGTTATTTTATGGTTTGGCCTTCCTTAACCTATTACCACACCTTTAAGGGCGTAATTAAGAACTACACAGATGCTGCAAGGATCAATGATGCCATTCTGTGTCCGGTTGGTGAGAAATGGAAAAAGCATTTCGATACAACTCAAAATTTTGATTACTATTCCTCTGACGGATTTCATCCTTCACTAAAAGGCAGCCAGAATGCAGCCGACATAATTGTTGAATATTTGTTCAGGAGCGAATAAGAACAAAACTACTGCCTTCAACATACATTATTGATCATGCCTTAGGTAGGAATAATGGCCATAACAAATGGCACTCCTCAAACTATTAATGTAGCCTGATGAATGTCATAGGATTACGTTCTAACCCTATATATCTTACTAGATAAAAATAATAGAACATTTAAATGGATCCTATTATATATGACATTAAAGATGGTCCTAAAGACGGAAAAAAAATGTTTAGGAAGTTGGGGACTTGCTCTCGTACCTTTTTCTATATTTTAAACCGAGAATTTGGTCATCAAAAAGAACTGGAAGAACGCGCTGCTGATTCATTGGCAGGAGGAATAATGCAGAAAGGCCATCAATGTGGGATGCTTTGGGGAGCTTCTTTGGCAGTAGGTGCAGAAGCTTACAGAATATGCGAAGATCAAAATCAGGCTATTGCTGTTGCCGTTAACGCCACACAAAAATTGATGATATCATTTTCTGAAAGAGAAAACACAATAAATTGTAGTGATATTACTCATTGTGACTTTTCAAGTAAATTGAGTATGGCTAAGTATTTTTTCTCCGGCCGATTCTTACACTGTTTTAACCTTGCTGATCAATGGGCTCCAGAAGCAGTAAAATCAGCAATTGAGGGGGTATCAAATAAAGAAATTTTATCAGCCAATGAATGTATGAGTTGTGCCACAGAAGTTGCCAAAAAAATGGGCGCGAGTGATGAAGAAATGATCATGGTTGCAGGTTTCGCTGGCGGACTTGGTTTAAGTGGTGCAGCATGTGGTGCATTGAGTGCAGCTATTTGGATGAAATCTCTTATGTGGTGTAGAGAAGAAGTAAAGAAATCACCTTTAAAAAATCCATATTCAAAAAAAACACTACAACATATTCTATCAAGCAACGAATTCAAAAATATTATGTTCTGATATAACAGCTGAGCATTTTGAGAACATAGATGAGCATACAAAATTTATTAAAAATGGTGGTTGTGGTAAACTGATTGAAACACTGGCTAAATCGTAATAAATTATTATCTAAATAAAATAAACAGATGGAACTTTTAAAAGAATATTTAACCCCATGGTTAATATCTAATAGCCTTGCTATTCTATTTTTGGTTAGCGCTGTTCAAAAACCAAAACTAGCAAGATTGCTTTTTTCTCTATTGTTCTTTTGGGCGTCCTGGATAAACTATACTACAGCTCAAAATAACCCGAATGAATATTTAGAATATGCAGTTTTTTCTCCCTTTGATCTATACGCTGATTTTATAAATGGATGGTTTAAGTCACACATTACTTCAATGGTTAAACTTATCGCATTTGGTCAGGGATTAATAGCGATAGGCATGTTACTTAAAGGTTGGATACTTCGCCTTGCATGTTTTGGAGCTGTTGTTTTTTTCCTGGCAATTACACCACTTGGGATTGGTTCGGGTTTTCCGGCTACCATACTAACATCTGTGGCTATTTATTTTATTTTAAAAAATGATGATTTAAATTACTTGTGGTATTTTAAAACAAAGAAATCAAATCTTAGTAATTAGTAGTACCCATTATAGAACTATCACAAGAGCAAACAATGTGTAGAAATCAATAAGTCTGATTTTCCTTTCAGAAAATCCTTGCTGCTGTTTAATGGGTTCGTCTCTTTTGCTATCTTTAGTGCCAAACAACAATCTATACAAGAATCTTATATGTCAATTGAAATAATGGAATGAAAAAATATACGCTAATTTTATTAATTACTATTTTGGTTTTTGGGTGTAATGAGCAAAAGGAAATTAGTTCGACAAATCCCGAAAATTGGTCGAAAAGGCTGGTAGATATTAGTTCAAAGGATTCCCTCGAATATGGGAAATCATATCTTTCTATCTATTCGCAGATCTATAGCAATTCTGAACATAGAACACATAATTTGACCGCCATGGTAAGTATGCGTAATACAAGCGATCTGGATACTATTTACCTGCTTAAAGCAGAATATTTTGATACTCACGGAAAGCTTGTACGTACATATTTTAATCAACCAATATATATGGCTCCAATGGAAACAACGGAAATAATAATAGACGAAGTTGATGTTGAAGGCGGAACAGGATCTAACTTCTTAATTGAATGGAAGATTCCAAAAAACTGTCCAGAGCCTTTGTTCGAAGGAATTATGAGTTCAACTATGGGGCAGCAAGGTTTATCCTTCTCTACACAATCAAAAAGGATCAAATAACAATGCAATTATTTTGTTTTGTATAAATGGGTTAAGATCAACAGCTATAACTCATTTGGACAAAGGTTGATAAAATGACACATTGGTCTCAGATCGTATGCTGAGATCGACTGATTATTTTTCTATATTAGTCTCAGATGTTCTATAAATTGATCAAAGTACTTCTCTGCCTTTATATGTGTGGCATTTCTTTTCATATTTCTGCACAACAGTATAGCTACGTTCAATACAATTCTGACTCCGGAGCCCCTTTTGACAAGGTATCTTCAGTACTTCAGGATCAGGAGGGTTTTATATGGATTGGCAGCCATAACGGTTTGTATCGATTTGATGGAATCCAATTTGACGTTTTTAGCATGCATACCAAAAGCCAATTCATTCATCAGATTCATGAACGTGAAAATAAGTTGCTGTTTGTTAATGATATGGGTATCTATCAAATTGACAATTTGCTTAACCAGCCCAAAGTAATGCCATTATTAGAGGGCACTATAATTGAAACAACGGAGCTTCCTTTTTATCCCAATGATTTTACTCCGGGTAAAGATCAAGACATTTGGCTGGCTCAATCTAATCACAGCATTGGGAGGTTGCAACAAGGAGATTTTAAAAACTATCGATTTTCCAAAACGGATAAAGCAGAAAAGCTTGCCATTTATAAAGACCCAAAAGGCGGCATTTGGGTGCTGAGTCCATTAGATGGATTGTTCTACTATGACAAAACCACTGATACTTTTGAAAAAAAGTTGAGCATTAAAAATGGGATAACCCTATTGATTCACAAGAATCACCTTTTGGTGGGTAGCGATGCAATTCACGTCTATACAATTCAGGATGATAAGCTTCAACCAATCAAAACTATTGAGCTAGATAATGACCAGATTACTGCGATGTATGCAGATCAAAATGATCAATATATCATCGGGACCAGGAAAGGAAAGTTATTTGTAGTATCTGATGTAAACGATCCTCCTCAAACTATATATGGAGCAAATGAAGCTCACAGGGTGGAGGAATTAGATTTTGGTCATATCTATGAAATTTATGTAACTAAGGATAGTAAAAGTAATAATGATAAACTTTGGGTTGGTTCGGATACCGGACTTTGGCTGCTCCAGCAACGCTTTTTCAAAACCGTGAAAAATTTACCCTTGAATAACCCTATCAGTATCGCAATGGGAAACGATGGGAAAGCCTGGGCACCCATTAATTATTTATATGAAATCTCTCCCCAGGAAGATGAATTCACTGCAGAGCCTATTTATAATAAATTACAAGCAAATGCGGTTGCTCAAGACAAGGCCGGGTTCCTATGGGTGACCACGTCTACCCCAAAAGTTGAATTATTAAAATATGCCAATAACAAGATAGTTAAACGATACGATGATTTCCATGACCGAGGAGAGGCCATTTTCAATCTTTACCCGGACAGTAAAGGGAACCTTTGGTTTTGCCAGGCCCCTGTGAATAAACCCATCGTCGGCATCGCAAAGATCAATGAAAAAGGGGAAGTCAAGTATTACGATGAGACCAAAGGTTTTTCCAGCAGGGTTCTGGCGATAAAAGAAAGTGCCCGAGGTGAAATATATGCCGTTGGTATCGGCGAAAAAAGTTATTTATATCGATTTGATCCGGAGCAAGATCAATTTGTGAACCTTAGCCCTGCCCTTCCTTTTACAGCCATGCTCAATTTTGAAGCCCATGATTTGACCATTGACGATCGTGGTATCGTATGGTTAGCAACTACAGATGGCTTGCTTCGTTACGATGCTGAAAAAATTACACTGATCCAAAATGATATTTTAGGACAGGAAGAGGTTAGGGGAGTAACGCACTATTCCAATAATAATATTTGGATCTCCACTGCCACTAAAGGACTGGTTTTTCACCAACAAAATACCTCCACCGTTTTAGGTGAAACAGAAGGACTACCTGCCGTTATTAGTGCTTACCGATGTATTACTACAGATGCTCAGGGACGCCTTTGGGCAGGCACAGCAGAAGGCCTGGTATACTCACGTATGTCTGCGGCTACCCTTCCCTATTCTAATTCACCTAGGGTAAGGAAAATAATGATCGATCAAAGTGAATTAACCGAAGGCTTCAAGGAGGTTTTAGAATTAAAAAAAGGTGAAGAGCTCAATTTGCACATTACGAATTTATCCTTTCCGGCTAAAAATGTTCAATACCAATACAGACTAGTTCCCAAAGAAGATAGACAGATCATATTGGAAGAACGGCTATGGCAATCTAACGGAAATAACAATGTACTAGGATTACCTCAAGTTGAAACAGGTGATTACTACCTGGAAATACGAGCTAGACAAGCTGGAGGCTACCAATGGAGTACCCCTTTGGAAATTGAGTTAAATGTATTTCTGCCCTTTTATTTGCAAACCTGGTTCATTTATGGTTCAATTGGTCTGTTGATATTATTTATATCATATTACTTTAGATTCTATGTAAAACAACGTTTCAGCAGATTACAAAAAGTTTTGAAATACTCCAATGAAAAGTTGGCGATAAAGGAAGCACAACTCCATCAAAAGATTCAAGAATTTAGAGAACAGCAGGAAGAATTGGATAATGCCAATTCGAATATCCACACCCTTGAACTTTTTATAAAGGAAATTCCCAAAAAGGCATCCTGGAACGACATCATCACTGCGATGGGTAAAGCCGTTAACCAATCTTCTGATATAAATGCTTTTGAAATTGCATTTAAGGAAAAAAATGAAATCGTACACAAGGGTTTTTCCAATCAGGAACGAAGTGGCTATACCTTTAGAAGCAAATCCTTCAACCCTAAAACCAGTTTAACATGCTGGGCTATGGCCAACAGTCAGGAAGTCTTAATTAATGACTTCCATAAGGAGCATACTATGTACATTGCAGAAAAGGCTGCCTACCGTTTTAGTTCTTTATTGTTTATTCCTTTTAGCTTAGAAAATGATCAGCCGGTAGTGCTATGTGCTTACAGTATGCAGAAAGATCAATTCGACCCTAATGATCTGGTCATGTTTAGAATTTTAGCCCAGTTTATCTACTTTTCCATTAAAGAGGAAATAACAAAGGAGGTATGAAGAATCAATGGTTTCACATATTAATCGTGCTATTCTTTTGGGGTAATAATTTGCAGGCCTATGCAGAAAAAGATACACTTATAGTAGGGATTTACCATAATCCACCTTTTGTAATAAAAACGGAAGATGATGGTTTTGAAGGTTTGAGTATTGAGTTATGGGAAAACATAGCTCAGTCTGCCGATCTGACTTTCCGTTATGAAATATATTCTGATTTCGTTGGTATTTTAAAGAGACTAGAGTATCAGGATATAGATCTAACCATTAATCCAATGGATGTTAATTATTCGCGGGTTAATAAGTTTGATATGACTCAGCCCTATTTCATTTCTAGTATTGGTGTAGCTATTCCTTACTTAAACCGCTCTCCCTTGGCCGTTTTTGTCAGCAATATTTTCTCGCTCCCTTTTTTAGAAATCATAGTTCTACTCATTTTTGTCATTTTTATTTTTGGTTTTTTTCTATGGCTTGTTGAAAGAAGGCACAATAAATTTCAATTTCGTCCTGGCATGTTAGGTCTTTTCGACGGGTTATGGTGGTCTGCAGTAACCATGACAACAGTGGGTTACGGTGACAAAGCTCCCAAGTCGAATATAGGAAAAGCGATAGCAATTATCTGGATGTTTACTGCGGTGATCATTATTTCTAGTTTTACTGCAGGAATTGCTTCCACTCTAACCATTAGTGGATTACAAACAGACATTCAAAATGCCGAGGATATTAGATTGGTGAAAAATATTTCCGTAGTAGGAGCTACCACCGGAGAGTCCTATTTATTGCAAGAAAATATCCCTGTCCATAAAACGTATGCCTCTCCAATACTTGCCCTGAGAGCACTTGCCAAAAAAGAAAATGATGTACTGCTATACGATCGGACCATTTTGCAGTATTATATTAATCGCCTCTCTTTAGATGAAAAGGTGAAACTACTCCCTTTCACCTTGAAAGAGCACTACCAAAGTTTTATGTTACCAAAGAACCATCCAGATTTTGACCGGATCAATGTTGGTTTGATGAAGGAGATCCAGAAGGAACGCTGGGGAGAATTGCAAAGGAAGTATGATGTTAAAGGGAAATAAGAAAAGATTCAACTACCTTCAGATCGTCCCGTAAGCTCATTTGGGGTGCCTGGAAAGTGGTAGAAGATAAATTCCGAATAGCACATTGGGGCAGACAAGGCAGAAAAACATGACAAAGGATTATGATCATAGTACCGCATACCATTACTCGGTATACAGACCTTCACTGCATTCAGAAATCCTAACTGAATTCTTTGGAGAACAGGGAAAATATGGAATGGGATTAGATATAGGTTGTGGGACAGGGCATTCTGCAATTGCCTTGACGAATTTTTGCGAAAAGGTAATTGGTATTGACCCAAGTAAGGACATGTTAGAAAAGTCTATCGCACAGCCAGGTGTAGCATACCAATTACAGCATCGAGAAAAATTAGAATTTGCGGATGATACTTTTGATGTAGTGACATATGCGGGATCTCTTTACTATGCAAAATCTCAGCAAATTCTCAATGAAACGGTAAGGGTCTGTACTAGGGATTCCTGCATATTGGTTTATGATTTTGAACTGTTTCTAGAGGAAGCACTTAGAATGCTACAAATTGATACTAATTCTAATCCACAATCGGAATATGACCATCGAACAAATTTCTCTGGTTTGGATCAAAAACAAATACAAATTGAAAAGGAGCTACATACATCGGTTTCGGTAGAAATGTCTCTATCGGATCTCGCTCATATAGTGTTATCTGTAAAGGACAACTACACCCTATTACTAAATTCATTTGGGAACAACGGGCTCCACGATAAAGTTTCACAAAAATTGTATACAACATTTAAGACAGAAAAGACAACAATTAACGGAATGACTTATCTAACAAGTTACAGGGTAGAAAAATAAAGAATCAATATGCCCGGAGCATTTGTGTACATTGATCACCTATTAATTCTAGTCGGTTAATCATCAAACTATGGACCTAATAGACAACCACATAAATTACATTGAGTTTAAGGCCAAAGATCTTGAAAAAACGAAGGAATTCTATTCAAAGTGCTTTGATTGGACCTTTACAGATTATGGCCCAACGTATATAGCTTTTTCAGAAAGCGGACTAAAGGGTGGCTTTGAAAAAACAGAAAATGACATTGTAAATAGCGCGCTGATAGTGCTGTATCACAACGATCTAAAATTGATAAAAAGTAAGATCAAAACCGCTGGTGGTAAGATCACAAAGGATATTTTTTCTTTTCCAGGCGGTCGTAGATTCCATTTTATGGATCCATCAGGAAATGAATTAGCAGTATGGTCTGATAAATAAAATAATAAACAGGCTATCTAAAACTCTTGAAGAATAATTATTTACTAATTGGTCAGGACCCAAAGCTCTACTTCTTCAGAAGAGCGCCAATGCAGATCGCGCTTTGTTTTTTTAGAAGCGGCCTTCACTTTCTTTTTAAAGCATCTTTCCAATTGAAATCGGCCACCTTGGGCTAGTTCTTTTTCTATGGGATGTTCCTTGGTCACATTTGTTATTTGTGCCAGATTCGAGAATATGAGTAGCAGTTTTCCGTCTGGTAAAAGTCGTTGTTTTGCCCCTGCAAAAAAATCCGAGAATAGGTTCTTATTATAATAAATAGCTTCATCAATGCTATCCAGTTTTTGAGATGCAGGTAACCAGGGCGGATTAAACACAATTAGTTCAGTCTGCTTTTCAAACCTCCCAAAAAGAGGTTTAAAATCTAATTCTATCTTTCGGGATAACTTTGTGGTACCCATAAACTCCGTTAATCCTACAATTGCATTAGGATTTGTATCTGTCCCAAAAACTTTTTGAAATCCATGCTTTATCATTAGAAAAGAGAGGACCCCACTCCCAACCCCAACATTTATAGCTGTTTTCTTGGATCCATCATAGCGTTTTAACCAATTATCAAAAAGCTCCAAATGCTCGAAACGTGTTGGGAAATAAACACCGTAATACGGATGTATTTTATTTCGCAACACCGGAATGGAGATCCCATTCTTATACCATTGCCATGCACTGTTTAGTCCCTGTATCTGAGGAAATGACAAAAAGAAATCGCCAGATTCCGGATAAAGCTTTTCCAGCCAACCAATAAAAGGAGCTTTTTTTACTGCTAATGAATGATCTACAACTTCTATTAAAATAAGATTAGACAACTTTCGATACGCCGACCTATACGCGCGTTGCTCCTGAAAAGATTCGTAAGGCATCTTTCTTTTAAGATGCCCCTTCAATGCCTTAAGTAAAAATAATCCATCGCTATATAACCCTGCTATCAATATAGGTTTGCCAGCTTCTAAGGCCTTAATCGTATGCTTAAAATCTGTAGAGGGATCAAATAACTCCAATTGTTTTTTAAGAGCAATAGGTGTTGGTTTGTTTAAAATTATACTTGAAGTCCCAATAACTCCCGTTTTTAATAAAGCCATTTTTTTTGAATTGAAACGAATTGCAGGGTAATTAAATAAGCAAGACGCAATATTAAAATTACTAGTACATAATTACTTTCTAGCAATCTGGCATTAGGTTGGCCACTAGAGTATGATTGATCAAAATAAGGGCTTAAAAAAGTCAGCCTCAGGAATTCACTGAAGTGGTGCGAAGAAGTAATATAAACTATGGCAAAGATACGCTATTTATATGCATTTTAGGCAGAATGTCAAGCTGATATAAGACTAAAAGTATGGGTCTTTTGCTTAAGGAAGTGTAGCGTTTTCAGAAAGTTATAAAATTTAAAAACCAGAATAAAAACCAAAGCTTACAACTTGTATGAAAAGTAGTATTATGCAGCTAAAAAAAATATAATGTATAAATTTAAGGGGCAGATATAAGCCATAAAAGTGAAAACCCTGATAGAAACAGAAAGGCTATTGTTAAGAGAGATCACTCTGGAAGACAAAGAGGACCTATTTAAGTTGCATTCCGATCCGGAAGTACAAAAGTACACTGGGGAAGCTGTGGTTGAATCTTTAGAAGAAATGGACAAAGCAATATTGGGAAGAATTAACCACTATGAGAAATATGGATTTGGAAGGTGGGCCACTTTTTTAAAGGAGGGAACACAATTTGTAGGCTGGGCAGGTTTACTCTATCTGCCAGAATTTGATGAAATTGATCTTGGTTATAGATTTTTGCCGGAATACTGGGGGTTGGGTATTGCAACGGAGGCATCTCATGCCATTTTAAAGTACGGATTTGATACTCTCAACCTAAAAAGGATCATTGCAATTGCTATGAAAGAAAATAAAGCATCTATCAGGGTGATGGAAAAAGTTGGGATGGAATTCTACCAATATGCCCCCTATGAACTTGGCGCTAAAGATGCTGCATGGTATTGGTGCGATCAAAAGCTTTTCTCAAAAAATAAGGTAGAGTAAATAGATTCTTATTTGGTAGCTATTCTAGCAAGTAATATCAATAAACGAAAATTATTTACATAGCGCCTTCATTGTTTTAGCTGGGGCCATAGTTAGTTATTGCTACATCTTTTATTACTCATTTTTCAAAAAAGTCCACACAGAATACCAAATAAAATTTTTAGTCAGTATAAAACTCTATAAAAATTCCTATTTTTAATTGTTACAGGTGATTGGCTACAATGGTCAATGGACCCTGCCATCTATAGTGCAATTTTAATATTGCGGGGAGATTTGTAATGCATTAGATCAATACATATTCAATAAGCATTAAAATGCTCCCAACAGAAATTTATAAGAATCCTGTTCCCAACACCAACCTGAAATGAATACAAGCAACGAATATCAACAGTTTGAAAACTTAGATGAAGAACAACTGCCTGTTGCAAAACATAAATTACATGATTGGACCCATTTTGCCGGACTATATGCTGCCGAACATGTGGCTGCAACCGAGTTCGTTATAGGGGCGACATTTGTAGCCCTGGGTGCTAAGACAATGGATATTCTATTGGGACTACTGATCGGTAATATTTTGGCTGTTCTCAGCTGGACACTTATTACCTCTCCTATTGCAGTAGATACAAGACTTAGTCTCTATACATATCTCAACAAGATTGCCGGCGATTCGATGACCAAGCTCTACAATTGGGCGAATGTTATCATCTTTTCCGTCATATCTGCAGCAATGGTTACCGTTTCAGCAACCGCGGTCCGTTTTGCCTTTGATATACCTGCTCAATTGAATTGGTATCCCACAAATCTTTGGTTTATTCTGATTGTGATTGGTGTTGGGATAGTGGTAGTGTCTATAGCTATGTATGGTTTTAATGCCGTCTCTGAATTTTCCGGGATATGTGCGCCTTGGTTATTTGTAATGTTTACCAGCGGAGCCCTGGTGCTTTTGCCTGCATTATCGCTGCATGTTTTAGGCAAGACCTTACCTGCGGGGTGGACAGATTTTCTTACCCTGGGCGATGAGTCCATATGGACGGGAATAGCAAGTAACGGTGAATCGGGTATTGGGTTGATTAGAGGTAATCGGTTTCGCATGGGCGGCAAATACAATTACTCACTTCGGCCTAATAGATATGGCCCTTTTACGGTTTGCAAAAAAGAAAATTTACGGCCTGGCTACCAGTACCGGAATGATGTTCGGGCATTATGTTGCCTGGATTGCTGCAGGAATCATGGGGGCCGGTGCTGCGGTAATTTTAGGAAAATCTATTGTGGAACTAGATCCGGGAGACGTTGCCTACTACGCGCTGGGCTGGTCCGGATTTGTTATCGTGATAGTTGCAGGCTGGACAACGGCAATTACAAATCTCTACAGGGCAGGATTGGCAGCGCAGGCAATCTTCTACAACCATTCTCGAAAAAAAACCACCCTTACCGTGGGATTAATAACGATCATAATAGCTTGTTTCCCTTTTGTATTTTCACAAATATTACCATTGTTGACCTATGCCGGATTGATAGTTGTTCCTGTGGGAGCCATTGTCTTTGCTGAACATCAGATCTTTCCCCGAATAGGATATACCCGGTATTGGTCGTCCTACAGACAACTATCGTTTAGTGTTCCTGCCGTTGCCTCTTGGGCCTTCGGCTTGTTATTCGGATTTGGGCTCAATGCCCTTAATGTGATGTCTTTCTTTTATCTGTTTATCCCAACTTGGTTTTTCACTATCATGATCTATACTTTTTTAGCTGCACAATATGGTGCCAAAAAGAAATATCCCAAGGCCGAAGAACAGGAAAGAATACGGCATGAAAACATCGGAAAGTTTCAAGAGCAAAAAGCCAAACTTGAGGACAAGCATATTAAAGATTCCTCTATGTTTTCCAAGGGATTAAAGACCGTAGCTGTCATTTCTCTTATCATTACGTTAGTTTTAGCTTGCATCGTATTATTCGGTAGTTCTGATGAGAACTTGTATATAGGTAATCGTGAAATATTTTATCGATACGCATTTATTTGCACCATTATCTATTTTGTAACTGCATATTGGGCACTGCAAAGAGGGAAACAAAAAAATACTTCTAAGTAATGGAAAACACTTTACATCTTAGTCAAAAGAATTTGCCACAACTTGGCGGTAATATCCCCTGTCCTGATTACGAACGTAATTCGCGTAACATAAATATTGTTCATATTGGAGTAGGAGGTTTTCACAGGGCTCACCAGGCATTTTATACACACAAGCTATTCGAAATATTTAAGGTTGCCGGTTGGGGTATTTGTGGAATAGGGTTGCGCGAAGGTGATAGAAAAATTCACGATGTTCTTAAAAAACAAGATTGTCTTTATACACTAATTGTTAAGCATCCAGATGGAAAAATTGCGCCAGAGATTATTGGTTCAATTAATGATTTCTTACTAGGGGTAGATGACCCGCTGCCTGTCATAGAGCGCATGGCTGCTCCTTCAACGAAAATTGTCTCCCTAACCATTACCGAGGGTGGCTATAATTTTAATTCTTCCACAGGAGAATTTATCTTTGATAATCCTGATATTCAACACGAATTGAAACATCCGGATAGCCCAAAAACCGTATATGGCTTTTTAACCGCATCCCTAAAAAAACGCCGTGATGCAGGCCTTCCTGCCTTCACGGTTATGTCTTGTGATAATATTCAGCACAATGGTGATATTGCCCGTGAAATGTTACTCGCATTCAGCAGGAAGCAAGATCTGAAACTGGCCGGTTGGATTGAAAGTGAGGTTTGTTTTCCTAACAGTATGGTAGATAGGATAACTCCTGTTACCTCCCAAGCAGATATAGAGTACCTAGAAAATACCTACCGTATTAGAGATGAATGGCCTGTAACCTGTGAGCCATTCATACAATGGGTGGTGGAAGATACTTTTTCTAATGGCCGTCCGGAATGGGAAAAGGTGGGGGTTCAATTTGTTCCGGATGTGAAACCTTATGAGAAAATGAAACTCCGTCTGCTTAATGCCGGTCATTCTGTACTGGGTATTTTGGGGGCTGTACACGGTCATAAAACCATCAATGCCTGTATGGAAGATAGAACATTTGTGACCTATTTGAGGGCTTTTATGGATAAGGAGGCAAGTCCGGTATTAGATAAAGTAAGTGGGATAAATTTAAGCGATTACAAAGACAATTTGGAGGAACGCTTTGCCAATCCCAATATAAAGGATACGGTAAGCCGTATTTGTTCAGAAAGTTCTGCCAAATTGCCAAAATTTTTGATCGCCACCTTATATGATAATCTGGCGGGAGAAGGAAGCATTCAATATACCACCTTAGTGATTGTTGCTTGGTGTTACTACCATGATAAACAAACCAATAAAAATGGGCAACCCCTTGAAATTATCGATGCTATGAGTTCTGAACTTCACCAGACTGCTATGCAAACCAAAAATGATTCATTGGCCTTTATCAAACAGAAAACTCTTTTCGGGGACCTAGCGGAACATAAACGATTTACTAGCTTATACACTGAAATGATACTTCAAATTTATAAGGATGGTGATGTTAAAAAGCTAATGCAGAACATGATTGAGAACATAAGACCCACCCCTAATCCTTCCCAGGAAGGGGAAAGTAAATAACTATGATAATATTCTTTCGAAAAATACGCTACGACCAAATGGAAAACCCTACCTCTGCTAAAGCTACTGCCGGCTCGAAAACAGGCAGGTACTTAAAATACGCAATAGGGGAAATAGTACTGGTGATGATCGGGATTTTGCTTGCCTTGCAGGTAAATGATTGGAACAACAGCAGACTCGAAATTTCTAAAGAACAAATGCATCTAAAGAACCTGCAATCAGATTTTAATACCAATCTAACCGAATGTAAAAGAACATATAAGTTAACTTCCGAAGCCTATGAGGCCTCAGTAAGATTACTTGAAATCATTAAAGATGACAGTAAAATTAACCCTGCCGAAATTGAGGAATTGCTAGATGATATACTTAACAAAATCACTTCCCTCGATCTTATTTCCGGATCAATAGATGAAATAATCAATACCGGATCACTTAGTATCATAAGAGATCCTGCCCTGAGAAAACAATTATCTAATTGGTCCTTCTATGTGGCAGATTACATGGACGATGTTAAAATATATGAAGACTATTTATTTGGAAAATTACTCCCCAGTCTAACGGATAGAGCTATTTTAAGAAATACTTCAGTGCCTGACCATTTTGGGGATGATCTGGATGTATCCATTATCTCCAAATCCAATTTTACAATAGACTATAACAAAACCATCAGGACCCTGGAATTTGAAAACCAGATCTATTTTAACGCTCTTAATTACATGTATGTCCTTAACAGCTATAAAATAATGGAAGCCTATTTAAATGATACCATAGTACTTATTGAGGCCAATATTAATTGATAAAATTGTATGTTGAATAAAATTTCCATCATCTTAAGCTGCATATGCTTTATGGCAAGCAGCTCTATTATAGCTCAGGAGATTGAATTAAGAACCAATGGCAGGTTAATCCTGGGTACCCATAAAGAACGCACAGCCTCTGTTGCCAGCGGTGATATTGATAGCGACGGCGACACTGATATTCTGGTCGCTAATGGTCGGCACTGGCCCGGACAGAACAGAATTTTTATAAATGATGGCCGAGGTATCTTTACCGTAGAAAAGGATTTAGGACCGCAACGAGAGACCACCTATGCCACCGAACTGGCCGATCTCGATAATGACGGAGATCTAGATGTTGCCGTTGGGAATGATATGGCACCCAATGCTATCTTTCTTAATGATGGTCTGGGTAATTTTACAAAGAATGGCTCTTTTGGAGAAGACTACGCTCCAACCCGTAATATTACTTTAGCCGATTTAAATTCGGACGGTTTTGTGGATATTTTGATCACTAATAGAGGACGACCTAACGAGATTTGTCTGAACAATGGGATGGGTGTTTTTTCCAAAACCCAAAGCTTCGGCAGCAGTGATGATTCTACCATAGATGTGGAGGTAGCAGATATAGATGGTGATGGCGATCTGGATCTTGTTTTGGCCAATAGAGACGAACAACCCAATTACGTTTATCTGAACGATGGCAACCTTGGATTTGAAAAAAAAATAGCCTTCGGAACAGGAAGCGATAATACGCGTTCGGTAAGTGTAGGTGATCTGAACAATGATGGTTTGGCAGATATCATTACTGCCAATATTGGCGAACCCAATGTGATCTATTTTGGCAATAAGTTAACCCCATTCTCCCAATCAGTAGTCTTTGATTCTTCAGAGGCAGATAGCTATGCCGTATCTCTGGCCGATCTTAACGGGGATAAAGCTCTTGATATCATAATCGGGAATTCTGAAAGCCCCAATTTTATATATCTTAATGAAGAAAATGGTCAAAAATGGGAAGGCCTTATGTTGAAAGAAGAATCTTTTGACACCTATGATATAATTACAGCCGACCTAAACATGGACGGTTTTCCAGATATTATTGAAGCGAACTCGGACGAGATCAAATCGCTATTATCTGAACCGCAAGAAAAAATAAGTTGAATCCATAAACCCAATCAAGTATGAACATATATATCTTTAAGAATACATCTTTCCCAAAGAAGGGGCTTTTTGGCTTCTTCTTTTTGATTGCCGCTTTTGCTTCCTTTACAGTAAGCGCACAAAATAATGCCATACAATTAAAATATTTCGGCACTGCCGGATGGCAAATAACTGACGGAAGTATAACCGTATTGATAGACCCGTATATTTCCAGAGTAAAATTGGGCACGGGACCAGGGGTGAGTGCAGAAGATTCCAGAAAAACCGTTGATCGATCTGACGCTTATGTTTCAGATACTTTATTGATAGACAGTTTGATCACCAAGGCAGATTTTATCCTGGCGCATCATTCCCATTTCGATCATTTGGCAGACGTACCCTATATCGCCAAAATAACAGGAGCAAAGGTCATTGGCACCGAAACTACCTGTAACATCCTTAGAGCTTACGGTATCCCTAATGAGCAATTGTATCCTGTAAAAGGTGGAGAAGATTATCAATTCGAGAACTTTTCCGTACCAGGTAATTCCCTCCATACATTCGGCATTAAATGACAAACATTATTTAGACTCAAGAACATACACAGAAGTTCCTGAAGCACCACTCAAAGTGTCTGAGTTTGTTGAGGGAGGTTCATTAATGTTTCTAGCCCGTTTCGCCAGACATACTGTATTAACCATGGGCTCCATGAACTTCGTAGAAAGAGAGTTAGTGGGACAAAAACCTGATATTCTTTTGGCAGGTGTTAATCGTTCACAATTGGGCTTGTATAAGTACAACGAGCGACTATTGGCAGTAACCAATTACCCGAAATTTATTATCCCTACACATTGGGATAATTTTCGATTGCCTTATCGATTTTCTCAACAAAGGGGGTAAAACAAAAACTGATTCCTTTTCAGAGGAAGATGTAAAAGAGCTTCTCCGAATTCAAAAGTGCTAATCCCAACTCATTTAGGAACCATTACGATAGAATAGAAACAACACATACAAACCGTTAAAATAAAGATGAGAATAACTACATTGAATACTCCAATAGCATTATTTATAACCGCTTTTTTTATTCTCACTAATAGCTTAGCGCAAACCTATGCGAAAAATGGGATTGTTGTTTCCGATAACAAAATTGCTAGCGAGGTAGGCATCGCTATTTTAGAAAAAAAGGTGGGAATGCCATCGATGCTGCTGTAGCCACCGCATTTGCCCTCGAGGTGGTTCACCCACAGGCCGGCAATATTGGTGGCGGTGGTTTTATAGTCTATATGAATGCTACTGGCGCTACCACTACGATCGACTTTAGAGAAAAAGCGCCTTTGCGCGCAACTTCAGATATGTTCCTGGACAAAAATGGAAATCTTATTGAAGGCAGTAATCACCAGGGATTAAAATCGGTTGGCGTACCGGGCACTGTAGCCGGCCTTTATTTGGCACATAAAAAATACGGCGGTATGCCATGGAAAGAGCTGGTGCAGCCTTCCGTGGATCTGGCAGAAAATGGATTAATTCTTTCCTGGACCCTTGCTGCGCATGCAAAACGGATGCAAGACAGCACTTCTCCCGCATTTATGCAAGACTACTTTAAAAATCCAAATGGTGTACTGTAGAATTCGGTGAGATCTGGAAGCAGCCCTCCTACTTGCTAAAACACTAGAACTGATCCGTGATAAGGGAGAGGATGGTTTTTATAAAGGCAAGGTGGCCAGGGAGATCGAAAAATTCATGAAAGCCAATGGTGGGATTATTACACGAAAAGATCTGAAAAAATATATGGCCATTGAGCGTGCCCCTATTAAAGGCAGCTACAAAGAGTATGAAATTTATTCCATGCCCCCTCCTAGTTCCGGAGGCGTTGCACTTATTGAAATGATGAACATCATGGAGTTAGCTAACTTAGATTCTGTTCAGTTTAATTCTACGGCCTATGTGCATGTGGTTGCAGAGACCATGAGAAGAGCTTTTGCAGACAGAGCTGAGTTTCTTGGTGATCCCGATTTTAACTCCGAAATGCCAATTGCTAAATTAACGTCCAAAGAATTCGCACAAAGAAGGTATCGCAATATTGATCTTGAAAAAGCTTCTGTGATGTATCAACCAAATTTGGCCAACTCTACGATGGCACTAACACTACTCATCTGTCTGTCATAGATAAAAATGGCAGTGCCGTATCCCGACCTACACCCTTGAGCATTCATATGGTTCTAAACTAGGCTCTCCCAGCCTGGGCTTTATCTTTAACAATGAAATGGGCGATTTCAATCCGCACCCTGGTTATACAGACAGCGGCTGGCTAATAGGTACAGATCCAAACATTATTAAGCCTGAAAAAAGGATGCTCTCTAGTATGACTCCCACCATTGTTTCAAAAGAAGGAAAACCATACCTGGTCATTGGCAGTCCGGGAGGCAGAACAATAATAAACACTGTTTTTCAAGCTGTTCTCAATGTATTGGAATTCGAAATGCCTATAGACAAAGCCATTGAAGCCATGAAAATACACCATCAGTGGTTGCCTGACAGGTTGATTTTTGAAACACATTTAATGTCGCCAGACACCCAAAAGGCATTGGAGGAAATGGGTCATACATTGTACGGTACCAGAAACCTGGGCCGGTTAATGGGTATCCTGAATTCTACGGAGCAGGGAGTTTATATAGGGGCCTCCGATTCTTCCAGCCCGGATGGGGCCGCCATTGGCTATTAAATATTTCCTTGTAAGTTGCTTGCAGGAATTTTTTGTAATTTCATGACAAAGCCATGTTATCTTGGAAAAAAAGGTGTTCAGAATGTAACGAGGCCTTTAAAGGGCGGATAGATAAAAAGTTCTGTTCGGACTATTGCAGAAATGCCTATAACAATAAGCTGAACAAAGACAGTAAGAATCTGGTACGGAATATAAACAACCGCCTCAGGAAGAATTACCGTATTTTGACAGTTTCGCTTTAAAAGAGGGCAAAACAAAAACAACCAAGACACGGTTACTGGATAAGGGATTCGACTTTGAATATCTTACCACCTCTACACCACCAAAAAAGGAACAACCTATTATTTTGTCTACGACCTGGGCTATTTGCCTCTGGATAATGACTACTATATGATCGTAAAAAGAGAATAGCCCCAGACAATGTCCAGGGCTATTTATAAAAATTGGTATCTTTTCGATCCATAGTTGTGACTGGTGAGTTTTAAGGCAGCAACCACAATATCCTTACGACTTATTTGCCCTACTAACAGTCCTTCCTTCATCACCGGCAAACGACGACGACCATTTTTGTGAAACTGACCGGCGGCATCAAATATGCTCATATCATGTGGTATAGTTTCTACTTTATTGGTCATAAATTTCTCTACACTCTTATCAAGGATAGGCTGATTGAAATATCGGCTTTCTGAGATCTCTTTCATACAGTCGGCTTCTGAAATGATCCCCACTAGAAATCCGTTGTCATCCAATACAGGACCTCCGGAAATATGGTTTTTGCAAAAGACTCCATTACGTCTAAAATGGAATCATCGGGACTATAAGTGACCAACTTTTTAGTCAATACAACTTTGACCAAAATAAGGGCATTATACTCTTTTTTGGTAACCTCCTTGGCTCTTCGGCCCATAAAACTTTTAATCCCCATACTTGTTCGTTTTGAATTGGTTAGCCTTAAATATACATATTTTGATCGAATCTTCTAAAATTAGTCGTCAAACGGCATAGACCCGTCAGAATTATTTACTTTTAACGGAGATTTTATTTAGCATGAAGAACTTTAGGCTTTGGGCCACCCTACCCCTTCTAATCCTGGCAATCTTTTGGAGTTATAGATCCTTGATGCCCACAAATGGCAATACCAGTGTGGAGGAAGAATACGGTTTTTCCACAGACAAAGCCTTTACACATGTTGAAGAAATTTCAAAACAGCCACATGCAGTTGGGTTCCCGGCACATGAAACCGTGAGAGCCTATATTGTAGCACAACTGGAAGACATGGGCCTGGAAGTGTCCCTTCAGGAAGGTTATACGGCAGGTGATTGGGCCAATTACAGCAAAGCTGTCAATATAGTAACAAAGATTCAAGGATCAGGAGAAGGAAAAGCACTATTGCTTCTCTCCCACTATGATAGCAGTCCCCACTCCTCCTTGGGTGCAAGCGATGCCGGTAGCGGTGTGGCCACCATCCTGGAGGGCATTAGAGCCTATTTGGCAACCAAGGTAACCCCTAAGAACGATATCATTATTCTGATCACAGATGCCGAAGAAATGGGCCTTAACGGAGCAGATCTTTTGCAACAGGTACCCCTGGACAAAGGATGTAGGCCTGGTGCTGAATTTTGAGGCAA
>CAWAEX010000032.1:0-16879 GCA_963781045.1 uncultured Flavobacteriaceae bacterium | reverse complement strand
ACCATCGTTCTGTTTTATGCTCTAAGCTGCTCTCTACCTCCTGTAAAGATCTCGATAAATCGGCTATTTGTTCCCCGGACAAGCTTGCATCCAGAAATTCATTTTGGATCTGCTGTTTCTTGCTTTCCAAAACCTTGATCTCCTTATCTAATTGCTTGTATTCCTTTTGTTCTGAATAAGACAATTTCTTGCCTTTAGTTTCCTCACGCCATTGTTGTTTTTCGACAGATACTGTAGCCTTTTCTTCGTTTTGCTGTTTTCTTTTTTCAAGAACCTGACTGTCTTCATAGGCCCTGAAATCTGAGTAGTTCCCCGGAAAATCCTCAATGATCCCGTCTCCCCGAAAAATAAAAAGATGGTCAACTATCTTATCCATAAAATACCGATCGTGCGAGACCACTACCAGACATCCGGGGTAATCGAGCAAAAAGGATTCAAGTACATTAAGGGTTACCACATCCAGATCATTGGTGGGTTCGTCAAGGATCAAAAAATTGGGGTTTTGAATAAGCACCGTGCAGAGATATAATCGCTTGCGCTCACCACCACTTAATTTTTCGACAAAATCGTATTGTTTTTTTCGATCGAACAGAAAGCGTTCCAACAACTGCTGGGCAGAAAGTTGTTTCCCTTTTTTTAAAGGTATGTAGTCGCCGATATCCCTGATGACATCTATAACCTTCTGCCCTTCTTTTATTTGGATACCGTCTTGAGTATAATATCCAAATTTGAGGGTCTCACCGGTAATGATCTTTCCACTATCCGGGGAATCGCTGCCGGTTAATAGATTAAGGAAGGTTGTCTTGCCGGTACCATTCTTGCCAATGATGCCAAGACGTTCTCCCTTTAAGAAGTTGTAATTGAATTTTGTCAGAATAGGCTTTTCCGGATACGACTTTCCTACGTTGTGGAATTCCAGGATCTTACTCCCAAGACGTTCCATGTTTATTTCTAATTGAACCTCGTGTTCTTTACGACGTTGCTGGGCCTTGTTCTTGATTTCAAAGAAATCGTCTATACGCGACTTGGATTTGGTAGTACGGGCTTTTGGTTGTCTGCGCATCCAATCCAATTCTTTTTTGAACAATTGTTTTGATTTGTGCAGTTCAGAGACTTCCTGAGTTTCACGGGCTTCTTTTTTTTCAAGATAATAGGAATAGTTTCCCTTATAGGAATAGAGTTGCCCGTTCTCTAGCTCAAGGATCTCATTACATACCCGTTCTAAAAAATACCGATCGTGAGTGACCATAAAGAGGGTGATGTTCTCTTTGGTAAAATACTGTTCTAACCATTCTATCATTTCCAGGTCGAGATGGTTGGTAGGCTCATCAAGAATAAGCAGATCCGGTCTGTTTAACAGGGCATTGGCGAGTGCAATTCGTTTCTTTTGTCCACCAGACAAGGAGCCCACTTTTGCTTTAAGATCTTCCAGTTGTAGTTTGAAAAGTATCTGCTTGTATTGTGTCTCGAAGTCCCAGGCCTCAAAACGCTCCATGGCTTCGAATGCTTTTTGGTATTTTTTTTCATCCTCAGGATATTCCAAAGCGTGCTCATAATTCTGTATAACCTTTAGTACCTCATTATCTGAGGCAAAAATGGCTTCTTCAATTGTGAGGTTGGGATCTAATTGAGGATCTTGTTCCAAATAGGAGATCCTTGTACTTTTCCGTACCGTTACCAGACCCTGATCTGGTTTGTCTATGCCTCCTAAAATATTTAGAATAGATGTCTTGCCAGTTCCATTCTGGGCTATCAGCGCTATTTTTTGATCCTTATTGATTCCAAAGGAGAGTTCTGAAAAGAGAACCCTTTCCCCAAAAGATTTAGCGATCCCTTCAACAGAGATTAGATTCATAAGGTGGAGGTTTCTAATTTCTTTGCCCGATAAAGCAAAAAGCTATAGCGCACTGCAAGGGTAGCCAACAATACAGCCAGGATAGGGGAGAATATTTGTATTTCCAGCAGCCAAATGATCACTGTAGTTGCGAGCAGGATCAAAAGACCCAAAAGATACATGGTGATCCAAGCCGGAGTTGAGGTATTGCGCAACAGATGGTAAACCAACACCAAATTAAAGGGAAAGGCCCAAAGTATATTAAAGTTTAGTGCAGTGGCCTGATGGTCTGTTAAGAACCAAAGAAAGAAAATGATACAACCCGCAATACCTGTCATTAAGAAAAGTACAATATCCAGGACCTTGCTTCGTACCTTATTCTTGAGATCGATAAAGGTGATGGTAACAGTAAAAAGAAATAATAGTCCAAACCAAAAGAGTGGGGAAGTAGTAAAAAAGTTACCCCGGTTTTGCATGTTGTAATCAAGTATTGTTCTTTCGCGCTGTACAATAGGCTCTCCATGTAGTTCGGTATGCTCTAACTGGCGTAAGACGTAGTTGGGCAAGAACGTATATTGCAGGGGGGCAGCCTTTTTGTCTATCACCGCACCCAAGGCCAGATCTATACCAAAACTAGACCACGAATTCCGAATTAAATTCTGTTGGATCAGGTCTCGGAAGGTAAACGTAATAGAATCCTGATATGTTTCAAATTTTAGTTTATCCCCCAGGATTTCTTTTAAAATCGTGGGAATTTTAGTGGAACAATTGTCATAAAGAAAATCGTATTTGTACTTTCTGTTCTCTGGCAAGTAATTAATTTCCAGAAAGGAGAACAATTCATTTTTTTCTTCAGATGATAAATTCAGGAGCTGTTCTTTAACCCATCTATTCTCCAATTCATAGGTGTAGAGAAAGTTCTCCAGTCGCTGTTTACTGAGGGAATAAAGTAACTTGCCTCTGGCAAATTTTGAATAAAAATTAGGGGTATTAAAATCGAATGTACCATAATTGTAGATCCAGTCAATTCCTTTTTCACTGTCCTGAACCCTAAAGGAAGTATGCCCAAAGGAAGAGTAAAGATCCGTACCGGGACCACATGTAAGAACACTAACAACGGCCTTTTCCGATAGAAATGACTCCTGGGAATGTGTAGGGACCAGAAAGAAAAGTAATACAAAGAGAATAGAATGCTTTATCGTCATTGTCCAAGCCCATCTTCAGGCTATTTCTATTGATGAGGCAAATATCTGAATAAATAACGGGACAAAACATCTTCCATAAAAATTATGCTATTTTTACGGGAAACATATACAGGTGAAGCAACATATACCTAATATTCTGACTCTTTTAAATGTATTTTCAGGCTGTTTGGCTGTTCTTTTTGCAGTTTGGAATAAGTGGGAGCTTATGGCGTTTTTTGTGTTCCTGGGAATGCTGTTCGACTTTCTTGATGGTCTGTCTGCGCGTGCACTAAAGGTTCAAAGTCCGTTGGGGATTCAATTAGATTCTCTGGCAGATATGATCACTTTTGGTTTGGTCCCTGGTATTGTAATGTTCCAATTACTCACCATGAGCGAAACAGGGGGTTGGAATTTGAAAATGACTGAAACCATGAATTGGGACTCTTTTTATGGCATATTACCATTTTTTGGCTTTGCCATTACACTATCATCTGCCTATAGATTGGCCCGGTTTAATATAGATGAAAACCAGGCAACTTCCTTTATTGGCTTGCCCACCCCTGCAAATGCACTTCTTATTATATCATTACCCCTGATCCTTATGTTCAATGGCAATGATGCCCTTAATACTATCATCCTAAACCCCTGGTTTTTAATTGTTCTTACCGTTATTAGCAGCCTCCTCCTAAATGCCCCAATACCCTTGTTTGCCTTAAAATTCAAGACGTGGGATTTTAAGGACAATGCGCTGCGCTATATTTTTATTCTGGTAAGTCTTGTATTTATTGGGACTATGAAGTTTTTGGCGATCCCGGCCATAATAGTTTTTTACTTACTAAGTTCATTTCTTCTGCCTCATGAGGAGAAAAAGGAGTAGTAGAGTATGTAATCTTGTTTTGAGGAGTGGGTAGGATAAAATAAATTCTAAAATTCCAGTTTTTTCTTCCGAAGCTCAAAATTTTGTCCCAGATAAACTTTGCGAACCATTTCGTCCTCTGCCAGATCTTCGGGGGTTCCGGATTTTAAGATGCCGCCTTCAAACATAAGATAAGAACGCTCGGTAATTGCAAGTGTCTCCTGCACATTGTGGTCGGTGATCAAGATTCCGATATTCTTATCTTTTAATTGAGCAACTATCCTCTGTATGTCTTCCACGGCTACAGGATCTACTCCGGCAAAAGGTTCATCGAGCAAAATGAATTTTGGATCTGTAGCCAGTGCCCGGGCAATTTCTGTCCTTCTGCGTTCTCCGCCTGATAGCAGGTCGCCCCTGTTTTTTCTAATATGCCCAAGACCAAATTCTTCAATGAGCTGCTCCATTTTCATGTGTTGCTCTTTTTTGCTGAGTTTGGTGAGTTGAAGCACACTCAATATATTTTTCTCAATACTTAGTTTGCGAAAAACCGACGCTTCCTGAGCCAGGTATCCAATACCGTTTTGAGCCCTTTTATACATGGGGAATTTGGTGATCTCTGTATTATCAAGAAAGATCTTTCCTCCATTGGGTTTTATCAGGCCAACTATCATGTAAAAACAAGTGGTCTTTCCGGCACCATTGGGTCCTAATAGTCCTACGATCTCCCCCTGGTTGACCTCCAGAGAAATACTCTTAACTACTTTGCGGCCGCGGTAGGCCTTCATGATATTTTCTGCTCTAAGCTTCATCGTATTGTATGGATCAAAACTACAGTATTCTAAAATGAGGAAAAAGGAATTACATTTTTTTTAACCTTCCTGGTTCTCCAGAAGTTCCCAAAATTCATAGGCTCTTCGCAAATGTGGTACTACTATAGTGCCACCAACAAGAGTAGCGATTCCCAGGGTCTCCATTACTTCTTCCTTGCTGGCACCTACCTTATGAGCACTTTCCAAATGGTATTTTACGCAATCGTCGCAACGCAGAACAGCAGAAGCTACAAGGCCAAGTAATTCCTTTGTCTTAACGTCTAAGGCACCAGCAGCATAGGCATTGGTGTCTAGATTAAAGATGCGCTTAATTAATTTATTATCAGCACCCAGTAATTTCTCATTCATTCTGGTGCGATAGGCATTAAATTCGTCAAGTTGATTTGGCATATTTTTTTGCTCTTTTAGCTTCCCGTTTCAAAACGCGCCCGGAAATATATATACTCAATTGATATAGGATCAGTACGGGTACAGCCACAATGATCTGGCTGGCTACATCTGGAGGGGTGATCACCGCCGAAATAATAAGAACGATGACCAGCGCGATCTTTCTATATTTTTTTAAGATCTCAGGTGTTACCAGGCCTACTTTGGTAAGAAAGTAAATAATGATGGGTAGTTCAAAAATAAGCCCGCAGGCAATAACTGCAGCCCGCACCGTAGAAATATAGGAGCTTAGATCAATATCATTAAATACCTCATCACTTACAGTATAACCCCCTAAGAAGTTAATGGAGAGGGGCGCAACCACGTAATAACCAAAGAGTACTCCCATAAAAAAGAGCAAGGAAGCTACAAAAATAAAGCCTCTCGAATTGCTTCGCTCCTTATCGTAAAGCCCCGGACTAATAAAACGCCAAAGTTCATATAAAATATAGGGAAATGCGACAATAAATCCGGCCCATATAGATGTCCAGATATGTGCCGAAAACTGACCTGCCATAACCCTGCTTTGTACTCTGAACAGGGGTTCTGTACTGCAAAAGGCCTCGCTGAACCCTAACATTTTGGATAGCTTGCAAAAAAGAGCGTAGGTTGGAAAATCGGGTTTTTTGGGCCCAAATATTACGGTATCAAAAATAAAATCCTTCATTAAAAAGGCTATCATTCCTACAATTACCACAGCCAAGGTTGACCGGATAAGGTGCCATCGCAACTCTTCCAAATGATCTAGAAAAGACATTTCATTGGGGTCCTCGGTTCGCTTTGCCATTAGAGTATGCCTTCGTTAATAAGGTTGTGTAAGTGTACTACTCCCAGGTAAGCATCGTCCTTTTTTACCAGCAACTGTGAGATGCCGTTTTTTTGCATCTCCTTTAGCGCATTAACTGCCAATACTCCGGGTTCAATAGTCTTTGGGTTTTTGGTCATAATATCCCTCGCTGTGAGGCCATTGATATTTTCATACTTGTTTAGCATTCTACGAATATCTCCATCCGTAACAATACCTATAAGTTTGCCATCTTCCATTACGGCTGCAACTCCCAGCATTTTCTCAGAGATCTCAACAATGACATTTTTAATTGCCGAATTGGCCTCCACCTGTGGCTTCATATTCTTTCCTGAAATATCAGCAACACGCAGGTACAATTTCTTTCCCAAAGTACCCCCGGGATGAAATTTCGCAAAATCTTTTGGGCTAAACCCTCTTAGTTCCAATAAACAAATTGCAAGGGCATCGCCCATTACAAGTTGGGCCGTAGTACTTGTTGTAGGGGCCAGATTATTGGGGCAGGCTTCCTTCTCTACATAGGTATTCAAAATAAAATCTGATTGCTCTGCTAAATAAGATTCTGTAGTGCCGGTCATGGCAATTAATTTGTTACTGCCTATTTTGATCAATGGGACCAGTAATTTGATCTCCGGGGTATTGCCACTTTTAGAGATACAGATCACAATGTCTTTCTGTTGAATAGTGCCCAGATCCCCATGTATGGCATCTGCTGCATGCATAAAGATAGCGGGAGTCCCGGTCGAATTTAATGTGGCCACTATTTTAGAGGCAATCAATGCACTTTTCCCAATTCCCGTAATTACAACTCTACCTTTTCCGCGGTATATGCAATCTACTGCATCTGCAAATTGTTGATCCAGAAGGGAAGCCAAATGATGGATGGCATCTCCTTCGGTGCGAATGGTTTTTTTTGCGAGTTCCAATATGCTTTTGCTCTTGCTCAAAGTACCTTGATAATTTTGTGAAATTGAATGCAGATTTTGTCTAAAAATGTAATCGCATTCTAAAAGAATGTATTATATTTAAGAAAACAAAATTACGCAAACTTATTTTATAGGGTATTCTTATAACACAAGAAAAATACTTCAACAACCCAAAAACAACTAGTAAACAATAGCTTATTGTGGTGCATGGGATTTTTAATGCTGGTGGGATAAAATAAATTATTAGGGAATGGTATTGAATGATACGGAACTTCAAACGTCACTTCAAACGTCACTTAAAAAGTATTTTGGATTTTCTACGTTTAAAGGACTACAGGAAGAGGTAATTAAAAATGTTGTAAAAGGTAACAACACCTTCGTAATAATGCCTACAGGAGGCGGAAAATCTCTCTGTTATCAACTTCCTGCACTTATGAAGGAGGGCACTGCTATCGTAGTTTCTCCTTTGATCGCCCTCATGAAAAACCAGGTAGATGCTCTTCGGGGGATTTCTTCTAATCATGGAGTTGCTCATGTGCTTAATTCATCACTCAACAAGACGGAGGTTAAACAGGTAAAACAGGATATATCCGATGGGATCACCAAATTATTGTACGTTGCTCCGGAATCCCTAACAAAAGAAGATTACATTCAATTTTTACAATCGGTTCCCCTTTCATTTGTCGCTATCGATGAAGCTCATTGTATCTCTGAATGGGGACACGATTTCCGACCCGAATACAGGAATTTAAGGTCTATCATAAATAGATTGGGAGATGATATCCCTATCATAGGCCTTACGGCCACTGCTACCCCAAAAGTTCAGGAAGACATTGTAAAGAATCTGGGTATCACGGATGCCAAATTATTTAAAGCATCATTCAACAGGCCTAACTTGTTCTATGAGGTACGGCCAAAGACCAAGAATGTAGAGGCGGACATTATTCGATTTGTGAAAAAAAATTCTGGTAAATCGGGGATACTCTATTGCCTGAGTCGCAAAAAGGTTCAAGAACTGGCACAAGTACTGCAGGTAAATGGTGTAAGTGCAGTGCCTTATCACGCCGGTTTTGATGGGAAGACCAGATCTAAGTATCAAGACATGTTCTTAATGGAAGATGTTGATGTGGTAGTGGCTACCATCGCCTTTGGAATGGGTATTGACAAACCGGATGTCCGTTTTGTGATCCATCACGATATTCCCAAAAGTATAGAGAGTTATTACCAGGAAACCGGTAGGGCCGGCAGGGATGGAGGAGAAGGACATTGTCTTGCTTTCTACTCCTATAAAGATGTTGAGAAGCTGGAAAAATTCATGTCAGGAAAACCCGTGGCAGAACAGGAGATCGGGAATGCCCTATTACAAGAGATCGTTGCTTATGCGGAGACCTCCATTTCTAGAAGAAAATTCATTTTGCATTATTTTGGAGAAGAATTCGATGAGGTAGATGGTGATGGGGCAGGTATGGATGACAATGCCAGAAACCCGAAAGAGAAGGAAGAGGCCATGGACAACGTGGTTAAATTGATCTTGGCCGTACAGGGAACCAATGAAAAGTTTAAGTCCAAGGAAATAGTAAAAACTTTGACAGGTGCTACAAATGCCCTTATAGCATCCCATAAGACCGATGAGAAGGAGTTCTTTGGATCTGGGGCAGATAGACCTAAAGAGTATTGGATGGCCCTTATACGGCAAGCTCTGGTGGCCGGCCTTCTAAAAAAAGAAATTGAGCAGTATGGCATTCTTCATGTTACGGAGGCTGGAGAAACCTTCTTAAAGAAGCCAACTTCATTTATGATGACCAAAGACCATGTTTACAGTGCAGAGATGGACGACGCTATCGTTTCTGCGGCTAAAAGTTCGGGAGGTGTGGCAGATGAGCGACTTTTAAAACTCCTAAAAGATCTGAGAAAAAGAGAGGCAAAAAATCTGGACGTTCCACCTTTCGTGGTTTTTCAGGATCCTTCCCTGGAAGATATGGCTCTAAAATATCCGGTAAGTATGGAAGAGATGATCACCATACATGGAGTAGGAGAAGGGAAGGCCAAAAAATATGGCACTCCTTTTCTAAAAATGATCGCTAATTATGTGGAAGAAAATGATATAATCAGGCCAGACGACCTGGTGGTAAAAAGCACCGGTGCCAATTCCGGATTAAAATTGTACATCATTCAGAATGTAGACCGAAAATTACCACTAGATGATATTGCTGCCGCCAAGGGGTTGGAAATAAATGAGCTTGTAAAGGAAATGGAACAGATAGTTTTTAGCGGTACAAAGCTAAACATTGGATATTGGATCGATGAGATCCTGGATGAAGATCAGCAAGATGAAATTCACGACTATTTTTTAGATGCTGAATCTGATGATATAGAAGAGGCCTTAAAGGAGTTCGATGGCGATTATGAAGATGAGGAACTTAGACTATATCGTCTAAAATTTATGAGCGAGGTAGCTAATTAATCAATAAAAGCAAATAAAAAAAACCCCGAATTTTCGGGGTTTTATATTTTTAGAAGTCATTGAATTCTCCTGCGGTAATTAGAGCAACAATGGCCCCAAAGTACAGGATTACAAATAGCAAATAACACAAGGCCAGTGCCAGGCCAACATATGAAAGTACCCTGCCTGTTTTTACATTCTCATAGCCCGTGTACATACCCGGATTTTCATTGTAAAGTCGTTCTGCTTTTCCTGCGCTATTAAGCCCTATGATGGTAAAAATTATCCCAAAAGGCCCGCAGCAAAGCAAGGTCAATACTACCGATAGGATTCCCATAGTAAGGGCGTTACTGGCCCCGGGGAGTGATTGTTGGTTCATATGGTTTGTTATTTAGGTTTATTCTTCAAGTCCAAATTGCTCCATCATTTCTTGTGATCTGCGCATGGCCTCTTCCCATCCACCCATGGCCCATAGCTGGTAAATATTGAATAGCAAGTACAATACCCCCAATACCAGACCAATGATCACAAGGATCTTGGCAGTTTTCAATTGACTTTGATTGGAATACAGCTCAGGATTCTCCATCAAGGTCTTTTCATCCTTTTTTACAAGAATAAGACCAATACCAGACATGATGATGGCCGGAATTCCCCAAATACAGCAGCACAGGTATGAAAGAATGGCAAGAACTATAACTATTGTAACATTGGGTAATTTTTGTTGTTCCATAAGGGTTAGATTGATTATATTATTTTTAAAAAGAAATTAATTAGGATCGAAAGAACACTTAAGATCATCAGGCTGATGATAATTTTGTTGACGTATTTAATTTTAAAGAATTGATCTAGCAGCAAAAACCCGAACAGTCCCAAAATTGGATAAATAGCAGGATACATTTGAAATGCAGCGAGAAACTCTCCCTGAAATAACAAATAGACAGATCGTTGAATTCCACATCCCGGACAATCCATACCCAGTACCTGTTTACTTAAACAAGGCAGCATATAATCTTTCGCAACAAGGAAAAATAAAGCCAGATTCACTGAATGTTTATTAAGGTTCTTTAACCGAAAAATACTATTATTTTTAGGGAATGAAAATTAATTCAACTTTTTATTTTTTATTGTTACGACCATTTTAAATACTAATCTTACACACATAATGAGAATAATTGAAGTAGGAGATAAAGTTCAGGTCCTAGATGATACTATGGTGGGAACTGTCAAGAAAGTAGTTGGGTCAACTATCACTATTATCTCATCAGACGGTTTTGAATTGGAGTTTGACCAATCAGAGTTACTGCTTGATAAAGGACATGGGGCAATAAAAGTGAGCAACTTTGAAGTGGCACAAGTAAAGAGCCAGAAGGACAAACCGAAAAAGAAAACTCCTGTAAAAGTAAAAGCAAAAGATCGCAACATCCCGAAGATGGAAGTGGACCTGCACATTCATCATTTAGTGCCTACTACCAGGGGGATGAGTAATTTTGATATGTTGAATGTACAGTTAGAAACTGCTAAAAGACAATTAGAATTTGCCATCAGTAAGCGCATCCAGAAAGTGGTCTTTATTCACGGAGTTGGCGAGGGCGTTTTAAAGGAAGAATTGTTTTATCTGTTCAGGAAATATCCAAATATCACCCATTACGACGCAGACTTCCAGAAATATGGTCTGGGGGCTACAGAGATCTATATTTATCAGAATCCCTAAACTGCCAAATTACTGTTGGGTGGTAATGGTGCCAAATTCATTGATACTGATATCGGTAATGCGTTCGCCTTGTTCATTGATAAGGGTAACATTTCTAAGGAGGATGGTATGTTCAAATTGTGTAGTGTCTGTTGGATTTTGACTAGTATTAACCAAAACCTCACCACTTGCAGCCTCTATTTCTTCGAGTACGCTTGGCGTAGTTAATGGGATGGCATCACAGAAGTAGTTGTTACTCACAGTGCCCGTAAATAAGCGGTAAATTAGATTACTTTGCCCTGGTATTGTGCTTACAATAGTATCTTGGGACACTTCATTCTGGAGGAGCCCGCTTTGTAATTCCAGGATCAGAGCCTCTTCTCCGTTAATTTTAAAAAACACAGTACTTGCTGTAGTGATGGTAGACTCACATGTCTCAATGGAAACACTGTCAAAATCAATGGACTCTATTTGAAGATCTCCATCATTGCAGGCCAAAAAAACTACAAATAGTGGCAGGAAAAAGAATCGTTTCATGCTTCAAAGTTACAGTAAAATAGAAGTAAAAACCTATACCTTTGTCTCCATTTTTAAAAGATTTTACGTTTATTTCCTTTATTTTTGAATACATATCACAATGAATAAATGAACATTAAACAGGTATATTTCGATAACGCGGCAACAACTCGGGTAAGAGAAGAGGTAATTGATAAAATGCAAGATGCTCTTGCTAATTGTTACGGAAATCCTTCCTCAACCCACGGTTTTGGAAGATCGGCTAAAACGGCCATAGAGACTGCAAGAAAGACCATAGCGAAATATATGAATGCTCATCCTTCTGAGATCATTTTTACCTCGGGCGGAACAGAGGCAGATAATATGATCTTAAGATGTTCCGTTCGAGATTTAGGAGTTAATACCATTATCACTTCTAAAATTGAACACCATGCTGTCTTGCATACCGTGGAGGAACTGGCGGAAGATCAGAACGTTAATGTACAGTATGTAAAACTCGATGCAGAGGGTAATCCGGATCTTGATCATCTTAAGCAACTTCTGCAAGAACAAAAGGGGAAGAAACTGGTAAGTCTTATGCATGTAAACAATGAAATTGGCAATATAATTGATATGCAGGCCATTAGTGCTTTATGCAAAGAACATGATGCCTTATTTCATTCAGATACTGTACAATCCATAGGCCACTACAACTGGGATGTGCAGGAAACGCCCATCGATTTTATGACCGCTGCTGCCCATAAATTTCACGGCCCAAAGGGCGTTGGCTTTGCCTATCTAAGGAAAAATTCGGGTTTAAAACCAATGATCGTAGGAGGTTCACAAGAACGGGGCTATAGGGCCGGTACAGAACCTTTTCACAATATCGTTGGCCTGGAAGAAGCTTTTATCATGGCGTATGACAATCTGGAGAAAGAGAAACAGTATGTATCCTCTTTAAAGAAACATTTTATCCAAGCCATTAAAAAAGCCTTTCCCGAAGCATCTTTTAATGGTCTGTCTGGAGACATGGACAAGAGTACCTATACTTTGGTAAACGTGCGTTTGCCCATCTCTCAGGAAAAGGCACTTATGTTATTGTTCCATTTGGATATTAAGGGAGTGGCCTGTTCTAAAGGCAGTGCTTGTCAGTCTGGCAGTGATGGAGGTTCTCATGTTCTGTCCGAGATCTTAACGGCAGAAGAACTAAAAAATCCGTCGCTTCGGTTCTCATTCTCCATTTATAATACCAAGGAAGAAATAGACTATGCCGTAAATGAGTTGAAGGAATTTAGTAGGGATGAAAAGGCGCCGGCCATCTCCTAGCGTTCTTTGTCATAAGGAAATTTTCGTGTGGCTTTTTTCATCATGGATTCTATGAGATCTGTGGTATTTCTCCCCGATTTTTTATTGATCTCTTTTTCATATTTCCACAACAGTTTCCCGGTATTACCATCACTTACTTTAATCCCGATCCTGCCGTAGTTGGCATCGCCCAGGATATAATCAATAAAACTAAATTTGGAAGGTATCCCTTCTGAGAGCAAAATATTGAGGTTCATGTTACCGCTTACGATCCCATCTACCCCTAAAATTTCACTTAATTCCTTAATTGTATAAGTGTCAATGTTTTCGTAGGTGATACTATTTTGAGCTAAGATGGCATTGGTATTATTGGTATTTTGAAAATCTACGGAGAACTTTTTTCGCTTCTTACCTCGTCCAAAGTAAGTTTCCAAGGCATCCTGAACGGCATATCCTTCGCGCTCTTCCAGCTTAGTCAGATCTGATTCATCCACTTCTTCCTTAAGTTCAAGATTTGTAAAAAATGGTATGATTGCCAATATCTTATGATCCTCACTGAGGCTCTCAAACTTAGAACTTTCGTATATGTTCTTTTGAGCTTGCAAGGATAACAAGGGAATAAAAAGCAATAAGTAAAAAAAACGTTTCATGTGTCTGTGTTCACTAAAATCGCACGCGTAATTTAATATTCAGTATTCGCGAGGTCATAAAATTTGGAACTGCAAACTCATTTTTGCTGTCCACATCTCTAACCCAGGTATTTGTAATGGCATTTTGATTATTAAATAGATTGAAAATCTCAAATCCCAATTGCAATTCTTTACAATGATGTAACCAATGGCCTTCCGGAAAAGATTGATTTTCATCTACAAAAATATGAGAAATTCCCAAATCGGCCCGTTTATAATCCCTTAATCTATTTTGAAAGACATAAGGATCTGCATAACTGGGAGAACCGCCGGGTACTCCGGTGCTATACACCAAATTTAAATACATCTTTAAATTGGGTATGTTAGGAACGTAATCCTGGAACAAGATAGCTGCTTTCAGACGCTGGTCTGTTGGCCTTGCAATATACCCCCTGTCCTCACTGTTTTCCTTTGTTGTTAAGTATCCCAAACTGATCCAGGACTCGGTACCCGGTACAAAGGCGCCATACAATCGAAGATCCAGGCCATATACATAGGCCGTTGCATTATTGTTAGCCACATAGCGCAAACGAACGTCGTCTAAGGTATAGGTATTTATATCCCAAAGGCTTTTGTAATATGCCTCACTATGTAAACTAAAAGGTCTGTTCCATAATTGGAAACTGTATTCATTCCCCAAAAGGAGATGATAGGCCTTTTGGGCCTTTACTTCCGGCCTGATAACCCCTTCAAAATCTCTCAATTCTCTGTAGAAAGGAGGTTGTTGATAAAGTCCCGAGCTAAGACGAAATACGATATCTTTCTCCCAAGCAGGTTTAAACGCGAATTGTACTCTGGGACTCAAGATGAACTGAGAGTTTTGAGTAAATCCTTCGCCTTTCAGGCTCCAGTGCTGAGCTCTAACCCCAAGGTTGTATGAGAATTGATGTGTCCCCAGGCTTAATCGTTTGCTGAGTTGCACATAGCTTGACAATCGTTGGGTTTGGGTGGCATTTCTTGCATTGACATTCTGGTAAGCCACCAAAGGGGCTGTAAAGGGTTCTTCGGGTTGATTATTTATAAACTCCTCCCGTGGAGGTCGGATAAAGAACCCTGCCGAATCAATAAATTCAGATTCACGGATCTGATCTCTTACATCTTCATACGTATAGCGAAGTCCCCATGTTAACACCGAACTATTTTTTCGAAATTCACCTTTGTGAGACAGCGTATGGATAAGCGCATCCAGGTCATTACGGGAACGATTGTATTGAGCACCAATGCCTCTGGAAGACGTTACTTCCCCTAAATTATTACTACCTAAGTTGGTGTCAATTTCCCCTAATTCGTATTGTGCAATAACATCGGAATATTCTTCCTCTGTAGTATGGTAGAGTGAGGTGATAAAATTTAACCGCAGATGTTCATTGACAAAATAATCTGCTTTAAGAGCGCCCAAAGCTGTTGCATAGGTATTCTTTTCTTGTCCGAGATAAAAGATCTGCAAGGCTTGCGGGTTGGCGATAGTGCCAAAATTAGTTTGCCGGGTCCGAGGCTGGTTGCTATATTCATTGAGGCCAAGATTTCCCAAAAAATGAAGGTGTATTCTCGGAGAGAACCTATAGGTAAGGTAACTTTGCAGATCTATAAAAATAGGATTAAAGTTGCTCTTGGTTTGCTGGCTGTTCACCAAAAGGCTATTGTTGCGATATCTCAAGCCTGTTACACTGCTAAAGTTCTTATTCTTGGAAATGGTTTCCAAAGTGGTGCTGGCGCCAAGTAAACTTGCTTCTGCCTGAAGTGCAAAACGCACTGGAGTCTTGTAGGTAATGTCTAAAACCGATGAAAGTTTATCTCCGTATTTTGCCTGAAACCCACCGGGTGAAAAGGATACCTTTTCCACCATATCACTATTTACAAAACTAAAACCTTCCTGTTGTCCCGCACGAATTAGAAATGGCCGATATACTTCTATTTCATTTACGTAGACCAGATTTTCATCGTAGTTCCCACCTCGGACCCCATATTGTGTGCTAAGCTCATTATTGGAAAATACACCGGGGAGCAACTTCAATACATTTTCGATACCGGCATTGGCTCCTGGGATCTTTGTCGCCAGATCGGCAGAGAGATTAGTGATTCCTGAAACCGACTTTTCGCCGGTCGCAGAAACTTCAACGCTATCTATTTGGATCACACTGGTCTTCATCACTGGGTTGAATGCAAAGACCTGATTGGTGGTCAGGACAAGTCCTCTTAACTCTACTCTTTCATGTCCTAGATGAGAAAATATGATCGAAATTTCAGTATCTGCCTGTACCTCAAGTAGATAATAGCCAGTTTTATCTGAGATTGTGCCTCCACTTTCTGATGCAATAGCAACGTTAGATAATGGCCTGTTTTCCTCATCTAATATGATACCCGTAATAGTAGCAGATTGCGCTGATAGAAGGTTAGCAGAGCTTAAGAAGATAAATAGAAGTAAAATCCCGAAACGGTTCAATAGGCTAATTTCTATAAAAACTACTCGTAAAGGTAGTAGAATTCCCAACATTATCGGTAACTACTACTTGGAGGTCATACTGCTTTTTATCCAGAATTTTATCGTCAAAATTATAAGTAAGTGTTCTGCTCTTGGGTTCGTATTCCATCAAGATCCATTCTCCATTCAGTGTGGCCTCATAGTTAGCAATTCCGCTTAGGTTATCCCCAATAATCAAACTAAGATATCTGTAGTTGGTGAGCCACTGCTTTGTTTTAAAGTTCTTTGGCCGTATCAGTGGAGGTACGGTATCCCGAGCAATGGTATAGGTTCCGAGGTTCCTGGTGCGAGTTGTGAATGTTTCATCCCGCTTATAGGTCTTTACATAATTTGGCTTGTTATCCTTGTCTAAACGAGCAATAAAAGCTGTCTTCATGTATTCTTCGGGCAGGTGAGTTGTATTGAAGGTTAGGGTGAAATTCTTGTGTGCAGGAACGCTGCTATTATGAATGGTAACTGTATCCCCGCGATCTTGAAGATCTATATAAAAGTCTTTATAAAAAGTATTGGCCGGAAAATATACCTTGGCTTTGCCCAGATCAAAATTATTTGGTTTCCCGGCAACGATATAGTGCTCAGTCTTAACTGGTGTTTTCTTATTTATAAGTGTCTCTCTCCGACCTACTATCGGAATTACAAGCTTGGTTAAATTCCCCTTAAGATCACTCATTTCTATTTCCACCGTATAATCAGAACCTTCATCGATCCTGATTTTCCCTTCATTTTTGAGGGTACTATAGATACTTAACTTGTTTCCATCTGATAAAAAGCATCGTTGAATTCTTCTTCTGTATTTAGCAAAGTATTCATAGTCTATTAGGGTATTGATAAGTCTGGTCTCTCCAAAGGAAAATTTCTCAAAATTAAGAGCGGTATAGAGCGTGCCATTTACTTTTTGCTTTAGGGAGTAAAGT
>CAWAEX010000031.1:0-22258 GCA_963781045.1 uncultured Flavobacteriaceae bacterium | reverse complement strand
TCATATTTTTCATTCTGTTTTAAAAGAAATAGAAAAAGAGCATCAAATAGACCCAAAGAAGATCCAAAAAATGCCAGAAAGTAGCTCCTAGCTCCATACCTAGTAAATTGTCTGGGGTGTATTTTCTTCGCAATTGGTTAGCCAATACTACTAAAAGCGTTATGATCCCGGCTACCACATGAAGAACGTGGACGGAAGCGATCAGAAAAATATAGGACATGGTAATACTACTGGTAGGACCTGTAAAATAGTATCCTTGAGCAATGATCTCTGAAAATCCCATGAACTGCAATACAATAAATACAATTCCAAGAAGCAGCGTTGCCAATAGCCAATTGGTAGCTGTTTTCTGTTCATTTTTTCGAACAGCACTCTTCGCCAGTATATATGAGAAACTACTTAAAATGATCACTGCGGTGCTATAATAGAAGGCTGTTGGGAGCTGAAAATCTGTTAACCAGTCTTCCCGGACACTACTTACAATAAAAGCACTCGTCCAGCCGGCAAAGCCCATCAACAGACTAATGATCCCAAACCAGAGCATCATTTTTTTGGCCCTGGCATTCTTTTCTTTCTGCGTTCCCTGAGTAAGATCCATAGTACTTATATAAATTTATCTGCTACATACACCACCTGCATTAGGCTGATGTAGCTCACACTGGCCAGCATTAATTTTCTGGCCGAGGCATTATCTCTTTTTTCAAATAGTCTAAAAGCAAAAACCAGCATTACCATACCCATAAGGAAAACAATAATGCCCCCGGGGATAGATAGAGAAAGTTTACCTGTGATCCCAAATACCGGGATCACGGAAATGATGATCATCCAAACGGTATACATAATTATCTGCACCGCAGTTCCCTTATCTTTATTCCCCGTTGGTAACATTTTAAAACCCGCTTTTTTATAATCCTCGTCCAGTATCCAAGCCAGGGCCCAGAAATGTGGGAATTGCCAAAAAAATTGGATCATAAACAAGGTTCCCGGTTCTATTCCGAAATCATTGGTAGCAGCTACCCATCCTAACATAAAGGGGATGGCACCCGGTAAGGCTCCTATAAAAACCGCAAGGGGTGTTTTGGTTTTAAGAGGGGTATACAGACTGGTATACATGAAGATGGAAATAGCCCCGAACATGGCCGTTTTTGGGTTTAGGATATAAAGGGTTATAACCCCCAAAATCGTCATTATTACAGCAATGGTCAGTGCTGTAGAAGGAGACATCCTTCCAGAAGGAATGGGCCTGTTTCTGGTACGAGACATTAAAGCATCAAGGTCCTTTTCTATTACCTGATTAAAGGCATTAGACGCCCCTACCATACAATACCCTCCAAATGCCAAAAGCAAGATTGCGGTCCATTCAATATGATCTGCTCCCAAAAAATATCCTGCTATGGCAGAAAAAACCACACTAAGGGCAAGCCTGGCTTTGGTGATCTCCTTGAAATCGGAGAAAATCAATGCCCAGGTATTTGTTTTTGCCGTACCAACCACCGTCTTCATCTACAGAATTATAAGGCTGCAAAGATACAGTCCCTCATATATTTTTGCAACCAATTGACGCTCTTTATAGTATCTTTAAAAAAAGATCAAATTATACATCTTATGAAGGTATTACCTATCCTAAACACCGTCCTTTTATTGGTTTTCAGTATCCTGACAATCCATGCTCAAAACAAAGAAGTAATAATAACTGTTGACACTCTTTCACCTCAGGTCTATATGTTAACCGGGCAAGGCGGAAATATTGGTATCTATGTTGGCACAGACCATGTGTTTATGATCGATGATCAATTCGACAGGCTCAGCGAAAAGATAAAAGCGAGCATTGCACAACTTTCGGATAAGCCTATTGCCTTTCTTTTTAATACTCATATGCATGGGGATCATACCGGTGGAAATGCAAGTTTTAACGGGCCTCAAACAACCATTGTGGCCCATGATAATGTACGGAACCGGGTAATAGAGCGGGAGCAGAAAAATCTGGATGAAGCCAAGATCAGTGAAACTTTTTATGAGAACATGTTGCCGGAAGTCACATTTTCAGACAATATTACTTTTTTCGATGGCAATGAGACCATTTTGGGATTTCATGTACATGAGGCGCATACCGATGGGGATGCCCTGGTCTATTTTATGAACAATAATGTGTTACATATGGGTGACACCTATTTTGCAGGACGCTATCCGTATATTGATCTCAATAGTGGCGGAAGTGTGGAAGGACTTATTAAAACACAAAAGAAAGCCCTTATGGTCATTAATGGTGAGACCGTAATAATTCCGGGGCACGGCCAACCTTCCAATAAAAAGGAGCTTACAGCATACATCGCCATGCTGGAAGACATAAAGGGAAAGGTGCAAGAGGCCATCAAAGCAGGAGCCAGCCTGGAGCAGGTTAAGGCGAATACAGAAATAACCAACAACTATGATGCAACCCATGGGGGTGGATTTATATCAGCTGAAGCGATCCGAGAAATTTTTTATAATAGTTTAAGCCAAAAACCCACAGAGTAATCTATGGGATCCTATAAACTAAAAACCCTGACCGTTTGGCCAGGGTTTTTACATTTATAATGTAGTATATATTATTGTAGTTTAAACACGATCGGGATACTGAAAGGCACCCTTACCGCTCTTCCCCTTTGTTTTCCGGGGGTCATTCTTGGTAATTTCTCAATGATACGTAATGCCTCAGCTTCTAAGTTTTTATCCGGACCTCTGTATCGGATATTTCCAATGCTTCCGTCTTTCTGAATAGTAAACATTACATTCACACGTCCTTGAACACCCATTTCCTGAGCTATCTCCGGATAACGGAAATTCTTAATGATGTGTTTCTGCATCATTTCATTAAAACAAGCTCTTTTGTCACTCGCTCCTTCACAACCTGGAAAAACTGGTACGTCTTCAATCACAGCAAAAGGAACATCAACATCTAGATCATCATCTAAAACTTCAACATCATCTACCTCAATGATCTCTTCTTCCTGACTGGTCTCCGTAGATTCGATAACGGTTTCTTCAACCTCTACCTCATCCTCTACTACCTCAATAACTTCAGGAGCTGCTGGTGGCGGTGGCGGTGGCGGTGTCTTTATCTGTTCTGTTAGCGGCACTTCCTCGTCTAGCATATCTTCTACATTAAGAGAAATATCATAATCTGAGGCCTCATCGTAGGTCTTCCACTCGAACGCTATAAAAACTAATGCCATTACTATGGCCAACCCAGCAACAAAATAGAGGCTACTATTGTTCCTTAAATCGGCTTTTGGACTCTTTTTAACTTCCATAATTCTTGATTTAAACGTTCGCTAATTTAACTATTAATTTATAAAAATCGCAATTAATTTTCCCATTTTAAGCCAGATCTCTTGGAAAATACACCCATTATCAACAAAGTTCCCAAAAGTGTCCCTGTAGAATTCGCCATCACATCCATCAATTCACCACTTCTATAGGTGGTCATATAACTTTGTAATACTTCAATAATTATACCATAAAGCACCAATCCAACAAAGGAAATTCCCAATACTTTAGCTTTGGCTATGTGGCCCTTAGAAATTTCTCTTCCAAAAAGTCCACCCAGCATGCTTGCAATAAAATAAAAAGTGAAATGTACAAGCTTATCGAAATAAGGAATACTGATATCTAGAGAATTATTACCCTCAAAGGATACCAGGCTCATGACGGTAATAAAAACCATCCAGCTGATAAAACCAATACGATACCTGATTTGTTTAAGCACCTACCAGTTCCTTGTAGGCAGCAGCACTCAATAGACCCTCTATTTCAGAGGAATCACTGAGTTTTATCCTGATCATCCATCCTTCGCCGTATGGGTCCGAATTTACCTTCTCCGGTTCATCTTCCAGTGCTTCATTAAAAGCAACGATCTCACCGCTGAGAGGCAAGAACAGATCTGAAACCGTCTTAACCGCTTCAACCGTACCAAAAACCTCGTCCTTATCCAGGGTCTCATCCAAGGTCTCTACTTCCACATACACAATATCTCCCAATTCTCCTTGCGCAAAATCGGTAATGCCCACGGTTGCCGTATCGCCTTCAATGCGAATCCATTCATGATCCTTCGTATACTTTAATTCGGATGGTATATTCATATTCTAATAATTAGTTATGAAGGCAAATGTAACGGATTCTGATTAGGTTTTCAAAAAAGTAGTGGGGGTTAATTCCCAAAATTGTACCGAAGGGTAAACCCGGTATTAATAGTGGTCTGAGGGAAGGCCGTAGACACTGCAAATTGAGAGAAAGAATGGTCGTAAAAGAACAAGGCATTAAGGCTCTTGCTCAAAGCGTAGTCTGCCGTAAATTTGACCGATAACAGGTTTTGTCCGGAGGTGATCTGATTGTTATCCAGGTCCAGATTTCTGATGATGGTAATGTTATCCCTAAGCGTAACATCTGCCTTCAGGTTGAGGTCTCCTTTGAGTCGCTGCTTCTCCCCTCCTATATTAGTCACAAATTTTACGTCCTTAAACCTGTATCCCAATCCTATGGTATATTCCTTGCCGTTGATCTCAGTAAGGAGATTGTTGTCAAAACTTAAGGAAAGCGCGCGATCTGCTCTAACTTCTGCAACTACACTCATGGAGTTTTTCATTTCAAAATCTACACGCATAAGTGGGTTAAACTGATCGGTGAGAACTACATTGCTGATGATATTTTCTGAGAGAAAATCCTGATTCTCGGGATCTATATTCCCATTTTGACGTTCCAGGTTCGTCTGGTAATTATTGATACTGTATGCGGCTCTATACCCATGACTCAGAGAGAAACGCTTGAATTTCTTCTTAAACCACTTATTACGCATAAGTCCGGTATACTTTATGTTCCAGTTTGGAATAGGGATATCCCTGAAAGCATCGAGATTCACCCTGTTTACATCCTGCCCGGTATACGCGGCAAAGAATGCAGGTAACAATACGTCCTGACTGGTATTTCCATAGCGAGTTGGGAAACCATCGGCATCTACTCCTTCATCTGCCCCACCCCTGTCTGATAGAACCCTGTTAGCGATCACAATACGGTTGTCCTTAAAGGTTTCAAAATTATCAGAGGTAAATTCGTCACTCTTGGAAAAGAAGGTGCCAAGCATCATAGTGGAAATGCTGAAATTTCCAAAGGTATTGGGAGTTTGTACTATGTATTCCCCAGATTCGATCTTAAAATTTTCCTGCAAGCTACTTGAGAATTGACGATCTGCAACCAGGTCAATGGTCAGATCTTGCACAGGTTGTGCTGTCGCTGTAATATTTAATTGCTTGTTGGTGCGTTTTATAAACTGCTCATTAAATTCCGGGAAGGTGGTCAACCATCCGTTCCTTGCAGCTTCAAAACGAACGTCTGACTGGCTTCCAAAGACAAATCCAATGGTGGGTCTTGCCGTCCCTATAAATCCAATAGATTGCGTATAACCGGGCAATACCTGCCCATTGTTCTCATTGTAGTTCACATTGAGACGTTTTATCATGGTAATTACATCGATAGCCGTATTCCATAACCCGGAGGTTTTTTTAACTACAGGAACTTCTGCTCCGGCTGCCGGGTTTCCTGCTTTATCTCGCCTTACAGGTGCAACCGCCCCTTTTCCACTATTCTTTTTTAAGCCAATTTTATCATAGAACCGCTGCATGTTCAGGGTTGCGGTAATGTTATGTGTGTTGGCGTTCTGAATCGTATTAATGTCCTCGCCGACGACCTCTCTTATAGCATCTCCCCCCCGTTGCCAATCAAAATTGCTGGTATAGGTATACTGGGCATTTATAAAATCGAGAATAGGGATCTTGTTAAGTGGTAATTCATAATTCAACTGCATTTGCTGAGCATGCCTGTTAGGCTCGCCTATGTCAAAAAAGCCATCCCAAACATTTAAGTCCTGGTTGATCAGAGAATTGGGATTCCCTTCTTCTTCAAAGTAATTCCGGACAATATTATTATTAGAGGAGGTTAGGTTTAGGCGCAATGATTTGGTGATACTGTAATTCAATGCATACTGCCAATTGAATAAATAATTGCGTTGTTGTAGCAAGGGCAACTCCAAACGTTCTACACCTGGTTCTAACACATCCCTGAATCGTTGTTGGTTGAATTGACGGTTAATATCAGATTGAACTGAGATACTTGTGGGTAACAGATTTAGGTTAAGGTCCTTAAGCCATTTCCAGTAGTCGCCGGTAAAAAGAGAATCTTTCTTTGCAAAAGGAGCTACTGAAACCGGTTTGAAATTGTGATTGTAAATAAAGCCTGTCTTTACATTCTGATCTCGCAAATTGGCGATCTCAAAATCCCGATGCTCAGTTTCATTGAAGGAGTAATTAAACGTAAAGTTTTCTATGTCGTAAAAATTGGCTTCCGCGTCTTCTCCACGGTTCTTTCGAACACCGATAAAATTAATACTGGTCCTTTTTGTATAATCCTCTGCCTGTTCACGGATCTCATCGGCTTCCTGTGCTGTTGCTGCAGTAGCGATCCTATCGTCTAACTTAAGATCATCATAGACGGGGTCGAATTCCGGAGTCACTAATTGTTCTGAAATTCCATAATTAAACGGGATCTGCAGGTTCCAACTTTTTGGCAGTAGTTGGCCTAGCTCAACATTGGTCACCACATCATATGAAATAGCATCTTCTCTAGATCTTTCATTGGGCATCTGGTCAATGGCTCCAAATCCGGAAGTACTCTTGCTCCCTGTGGCAGACACATTTGCAAAATCGGCAATATTTCCATCAAAGGCTGCTATAGCTGCCCAACCACCCTGGTTATCTAAGCCGGCTAAACGAAGTTCGTTAAACCATACTTCCCCTCTGGCAGGAGTATTATCAATGTTCTTAACACCCACCATCATACTTCGGATACTCCCAAGTGAGGGATTACCACGGATACCGATCCGTATTTGCCCAAGCGTTCTAGGGGCAAACTCAGAGACCGAAACCACTTCCCCGTTTACGATCTCGTAATAGGCCACATTTCCCAAGGTCTGATCTGATATACCCTGTGACTTAACTTTTTTCAGATCATCCAGGGCAATATCCAATTCGTTCATGTCTGGCCATATATCCTCAGCAGAACTGGCTCCAAAAGGAGTGAATTGTAATGGCACTTCAATTTGATAATAGTTCTCTGAAAAATCGGTCCCTATTCTTAGAAATCCAACAAGCGGAATATCATCATCCAGATAATCAGAGTTCAGGATCTCTTCAGCATGCATAAACATTTTTAGGCGTTCGTACTGCCGTACATCTATATTCACATTCTTAAAAACTCCTCTGGAATCTTCAGCTTCAAGATTTTCCACTACAAAGGAAAGCGATTGTTCATTCTGCCGTATGATGGTATTATTGTTATTCAACTGTTCTCTGATAACTCCGGGGGGCAATACATAAGGGATAGGGATCCTGGAATTATTCTCCTCAATATTCACTGTATTTACATCTACGATGGTATTATCATCCGATGGATCGTCATTATTCTCCTGCAGGGTTTTGGTGTAATTCCTCCAATCGCCCCTAACAAGATCGAGGGTTGCAAAACGCAACACCACATCGTCTGTAAAGCCGGTAAGGTACATCCGCATAAAACTTATGGACCTGAAATCTGAGATGCCTCCCACGGCATCAGTGAAATCACTTAAAGGAATTTTATACTGAATCCAGCGTCTGTTCAATTGTGTCCCATTGGGCAAATTTGGAGTAATGCCTTCTTTTATATCCGTCACATATTGATCATTCACCGTAGTGTTAGGCCTTATCTGAATGCGGTACTCATAGTAACTGTTGATGGTATTCATGGTAAGATCCCTGTCCACATCTTCCACATCCGGTAAAGTAGTAGAACCCCTGTTTGTATTGGTCACAGTTACAGGTGAGTTTCCATCAACGTTATTAAAGTCGAGATATCGTTCCAAAATACCCCCTTCACGATTCAAATAATATTGGTAGTTGTCCAATGCAGGATCTTCTGCCGGACCGTTATAGCCCTGAATAGCTTCGTCAGCATCCGTTAACCCGTCAAAACCAAGATCTTGCAGGGCTCTATTGGTCTCATCCGCATCAAAAGCGTATACCAAAGATTGAGTAGCAGGTACCTTACCCCAAATAGTGCTGGTTGTAAGATCATTACTATTCACTCCCGGCAAACCATTCTCATATTGTTTTCGTCCATCGGCCAGGATATCCTCAGAGATGTTTCCAAGATTAAAGACCAATTCTCCGGCTCCTGTTGCAATACCATCCACATACGGATCCATCACCCAGAACTGTACAAATTCTACATTAGATTGCTCAAAATTTGTACTGCTCAAGGAGCGCATGATACCTGCCCACTTCTCATTAGGTAATTCAGATCCAAAGTTTGGGTTGGCGTTATAAGGTCCTTTTTGTGACGGATAGTAGGCAAGATCCAGGGTATTTTGTACGGTTGTTTGCCCCTGGGCGATATCTACCTGCGGAAACACCTCATCAATAAAAACGCGGCGGGTTTCATTGGTTGAAAGATCATTATCTGAAACCCCCGAAGGTCTTTGATTCGTAAAAAATATAGGATCTATGGTATACCATGCCATCTTTGCTCTTTCATACCCAACCTGTAGATCGGTCTCACCTTCGTTTAAAAATTCCAGTGGTGTACTTGCCAATGACCATCCCAGGGAAGAACGAATGTCTATAAGCGCCTGGGCTCCTTCAAAATCGTCCAGATAGGTTGTCGTTTCTCCCATAAAATCGGCATTCTTTGGAGAATTTGGGATTAAATAGGCAACTTCACCCCTAAGGGAAATATTAGAAGGTACATCTGTATCTATATTGGGTAGTTTATTGACCAGGCGTGTTAAAAACGGAACTTCGGTAGAGAAGTTTCCATTAAGACCAAAAATGGTGTTGTTAACCGGTTCTATCCCGAAATTAGATTTTTGGGTTAAAGGCCGTTCATTCAAATTAAGGAGGGTACCTCCCAGTACAAATTTCTCATTGAACTGGTGTTCCACATTTACTCCGGTAAATCTTCGTGTTTGTTGGCCAAAAACAGCATTATTCTCTACTGAGATATTGATGGGAGTGTTAGAGGCTTGTAAGCTTGGATCAAGGATCTGAACCGTCCCGGCCTGATAGTTAACCGTATAGTCTATCCCTTCCTGCAATTGTCTTCCACCTGCTGTAACTCTAACAGAACCTCTGGGTACATTAAAGGCTCCAATAGGAATTCCGTTACTTCCTTCAGATTTGTACCTTCCTTTTAGTCTGAACCGGTTTTTCTCAGCATCCTGAAGAGAAGAGGCCTTGGTGTTGGAGTACATGTTCCTGAAAACATACTTCTGCTGGTTAACATTATAGCCCTGATCATTAGCCACGTCATAGGTTCCCCCACCTAAGAGGTCAAAGAGGAATTCCCCAAAAGGTTCTACTTTGGTAAATATGATCTGCCCGCCCTGGGTATTTACGGTGATCCCGGGAACAAAATCGAAAAAACCATCCCCTCCTGGTTGCACGTCCCTGTAAACGTTGAGTCGGTCCAGATTAAAGACATCCAACAGAATTCGGTCCTCTAAGGGCTTTGGTGTTGATGGCCACCCCGTATTTGGATCTACCGGAGTGATATAGTTTCTAGGGGTTGGGTCGGAATATAGAATGTTCAATTTAAAATCGTCCTCACTCAACTGGAAAGCTCCTGTGGAATAAATATTTTTCATCATCAGATCCCAAATAGGATCATTGACATTGGTGATATTACTTTTAAGTAACTTAAGGATCAGGGTGTTGTTTGTTATCACTGGCGTTACCCCTCCTGCGACAGTGGTTGCATCCAAACCGCCATTGGCGAATTCTCCTACCTGGTATACTTCTCCGTTATAGGTATATTGAAAGGCTACCCCAAGCACTTCGTCATTGCTCAACCGCTGATTCAGGGATATGTAACCCAGCTGAGTATTATATTGGTAATCTCTGTTAGGTTCTAACTTTCTGGCATTTTCGAGTATAGCGTAATCAAATCCCTGGTTGATCTGGTACCCACCTGAAATATTAAACCCGCTTTCAACGGTTGCAATATCTCTAATGTCTGGGGTTAAGGCTCCTCCGCTGTTAATGAGGGCAGGATCAAAATCATTGGCCCCGTTCCTTGGCAGTTCGGGATTTGTTGCGGAGAAATTAAAAAAGCCCGCCGGATCTCCATTGGCTATCCCTATACGAGTTTTCTCTTCCAGAGCCTCTCCAAGATCCTGAAGTGCCACTACATTTCGCACATTTAACGTTTGCTGACTCCGGTTGGTGACCCATACTTCTAATCGTGTGATCTGAACCTGACTTCGGATATACGGATAATTAGATAGCGCCTCATCGTATTGATCTCTGAAGTACTGGGCAAGATAGAAGTGCCTGTCCTCATCATAGTCTAGTGCGGTAAGTTCAAATTCGTTAAGCGTACCCCCACCCTGAGCCACTACTGTATTGTTTTGCGACCGTTGTTCTGAAAATACGGCAGTTACCGTGGTCTTACCAAATTGCAATTGGGTCTTTACTCCAAAAAGACTTTGGGCTCCTGTAATAAGGGAACTGTTTAAAGGCATATTCACATTACCCACCTCAATTTTTTGAATTATATCATCCTCGGTTGGAGTATAATCTAGTTTAACAAGGTTTTGAAAATCGAAGGTAGCTTCTGTATCGTAATTGGCGGTTACCTGCAGTCTTTCTCCTACTTTCCCCAGCATACTTAAACTAATGCGCTGGTCAAAATCGAAGGAGAGATTGGTCCGGTTTCTGGGTGAGAGCGCCGGATTGTCATTCTTTTGCCAGATAACTCCCAGGTCCATGGCCACAGATCCCTGTGGAATTACCTCAATTGTATTACCTCCAAAAACAGATTCAAAAAAATTGTTGTTGACATAGAAATTAGGGAGCAGGTTCCTCCTTGCTTCTTCACTACCTTCTTTCTTGCCGGAATAAGCATCTAACTTTTCTTTAAAGTAAGACTTCATATTCTCCTTGCGCACCAGGTCCATATACTGGGCCGGAGTGAGGATCACGGGATAGTTTATGTCATAGTCCCCAACGCTCTCCGTATAAATATATCGGTCTAGTTGAGGGTCATAGGTGTATTTGGAAACAATACTTTTGGGGTTTGGCATTTTGATCTTGCCGAGGGCCACTCCGGTTTGAACAGAGTCTGTAGATTGTTCCCCAGTTTCCTGAGACCATGAATACCCGGCCCAAAGGAAAATGAAGGATAGGAAAAATAGCTTAAATGTAGATTTAAGAAAAGTTTTTGCCCCTTTTTTCAAACTAATTACAAATTTTTCAGCGCGTGTTTGATAATGTCCTCTACGCTTAGTGAAGCATCTTGGCTTAAAACCTTGTCCACCGCCTTTTCGGCTTGCTTTCTTTGAAAGCCAAGAACCTCTAAAGCAGATAACGCTTCTTCTTTATTTGTATTGTTTGAATTTGGGTAAACTTCGTCCAGATCGTAAATTTTTAAAACTTTGTCCTTAAGATCCAGAATTACACGTTGCGCTGTCTTAGCACCAATGCCCTTTATAGCCTGTATGGATGGGACATCTGCTGTGGCGATTGCATCTCTTATCTGAAATGGTGTCATTGAAGAAAGCATGGTCCTCGCGGTACTAGATCCTATCCCTGAGACAGACAAAAGCAATCTAAATATCTCCCGCTCAGAAGCTTCCATAAATCCGAAGAGAGTATGGGCATCTTCTTTGATCTGTAAATGTGTGAAAAGCTGAATGTTTTCTGAACTTGGAAGTTGGGAAAATGTATGCAACGAAATATTCACAAAATACCCGACTCCCCCACAATCTATTACCACATGTGTGGGATGTTTTTCTGTCAGCCTTCCTTTTAAATGAGTGATCATTGAATTGTTTTATTCTGATTGAGATTCGTGAATTACGCTTATTTTTTCACTCCTTTTTTAGCTTTTCTGCGCTTCTCCCTCTCCTGTGCGTCTATCACTGCCACCGCCGTCATATTAACCATTTCTTCTACACTTGCTCCTAATTGCAAGATATGCACCGGTCGTTTAAGACCCAACATTATAGGGCCTATGGTATCTGCTGCATGTAGCTCCTTGAGTAATTTATAGGTGATGTTTGCCGACTCCAGATTTGGGAAAATTAAGGTATTGACCTTTTTCCCTGCCAGTTTTGAGAAAGGAAACTGACTTTGAAGAAGTTCTTTATTCAGCGCAAAATCGGTTTGGATCTCACCATCCACTACCAGATGCGGATCAGTTTCATGGAGAATGCGTACTGCTTCCTTCACTTTTCTTGAGTGTGGATGTTTCGAGGATCCGAAATTGGAATAGGAGAGCAATGCCATAACCGGGTCAAAACCAAAGGCCACAGCTAAATTTGCTGTCATCCTGGTGATTTCTGCTAATTCCTCTGCAGTAGGGTCTATGTTAATTGAGGTATCAGCCAGGAAAATAGGTCCCCGATTTGTGATCATGATATGTACCGTAGCTGCCTTAGATACATTGGCCGCTCTGCCAATAACCTCAAATACGGGTTTAATAGAAGATGCATATGATCTGGAATACCCTGAAATCATCCCATCGGCATATCCTTCCAGGACCATCATTGAACCAAAATAATTCCGTTCACGCATCCTGCTCTTTGCACTGTAAAGGGTAGCCCCATTACGCCTTCTTGCTTCCCAGTACTTATGAGCATAATGTGTTCTTTTCTCGAGTGAATTTTGCCCGTATTGGTCAATAATTTCAACTTCAGCATCAAATTCTAATTCCTTCTTCAATTCCGTTATGATCTCCTTGTTTCCCAATAATATAGGATGAGCTATACCTTCCTCGTAAGCTATCTGCGCTGCTTTTAGTACATCTAACTGGTCTGCTTCGGCAAAGATGATCTTCTTTGGATCGTTCTTTGCCCTGCCCATCAGCAAGCGCATTACTTTATTATCCTCACCAGAGCGTTGGTAAAGATCCTCCTTGTATTTATCCCAATCTGTTATAGGAAATTTGGCAACACCACTTTCCATGGCAGCTCTGGCTACTGCGGGCGGAATTTCCGCAATAAGTCGCGGATCAAAAGGTTTTGGAATAATATACTCCCTTCCAAAAGTGAGTCTGGTTTCGCCATAGGCAATATTGACCTGTTCCGGAACGGGCTGTTTTGCAAGTTCGGCCAGTGCCTTAACAGCGGCCATTTTCATTTCTTCATTGATCTTTGTTGCCCGAACATCGAGTGCACCACGAAAGATAAAAGGAAAGCCGAGTACATTATTCACCTGGTTAGGATGATCTGATCTTCCAGTAGCCATGATCACATCTTTCCTTGTTTTAACAGCGAGGCTGTACTTGATCTCCGGATCCGGATTGGCCATGGCAAAAACAATTGGATCATCTGCCATAGATTTCAGCATGGCCGGGGTCATTGTATCAGCGATAGATAGACCAATAAATACATCGGCATCTTTTAGTGCATCCGCCAGGGTTTGAAAATCACGGTCTGTAGCAAATTCTTGTTTTTCAGGAGAAAGGTTTTCGCGGTCCTTCCGAATTACTCCTTTACTATCTACCATAATGATATTATTGGCATCTGCCCCAAAGGCCTTGTAAAGTCTCGTACAGGAAATGGCTGCGGCACCTGCTCCACTGATCACTATTCGTACTTCCTGAATCTTTTTCTTTGCTATTTCCAAAGCGTTTATCAGTGCTGCAGAAGAGATGATGGCGGTACCGTGCTGATCATCGTGCATTACAGGAATGTCTAATTCCTCTTTTAGTCGGCGTTCTATTTCGAAAGCTTCAGGAGCTTTGATGTCTTCCAGGTTGATGCCACCAAAAGAGGGAGCAATGATCTTTACTGTCTCAACAAACTTGTCAATATCCTTGGTATCTAATTCAATATCGATCGCGTCTAAATCTGCGAAAATCTTGAATAGCAGGCATTTTCCCTCCATTACAGGTTTTGAAGCTTCCGGACCAATATCTCCCAATCCTAAAACAGCGGTACCATTGGTAATCACAGCTACAAAATTTCCCTTAGCCGTGTATTTGTAAACATTTTCAACATTTTTTGCAATTTCCAAACATGGCTCTGCTACTCCGGGGGAGTAAGCCAATGCCAGATCTCGCTGTGTAGCATAAGGTTTTGTAGGTACGACCTTGATCTTTCCAGGGGTAGGTTCGGCATGGTATATTAACGCTTCCCTTCTCTTCTTATCTTTCGCCATACAATGAGTTTAAGAAACAAATTTAAGAGTAATTCTTGGGATACGAACATATCCCAGAATACTAATGGAAATCCTACTATTAATTGAAATTTTATATCAGACTATTCGCTTGAAATTAGATCTAATAGATCTTTTTTATATGTAAAAAACAATCTAAAATCACTTTGCCAGCAAAGCGTTTTCTCAATCCTAAAAGAGCTTATTCCTGTACTTGTTCTGGCTTTACATGTAAGCGCATGGCTAATATAGCGGCAATAATAAAGAACCCTCCGGCAAAAAGTATAGCATTGATGGCACTGCCCCCCAATAAATATTTGTAAATGGGGCCAAAGGTTAAGGTTTCAATCCCCATAGGTATCACAATCATCATATTTAAAATTCCCATATAGACACCCCTTCTTTCTTGAGGAACCACTTTTGAAACCATGGTATAAGGTATACCCATCATGGCGGCCCATCCTATTCCAAATAAAACCATAGGTGCTAATACGAGCAGGGAATTGTCTATAAATGGTATTGCGAAGAGTGCCAAGCCGGTACCCACCAGGCTAGCAGCGTATATTTTTTTACCCCCATATTTTAAAGTAAGCGGCACCAGGGCAAGCGCAACAACCATGGTGACTATATTATAGGTCAAACTCATTTGAGCGGACTGCGATGCAGCTTCCGATATACCATAACCCATTGTTTTCATAAACAGTGGGGTAATGTATTGCCAATAAACAAAGAGTGCATACCATTGAAACAAATACACCGCGCTTATCTTCCACATAAACGATGGCATATCTCTTATAGCACTTACTATTTCTGCAAAAGGCTTGGCAATACGGGCACCAATCGGTTGGCTCTTATCATGATTGATTTCTTCTAATTCCTCCGCGGAAGGAGGAATTTCCGGAGTCTTTAGAACAGACCATAAAACAGTAGTTATAGAAAGGACACCTCCTACATAGAAAGAATAATACATCCAGGTAGGAACAACATCTGTGCCTTCAACGACCTCAGCACCAAATATCTTTTGAAATAAAACTATAGAACCCATGGCCAATAAGATACCAGCCCCTACGAATAAACTCTGCATTTGATACCCTAGGCTCATCTGCTTTTCTGGTAATTTATCCCCTACAAAAGCACGATACGGTTCCATGGCCATATTGTTCCCCACATCCAAAATCCATAAAAGGCCTACGGCAAACCAAAGTACTGGACTAGACGGAAAAACAAATAAACAAATACTTCCGATTAGCGCACCTATTAAAAAATAAGGCTTACGTCTTCCCCATTTTGGAGACCAGGTTTTATCTGACATTGCACCGATAATTGGCTGCACGATCAGACCCGTAACTGGACCTGCGATATTTAAAATAGGAAGCATTTCTTCAGAAGCACCTAAAAATAAAAACAAAGGATTTATTGCAGTTTGTTGTAGTCCAAAACTATATTGGATTCCAAGAAACCCAACATTCATATTGAAGATTTGCCAAAAACCTAAGGTTGGCTTTTTAATTATACTCATAATGTGCGCAGTTTATGAAATTATGAATGCATTAGTATTAGATCCTTATTAACAACCTTTCAATATAGGGTTTTATCATTGTTCTTAGTAAGATCCTAATTATAAAATTGCGATTTTAAGCACGAAATCGATGTAGTAGGAATTTATTATTCCAGAAATTTGATATTTCGTTTTAATCCGGAAAATTTTGTGCGTTTCACGGCAGATCCTTTAAAGACCTTTTTAAAAACATCTTCAGTGATCTCTTCCCATTCCTTTTTACTCATGGAGAGTATTTCCGGATTAGGATTGAACAAAGGAGTTTGATGCGATTTTGAAAATCGGTTCCAGGGACATACATCCTGGCACACATCGCACCCAAAGATCCAATCATCCATTTTCCCCTGGAAAGAAGAAGGGATCTCATTCTTTAATTCGATGGTGAGATAGGAAATACACTTGCTCCCATCTACAACATAGGGTTGTACAATGGCCTCGGTAGGGCAGGCATCTATACAAGCCGTACAGGAACCACAATGGTCCGTTACAGGACTGTCATATTCCAGTTCCAGGTCCACGATCAGCTCGGCAATAAAATAGAAAGAACCAAGCTGTTGGGTAAGAAGATTGCTGTGTTTTCCCATCCATCCCAAACCACTTTTCGCAGCCCAGGCCTTGTCGAGAACAGGTGCCGAATCTACAAAGGCCCTCCCTTGTACCTCACCAATATTCTCTTCTATAAAGGCTTGGAGTTCCTTTAATTTTGATTTAATGACATGGTGATAGTCTTGCCCATAGGCATATTTTGAGATCTTATAGGTGCCTTCGTCTTGTTGTTTCTGAGGGGTAATAGTTAAGTAGTAAGGAAATAACCGACTTGGCGCCATCCACCAGTTTTCGCGGATCTAGTCTCTTGTCAAAATGATTCTCCATATACTGCATCTCCCCATGCATATTTGCTTTTAACCAGTTCTCCAGACGGGGTGCTTCCTCTTCAAGGAAATCGGCCTTGGAAATACCACATGACAAAAAACCGAGGCGTTTGGCTTCTTCTTTTATTAATTCAGTATGCGCCTTGCGGTTGTTCAATGTATTAGCGTTCCTGGAAATTTAAAAATACTTCTTTTGGCTTTAAAGATATGAGAGGAACTATTTTAACCTCTTCGACTATGTTTGTGATCCGGTATTTTTTTACAATGTGAGCAATGGTCATGATCATTTCATTCATTGCAAAATTATTTCCTATGCACATACGTGGCCCGGCTCCAAAAGGATAGTAGTAAGCCCCCATTTCTTTTTTATTGACCACAGCAAATCGCTCAGGCCGAAAGGATTCTGGCTCCTCCCAAAATTTATTATGGCGGTGCAGTTCATAAACCGACATTAGGAGTAAACTTCCTTTTGAAAACCTGTAATTGGCTATTTCCAGATCTTCTTTTGCCATCCTATCAATGATGTAAGCGGGAGGATACAACCTCAGGGCCTCTTCAATGCACTGTTGCGTATAAACCATTTTTGGGATCCATGTCATTCCATCTGTCGTTCCCACCCCTGCATACTTAACTTCCTGGAATACTTTTTCCTGAATTTTTGGATACTTGCCCAATAAAAAAAGTGTGAAACTCAAGGCATTCGCCGTAGTCTCGTGCCCGGCTGTAAAGAGGATGAGCACCTCATCTATCAACTGTCTTCTGGGCATGTGAGTTCCGTCCTCATAGGTCGCCTTTAAAAGCATATCCAATAAATCATCTTTGTCATTTTCCAATGCGATCCGATCTTCGATCAAACCATTGAGCAACTCACGACTCTCCTCGGAATACTTTAAATGTTTTTTTATTTTTCCACTAAGATTAAACCACCACTTCAGATAAGGCTGACGCATTTCACGGATCAGCATTTTTTGATTCGTCTCTGTGATTTGCTGAAGTCTATGCATCTTATCCTGAATATCAGCACGACTAAACAGGGCTTTTGACACTACCTGAAAGGCCAGATCGCCCATTAAAGGAAATACATCCTGATCCTGATTGGGCTTAATACGCTTTAGTTCTTCCTGTATTGCCTGCTCCATGATATCTATCAACCCTACCAGCTTCTTTTTATGAAATGCCGGTTGTATCATGCGCCTGTGGGTCCGCCAATGCTCTCCTTCGGAAGTAAGGAGACCATAGCCAATATATTTGGCCAGATCCCTGGTTTGCAGGGGCGACTTTTGAAATTTCTTATGCTGTTTTTGGAGCACCAGTTGCACAATGTCTGGGTCGCGAGTAAAGATGATAGAACTTCCAGGGCCAATTTTCACCCGGAAGGTATCTCCATACTTTTCAAAATTTTCCTTATGAAAGGGTAAAGGATTTGCCAGGATTCGTTTTCGGTTCTTTAAAACCTCTATATAAGAAACAGTGGTTAGTTCTCGCATTTAAAAAAGGCCTGGCTGATTTCCTCCCTTGATCCTGCCCAAATGTTTGTAAGCCAATTCCGTGACCTCCCTACCCCTCGGCGTCCTCATGATAAAGCCCTGCTGAATAAGGAAAGGTTCATAGACTTCTTCAATGGTTTCAGAACTCTCAGATACAGCGGTGGCTAGCGTAGAGATCCCAACCGGTCCGCCTTTGAATTTATCAATGATGGTCAGCAAAATCTTATTGTCCATTTCATCCAAACCATGTGTGTCTACATGAAGTGCTTTAAGGCCGTATTGGGAAATATCAATGTCAATAGAACCATTTCCTTTGATCTGTGCAAAATCGCGTATCCGCCTAAGTAGGGCATTACAAATTCTTGGGGTTCCACGGCTTCTCCCTGCAATTTCAATGGCTGCATCATTGCTGATAGGCACTTTGAGGATATCTGCGCTCCGCTCCACTATGGTCGACAAAAGTTCTGTATTATAGTATTGTAATCTGCTCTGTATTCCGAAACGGGCACGCATAGGTGCAGTTAGTAACCCTGACCTGGTAGTTGCTCCTATTAAAGTAAAGGGGTTTAAGTTGATCTGTACCGATCTTGCATTGGGTCCGGTTTCGATCATAATATCGATCTTATAATCTTCCATGGCAGAATAGAGGTATTCTTCCACTATGGGACTCAGGCGGTGTATCTCATCAATAAAAAGCACATCGCGTTCTTCAAGATTTGTAAGTAATCCTGCAAGGTCTCCCGGCTTATCGAGCACAGGTCCGGAAGTAACCTTGATCCCAACACCCAGTTCATTGGCCAGGACATGTGCCAAAGTGGTCTTCCCAAGCCCTGGTGGTCCATGAAACAGCGTATGATCCAGGGCTTCATTACGCATATTGGCGGCCTGCACAAAGATCTTAAGGTTTTCCAATACCGATTCCTGACCAGTGAAATCGTCAAAGGTTATGGGCCGTAATGCTCTTTCAATGTCGAGCTCCTCCTGCGAGAAATTTTCTGCCGTTGGGTCCAAATGTTCATTCATATTTTCAAAGATAGTGAAAATCAAAAGGGATTATTACCGCTTAATTTTAATCCATGACATAAAGCTGTAGAATATTTGATTATGATAAAAATCATCTTTTCTTTGATTATTAATTCGCTTCTTTGTATCCTAGAATTAAGTAATTAAATTGTAATTAAAATAATATCCATGACAACATTTGATTTGCACAAATACGGAATTGAAGTAAAAGAAGTTTACAGAAATAGCAGTGTTCCTGTTTTATACGAGCTGGGATTACAACAAGAAAAAGGAACGGCAATTTCTGATGTGGGGGCCCTGATGGTATATTCCGGGGAAAAAACAGGCAGGAGTCCGAAAGACAAACGAATAGTAAGACACCCAGACTCTGAGAAAAATATAGACTGGGGTAATATAAATATTGGGCTGGATGAACATACCTATATGGTAAACCGGGAACGTGCCCTGGATTACCTCAACACCAGACCCCAACTATATGTTGTGGATGCCTTTGCAGGATGGGACCCAAAATACAGGCTAAAAGTCAGGATCATTTGTACCAGAGCATACCATGCCCTTTTTATGCAAAATATGCTGATTATGCCCACTCAGAAAGAATTATCCCAATTTGGTGAACCAGACTACGTGATCTTTAACGGGGGAGGTTTCCCTGCCAACAGATACACCTCAGAGATGACTTCCAAAACCAGTGTAGATCTGAATTTGGAAGAGAAAGAGGTTGTGATCCTGGGAACCCAATATGCAGGAGAAATGAAGAAGGGTATTTTTTCTATCATGAACTATTTAATGCCATTGGAAGAAGTACTCCCCATGCACTGTTCTGCGAATGTAGGTGATGCAGGTGATGTTACCATTCTATTTGGTTTATCGGGTACCGGAAAGACCACTTTAAGTGCCGATCCTAAGCGCAAGCTTATCGGAGATGATGAACATTGCTGGACAGACGAAGGAACCTTCAACATTGAAGGTGGCTGTTATGCCAAAGCCATCAACTTATCAGCAGAAAATGAGCCCGATATTTTCAATGCTATCAGGTTTGGCACCGTGCTGGAGAACGTGGTCTATGACAAGGATTCTCGTACCGTAGATTATACAGATACTTCCATTACGCAGAATACCAGGGCTTCATACCCTATTCATTTTATAAATAATGTTCAAATGCCATGTATTGCAGGACATCCGGAAAACATCATTTTCCTAACCTGTGATGCCTTTGGAGTCTTACCTCCTGTGAGTAAACTAACTCCAGAGCAGGCAAGCTACCATTTTATCTCAGGTTATACAGCAAAAGTGGCCGGTACAGAAATGGGAGTGACGGAACCTCAGGCTACATTTAGCGCCTGTTTTGGAGCGGCTTTTATGATGTGGCACCCCAACAAATATGCAGAGCTACTGGCCAAAAAGATCAAAGATCACAAGGCCACAGCCTGGTTGGTGAATACCGGTTGGACAGGTGGAGCACATGGAGTAGGCTCAAGGATTAAATTGAAGTATACCAGAGCCATGATAGATGCTATCCATCACAATGAATTTGATAAGGTATCATTTATTAAGGACGAGGAATTTGGTTTTCAGATCCCTCAAAGTTGTCCGGGAGTACCAGCCGAAGTATTGATCCCTAAAAATACATGGGACGATAAAGGCAAATACGATGAAGTGAAGAAAAAACTGGTCGGACTCTTTAATACCAATTTTAAAAAGTTTGAGGCCAACGTAAATAAAGAGATCGTTGACGCCGGTCCAAAAGCATCCTTATCCTTACAATCATAAGGTAATTGGTTGTTGTTGTATCCCCTTTTCCTACAGAAGAGGGGATTTTTTTTCTATTTCTTTCGTTTGAACAATTCAGCGGTGTCCGTGAATTGCTTTAATTCTATTGCAGGATCTCCGTAGAGGTAACAACGAGAAGAGCCTTGTTGTCTCAGGTTTATAGTATCCGTGACATAAAATCGGGCGTTGGATGATGCCATAATACTAGCGGTTATTTTCCGGGCCTCAAGATCTTCTGCTCTGAGATTAGCGTCTCCATCTAATGTGATCTCAAAATTTTCTGCAGTACCCTCTATTTGTAGACGGGCATTGTCCTTCATTGCGAGTGCATTGTTGAATGAATTGGAATAGATACTGACATCTGCTTTATTCATGAGCATTACGGATAATGAATCTGCAGTAAGATTGAACGTACCTGAACTGTTATCCTGCATATCTATTTTAACAAGACCAGCATCTGCACCCAGCTCAATTTTGGCAGATCCCAAAGTAGTAATTTTTAATATCTCCGAACTGATCTTGTCTATTGAAGTAAGTTTTCCATCACTGAGCATGATAGAATTAAGTTGTGTATAGGCTATTTCAATATCCAATTTCTTTTTGGAGGTGATCTGGTAAAAAGAGGAGATCACCAGGGTACTATCCTCTATCTTGAATTTTAATACATCAATGAGATTATCATCTGCTGTAACAGTATAGGCTTCTTCCGTTGATCTGCGAAGGGTAACATCCAGATCATCCCGAAGTTCTATTTTTGTAAATGGAGGCAGGGCATCCTTTACTTCTATTACTGTGCGATTTCCTTTGATCTTTGGTTTGCGCTGAGCTTGTATGGCCAATGTGGTGCACAAAAGTAGTAAGAGTAGCAATTTTATCTTCATGAGACTTAGGGTATTTAACTATTTACTTGATTAAAGATATTACAATTTATTGAAGGATGAGAGTATTGATATTCACAATAAAAAAAGACCCATACTGTGTATACAACAGTACGGGTCCTTTAATATCTTGATAACATCTTTAATGATGTAACTCCTCTTCTTTATCTTGCAGAGGTACATCCTGAGGCACAAAATCCTGATCTTTTATTACATAGTCGCCATTTGGCAGTGTCTTACTGTAATCATATGCCCAACGGTGTACTTCAGGAATTTTTCCTTCCCAGTTACCGTGGATATGCTTAATAGGTGCTGTCCATTCCAGCGTATTCGATTTCCACGGATTTTGAACTGTAGGTTTGCCGTAAAAAATACTGTGAACAAAATTATAAAGGAACACTAGTTGAGCTGCTCCGGCTATCAATGCAAATATGGTTATAAGAATGTTTAA
>CAWAEX010000030.1:0-25540 GCA_963781045.1 uncultured Flavobacteriaceae bacterium | reverse complement strand
AGTGCCCAATCTGCTTTTTTCTTGATAGCCGGAAAATTCTCAATAGCTTTAAACAGCATATTCTTTTCCTTTTCATCTTTAACGTAAGTATCAATTAAGAGGGAGTATGTCTCAGAATGGATGTTTTCCATCATGATCTGAAAACCGTAGAAGAATTTAGCTTCTGAATACTGTACTTCATTTACAAAATTTTCTGCCAGGTTCTCATTAACGATCCCGTCTGAGGCTGCAAAAAATGCTAAAATGTGCTTTATGAAATACTTCTCATCATCATTTAGTTTATTATTCCAATCGGCTAGATCCTGATGAAGATCTATTTCCTCAGCGGTCCAAAAACAGGCTTCACATTTCTTATACCATTCCCAAAGATCATGATGCTTAATTGGAAAAATTACAAATCTATCTTCATTTTCTTCTAGGATTGGTTCTAAGAGTTTTGACATTTCTTGTTCTTATTAGTGTTAGTTTTTGAGTAAAAAAGTGGATCGAGCTGGGACTAACAAAGATTATAAAATGTTATTAAATTGTAAAGTCTGTTTCATGATAACAGGCTCAAAGTTTTTAACACAGCATGTTGAAATCTAGGCTCGCCTGCTATGTTTGTTACCCTTATGTACATCTGTTATCCTGTATAAATTTTTTTGGCAACTTCAACAGTAAAAGAATAGACCAGAAAGTATATTAAATTATACTAGCTGGTGTTGTAGCACAATCCTCTCTTGCATCTTACTGTCTATGGGGATTAACAGGAATAAGTCCATGCATTTCTTTTAAAGATCTGTTGCCTATTTCATTTAATAGCAATTCATACAAAATCTTAAAGAAAGAGCAGATCTTCATTAATAAAAAGCAAATGGCGAACATATTAACTATGTTGCCAGATCAAAAAATGAAAAAATACAAACGAAGTGTTCCTGTACAAAAGTGAGACATGTACAGATAAAAATAAAAACTGAAGTGGTTTTGTTTTACTTGGGAAGATCGTTGCTCAGAGCGGCACCTTCCTGAAGTAATGATTCTGATGCATTTAGCTCCATTGCAACCTTTTCATTGGCTGCTGCACTTTCCCTGTTTTCTGTAATGGACGCAATGATAAGCACGAACACTAATAACAGAAATAAAAGAACACATTTTCTCATTGTGGGGGTAATTGGTTGTGTTATTTGTCCTTCTAAACATCATTTATACCTTAAAACAGTATAAGATGTATATTAGGGAGTGGAAAGCTAGTTAATGTACGAGGGGGATAAAAAATATTCCGTTAACGGTATAAAATACTCTATGAACTACCTTCTATTGCTGTGATGTATGGTATTCACGGGCTACTTCTTCCAACTCTTTATACCATTTTTTTCCAAATTTTCGGATAAGCGCATCTTTTACAAACCTATATACAGGAACCTTAAGACTTTCTCCTAACTGACAGGCGGGATCGCAGAGTTGCCATTTGTGATAATTAACGGCTGTTAATTCTGTATACTCCGTAACACGGATGGGATATAGATGGCACGAAACAGGTTTCTTCCAGCTTGTTGCTCCTTTTTCATAGGCCTCTTCCAGGCCACATTTAGCAACGCCATGATCATTAAATATCACATACGCACATTCGCTGTTACCAACAAGCGGAGTTTCCCATTCTCCATCTTCTCCTTTTACAAATGCCCCTTGCTTTTCAATGGCTTCAATTCCTTCAGGGCGAAGAAATGGCTTTACCTTGGCATAAATATCTACCAGGATTTCAGTCTCTTTGTCCTCAAGTGGGGCGCCGGCATCACCGTCTACGCAGCACGCTCCCTTGCAGGCAGATAGATTGCACACAAAGTCTTTCTCAATGATCTCTTCTGAAACCAGTGTTTTCCCTACTTGGAACATCGTTTTTAAGTAAGCGTCAAAGATACTTTTTTCACTTGTATTTCCGCTGATAATATTTGTTTTGATGACCTGCCTCAAACTCAAAATATATACTACTTTTGCACAACTTAAAAGCCTATTGGAATGCATTTGAACTTCAGGGAAATAGCAACTGCCAGTATAGTTCTTTTTGCCGTTATTGATATTGTTGGGAGTATTCCCATTATCATAAATCTGCGAAAAAAAGTGGGCCATATTCACTCAGAGAAAGCGTCTATTGTCGCCGGGTGCATAATGGTAGCATTTCTGTTTGTGGGAGAAGAGATCCTTAAATTGATTAGGATAGACGTGTATTCCTTTGCGGTAGCAGGGGCCTTTATTATATTCTTTTTGGCGATAGAAATGATCCTTGGAATCACCCTTTACCGCGATGACGAACCAGAATCTGCCTCTATAGTGCCTATTGCTTTTCCACTGATTGCCGGAGCGGGCACTATGACAGCCCTCTTATCCTTGCGTGCCGAATTTTATGTGGAGAACATCATAGCAGCCATTATTGTCAATATTATCTTTGTCTACCTGGTTCTAAAATCGTCTGCCAAGATTGAGCGTGTCATGGGGAAAGGCGGACTAAGTGTGGTCAGAAAAGTATTTGGGGTCATTTTATTGGCAATAGCAGTTAAATTATTTGCGACGAACATTAATCAGTTATTTCCATAAATGGGTGTTTCTTAGGAAGACAACTCACAATAAAGCGAAAGAATGAATAAAAAAGTTACCGTAGTTCTTATCATTTTAGCCCTTGCCCTAATTGCCTATAATGTGACGATCATTGATTTTTCGGATCCACTGGGTGAGGATAGTATTATTGCTGTTATAGGTGTTGTGGCTGCCCTGTGCGCCATTGTTCTACTTATTATTCTTCTTACCTCCAGGAATATCCAGAAAAAGATTGACGAGGATTAGATTTCTCCTTTTCTACTAAAAAGAAACTCAGGATTTTAATCTTTCACCATTTCCTTCAGCATAGGCTGATCTAATTCCAATACTTTTTGCAACATTGGATCTACGGCACCCCTGATCTTCGCACTTATGTTAGGTGAAAACAACTGTTCTGCCAATGCCGCTTTTAAATACAGCTTAATGCGTTGGTCATAAGCATAGAAATCCATTCGGAGATTATTGCCAACAGTATAATCCACAAATTGTTCAAATAGGATATCATCTACCTTGAAGTTGCTGATAAAATCTTGCTGCTCATAGCTGGTATAGCGTTCGCGGTCTTCTTCAAGATGTTCAAAAACAAATCGAGAAATAAAGCCCAGACTTTCCATACTCTTTATGGTTTCTTCCTCAATATTTCCAATAGGCACAAATACATCGGGGATTATGCCACCACCCCCGTACACTACCTTGCCCTTGGGAGTAGTGAATTTTAAAGAATCTGCAACCTTAATGCTATCCGCAGACATTAGTTCACCATTATCGTACCTGGCTTCAAAACGCTCATAGTAATCTTCATTTCCATTGTTGTATGTTCTTTGAATAGAACGACCGGTTGGGGTATAATACCTGGACACGGATAAACGCACAGCAGATCCATCCCCCAGAGCCATCTCACGCTGTACGAGTCCTTTCCCAAATGACCTGCGACCTACTATGGTCCCTACGTCATTATCCTGTAATGCCCCTGCGATGATCTCACTTGCGGATGCAGATCGTTCGTTAATAAGTACATAAACCGGTTTGTCCTCAAATGAACCGGCTTTGGAAGCAAACATCTTCTCTATTTTGCCTTTCTTGTTCTTGGTAAAAAGAATAAGCTTACCATCCTTTAGGAATTCGTCTGCCATTTGCTCCGCAATTCCTAAATATCCCCCGGGGTTATCCCTGAGATCCAGAGTTATTTTTACAGCCCCAGTTTTCTGTAAGGAACGAAGGGCTTTTTTGAATTCCTTATAGGTGGTCTCTGCAAATCTGTTGACCTTAATGTACCCCATATCACGAGAAAGCATATAATAAGCTTCAACACTTTTTATTGGCACTCTATCTCTTTTTAGGGTAGCCGTAAAGATGTTGTTTTCTGTTTTCCGATATATCTTTAGATCTACGGAAGATCCTATTTCCCCTTTCAAGGTACTGACAATACGGCTACTGGGTAAATTCTTGCCGTACAAGGTGTCTTTGTCTGCCATCAATATTCTATCACCGGGTTCTATCCCTTTCAGAAAACTTGGACCGTTCTCAATGGTACGGATCACCGTAATAGTGTCCTTGTACATATAAAAATTGATTCCGATCCCAACGAAATCGCCTTTCATGTTCTCAGAGACCTGTGTTAGTTCCTCCCTTGGAATATACACCGAATGAGGATCTAATTTTTCCAGAATATTATTGACGGTAACATCTACAATACTATCTGTATTGATCTCATCTACATACTCATAGTCTATATAATCTATGAGTCGGTTCAGTTTGTCTTTCTTTGAGTTGGTGGAGAAGAGCTTTTCGGGCGAGTCATTAAAATGAAGTTTGCCTCCAATCAGGACACCCAATGCCATGGCTAAGGCAATGATCATAGGCCATATGTAATGATACTTCTTCATTAATTCTTATTCGTTTTCTTCCAAAATATGAGGAAGATGTTCTAGTACAACCCCCGCTCTATCCAGAAATTGTAACCCTGAGTCATCTTTATATGCTATTTGGTATACAACGCGTTTAATACCAGATTGGTGTATTAACTTACTGCATTCCTTGCAAGGGGATAATGTTATATATAAAGTAGCCCCTTCGCATGACTGCGTAGAAGCCGCTACTTTGGAAAGGGCATTCGCCTCTGCATGTAAAACATACCATTTGGTATATCCATCATCATCCTCACAAATATTCTCAAAACCTGTTGGCGTTCCATTGTATCCATCGGATATGATCATACGGTCCTTTACGACTATAGCCCCTACTTGTCTGCGGATACAATAGGACAATTTTCCCCATTCATGAGCCATCCTAAGATAGGCCCGGTCATACTTTAACTGCTTCTTTTTTGTCACTAACTCCTATTTGTTTAATTCTTCAAATGATTGAAAAGCACTAAGATACCTGCTTTGAAATAGTTCAACAACCATAAATGGTTAATATTTAATTAAAACCGATAAGAAGAAAGAATCACTCTTTTATTGCTTGCTTGAAACAGTTATAGTTACCTCCTAAACGCATTAAACAGGCCAAGTAGTATAGATCATCGGTAGCGAGATAAGGATCACGATAGTGGAAGTTCCCAACACAAAATACCTTTTTGGAAGCCTAAGCCTTTCAACAAGCAAAAATGCCAGGAACAACACCCCAATTATAATGATGATCTGAGATAATTCTATTCCGGTGGCAAAGCCGAGCAACGGATTTAACTTGTTATCCTCCCCTGCCATGAGCATTTTAAAATAATTTGAGAATCCAAAACCATGGATTAGCCCAAAAAAGGCAGTAGCCGCACTTTGCAATTTAAAATTAAGTGCAGTGTCCTTTTTTACAACCTCTTTTACATTAAAAAGTGCGGTAACTAAAATGGTAATTGGAATTAAAAATTCGATCCATGCAACATTTACCACCACCATCTCATACACCGAAAATGCCAACGAAAGGCAATGTGCCACGGTAAATATGGTAACCAGCGTAAGTATCTGTTTCCAAGAGCGAAACGTAAACGGTATAGCCAATGCGACGAGGAACAAAATATGGTCATAGGCATTGAAGTCTAAAACATGACCTAATCCCAATTCCACATAAAATAAAAAATGTTCCAAGATGCTACAAAAGATTACATTCCACGTTGTTGCTGTATCTGTTCATAGGCCTTTTGAACTTCCTTGAACTTCTCCTCTGCCCCTCTTTTGATCGCCTCATTTTCCGTATTTACCCTATCTGGGTGATACTTTTTCGCCATCGTTCTATATGCCTTCTTTACTTCATCATCCGAAGCACTCTTCTCTATCTCCAAAATCTTATAGGCATTGTCTGCGGCCTTGACAAACATCGCCTTAATACTACCAAAATCGCTTGCGCCAATACGTAAATACCCCGCTATCTCACGGATCTTTTCAATCTCAGGAGCGCTGATAGACCCATCAGACTGCGCAATGGCAAATAAGAAATGGAGGAGTTGCAAGCGCACCTCATAGCGTGTTCGTTGATTGAGATAGGTACAGATCCTTTGGGCAGAGATCTCACGTTTTTTAATTACTTCATTAAACGTTCTAAAAATGGCATTTGCTTTCTCTTTTCCATAGGTGCTAAGAAAGTACTGCCTTACATAATCTAATTCTCGTTGACTTACCTGCCCATCTGCTTTGATCACCAAGGAGCACAGGGATAATAAATTCAACTCAAAGTCGGCCGGTGAAACCTTTTGCCGTGACAGATCTTCAAATATGGAGCGCGCATTGGAGCCGGAACCTAGATTGTCCATAAAACTGCCAACCAGAAACCCAATGATAGCTCCCGGTAAACGAAATAAAAAATACCCTAAAATAGCGGCGATCCAACGAATCATGAAAAGTAAAAAATTTTGGCAAAGATAGGGTTAAACCACTAATAACCCTTTAGCACCTTAAGAAAGCTTTAGCTAAATAGTTGTACATTTTGGTTATCTTTGCAGGGAATAAAAATAAAAAATATATTATGTACCCTGCAGAATTAGTAAAACCCATGAGACAAGACCTCGCTTCGGCTGGTTTTGAAGAATTATATACCGCAGAGGCCGTTGAAAAGGCCCTTAAAATGGAAGGAACTACCCTGGTGGTAGTAAACTCTGTCTGTGGTTGTGCTGCAGCAAATGCAAGACCTGCGGCCAAATTAAGTTTGCGAAATGATAAAAAACCAGATCATTTGATCACTGTATTTGCTGGAGTAGATACAGAAGCTGTGGATGCAGCCCGAAATCTAATGGTTCCATTCCCTCCTTCATCACCCAGTATGGCTCTTTTTAAAAATGGAGAACTGGTACATATGATCGAAAGACATCATATAGAAGGAAGGCCTGCAGAAATGATAGCTGAAAATTTAAGCGGGGCTTTTGACGAATTCTGTTAGACTCCAATAAGTTTTATCTTAAACACCGCACTTTGGTAAGTGCGGTTTTTTATTTTTGTACAATGCGTAAAATTCTGGCATATCCTTTAACCTGTATTTATTTCCTTTTTTTTGGAATAGTGCTTCTGGTTTTTCATCCCATTCAATGGGTATGCTTTAACTGGTTTGGATATGATGCCCATCAAAAAAGTGTAAGCTACCTCAACTTAACGCTTATGTGGTGCACATACCTGCTGGGAACCAGTTACACTTTTAAAAATGATCACAACATTCCTAAAGGTGTGCCGCTGATCATAGTTTCTAACCATCAAAGCATGAACGATATTCCTCCCATTATCTGGTATATGAGAAAATATCATCCAAAATTTGTGAGCAAGATAGAATTAGGAAAAGGCATACCAAGCGTATCGTATAATCTCAGACATGGAGGTTCGGCTCTTATAGATCGGAAGGATAGTAAACAAGCCCTTGTGGCTATTGCCAGATTGGGTAAATACATAGAAGCAAATAAAAGAAGTGCCGTTATCTTTCCTGAAGGTACGCGCAGTAGAACCGGGCACCCAAAGAAATTTCAACCCACCGGATTAAAAGTGCTGATGAAACAGTCCCCTTCTGCACTTATTGTGCCTATAAGCATTAACAATTCATGGAAAATGTTACGCTATGGTAAATTCCCTTACGGCATAGGATCACATTTGTATTTTAAGGTACACCAACCTATAGAAAACACGGGCGATTCTGATGTTTTACTAGCCAGGGTAGAAGAGGTCATTTCCAACAATATACGCGTAACTCCATGAATACCACCTCCCTAGTTGAAGACACAATTGCCTTTGTAAAAGAAACTCTATGTGACGCAGAAGCAGGACACGATTGGTTCCATACCCAACGCGTTTTTCGCAACGCCCTCTTGATCGCTAAAGACGAAAAAGTAGACGTTTTGGTTGTAAGCCTTGGAGCCTTATTACACGATATTGCTGATGCAAAATTTCATCAGGGGGATGAATCTATTGGTCCCAAAATGGCCAGGACATTTCTAAATTCCCTGGATGTAGAAAAGGAGGTCATTGAAAAGGTATGCTATATCATTGAACATATTTCTTTTAAAAATAGTATTGGGGAAAATAAGAATAAAACGCATTCAGTTGAATTGTTGGTGGTACAGGACGCAGACAGGTTAGATGCCATTGGTGCCATTGGAATTGCACGCGCTTTTCACTACGGGGGTTTTAAAAATAGAACCCTCTACGATCCCGAAATAGCTCCCAATTTGGAACTGTCCAAAGAGGAATACAAAAATTCTAAGAGCCCTACCATTAATCATTTCTATGAGAAGCTGCTCCTTCTTAAAGACAAAATGAACACCAAAACAGGGGCGAAGATCGCCATGGAAAGACACGCTTTTCTCTTGCAGTATCTGGAACATTTCTATGCAGAATGGAGTGGGACTCAGTGAATTTCTTTTTGATTTCCTTTAGTCCCCCCAAATGAACATATGATGATCCTTAATAGAACTTTAAGGATTGCTTTTTTTGTATCTTCCTGCCTCATTTATAAACACTTTCCATATGCAAAGGCGAAAATTTATCAAGAATGTATCGGCCTCTACCGCTGTTTTTTCAATTGTTCCAAGTTATGTTTTGGGCAAGGGTCATGTGCCTCCCAGCGATACACTTTATGTTGGAGCATTTGGAGTTGGTGGTCGTGGTTCAGGAGTTATCAGAGGACTACAGGAAACTGGGAAGGTGAAATTTGTATCATTTTGTGATGTAGACGATAGAAGAGCGGCAGAAACCTATGAACTCTATCCAGACGTTAAGCGTTACAAAGATTTTCGCAAGGTATACGATAAACAATTAAAGGATATGGATGCGATAATGGTGGCTACCCCAGACCATACGCATGCCACCATAGCCTTGCCCTTTATGCGTGCCAAGAAACACGCCTATGTTGAAAAACCCCTTACACATAATATCGCAGAAGCAAGATTGATGACCAAGGTGGCCCGGGAGAATGGGATCGTTACGCAAATGGGCAACCAGGGAGCCTCTAGCGATGGCAGCAGACTAGCTAAGGAATGGATCAATTCTGGTATTATTGGTAAAGTAGAACGAGTAGATTGTTGGACCAACAGACCGGTTTGGCCTCAAGGGATTCCACTACCGGTAGGTAAAGATGAGATCCCGGACGGACTAGATTGGGATCTGTGGCTGGGACCTGCAGCTAATAGAGATTACAACAATTCATATTTGCCTTTTAAATGGCGAGGTTGGTGGGACTTTGGTACCGGAGCTATGGGCGACATGGGTTGTCATATTATGGAAACACCTTTTGGTGTGCTGGATCTGGGTTATCCTACTGAGGCAGAAGCCAGTTGTACTACGAATTGGGTGGGCGATTTTGTTGAAGCAGATTACAGCGCTTCCTGCCCTGCCTCATCCATAGTGCGTCTAAAATTCAATACCCCTCAGCACGGAGATATAGCCCTAAATTGGTACGATGGTGGCATTATGCCCGATCTCCCCGACGAATTAAAAGATGGTGAGACTATTGGCGATTCTGGTGGGGGTTCTGTTTTTTATGGCACCAAAGGAATTCTGGTGTGTGATGTTTATTCGCGCAATGCCAGGCTTCTTCCTTCGGAAATGATGGATATGTATAATCCTCCTACGCCTACCTTAAAACGAATTGAAGGCAGCACTGGCGGGCACCAGCGCAATTGGGTAGAAGGCTGCTTGCAAGGGACTGAAACATCTTCAAGTTTTGACAGGTCTGGTCCGTTAACAGAAGCAGTTCTGATGGGGAATCTGGCAATTAAGGCATTTCAATTCAAAGAACTAGTTGCCCCGGAAGAACCCGGCGGAAGACCATCGATTCTAAGACCCGGAAGAAAGAAATTACTTTGGGAAGGTGAATCCATGCGGGTAACAAATTTTGAGAAAGCCAATGAATGGGTGAAAGGGAGCTATCGCAAAGGCTGGGAATTAAAATAATTTCCACTGCCCTTGTTTATAGACCTCATAGAGATCTTTATTCAATTTGGGATAAGTACGTCCTTTGAAATACCTTCGCTTTGCAATTTTGGACAGGTCATGAATTTGTTTTGCAACTACCCCTTCGCCCTTATTTCGTATCCCAAACCTGTTGTCATTTAAGGTGCCTCCATGACAACTCTCTATTTGATGTAAGACCTTATTTGCTTTATCAGGCATGGTACGTTTTATCCAGTCGGTAAATAGCATTCCAATGGCACCGTTTAATCTCACAACAGTAAAGGCAAAGGAAAGTGCCCCATTTTCTGAAACAGCACGAGCCAGTTGTAAGAGTTCGTGACTATTTATCCCTGGTATGATAGGTGCCAGCATAGCATTGACGGGGATGTTATTTTCTGAAAGTATTTTGATGGTCTCCAAGCGTTTTGCAATGGTTGCCGTGCGCGGTTCCAGGAGTCGTCTTGTCTTTTCGGACAAAGAGGTGACCGATATATTTACCCCTATAAGTCCGTCTTTAGTAAGCTCTCTTAACAGATCCAGGTCCCTCAAGATCAAGGTATTCTTTGTGATAATACCTACAGGATGTTTGTATTTTAAGAATACTTCCAAACACGCCCTGGTAATCTCAAATTTCTTTTCGGCTGGCTGGTAACAATCAGTATTCCCGGAAAGGACGATAGTTTCAGCTTTCCAGTTTTTACTTTTGAGCTTTTCTTCTAAGAGATACGGTGCATTCTCTTTAATTAAGATCTTTCTTTCAAAATCGAGTCCGGCACTATACCCCCAAAATTCATGTGTATTGCGGGCATAGCAATAAATACAACCATGTTCACATCCCTGATAGGGGTTCATGGAATAGGACATACCCACATCCGGACTGGTTACCTTATTGACAATGGTCTTTGGAAAAATAGGCAAATACTCCGTTTTATTCTTGTCTGCCAGCTCCCCTTCCTTCCAGCAATACTCCAGAAAATCATCTCGCATTTCTGAATAGAACTCCTGGAACTTGTTACGGGAATTATGTTGAGCACCACGCCCTTTCAGATAGTCAGTATTCATAAAATAGGAATATTTCCAAATATATGGATTTATTCCTAATATTATTTTAACTGAATTAAAAGATTACTGAATGGTGACGTTTACCAATTGCTTTTTATTACCGCGTTTAGCGTAGAAAAGCATTTTGCTATTGGTCTCATCCTTGAGCGGGTTAGAGACTTTTAAGGGTAGCCGAGCATCTTTTGAGTCTATGATCTTCTCATAGCTCATTTTACCCTCATTGTTCAATTGAATTACAAAGACATTTCTGTTCCTGCTGAAGCCTTGCTTAAAAATGATCCGTTCCTTATTCAGTACCTGCGGATTTTCAGAAGCCGTGCTAATAAAAAAGTATGTATTTCCGTTTTTTGTAAAAGCACTGTAAGAGGCATAATCCCCATCGCCTTGCGTAACCTCAGATTTATTGATATTACGAGCCCAAACCATATTTCCTTCTGCATCTATCTTTGCACTTACAATATCATTATGATGAAATCGCTTTACCCGCAACCTGCCGCCACTTGAGTTTGACTGAACACTATTGGTCACAAAATACTCTTCGGCATTGAACAAAATTGAATTCTCCGGGGTTACCGTTACATTTTTAAAGACGAGATTTTTTACTTCCTTATCGTATTCTTGTCCAAACTTATCGAACATAAATTGCTCAGAAAAAGGATTGTATTTTCTGCTTTTCACGCTAAGCGTAGCAGGATCCAATTTAAAATAAGCCAGGCCATTGTATCTGTTATCCTTGCGATCTGCATAGAAACCAACGCATATCAAATTGCCCTGATTGAGAACAGGGGTCAAAGATTCTGAGTATTTTCCTGGGGTATCGAAGCTTTGTGTTTTGATCCCCTGAGAACTGAGCTGTATTAGCTCATATTGAAATTTACGTTCCAAGGCTGTAAAACGTTTCTTTTTAAAATACGCTTTCCCAATAATAAAAACCTTAGCCAGATCATTTGAGACTACCATTCGCTCAAAGGCGTAATTCTTTTCCTCAACTTCGCTTGAAAAATCCTGATACATGGCTTGTTTCAAGTTGGCGGTGAAAAGATATATATCGTGCCTGTTATTTTTTCCTTTTTTGTAGTGGGTGCTGATGATAAATCCATTCTTATCTTCAGAAAACAATACCGTAGTAGTGAATCCTGAGTTGAAATTCCGGTTGTAGTAGTTCTTATCCAACGGGTCTTTTACCGGAGCAGATGTAAAGGATAACAATTTTTCCTGTGTAAAGGTAAAAGGATCCAAGGGACTCCTGTGTGCCCAATATTCATAAGTGCCTGCTTCTATATTGTAATCTAAGAACAACAAATACAGCTGGCCATTCTTTAGGTAGCCATCCACAAATTCCGGGCCCTTCATCTTATAATTGAACTCAGAAACCAATTGCATGTCCTCATTGTAATGTTCTATAATGTAGCCCTTGGGTTTTAAGATAAGTCCCGTATAATAAGCCCTTACAAGGACACTACCACCATGGCCATCACCGGTGATCATCAATAAATTTGAATATTTATATCGATCATTATATTTCTCACCAAAAGTGTAGTCTACAGGAAATTCCTGAGCCCGGACAAGAAAACTCATAAAAAGAAGCCCGATAAAAAGGGGGTTTTTTAGCATACCCAAGATTTTAAAATAAGGATGTTCTTACGAACCGGGGAAAGAAGCTTTTCTCTTCTCTAGGAAAGCTGAGGTACCTTCTTTAAAATCATCTGTACCAAAACACTCACCAAAAGCTTTAACCTCTATTTCATAACCCTGAACACCATTGTTAAAACCCGCATTTATCGCTTTTATTGCCTGTCTGATGGCCATAGGAGAATTTTTTGCTATTTTTTTAGCGATCGTCTTACAGAAATCAAGTAACTCTTCAATTGAAGTTACGTGGTTCACCAGGCCAAATTCAATGGCTCTTTCCACATCTACCATACCCCCCGTCATGATCATTTCCATAGCTCTTCCCTTCCCTATTAACTGAGGAAGACGCTGTGTTCCGCCATAGCCGGGAATGACCCCCAAAGAAACTTCGGGAAGGCCCATTCTAGAATTATGACTGGCCACCCTAAAATGACAGGCCATGGCGAGCTCTAGTCCGCCTCCAAGCGCGTATCCATTAATTGCTGCGATCACTGGTTTAGAAAGGTTCTCAATAAAACTAAAAAGTAATTCCTGTCCCTGGGCAGCCAATTGACCTCCTTGTTTGGTGTTGAAATGGGCAAATTCGGAAATATCGGCCCCCGCTACAAAAGCCTTGTCTTCACTTCCGGTGAGTATTATGACCCGCACCTTCTTATTTGTTTCGAGGGCTTTAAAGGCTAAATGCAATTCTTTGATGGTCGCAGTATTTAGCGCATTTAATTTCTTTGGTCTATTTATGGTTACTATCGCCAGGTTATCTTCTAATTTAACTTTGATATTATTGTATTCCATAATTGTTATTTATTCACTTTCCTTGGGAAATCTGACTGTAAAAACAGACCCTTTGTCCGGTTGTGATGTTAATGTTATAGATCCTTTATATGTTTCCACTATATTTTTTACCATTCCCAGACCTAAGCCCATCCCGCTAGATTTAGTGGTAAACTTAGGTTCAAATACCTTTTCCTTTACTTCATCTGAGATACCGATACCGTTATCTGCCACCGAGATCTTTACATAGGCACCATCTGAGACTACCGAAACCAAGATCCTGGGTGAAGCCACCTCCGGAACTGCCTGAATGGCATTCTTCACAAGATTGGTTACTACCCGGATCAATTGTGTCCTGTCTAATTTCGCAATTATTTCTTCTTCCTCGGAGATAAAATGGATGTAATTCTCATTAAAAATATCAAGTGCCAGTTTTACCGTTTTCACCACATTCAATGTTTCATTCTGCTGGGCGGGCATCTGGGCAAAACTGGAGAATGCCGAGGCAATACTGCTCATCATATCTATTTGTTGGATAAGCGTTTTTGAAAACTCCTCGATCTTCACTTTCGCATCCGGATCTGAAGGTTTAAACTTGCGCTGAAAGCTCTGTACGGTAAGTCGCATTGGTGTTAATGGATTCTTTATTTCGTGTGCAACTTGTTTTGCCATTTCCCGCCAGGCCTGTTCCCTTTCACTTCGCGCCAGTTTCGCAGCACTTTGCTCCAGTTCATCGATCATTTCGTTATAGGAATCTATTAACTTTCCTATTTCCTCACTGGGGTTCTTAACAAATATCTTTTCATTCCGTTTTGTGAGATCGGTTTGATGTAGTTTATCAGAAATAGTTGCTAAAGAGCGGGTGATGTATTTGGAGATAAAATATGCCAGGAAAATAGCAATGACAAACATTATCAGGTACACTCCGCCGAGACGAAACAGGAATTCTCTCAATTCCATACTATTAAAGGAATTGTCCTCATAATATGGCAAATTGAGAATGCCAATGGGTTTGAATTTCTGATCGGTAATAAACGTATAGGAAGCCTGATATTTATTTCCGGCCACCAGGTTGTCCTCTACATATCTTTTATTTTGGCTTTCTTTAAGGTTGTTCAATAAATAAGCCTCCAGGCATCGTGAAATTGAATCATTGTTGAATTGCGGTCGAGAGCTTTTAATAAGCTGACCTTCCAGATCATAAATATTAAAATTCACATTCTGTACATCGGCAATACGATAGATCTCATCTTTAAATATTAGTCCAAGATTTTCTGTGATCACCGGATAGGTGGTTGACTGAAGCGTATAACTGATGCTCTGTTTAATCTGTTCTTCCTTTCGCTCCAAACGATCCTGGTGGTAATCTTTGGATTGTTCCCTGTATTGATAGACCGTTACCCCTGCAATCAGCACAGAAGCAATCAGCACTAAAAATATCATGGTAACAAAAATCCTGGACCGGAGGGAGAACTTCTTGAACAAGGCTCTTTATTTTGATTTTAAAGATAGCAATAATCAGTCCAAAAAGGGCGGGTAAAGAGCAACTAGAATTATTCTTGCCCAAAGGAAATTGAGATCTCTGTGTTTGCAAGCCACAAATTAAACGGGCATCTTCTATGCCTCGGGGTTCTTATCCCGGATCCTTTTGTAAAGTTTTATCCCTAGCATGAGTAAAAGGCCCAAAACAATTATCCCTGCCACCCCGAACACCCAATTAAAGGCACTTTTGAGGATGGCCAGAAAGGTAACCGCAAACAGCACCACAGTAGCGCCTTCATTCCAAATACGCATAAAGTTAGAGGTGTATTTTATCTTATTTTGCTGTAATTGGAGGAACATTTGATGGGTCTTTAAATGATACGCTATCAACAGCACTACAAAAAGCAATTTAACATGCATCCATGGCTGCTCTAACCAGCCGGGAATAAGCACCAGCAACCATATAGCAAAAAGAGTTGCCAAAACTGCTGAAGGCCAGGTAATAATATACCAAAGCCTTTTGGTCATCAATTTTAACTGATCTGAAAGGATATCTTTGGCGGGATCTGGTTTATCCTGAGCTTCAATATGATAAATAAAAAGCCTTGGAATATAGAACAAGCCCGCAAACCATGTGATAACAAAAATTAGATGTAAGGCTTTTATATAGTTATAGTACTCTCCCATTATTTTCCAATTTGTATGGCCCCAATACCAGCATTCCAGAGGGTCTTATTGTAGTTTGGCAAGGCCACATTTGCGAAGTTTTTAGCTCTGGATCTTAACCCATTCCATTGGGCATCCAATACTGCCCTGCGATCTCTGGAGCCCTGATTTACTCTTGGAATAACACTGTTGGTCTGATTGATCAAATAGAGATATTCCGCGGTGAATTTATTGGGAAAATTCTCAACATCGTCATACGCCTGAGATTTGCGTTGTATCATCTCCTCGTCCCAGGTTATCAGTTCTTTTAATAAAGCCTCGCCAGCTTGTTTAGCCACGCCAGTTTCCATAGTGGACAACAACGCTTTTAATTGTTGTTGTAGCTTGTGCAATTGATTAACCAACTGATGCATTTCATTAAGTTTAGCCTCCATTTCTGACATAAAAACATCGTACTCTTCATACTGTGCCATGGAAACATCAAAACCGGGAGTTGCTACTATTTTACCTTCAGTCATCACAGTTTCTTCACCAAGTTTTAATCGAATAGAGTAGTTACCCGGAGGGGCCTTATGCCCTTCAAAACCAGCCTCTATATAAACCCCAGGGATTCCTTCCATGATGGGATAATTAAGATCCCAGACAAATCTATTAAGTCCCTGTTCTTTAGGTAATACGGGTGCTGGAGGAGGGCCACCCCCGTTGTGTTTTTGATAGGTACTATCTTTTTCCGAACTGAAGGTCCTGATTACCTTCCCATTAGAATTCAATATCTCCATAGTTAAAGACGAAGTATCTTCCATCTTGGGAAGCTCATAATAAAGGACCATCCCATTGGCCGGATTTATACCCTGGAATGGGTGTGTACCCTTAAAATCCTTTGAATTCTTGTCTAATGGACTTCCCCATGAAGCGTTAAGTGCCTCCTCTGGTTGCATGATCTTAACTCCTGCATTTCCGGTTTTATATTGAGAAAGGGCAGCCAGATCATCCAGGATCCAGAAGGAACGTCCAGAAGTGGCTACAACCAGATCACCCTTATGTACTTTAAGATCCGTAATAGGTGTCTTAGGCAGGTTCAATTGCAGAGTTTCCCAGCTTGCACCATCATTCCATGAAATATAAATCCCTTTTTCGGTTCCGGCGTATAACATTCCTTTTCTTGATGCATCTTCACGTATCACCCTCGTAAAAGACCCGTAGGGAATACCATTGCTAATGTTCGTCCAGGTTTTCCCATAATTAATGGTTTTATATAAGCCGGGAGTATAATCATTAAACTTATATCTGGTAGTTGCGATATAGGCTGTGCCAGCATCATGCGGAGAGACCTCAATAGCATTGATCAGACATTCCTGCAGGCCTTTTGGGGTTACATTTTCCCAACTTTGTCCTCCATTTCTGGTGACATGCACAAATCCGTCATCGCTCCCTGTCCAATAGACACCTTTCTCATGCGGTGATTCTATCATATAGGCAATAGTGCCATAATTTTCTGCCCCAACTGCCTCGATCGTATATGGACCTCCTCCATGTCCTTGCTTTTCATCCATATTTCGGGTAAGGTCGGGAGAGATCTCTTCCCAGCTAGTACCCATATCAGTAGTTTTTAATACCAATTGAGCGCAATGGAAAAAGGTATTGGGTTCATGCTGTGATCTTATGATGGGTGCATTCCAGTTATACAGATATTTCATCTCCCTGGCCGCCCTGCCAAGGTATTGTATAGGCGCTGCCATGATCTTGGTATCCGATTTTGTCTGTGTGTCCAATACTTCAATGGTTCCCAGATAACTTCCTCCTAAAACATAGCGAGGGTCATCAGGATCGAATGCAAGAAATGCACTTTCTCCTCCTGCAGAATAGGTCCAATCCTGTTCCGAAATACCCCATCTGGATAAGGAAAGACTTGCGATCCTTACGGAAGTATTATCTTGTTGTCCTCCATATACATTGTATGGAAAAAGGTTGTCTGTACTTATACGATAGAATTGAGCCGTAGGCATAATGTCTTGAGAAGACCAGGTTTTGGCATAGTCAAAACTAACGGCTGCCCCGCCATCGTTCGCAATGACCATATTCTTAGAATTCGCCGGATTGATCCAAAGATCGTGGTAGTCTCCATGTGTACCCGTTATCTGTTCCCAGCTAACTCCGCCATCAAAAGACCTAAGTGCCTGGGCACTCATTACATATACCGTATTTTCGTCATTTGGATCCGGGAATACTTCAATATAATACCAGGCGCGTTGAACCAATCGGTTGTCCCCACTGATCATATTCCAGGAATCCCCGGCATCATTGGAAACAAATAAACCGCCCTTGTCTTTATTCGAATCACTTTCCACCAGGGCATATACTTTATTGGAATTCGCCTGACTCACCGCAATGGCCATTTTACCTTTTTCTTCTGGCAGACCATTGTGTATCTGTTTCCATGTTTCGCCGCCGTCTGTAGATTTATATAAGCCACTTCCAGAGCCACCACTGATTACAATATTTGGTTTTCGCTGATGATGCCACATACTGGCATATATAACTTCAGGGGTAGAAAGATCCATGGAGAGTTCATTACAACCCGTAAGTTCATTCACAAATAAAACTTGTTTCCAGCTATTTCCTCCATCCGTGCTCTTGTAGATGCCACGTTCTTTGTTAGGGCCGTATAATGCCCCCTGAGCAGCTACATAGACAATCTCCGGATTAGTAGGATGGATGACGATCCGTGCTATATGCTGTGACTTTTCCAACCCTATTTTTTTCCAGGTCTTCCCGGCATCAGTAGATTTATACACCCCGTCCCCATAGGAGGTCATCACTCCACGTACGGCATGTTCTCCCATCCCACAATACACTATGTTGGGATTGGAAGCCGAAACAGCTACTGCGCCAACAGATCCCATCTCAAAAAATCCGTCTGAAATATTGTTCCATTGTCTCCCGGCATCAGTAGTCTTCCACAAGCCGCCGCCGGTGGTTCCCATATAATAGGTCATAGGATCACCAATAACACCTGTTGCCGTCACGGACCGTCCTCCTCTGAAAGGGCCAATATTTCTATATTTAAGTGGTTTAAAATACTCTTCTGCCGTTTGCCCCATAAGGGTGCCTACTAATAAAAAGGCAAGCAGACCAAATATTCGTTGTTTCATGAGTAATTGAGAGATTACAAAGTTGATTAGCATTCATATATTGAGACAACTATCAAATAGAAAATCCCCAGCCCTGCAAGGCAAGGGATCATATCTAATCACTGTCTATTTCTATTCTATAAAGAGATAATTTAATTGCAAGGTATTAAAGGCTTCATTAAAGGCTTTGATCTCATTGGTTACCAAGGTATCAAATTGATTCAATTGTTCTTCAATTTTAGTAGTGAGCTGATTCTTTACCGCAATATCCTGATCCGTTGGATGAAAATCATCAATAGATACCAAACTGTTCAAATGGGCTAATTTATTGGTCAGTCTGATCGGAAAATTCAAGGGATCTTGTCCACTTCTGTTCTGTGTCTGATAAAGTGCTTTCTCTACTTCTCCAAAATCTTTCTTCATTTTTTTGGCTTTCTCTACCAATTCCTTGGTAGCCTCATTGTCTTTGTACTGCGCCATAAAAGCCTCGAGCTGAGTTGTGATCTTTCTGATCTTTTTGATAGAAGCATGCGCTTTGTCTACCGTACTATTGATGTCCGAAACAAAATCGAATTGTGTTTGCATCTCAGCTACACTTACCTCAGCCCTTGGATCTGGCAGAATGGTAAATGCTTGTGTTTGAGTAACCCCATTCATATTGAGATGCACCTTATAGGAACCTGGAACCGCTTTCGCTCCATTTAAATTGGCCCACCACATGATCATTCCTTTGAAATCCTGGGCTCCTTTTCCCCGTGTATCCCAAACATGGGTATTGCCTCCTTTTTTTGGTTTCAACTTTTCGTCCGCTTCCTTGGCGTACGTGCTAAAGTTGGCAAGAGTGTCTCCTGCAACTGAGGTATAGGTAAGGGCAAGACTATCCTTTTCAGACAGGTCCTTTAGATAAAAATGGGTGATAACTCCGTTTGGATGATTCTGTCCTTCTGTTTTTGAAGGGCTTCTGCTTGTCCCGCCTTTAGTTCTATACGCATCTTTTGGCTTGTAGAGGATGGTTTTCCCGGCTGAAATGCCTTCGTTCAACTGATGCAGCACCGTAAGATCGTCAATGATCCAAAGGCTTCTACCCTGAGTGGCTACAATAAGATTATTGTCTTTTACAGCTAAATCTGTGATAGGTACGATTGGTAGATTTAATTGGAAAGGTTTCCAGTTGCGGCCATCATCAAAGGAGATGTACATCCCCGTTTCTGTACCCGCATATAACAACCCTTTTCTATTAGGATCTTCCCGAACTACTCTGGTAAAATGCTCCTTATCTATCCCGTTAGTGATCTTCTGCCAGGTCTTGCCATAGTCTGTTGTTTTGTACAAATAAGGTTGAAAATCTCCCAATTTATAGCGTGTGGCTGCCACATAACAAGTGCCTTCATCAAAGGCCGAAGGCTCTATACTGTTCACCATGGACCAAGCTGGCATGTTTGCAGGAGTTACATTCTCCCAGTTGCCTCCTCCATCTTTGGATACATGGATCAGTCCGTCATCACTCCCCACCCAAATGAGCCCTTCTTTCAGCGGACTTTCATTCGCTGCAAAAATGGTGCAGTAGTATTCCACGCCTGTATTATCCTGGGTTATTGGACCACCACTTGAGACCAATTTATCTGGATCGTTTCTGGTGAGATCACCACTTAAAAGTTCCCAACTTTGTCCTTCATTGGTACTCATATGCACATGGTTGGAAAAGGTGTACAGCTTTTTAGGATCGTGTTTGCTGAAAATGATAGGGAAATTCCATTGAAAACGATATTTCATCCCTTCCGCGCCATAGCCCATGGGGTTGTCTGGCCAAACATTTATGCCTCGTACAGTGTTTGCGTCATGGTTCACCCTGGTAAGGAAACCACCATAACTTCCGCCATACACAATGTCATTATTCGCAGGGTCTACGGCGATATGAGCAGATTCTCCCCCAGCGGTAGGTTCCCAGTCATCATCATCAATACTTCTCCCCTCAGTACGGTGTTTTATTCGGATCGTTGAATTATCCTGTTGAGCAGCATAAATGCGATACGGGAAGGCATTATCTGTGGTAACTCTATAAAATTGTGCGGTTGGCTGATTGTAATAAGTACTCCATGTCTCGCCGCCATCATAGGACACTTGCGCACCTCCATCGTCCCCAATGATCATTCTTTTTGTGTCTTCAGGTGCTATCCAAAGATCGTGGTGATCACCATGAGGGGCATTAAATGTATTAAAGCTTTTCCCACCATCAGTAGATTTATGGTACCGTACATTGAGAACATACACTACATCTTCGTTTTCAGTATCGGCATACACCCGGGTATAGTACCAGGCGCGTTGACGCAGTTTTCTTTCAGAATTAACCATGCTCCATTTCTTGCCACCATCATCCGAACGGTATAAGCCACCTTTTTCTTTGTTTTCAACAATTGCCCATACACGTTGTGCATTTTTTGGTGATACCGCAACGCCAATGATCCCCAGTGTATCCTTAGGAAAGCCGTCATTTTTAGAGATCTCTGTCCAGGACTCCCCACTGTCTGTACTTTTCCACAGGGCCGATCCGTCGCCCCCACTACTGAGACTATATGGGGTTCTTTTTGCCCTCCAGGTAGACGCGTACATGATCCTGGGATTGGTTGGGTCTAATACAAGGTCAACCGCCCCTGCCTGATCATTTACAAATAAGGTCTTTCTCCAGGTAGTTCCTCCATCCTGACTCTTATAGATACCTCTTTCCTGAGAAGGCTTATAGATATCTCCAAGCACGGCTGCATAGACTGTATTTGGATCATTTGGATGAATCCTAATACGAGGTACATGTCTGCTATTTTTAAGTCCAACAGATTGCCAGGTCTTACCTGCATCTACCGTTTTCCATATGCCATATCCTGAAGAAACATTTCCTCTCAGGGTTTTTTCACCTCCCCCAACATAGATCACATTAGGATCGCTTTTGGCCACCTCAACGGCACCTATACTTCCGCCAAAAAAGCCATCGGAAATATTTTCCCAGCTACGGCCCCCGTCCATGGTCTTCCATACTCCACCTCCGGTTGCGCCAAAATAAAATAGATTGGGTTCGCCGGGAACTCCTGTTACAGCTGCTGATCTGCCTCCTCTAAAAGGACCTACCTGCCGGTATTCTATACTAGAATACAAGGCCTCAGGATAGGTGTCTATTACTGTTGTTTTCTTTTTACTTCGTTGAGCGTTGCTAGTTAGTGTAACAGCAAAACAGGCCAGTAACAGGCCAAAAAAATACGTCTTCACTTTCATCTTATTATGCATCTTGGAGTTTATCGGCCCTAAATGTACCAAAAAAGACTAGAATGAAAAACGGGTATTTTTAATGGTAATGCCATGGGGATGGTACGGGTTTGTTTTGATGTGTCAAGAATCACAGTTCTTTCTTAACAATCCAGACTACTGTTCGCCTTCTTATTTGTATCTTCTTGGTAACAATCGCATTCCCTTTTAGTATGCATATACGCGCCATGTTTTCTGACAGAATTGGGATAATTCTCGGTACTGTCTTTGCAATTCCCAATTAAAACATTAATTACAATGAAAAAGTATGATTGGAAAAAAGTGGCCTATATAGTTGGGATAGTGCTATTCTGTGTGGGCACTTTAGACCCTCTGGAAGGAAGTGTCCTTATTGTGTTTGGCAGTATTATACTGACATTTATAAGCAAACGGAACAATGATCGCCACAGGAAATGGTTTATGCTGAATGCACTCCTGATCACTGTAGGAGTGATCTTTTTGTTTTATTTGTCCTCGTTGGGAGGTTTTGGGGGTAATTCAAAATTATCCTGGTGGTGGGGCTTGCTTATACTCCCTTATCCCATTGGATGGTTACTCCAGGTAGTTCTTTTGCTCCTCCGGGCATTTAAAAAAAAATGATCTCTTATATAAAACAAAAAAGGGGGGTATTACCCCCTTTAGAAATGTTTACCGTATACACTATTTAAAATCGATACCCTACACCTAGTTGAAATCCTTTGGTTTTCACTGTAAAATCACCAAAACCTGGTTCTTCCTCAGCAATATTTGAGAGCCCTAAATTATAGCGGGCATCTACAAAAAATCCCCCTACAACCTCATAGGCTGCACCAAAATTCAATGCAAAATTGGAAGATTTTAAACCCTCAGTTCCTCCGTCGGCATCTACCAACAATCCCAGTTGGGGTCCGGCTTGTACGTTCAATCCTTCAATTAGATAATACTTTAACATCAATGGAACGTTGAAATAGGTAATATCCCCGTCCTTCGCGCCTTCAATTGAATACTGAATCTCGGGCTGGAAATGTACTTTTTCAGAAAGGCCCACATCTAGCAAGCCACCTACAAAAATACTGGTTGCACCATCGGGGGAAGCCCCCCCTTCGGAATCAAAAGAAATTTTTAGATTGGAGAAATTGGCTCCTGCCTTAACCCCAAATGTAATTCCCTGCGCCTGAGCGTTACCTATGAACGCTACTACAGCGACCAAACTAATGATCAATTTTTTCATTGAATGCTATTTATTTTATTGGTTAATAACACCTTAAAATTATATCATATTTCAATATGTTTTATATTTATTTTTAGTAAGCTAAAAAAGCTTTATCTACCACCCAGAAAGGGATTACCCAGGATAATAAGTCCTGTACATTTCGCCCGAAATCAAAAAAAACTCTGAGAATAACCTCAAAGCCTTTTACTTTCAAAACCTGCTATTGATCTGGCTATTGACTACTTTTTAAAGGTCTCCCCTATTTTATAGTCCAATTAAAAATAAAAGAGCCGGCATCAATACCATTCACAGCACAATTTCTTAGGTGGCCATGGAGCTATATCCATTTTTAGTTGTAACATCATTCATCATTTTAAATTTACATTCTTTTAGCAATCCAGTACGTTGCGCTTTGTAACAATGGCAAGGTAGCTTTGCAATCCACAATGGTCTTACGGTGCTAGACGAAAAAAAATAAGGTGGACTTTATTAGGCAGTTTCCTTGCTCATAAGAGAGTTCTTCACTTCATTTCGGAGATAATATCCTGTTACAATGGTAGACAGGGTGTCCGCAATTGGAAATGACAACCACACCCCCAATTCCCCTAAATAACTAGGGAGAATAAGGATCAAGGGAATAAAGAAGAATCCCTGACGCGTTAGGGTAAGTAAGAGCGCCGGAATGGCTTTCCCCACCGCTTGAAAGTAGGCCGCTCCAATAAGTTGGATGGCTATGATAGGTGTTGCCGCAAACACCCAACGCATGGCTGAAGGTGTATTTTCCAGCACAAAAATATTACTGGCGATTTCTGCGGCCGACATGTCTGCCCTGTTGCTAAGGAACCAACCGGTGATCTCTGCAGGGAAGATCATAAGGCCTATAAAAACCACGGTGGCCACAATAGCTGCATAGGCAATGGCGGTGTTGATGCTTTCCCTAACCCTCGCATATTTACGTGCACCATAGTTATACCCGGCAATAGGCAAAAAGCCCTGCGTAACACCAAATACTGGGAAAAGTGCAAACATCAGGGTTCTTCCAATTATGGCATAAACAGCCACCATAGATTCGCCCCCAAGATCGAACAAAATATTATTCATCAGGAGGTAGGTAACACTGGTCACTGCCTGTCTGGAGAGGGTCACAAAACCAAGTGAACCGATCTCTTTTAGTATGGGCAGATTGAGACCAAAATCTGAAAGCTTAATTTTTAATTCAGAATTCTTAGAAAGAAAAAAGTAAAAGATATACCCAAAACACAGAAGGTACCCACCAGTGGTGGCCCAGGCGGCACCTTCCATTCCCCAGTCGAATACATAGATAAAAAGATAATCCATTACCAGGTTGCCCACCGAAGGTATGATCATGGCGATCATCGCAAATTTGGGCTTCCCTTCCGCACGGATCACGGTATTTCCCATCATACACAAGGCCAGGAAAGGAACCCCGTATAGCACAATAGTATAGTAGGTCTTAGCCGGTTCAAAGATGCCCCCCTTACCTCCAAAGGCAGGGATAAGGCCATCGGCATAATACAACCCCAGGGCAACCATCGAAATAGTCACTAACAGGGTTAAGGTGATCTGATTTCCGAAGGTCTTTAGCGCTTTCTCCGGATGATCTGCGCCCAGAGCTCTTGAAATAATACTACTCCCTCCTATCCCAATAGCCATTCCCAGGGCCGCAATAAAAAAAGAAACAGGTAAGACCACATTGATGGCGGCAATGGCGATGGAACCTATCCAGTTGCCCACAAAAATAGTGTCTACCAGAATGTTGAGCGACATCACTAAAATGCCGATAGATGCAGGTACTGCTTGCCTTACCAGGAGTCTCCCAATAGATTCTGTGCCTAGCTGATCTGAGGAGACTTTAGCCATTAGACGGGTAGCAACTGTTTGGTTTCCCAATCATGGATCCATGAGGCCATTAAGGACACCCATGCATCATTATCATTCAGACAGGAAATATGTATGTAGTCTTCACCACCTGCTTCTTCAAATTGTTCTTTCCCTTCCATCGCAATTTCTTCCAGCGTTTCCAGACAATCACTAACAAAGGCCGGGGTGATCACTGCTAGTTTCTTTTTGCCTTCCTTAGCCAGGCGTTCAAATTCATAATCGGTATAAGGCTTTAACCATGGATCCCCTGCCAATCTCGATTGGAAAGAGGAACTCACTTTATCCTCCGGGAGTTGCAGGGCTGCCTTTACCAGTTCTGTTGTATCATAGCACTGATGTCTGTAACAGGTGTTGTGGGCCACCGAATTGATCTTACAACAACTGCCATCTATTTTGCAATGATAACGCGTTGGGTCCGATTTACGAATGTGACGTTCCGGAATGCCGTGGTAGGAAAAAAGTATATGATCGTACTC
>CAWAEX010000029.1:0-13290 GCA_963781045.1 uncultured Flavobacteriaceae bacterium | reverse complement strand
TCTCACCCAGGGTAGCTCTTTTCCTTGCAGCATCTATGGCTAAAGCTAACAAATTATTTTCAGCTTTATCCTTCAGGTCTTTTCCTTTGTTCTCAGCAGCAGACGTTAGAGCATTCAGGGCTTTGGTCACCGCTTTACTATCTCGTTCTTTTTTTACTTTTTCGAGTCGCTCAACTTGCTGCCTGCGAACTTCGGCATTGTCTACTTCCAGGATCTGCATAAGTTCTTCCTCTTCAAGGCGATATTGGTTTACGCCAACAATTATATCCTTTCCGCTGTCTATCCGTGCTTGTTTTTTGGCCGCCGCTTCCTCTATCCGCATTTTTGGGATGCCTTCTTCAATAGCTTTTGTCATACCACCCAATGCCTCTACTTCTTCAATAAGAGCCCAGGCTTTTTTGGCTAAGGCATCCGTTAAGTATTCCACATAATAGCTTCCAGCCCAGGGATCTACTGTTTTCGTTATGTTGGTTTCCCTTTGCAGATATATTTGCGTATTCCTGGCGATCCTCGCAGAGAAGTCGGTCGGAAGGGCAATAGCCTCATCCAAAGCATTTGTATGAAGACTTTGAGTACCCCCAAAAGCCGCTGCCGCCGCTTCAATGGTGGTCCGCGCCACGTTGTTAAAGGGATCTTGTTCTGTGAGACTCCATCCACTGGTTTGGCAATGTGTTCTGAGGGCGAGCGACTTTGGGTTTTTTGGTTTGAATTGTTGTATAATTTTAGCCCAGAGAATACGACCTGCTCTCATTTTGGCGATCTCCATAAAATGATTCATACCAATGGCCCAAAAAAAGGAAAGTCTGGGGGCAAAGGTATCTATATCCAATCCCGCTTTTAATCCGGTCCTGATGTATTCCAATCCGTCTGCCAGGGTATATGCCAATTCAATATCTGCAGTGGCTCCGGCTTCCTGCATATGGTAGCCTGAGATGCTTATACTATTAAATTTAGGCATGTATTTGCTGGTATACTCAAAAATATCTGCAATGATCTCCATAGAGGGCCCCGGAGGATAGATATATGTGTTCCTCACCATGAATTCCTTAAGAATATCATTTTGAATGGTCCCCGCTAACAATTGAGGGGAAACTCCTTGTTCTTCTGCAGCGACGATATAGAAAGCCATTATGGGTAAAACGGCACCGTTCATGGTCATTGAAACCGACATCTTATCCAGGGGGATGCCGTCAAAAAGTATCTTCATGTCCTCTACAGAATCTATAGCTACACCGGCTTTCCCAACATCGCCAACTACCCGTTCGTGATCACTATCATATCCTCTATGGGTGGGAAGATCGAAGGCTACTGATAAGCCTTTTTGACCCGCCTCAAGATTTCTTCTGTAAAAGGCATTACTTTCTTTAGCAGTAGAAAAACCGGCATATTGCCGTATGGTCCAGGGTCTTTGCACATACATGGTGGCATAAGGACCTCGCAGAAAAGGGGGCGCACCTGCAGCAAAATCGAGATGCTCCATAGCGTCTATTTCTGCCTTGGAATACTGTTTGTGAACATCGATACCTTCAGCAAAATGAAAAGAATCACTTTTAGACAATCGCCCTTTTAGCGATCCATTTGAGGGTAATTGGAGGTCTTGTACGTCTTTCCTACTCATTGTCAAGTCTTTTCTGTTCCATGGTTTCTGCCAACCTTTTTTCCAAAATAGGTTCTAGAAGGGTCTTTCCCGGTCTGGTTTTTAAAAATGGATAGATTTCAATATTCTCTTTCATGGTATCTTTAGGATTCACATATACATTGCTCCCCACTAAGACTCGTTCACCACTATCAAATTGTTGTTGATCTTTTTCCGCTTGTTCTCTTATCTTCTTTTGAATTGTATGTTGCTTGAGGGCTTTTAGATAGCCACCTGAAGCTTCAAGGTTTTTAAAGAGATGCAAAGCTTTTTCAGCCAGCTGATCTGTCAGGGATTCTATATAATATGCCCCATCTGCAGGATTTGAAACTTCTCCAAAATAGCTTTCATTTCGCAGTATCAACAACTGATTGCGGGCAATTCGATCTCCAAATTCGTTATCCTTATGATAGATCGCATCGTACGGAAGATTACAAATAGTATCTGCCCCTCCATTGATGGCCGCCATACATTCTGTGGTGGTTCGTAATAAGTTTACATTGTAATCGTACAGGGTCTTGTTTCGTTTACTCGGCTGTGCAATAATATGACAAGCTGCGGGGGCATTGTAAGAGGAGGCCAGGGTTTGCCATAGGAGTCGGAGGGCCCTTAATTTAGCGATCTCGAAAAAATAATCTGAATCTACCGCAACCTTAAAGATGGGCTCAGGAAAGTTTACAGGGTTCTGTTGGTTTCTAAAGAGATGCAAATATTCATTTGCCTGAGATAGCATATAGGCCAATTGCTGAACCCGATTGGCGCCCGCATTTTGATATAGTGCGCCATCTATTGCGATAGTATGGAATACAGGCAAGTCCTTTGCCATTTTCACCATGTGGGCCATATCTTTTTCCATGGAATGTTGCCAGTTCCCTGTTCTTGCAAGGCTACCTAAAACATCCATATGGATAAAGAAAGTGGCACTTTTAGGTATTTTAAACTTTGATAATTTTTCGGTGAATTCAGCAGAGACAAATCGCAGTTCCAAATGGATGGGTACCACAGAAAGATCGATTCCCTGTAACAGTTCCTCCAAATTAACTTCTGGAGAAGGAATTATAAAATACAAGCTCTCAGCACCCCTTAATAGAGCATCGGCAGCTTTTTTATTAGCAGGTTTCTCATTTTGAACATAGCAAACCTGACCAATCTTCCAGCTAGTAGGGGTAGGAACGGGATGAGGGGGATGCTCCTTAAGATCCTCGGAATTATAAAAAGGTTTTACTTTAATATGATCCGGACCTTCCCACACCAAGCGGGCGTTGTAGTCTTCCCCTTTTAGCCCTGCCTGTATTTGCTGTTTCCAGGCTTTGGAGGAGACACCAGGAAAATTGTAAAACTTACTGCTCATCGTCATCCTGTTTATTTTTTAGACTATCCTCATATTCTATCAGGTAGATCTCCTCATTTTTCTTTTTTAAATAATATTGTTCCCTGGCAAATTTTTCCAATTCCTTGGGATCTGAAAGTTTTTCCAGTGTTTTTTTATCTTTTTCTATTTCACTTCTGAGGAATTCCTGTTGCTTTTCAAGGGTTTTGATCTGTTTTTTTAATTCCCGATGTATCATCAGTGAATTCGTATCAAAAAATACCATCCAAATAACAAATGCCGTTAAGACCATAACATAAATGTTGGTTACAACACCAAACCATTTTTTTGCTTTTAGATCTTTCAGTCCCATGGCGATCAGGTAAGTTTATCAGTTATAATAGTGCGAACAATGTCTACTGCCACCGTGTTGTATTTATTATTGGGAATAATGATATCTGCATATTCCTTGGTTGGTTCTATAAACTGATCATGCATAGGCTTTAAGGTTGTTTGGTAACGGAAGATTACTTCCTCAATATCCCTTCCGCGTTCATTTATATCGCGTTTAAGCCTACGGATAAGTCGTTCGTCAGAATCTGCATGAACATATATTTTAATGTCGAACATTTCCCTGATTGTCGGATTGGTGAGGATCAGGATGCCTTCCACGATCATTACCTTTTTTGGATGTGTCCTGATGATGTCTTTGGTACGGTTGTGTTTGGGGAAGGAATACACAGGCTGGTCTATGGGTTCGCCCTTTCGAAGAATGCTGAGGTGTTCACCTAATAATTCAAAATCGATGGCTCGTGGATGATCAAAATTGATCTTGCTTCGTTCCTCATACGATAAATGAGACAGGTCATTGTAGTATGAATCCTGAGAAATAACGCCTACTTCCTCTTCTGGAATTTCATTGATGATCTGGTTCACTACCGTGGTTTTCCCGCAGCCAGTTCCGCCAGCAATTCCGATGATCAACATACTTGCATTGTTTTATTCAAAAATAAGGATTTGGATGCATATCTGTTGGTATAGACCAGTATCATTTTAGTATACGTAGGTAGAATTCACTGCTCTGTTAAAATATGATACAAATCATAGAATTGAGATCCTTATAAGATTAATTTTGTCACTATCAGAAAGTATAAATCAATTTATCGATCAGAAGTAAGTCAAAGGAAATAAAATTTTACGACCATCCTTTTTTTCTATATATTACCTTCATCTCAACCTTGAAATATTAAATAGCATATGTCTCAACGCTTTAAAGTCTCTGTTAATGAGACCTATGAGTTTTCCTTTACTGAGGAAGACCTTGTTTCACTCGATGCCCTTCAAACATCGCCATCCAAATACCATGTGTTAAAAGAAGGCAGGTCCTTCCCTGTGGAGGTAATATCTAATTCCTTTCATGATCGTACATATCTGATCAAAGTTAAGAATGAGACCTATGAGGTAACATTAAAGAATGAATTGGATCAACAGATCGCTGAGATGGGATTTTCTCTTGGATCTACTAAAAACATAAGTAATATAATGGCTCCAATGCCTGGCCTCATACTCGATATTAGTGTAAAGGAAGGGGAATTGGTTGCCGAGGATTCTCCTCTCCTTATTCTGGAGGCCATGAAAATGGAGAATATTATTACCTCCCCGCGGGAAGGTGTCATCAAAAGTATCACTGTCAAAAAAGGAGATACGGTAGATAAAAAACAATTACTGATCTCTTATGAGTAAACCTCTTTTAAGAATGAAAAAAATACTTGTTGCCAATCGCGGAGAAATTGCAATCCGGGTAATGAAAACAGCCCAAAAAATGGGTATAAAAACTGTGGCCGTGTACTCCTCTGCAGACCGGAATGCTCCTCATGTGAAATACGCTGATGAAGCCGTGTGGATTGGGGAAGCCCCTTCTAACCAGTCGTATTTGAATACTGCTAAGATCATTGAAGAGGCAAAACGCCTTAAGGCAGATGCGATTCACCCAGGCTATGGCTTTTTAAGTGAAAATGCAAATTTTGCTGAAGCTGTCACCAAAAGCGGAATTATCTTTATTGGGCCTAAACCCAAGGCTATAAGGATGATGGGTAGTAAATTGGCTGCAAAAGAGGCGGTAAAACACTATGATATTCCAATGGTTCCGGGGATCGATGAGGCAATATCTGACGTAGAAAAGGCCAAATCTATTGCCAAAGAGATCGGTTTCCCGATCTTAATTAAGGCTTCAGCCGGTGGTGGAGGTAAAGGAATGCGCATCGTAGAAAAGGAAAAAGACCTGGCTTCCCAAATGGAACGCGCTATTTCTGAAGCTACTTCTGCCTTTGGAGATGGTTCGGTCTTTATTGAGAAATACGTAAGCTCACCCAGGCATATAGAAATACAGATCATGGCCGACAGTCATGGCAATATTCTCTATTTTTTCGAACGGGAATGCAGTATTCAGCGAAGGCACCAGAAAGTGGTGGAAGAAGCTCCATCGGCTATTCTTAGCCCTGAACAAAGACAAGAGATGGGGATAGCGGCAACCAAGGTTGCCCGAGCCTGTGATTATCTTGGAGCCGGCACGGTGGAATTCCTAATGGATGCTGAACTTAATTTTTATTTTCTGGAGATGAATACCCGCCTGCAAGTAGAACACCCCGTCACAGAGCTTATTTCCGGCGTAGATCTGGTAGAGTTACAGATCCGGGTGGCCAGGGGGGAAGCACTTCCCATGAAACAAGAGGATTTAAAGATAAATGGACATGCTCTAGAACTTAGAGTATATGCGGAGGATCCTCTTTCTAATTTTTTGCCTAGCGTAGGAACCCTGCATACCTATCGGCTTCCAGAAGGGGAAGGTATTCGCGTAGATAATGGATTTGAAGAAGGTATGGAGATCCCCATTTATTACGATCCTATGCTAGCCAAATTGATCACCTATGGAAAGAGTAGAGAAGAGGCCATACAGATCATGATAAAGGCCATTGATAATTATATTGTAGATGGGGTACAAACCACGCTTCCGTTTGGCCGCTTTGTCTTTGAACACGAAGCTTTTAGATCTGGAAATTTTGACACTCATTTTGTAAAGAATTATTACTCTCCGGAAATCCTAAAACAAAAGGCCGAGGAAGAAGCTGAAATTGCCGCCCTCATTGCACTGAAACAATACCTGGCGGATCAAAAAATACTGAGAATCCCAACTCCATAAAAATGAATACAACGAAAAAAAAATTAGAAGACCGAATTGCCCAGGCCTTACAGGGTGGGGGTCAGAAACGTATCGATAAGCAGCATAAGAAAAAAAAGCTGACCGCCAGAGAACGTGTAGAATATCTTTTGGATGAAGGATCGTTTGAGGAAATGGGCATATTGGTTACCCATCGTACTACAGATTTTGGGATGGAGAAAGAAATTTATTACGGTGATGGAGTTGTAACCGGTTACGGAACCATAGATGGAAGATTGATCTATATCTATGCGCAGGATTTTACCGTATTTGGAGGAGCACTTTCAGAAACACATGCAGAAAAGATCTGCAAGATCATGGATCTGGCGGTGAATGTAGGGGCTCCGGTAATCGGACTTAATGATTCAGGAGGAGCGCGTATTCAGGAAGGCGTTCGATCGCTTGGCGGATATGCCGATATATTTTATCGAAATGTAAAGGCATCAGGGGTTATTCCGCAGATTTCAGCCATCATGGGCCCCTGTGCGGGAGGAGCAGTATATTCTCCTGCCATCACAGATTTTACCCTTATGGTAGAAGAAACAAGCTATATGTTTGTGACAGGTCCCAACGTAGTTAAAACGGTGACCAATGAAGAAGTTACTTCCGAGGAACTAGGTGGTGCAAGTACACATGCAATTAAATCTGGTGTGGCTCATAAAACATCAATAAATGATATTGAATGTCTTGAAGATGTTAAGAAATTACTGAGCTATATGCCGCAAAGCAATCGCGAAAAAGCTAAAGACCTTCCTTATGAAATAGGGGAAGAGGTACGGGAAGTTTTAGACGGACTGGTGCCTGAAAACCCGAACAAGCCCTATGATATGCATGAGGTAATTCAGGGTCTCATTGATGCCGATAGTTTTTATGAGATCCATAAAGACTTTGCTGAAAACATAATTGTAGGTTTTGCTAGGCTTGCTGGCAGAAGTATTGGTATTATAGCTAACCAACCGATGTTTCTGGCAGGAGTCCTGGATGTAAACAGTTCCAGGAAAGCAGCAAGATTTACGCGGTTTTGTGATAGTTTTAATATACCCCTTCTTGTTTTAGTTGATGTGCCAGGTTTTTTACCCGGGACGGACCAGGAATGGAATGGGATCATTGTAAATGGAGCCAAGTTGCTCTATGCCTTAAGCGAAGCAACAGTTCCAAGAGTAACCGTAATTACACGGAAAGCCTATGGAGGGGCTTATGACGTTATGAATTCTAAGCATATAGGAGCCGATTTCAATTACGCCTGGCCCACTGCAGAGATCGCGGTAATGGGTGCAAAGGGTGCCAGTGAGATCATTTTCCGCAAAGAAATAATGGAAGCTGAAGATCCGGTTCAAAAATTAGCCGAAAAAGAGGCAGCTTATGCAGAAAAATTTGCGAATCCTTTTAGGGCTGCAAAAAGGGGATTTATAGATGAGGTCATTGAGCCAAAAGATACACGGCGAAAACTGATTAAGACCTTTCGCATGCTCGAAAAAAAGGAAGTAACATTACCGATAAGAAAGCACGGAAATATTCCCTTATAATCTAAATTTTATTGTTGAGCTGTCTTAACATGGCAAGTATACTACTCCGGAAGAGGAGTCTTTGCTGGCTCCTGTAACCGAATGCAGTACGTTGATCTCCTGTTCCAAACGCAAGACACCCATAAGACAAAAAATTAGCGCTTCTTTAAATTCAATTAGCTGATTAGAAGGGATCTCAAGTTTGATATTTTTTCCCAGTTTGTCTTGCAAAACTTCGGTCAGGTAGGTATTAAAAGCACCTCCCCCTGTGATCAATAAGGTTTTTTCCTTTTTAATTTTAAGCAATTTTAGTTGACGGGCGATCTGTTCACATATATGATGAACCGATGTGTGCAATAAGGATTCAATGGAAGCGTCTTGCGCTTTGATCAATGGAACAATTTCTTTTGAAAACCATTCATATCCTGTAGATTTTGGGTAGGGCAGTGCGTAATAAGCAAGAGAATTTAATTGCTCAAACAACTGCGGAAGCAATGATCCCTTGCGTGCCAAGGCACCTCCTTTATCATAGGTTAATCCTTCACCTGCCGCAATATAGTTGAGTAACATATTGGCTATCCCAATATCATAGGCTATTCTCTTATCATTCAGAACAAAAGAAATATTGCTAATTCCTCCAAGATTGAGGCAAAAATCATAGGATCCAAATAGCATATGATCACCTATTGGAACAAGCGGAGCTCCTTGCCCACCCAAAGCTACATCGTTCGTTCTATAATCGCATATGGTTTTGATACCACAGGCGTTGGCCAAATGCTGACCCGAACCTATTTGAAAGGTTAGGCCTTTAACAGGTTGGTGATGCACCGTATGCCCATGGCTCGAAACAAAATCAACTTCTAACTTTTCTTTCTCAATAAATCGCCCAACTTGTTCTCCCAGCCATGTGCCATATTCATTGTGCAAACAAAGTAATTGATCCGCGGGCAAACGAATAGCTTCATGTAAGCGAGTCACCCGTGTTTTACTATAAGGGATACTTTTCGTCTTTTCAATCTTGAACTCCCATCTGCTCAATGGTTTCCAAATATGACAATACACAAGATCGAGTCCATCCAGCGATGTGCCAGACATCATTCCAATACCTTTATATATCTTCATACTGCTCTCTTATAATGACACAGGCAATGTACCATCAGCCTTTGTATTGCCTAAAAAATGTGCTGCTGCATTTTCTTCGAAACCCTTTAGATCCTGGTAGGCAATGATTATCGCAGATACCTTTTCCAGGGGCAACAACCTGAGGAAATACGGATTTCCAAACAAATATAAAACTACGTCATATTTGCGAATAAGTTCAATAAGAATCTCTAGTTGATGAGGGTCCATGCCAAAACTATTCTGCGGTTTTATACTGGGAGGATATACCGCGATCAGAAGTTTGGAATTTGCGCCAAGGGCCAATTTTATCACCTCAAGAGATTGATCGCGTACCAACAAATTCTGGCTTCCGGTATTCTCAATAACAATATCGAAAAAGGCGGTTTGTTTGCTTTTGCCAAATTGGATTCCGTAAAAACCAGATCCTATAAATTCTGAAAGTATTTCCTGCGAGCCTTTGTAGAATGTAAGACATTTTGCTGCTATGAGTGCGTTCAAAGGATCAGGATCACTCACTACGGGAAGATTGGTTGAAGCCTGGTTCATCGCTTTCATTTTTAATGCCCAGACCCTCTTAAAGCTCTTTTCAATTTGAGAATTAGTCGCTTCTTTTAAGATAGTGTCGATCCCTTCTTTGACGTTTTCTGCAAAACAAAGGATATCATTTCCGGCGTTAAAAGCAGCCCATTCCAGTCCACCCTTTTTTGGGAAGGATTTGGAAACACTATGCATGTTCAAAGCGTCTGAAACTATCACTCCATCATATCCCAACTCTCCTCTAAGCAATCCTTTGATGATCTCGCCCGAAACAGAAGCTGAGATCTGTTTTCCTTTGGTAAAGGCAGGAACAGCCAAGTGCCCTACCATCACTGCGTCTACATTATTCTTGATCAATTCCATAAACGGATAGAGTTCTTGCTCAAAGAGGTCTTCTCTACATTTATCGATCACGGGTAGGCCCAAATGCGAATCTGTGGCGGTATCGCCATGTCCCGGGAAGTGTTTAGCACAACTGAGGATCCCTGCTTCCTGCAATCCTTTGGAAAAGGCAATTGCGTTTGTGCTAACGTCTTTTTTATTACTTCCAAAAGATCTGTATCCAATAACAGGATTATTCGGATTATTATTGACATCTGCTACTGGGGCAAAATTCCAGTGAATGCCGGCAGCTTTGCAATCGCTACCTACTTTTTTTCCCACCTCATAGACTAATTGTGGGTCATGTGCGGCCCCCAGGGTGATGGCATAAGGGTATTGAGGTGTTTCTTCAACTCGCATAGCAAGACCCCATTCTGCATCAATACTGATCAGGAGCGGGTATTTGGCCGCTGCGCTATAACGGGCTATCAATTCTTTAAGGACCTGAAGGCTATTCGCGTTGTATGTTACTTTCTTTTTTCCTTCGTAATTTGTAGCTGCACTGGCCCTGCTGTGAAAAAAACAAATACCGCCAATGCATTCATTGCGTATCAAGGACTCTAAAGATCTGATTGAAGCCTCAGAATCATTAATAAAGGCTGCGGGCATAAAAAATTGACCTATTTTTTCTCCGATAGAAAGTGCTCTCTGAGCCTCACCGTATGTCATAGTATTATGCGGTTGAGTTGTCTGCTCCTTTTTTTCCATAATCGGGAGGATATTTAAGATATTTTAAAATAAATATTGCTGGCAATGCCCCGATGACCACCCATACAAAGAATCCATCATACCCCAACCATTCCTGTATGTAACCACTTACAAGACCTGGTAGCATCATTCCTAAAGCCATAAATCCGGTTGCAAGGGCATAATGTGAGGTTTTAGAAACCCCCTCTGCAATGTAAATTAGATAAACCATAAAACCGGCGATACCAAAACCGTAACCAAATTGTTCCAATACAACTGTTGTTACCACCGCTACAATATTGGTAGTATTTGTTATCGCCAAATAGGCATAAAAAGCATTAGGTACATTTATGGCCAGAACCATAGGCAACATCCATTTTTTTAAGCCATCCTTAGAGATTAAAACACCACCAAGGATTCCTCCAATAGTTAACATAATAACCCCCACGGTTCCATAAATGGTGCCTACTTCCGCAGTGGAATAACCTAGTCCGCCATCTGCTGTAGAATCTAAAAAAAATGGCGAGGCCATTTTCACCAATTGTGATTCCCCTAATCGAAAGAATAGCACAAAAGCCAGGGCCAATCCCATTCCTTTTTTATTGAAGAAGGAAGAAAATACCTGAAAGAAGCCTATGGGTTTTTCTTTCTCAATGGCATCTGAAGATTCAAATTTAGGAGTCACAAAAAAATTGGCAATGGTTAAACTAAGCATTAAGACTGCCGAACAGATCATTGTTACTGACCACGCCTTGGTGTTATCTCCATAATAATTCTCTAAAAAACCTGCAAGAATCACCAAAAGCCCTTGCCCAGTAACGTTGGCCAATTTGTAAAATACACTACGTATACCTACAAAAAAAGCTTGTTTGTCTTGGGTAAGACCTATCATGTAATAGCCGTCAGAAGCCACGTCATTAGTAGCGGAGGCGAAGGCAACCATCCAGAAACAAGCCAGGGTTGTGACAAAAAATATGTTGGTTGGCAATGTTAATCCTATTCCTAGAAGAGCTATTGATGCGATAAACTGCATACCAAGAAGCCAATTTCTCTTTGTGCTTATTAAATCTACATAGGGGCTCCAGAGGGGTTTTATTACCCATGGTAAATACAACCAGCTCGTATATAGCCCAATATCTGCGTTACTGATGCCTAATTTTTTGTACATAATAACCGAAACGGTTACCACCATAACAAATGGTAGGCCCTGTGTAAAATAGAGTATGGGGATCCATGCCCATGCCCCTTTATTTTTTTGTATCATGTAACAGTATCAAGGCTAAATTTAAAACTTTCACAGGGCTTATAGCTCTTCATTTCAAAAAAAGACCATTCATTCAATTTCCTTTTTATCCGGAGATGTTTTTTATCACATAAAATGATATCTGACAAATCCTTCCATTGCTTCGTATTCAGCTAGTCCCAGGGCATTGTAATTATAGGCTGTTTCCTTATTTCGCTGTTCGGCACGCTGCCAGAATTCTCTATTGTCATTCCCGGGAAACATAGCACTATCTTTTTGGGACTGATGTTTAAAAATGGCATTTTTCTTTCGCTGCATGTCTTTAGGACCAACAGGAACTGACATTTCCATATCGGCAATATCCCATTCCTGCCAGGCACCTCTATACAACCATACATAACAATCTTTTATCCAGGCAGCTTTTTCTTTGACTAGTCTATCCAGTGCTTTGTAAATGATATTCAGACACACCCTGTGTGTACCATGCGGGTCCGAAAGGTCACCGGCTGCAAATATTTGATGAGGCTTTATCTTTTGCAGCAGTTGATACGTCTGTTCTATGTCTGCCTCGGAATAGGGTTTTTTCTTCACCGTACCGGTTTCGTAAAAAGGCAGATTTTGAAAGTGAGCATTCTCTTCTTTTACCCCGCAATACCGGCAGGCAGACAGTGCTTCACCTTTGCGAATCAACCCTTTAAATTGTTGTATTTGAGGACTATCTACCTGTCCCGGATGTTTCTGATCTAGAAATGCTCTAACTTCTTTAAATTGTTTTTGCAGTGCCTTATTGTCTTTGTGAATATCCTTGGCAAAATCCAGGAACCGGATCACTTCATCATCAAAGACCGCTATATTTCCTGAGGTCTGGTAGGCTATGTGAACATCATGTCCCTGATCTACCAGTCGTAATAGCGTACCTCCCATGGAGATTACATCATCATCTGGATGCGGGCTGAAGATAAGCGATGTTTTTGGGTACGGATCTTTGCGTTCCGGCCTATTACTGTCATCTGCGTTAGGTTTTCCACCTGGCCAACCTGTAATGGTTCGCTGTAGCTGGTTGAAAACGATAAGGTTGATATGCTCTGCAGATCCTATTTCGGCAACCAGACTCCCCATACCGTGTTCATTGTAATCCTCATTGGTTAGTTTTAGGATAGCCTTATTTAGTTTCCCAGAGAGCCAGATTGAGGCTTTTTTTGTCAAGGTATCATCCCACTGACATTCGCTTACAAGCCAGGGGGTATTTACCCTTGTTAAACCAGAGGCGGCTGCCTCATCGAGGATAAAGTCACAATTTGGATGATTTTGAAGGAAGGTAGCAGGCACGGATTCCCGAATTGGGCCTTCCACAGCCTGATTAATGATACCGGCCTTGCCTTCACCCCACGCCATGAGTATGATACGTTTAGCAGAGAGGATGGTTCCAACACCCATTGTGATTGCACGCGAAGGGACATTTTCCAAACCAAAGAAGTCACTTGCTGCATCTAGTCTCGTTACCCTGTCCAGTCGAACCATCCTGGTTTTACTAACAATGGAGGACCCCGGCTCGTTAAATCCAATATGACCTGTTCTACCAATTCCCAGAACCTGAATATCTATTCCCCCTGCCTTTATGATTTTTTGTTCGTAAGCGTTACAATAGTCGCG
>CAWAEX010000028.1:0-5621 GCA_963781045.1 uncultured Flavobacteriaceae bacterium | reverse complement strand
CCGATGTTTTCCGGGCGGCCCAGTTAAAGAGTTTGGAAGGAATATTTTTGGTAATGGCATGATCGTATCGCTTCTTTTTCCAACCAGAGACCAGTTCATAGTGCTCTTCTTGTATCATTTCTACCAGAGCGGGTATCTCTTCCGGATTGTCCTGTAGATCGGCATCCATGGTAATGATTATATCGCCAATGGCCTGTTTAAATCCGGCATGCAGGGCCTGTGATTTACCAAAATTCTTTAAGAACCGGATCCCTTTGACATTCGGATTGCTGCCAGCCAGTTGGGAAATAACTTCCCAGGAACCATCAGTACTACCGTCATCAATAAAAACGATCTCATATAAAAAATGATTGGACTGCATCACCGATGCAATCCAATCATGGAGTTCTTGTAAAGATTCTTCTTCGTTCAATAAAGGAATGACAATGGATACGGTCATAGAATATCGTAGCTTCTTCCTTTCAAAAGTACAATAATCCTTTTAATCCGCGAGTTCCGATTTTTTGAATATTAAGCCACCAATTAATCCGATAACCAAGCCCATAATAATATTAAAAATCAGAATGAATGGGTAGGAAACCCAAAAATAGTCTATCGTTCCCTGGTATTGTTGATCTATTTGAGCAGAAGTCATTACTCCGGCTTCCTCTGCAGCCGCCTTGGAATTCTCGGCGATTTTAGTGATGAATTCTGTATCCAAAACACTGGATAGAAAGATCATATAAACAATATAGATAACTCCTGAGATAAGTGCGATACCAATACCTAATTTAATAGCTTGCCCAAGCGATAACAATCCGCCATTGGCCTTTCTGAAATTAAATATCGCCCAAATTGTAATTGCTACGGCCAATGCTATACTTATTACCGTATTACTGGTATCTTGTGAAGTATGAGCATCCATTGAATAAAGCATCAGTCCGAATACGACACTTATTGCCCCAAGTATTAAGCCATAATTGAGTGAAAATTTTCCGATTTTTGGTTGAGTTTGCTCCATTTCTTAGTTAGTTTTACGTTATTTAAATAGTTAGTGCTCGTTTTATGTTAAAAGTTACAAAACCAAGATACAATTTTTAAGAGTGTTTTTTGAAGTTCTTCTTGTGGAATGCTAAAAAAATTAATTACATTTGCAGCCTGAAAAAAGAATACCCCTAAGACAATGAGAAAAGGTATACACCCAGAGAATTATAGATTGGTAGCGTTCAAAGATATGTCTAATGATGAGATTTTCATTACCAAATCTACGGCAGACACCAAAGAGACCTTGGACGTAGAAGGCGTTCAATATCCTCTAATAAAATTAGAGATCTCCAGAACTTCACATCCATTTTACACCGGTAAAGCCAAATTGGTTGATACCGCAGGTAGGATCGATAAGTTTAAGAACAAATACCAGAAGTTCAAAAAAGAGGCAGCTCCTGCCGCTGAAGAAAAGAAAGAAAAGTAAAATTTTCCTGGTAGTACAAAATATTGTAGCGCCTCCGATACGTATCGGGGGCGTTATTTTTTTACTTTTGGTGAAAATAAGGTTGCATGAATTATATACTCATAGACAGTGAGGTTAGAACCTCCTTACTCCCATTTACATTTACCAGGCCTGTTGCGGAGATCAGGATAGGGATCCTTACGCTACGGGAAAAATATGAGGCTTATTTAAAGGTAAAAACCTCTTTTAAAACGGAGGAATATCTCCGGGTAAAATATCCAATGACACTAAAGGGAGATAATATTTTTATTGATGCCTCCTTTTTACCAACGCCAGAATTGGTTTCAGCCATTCAATCCCTGGAGCCGGAAATGGCTCTTACACATAATGATTTAGTTCTGGCGTATAGGTCCGCTGAGGATATTTCCCTGTCTGGCGTTTCTTCTTTAAAACAAAAAAGCTACCAAGCACATTTGATAAGGGTCCAAAATACCTGGGATATCTTTTCAAAGAACGGAGAGGCTTTACAGCAAGACTTTGATCTGATAACAAAAGGAAGAAAAAGTGCTCCTATTTCCAAGACGAATAGGCTGATCTCTCCGGAAAATATATTCTTGGAGGAAGGCGCCAAGGTAGAGTACAGCATTCTGAATGCTTCAGAAGGCCCTATTTATCTGGGGAAGGATTCTGAGGTCATGGAAGGAAATATGATCCGTGGTGGTTTTGCACTCTGTGAACGTGCAGTTGTAAAAATGGGGGCCAAGATATATGGACCAACAACTGTAGGGCCACATGGTAAAGTATGTGGAGAGATCAACAATTCTGTCATTTTTGGTAATTCGAGCAAAGGGCACGATGGATATCTTGGCAATTCAGTACTTGGAGAATGGTGTAATATTGGAGCTGATTCTAATAATTCCAATCTTAAGAATAACTACGCCAAGGTGAGATTATGGAATTATGCTACAGAGCGCTTTGAACAAACCGGACTCCAATTTTGCGGACTAATGATGGGGGATCATAGTAAAACGGCCATTAACACGATGTTCAACACAGGCACTGTGATAGGCGTAAATTGCAATATCTACGTCCCTGGCTTTCCGCGCAACTTTGTTCCCAGCTTTAGTTGGGGAGGGGCAAGCGGATTTACAACCTATCAGACCGCTAAGGCATTTGAGGCTGCAGAAGTTATGATGGCAAGGCGTGGAAGAATCTTCGATGAAAAGGAAGCGTCTATTATGGAACACGTTTTTGAGCTCACCAAGAAATGGCGTAAGTATTAGATAATCAGACTTTAGGGTAGGGGACGAACATTTTATAGACAGCACTCAAAGTGTTATCTTTGCCACCCTTTACAATGGGAGAAGAAAAAATGGACAAGAAAGTTGCCTTTTATACCCTGGGATGTAAACTCAATTTCTCAGAAACCTCTACTATAGCTCGCAGTTTTAAAAGCGAAGGCTTCCATCAGGTAGATTTTACGGAATGGGCAGATATCTATGTCATCAATACCTGTTCTGTAACCGAGAATGCGGATAAAAGATTTAAGACCATTGTAAAAAAAGCACAAAAATTAAATCCTGAAGCCTTCCTTATCGCCGTAGGATGTTATGCTCAGCTAAAACCAGAGGAGTTGGCTGCCGTACATGGCGTTGATCTTGTCCTGGGAGCCACGGAGAAATTCAAGATCACGGATTACCTGAATGATCTAAGCAAGAACGACTTTGGCACTATCCATTCCTGTGAAATAGAAGAAGCCGATTTTTACGTGGGTAGTTATTCTATTGGCGATAGAACCAGAGCTTTCCTCAAAGTTCAGGATGGATGTGATTATAAATGCACCTATTGTACCATTCCATTAGCAAGAGGTATTTCCCGTAGTGATACCCTTCAGAATGTATTGCAAAATGCGGCGGAGATCGCAGCACAAGACATCAAGGAAATTGTTCTCACAGGAGTAAACATAGGAGACTACGGAAAAGGTGAATTTGGCAATAAAAAACACGAACACACTTTTTATGACCTTGTTCGGGCATTGGATAAGGTAGAAGGAATTGAGCGTTTACGTATCTCGTCTATAGAGCCTAATCTACTAAAGGATAAGACCATAGACTTTGTATCCCAGTCTAAATGTTTTGTTCCTCATTTTCATATTCCCCTGCAAAGTGGAAGTAATGATCTGTTAAAGACAATGCGAAGGCGTTATCTACGTGAGTTATATGAGGAGCGGGTTGCGACCATAAAAGATAAAATGCCCCATGCCTGTATTGGGGTAGATGTTATTGTTGGCTTTCCGGGCGAAACCGAGGAACACTTTTTGGAAACTTATCATTTTCTCAATGAATTAGACATATCCTATCTTCATGTCTTTACCTATTCTGAAAGAGATAAGACCTTAGCAATTAGTCTGCCAGATCCAATACCTATGAAAATCAGGCAAAAAAGGAGTAAGATGCTCCGTGGTTTATCTGTGAAAAAAAGGAGAGCGTTTTACGAAAGTCAGCTGGGGACTCAGCGCACGGTATTATTTGAAAGCGAAAACAAGGAAGGTTATATACATGGGTTCACTGAGAACTACGTAAAAGTAAGATCGCCATGGGATCCATCTATGAGTAATACACTACAGGAAGTTGTATTAACAGATATAGATGAGGATGGGCTGGTCCGATTTAATTTTGTCTCGGCTGCTATAATTGCATAAAAAAACCTCTCGAATGAGAGGTTAGATTTTTTACAAAAGAGAATAGAGTTATTAGATTCGGATCCCTACGGGAAGCATCTCTTTGTACTGCCTATTTTTTCTTAAAAATCCAGCTATTTGAGGACTGGTAGGCACAACTCTCAAATTCTTTTCTTGTATGTGATGCAGTACTGATTTAATAAAATCTTCTCGAAAACCATCTGCTGTAATTTCTTCTGGTATTACCAATTTGGTAAGGAATACTTTACGTTCCTGAGAAGAATATTCAATCTTTGCCAAATGGCCGTCAACCTTAGTTTCAAACTGTCGCAAGAAACTATTATCATTAATTACTACTTCATTCATATAGATAGATTTAGTTTTGGTTCCAGACAAAAAAATTACGAGCGACTCGTAATTTGCATATTTCTTAAACTGTTCTATTTAGAATAGCTAAAAAACCCCTTAAAAATCCTTGAGGCAGTCTACAAAAGTAATAAAAAAAATGCTATTTTCCTAAATATAATAAAGGCTAAATCCATATGACCACAAAGAAGATACATGTTTACCTTATGCCGGGTATGGCTGCCAAGAGCAGTATCTTTAAGCATATAGAACTGCCACATGATAAATTTGAGACGCATCTTTTAGAATGGTTCGTTCCCTCAAAGGGAATGAGCCTAGAAGCCTATGCGAAGAAGATGAACTCATATATAAAGCATGCAGATCCGGTATTAATAGGAGTTTCTTTTGGCGGAATGTTGGTTCAGGAAATGGCAAAGCATATTTCTGTAAAAAAGGTGGTCATTATTTCCAGTGTTAAACTTCAATCCGAAATGCCTAAAAGACTGGTCTTTGCAAAATATACCCGGTTCCATAAGCTGTTGCCAACCAGTCTGGTCAATAACCTTGATCTCATTGCTAAGTATGCCTTTGGTGAAACGGTTACGCAGCGGTTGGAACTTTACAGGGAGTATTTGTTTGTAAAGGACATCTATTATCTGGACTGGTCCATTGATCAGATAGTTCATTGGAAGCAAGATCAGTGCGATCCCAGGATCGTTCATATTCATGGTGATAAGGATGTTGTGTTTCCCATTCACCATATTAAAAACTGTATCACCGTAAAAAATGGGACCCATACCATGATCATACACAGATATAAATGGTTCAATGAACGTTTACCTGCAATTATTTTGGATTAAGGGAGTTCTATTGTATACCTTTGAGTCTCTATCAAATACAACGCGATGAAATTTTTAAAAGCAACCTTAATGTTCCTGGGAGTACTTTTTATTGCCAGTACTCTTATTTTTTCAGTTCAGCAAGGACACCTTTCTTCTGTCCCGGCTACAGACGAATCCACTGATCTAAACTCCAATAAAAGTGTAGCAGATGAGTATAGGATCACCGCCATAGATATTCCTGAGGATTTAAATTTTGCCGGGGAATCTGTCCCGCAAAAAGATCCTGAGATCCTGGAACGTATAGATCGTGAGTTTTTAGTAAATA
>CAWAEX010000027.1:0-154025 GCA_963781045.1 uncultured Flavobacteriaceae bacterium | reverse complement strand
TGTCTGTGATGCCGGTAATACAGCCCCGGTTCCTACCGGGATACCCACCTTATTTTGTGATGTAATTAATCAGGACCTTGACGAATATACAAATAGCACTCCTCCCTGCAGGCACGGTGCTCACCTGGAGTGCCAATCCGGATCCGCTTGTCACCAATGCCCACATTAATAATACAGTAGTGAGCTACTCCCGGAACATACTATGGATTTTTCTATGACGCCACTAACAATTGTGCAAGTCCTTTGCTGGAGATCACCCTGGTTCTTAACCAAACCCCGGTATTCGATTCGCTGGTAGCCGATGCTATCTGTGGCTCCGGATCTTTAACTCTGCAAGCTTTTGCCTCCACACCAGATTCTAGCGATCCGGACATTAACTGGTTCGACGCATCAACAGGAGGCAACCTTGTAGCAACAGGAGATACCTTTGTAACGCCAGTACTAAATACAACAACAACCTATTATGTTGAGGCGACGGCTAATGGTTGTACCTCAGAACGGGAAGGGGTAACCGCTACTGTCAATAACGTACCCAATCCGGGCACACCCAGCAATACTTTTTCCTGTAATGTAGCGATCAATGGCTCCACCACACTCGATCTGGATGGGCAACTGAGCGGCGCGGATACAGGTTTCTGGGTCGATTACGACAGATCCTTCCGAGGGTGGAGTGGCCATCAATGGACAGAATGTCGTCGATTTTGAAGGACAGGCATCAGGAGATTATGTATTTACTTATACGACTACCGGGGCACAACCCCCTTGTCCAAATGATTCTGTCTCGGTGACCATTACAGTAACGGATTGTGCAGTAGATACTGATAACGACGGTTTGACCGATGGACAGGAAGGTGTGTTGGGTACAGATCCGAATAACCCAGATACCGATGGTGATGGATCTGGAAGATGGTGAAGAAGTATTGAATGGTAGTGATCCTTTGGATCCCTGTGATCCCATACTTTCCCTAGATTGTAACCCGGATCCTATTGATCTAAGTGTTGAGAAAATAGCAGACCGGACTGAGGCCATTTCTGGCGAACAAGTGATTTTTACCATTGAGGTGAGCAACTTAACTACAGAAAGAGTGATCGATATTGAAATTGAAGACCTGCTCGATCCTGATTTTTCATATGTCTCCCATACCGAAACCTTGGGGACTTACGATCCTTTATCCGGCTTATGGCAGATATCGGAACTCCTGGATAGTGAAAGTGCCACTCTTATCATTGTTGTTACCATATCGGAAGATCTTACGGGCTTTGTTACCTTGAGAAACACTGCTTCATTAAATGCCTCAGTACCAATAGACAATAATGCTGAAAATAATATTTCTTTTGTTGAGATTGCTGCCAGTCCTGAAATTCCGGATAATTGCGGTCTGGAGTTTAATCAATTTTCGCCAAATGGCGATGGGATCAATGATTTCCTTGTAGTAAATTGTATAGAATTGTTTCCTAATAATTTCTTAGAGATCTTTGACCGTTATGGCAATAGTGTCTTCTCTGCAACCAACTATGACAATACCTGGGATGGTGTTGGAAAGAATGGGGATTTACCAAAAGGGACGTATTACTATATTTTAGGAGCCGAAGGAATAGATGAAGTTCGAAAAGGATGGATCCAAATACTACGATGATCATGATGGCTCACAAAGGGATACATAGAGTTTTTATTATGGCTGGCTTACTGTTGTGCACTGCTATAGGGTACTCCCAGTTAGAACCACAATATACTCAATACATGTATAACATAGGCAGCTTTAACCCGGCCTATGTAGGTACTGTAGATAAAGCAGAGATTGCTGCATTGTACCGGGCCCAATGGATCGATATAGACGGGGCACCACGTACTATAAGATTTGGAGCAAATATACCTTTAGGGAATGGAAAGAACGGGATAGGATTTAATGTGGTTAGCGATCAATATGGCCCAACAAGTCAAACTTATTTTGACGTGGCTTATTCCTTTCAAGTGAATCTTTCCTCAGACACCTATTTATCCTTTGGAATTGATGCCGGAGGAGGCATACTCGATATAGATTTTACCAAAGGAAATTTTCAAAATCCAGATGAACCCTTGCTTACTACTACCGTTTTTAATAAATTTTACCCTACCGCTGGGGCGGGCTTATTTCTCTATGGGGAGGACTGGTATCTGGGGGCATCTGTACCTAATTTTTTAACAGGGCTACAAAAGATGAAGAAGTAGAAGCATTTTTTAATGACCAGATACAAGTGAATTTTATTACCGGAGTGGTTTTTGAGATGGGTGATCAATTAAAATTTAAGCCTGCATTATTGGCTACTTATTTTGAAGGCTTACCATTTCGGTTAGATATATCTGCTAATTTCCTCTTTAATGATGTCTTTACTCTGGGCGCGGGTTACCGAATAGATAATTCAGTAAGTGGACTGGCAGGCTTTCAGATAGGCAATGGGATGTTCTTAGGGTATTCTTATGATTATAATACCACCTCTTTAGGAGAATTTAACCAAGGCTCCCATGAGGTTATTCTTAAATTCTTCCTGGGCGGAGGAGGTAGCAGAACCAAAACCACTAAAACAAAAAGTAGAAAAGGACAACCAAAACAAATAGATAGTCCAAGGTTTTTTTAATATCAATGATATGAGAGTGAAACACTTTATCTTTTTACTGTGCTTATTTGTCTCAGGGATATCCCTGAGTCAGAAAGGACTGTCTAAAGGCGATGTCTTGTTCTTTGAATATCAGTATCAGGGAGCTATCCGAGAGTATCTGAAGGAAGCGAAGACACAACCCCTGAATACGCAACAGTATTTAAATCTGGCAGAATCCTATCTGAAACTCAATAATTACGATAAGGCTACCAACACTTATTTAGAGGTCTATTCTAAAGATTCAGTTCTTTCGGGCTATCATCTTAATAAGATGCTACAGGCAATGACAGTCACCAAGGGAATTGAAAGCACACGTGCTTTTCTAAGCACCAATCCTTCCGACTTTACCCCAGAATTAGTGGAGAATGCCAATTTTAATTTTGAGCTGCGTAACACAGTTGATAATTCTTCTATAGCTCCGGCAGTTTTTAATGTAAATGACAACAGCTCCCAAGCTGATTTTGCCCCATCTTTCTATCGTGATCAACTTTTATTTACCAGTGCCCGTAGCCTTGATGCTAAAAAGACCTATGAACCCTCAGGGGAATCCTACCTGGATATCTTTGTGGCCAGACTTAATGTAAAAGGAGATATTGTAACTACCAGACCTTTTAAGGGCATTCCTAATTTTGCATATCACCAGGGAACTCCCTATTTTTCGGAAGCCCTGGACGCCGTTTTTTATATACGTTCGAATGAAGAAAATGGCAACCTGATCTTTGATGAGAATGGGAAAAATTCATTGGCTGTTGGATCTACTGATCGCAGTGGCAATTTTCGTTTCCTGCTCAAAGATCTGAGTACTTCGTTCTATTACCCATTTTATGATGCAGAAAGTGGCAAACTCTATTTTGCTGCTAATTTTGAGGATAGTCTGGGTGGAACAGATATCTATTACGTGTACACCAACAACGGCCTAATTATGTCTTCGCCTATTAACCTGGGGCCGCGTATCAATTCCCCGGGGAACGAAATAGCCCCTTATATTTTTGAGGGAAGCATGTACTTTGCCTCCGATGTCTTTTATGGGCTTGGCGGGATGGATACCTATAAATCGGAGATCCTGGAAGATAATATTTACAGCATCCCTGTAAATCTGGGAAAAGGGCTGAACTCCGAGAAGGACGACTTTGGATTTATCATTAAAAATTACCAGGATAACAGCCTAATTGGGTATCTCTCCTCTAACCGCCCCGGTGGGAAGGGAAATGACGACATCTATGGTTTTATCATAAAAGATAAACCGGGGATCAAGACCTTTACGCTAAATGGAAGCGTGTTGAATCTAACTACCAATGATCGAATTCCGGAAGCTGAAGTCAGGCTGTTGGATCAGGATGGGAATCTCTTAAAACAAGTTGTCTCCAATGCAGATGGAACCTTTAGAATTGAAGTACCTTGGCAAGAGACCATTACCATACAGGCAACCAAGGACCGCCACTCTATCTTCTCTGACACTTATACCGGAGAAGCCCTGGAACAATTGCAAAATATGGCTTTTAATATGGGGATCGCCAGGGTAGATGATCTCGTAGAGGAAGTTGAAGGACAGACTGTACTAAAACTCAACAAATTCTATTTTGACAAGGGTCAGAGTAAGATCACCGAGACCATTGCAGCCGAACTGGAAAAAGTAGTGGATGCGGTAAGCAGGTTTCCTCAAATGCAATTGCGGATAGAATCGCATACAGATAGTAGAGGTGGTGGCGCCACTAATTTCAGGCTTTCTCAAAGCAGGGCCGATGCCATCAAAAACTATTTGGAAACACATGGGGTATCTACATCAAACATCCTTTATTCAATTGGGTATGGGGAAGATAAGTTATTGAATAACTGTACAAATGGCGTGTTCTGTTTAGATACTTTCCATAAAAAGAATGAACGCCAGCTTATTGTGGTGCTCAACTACGATCTGCTCTTCTAGAACAAGATCATCCAGCAATAATAAAGAGCAAAGAGCGAGAGAAAGACAATGCCCGCATAGGTGAGGTATTGCAGCCTTTTTTTGGGATGAAAGTTGGCCGGCAGATCTGTACTCATCACATTCTTAAGATTCATATACCCCACAATAGGCGCCATTACAAATGAAATAAAGGTAGCCAGAGCTACCAAAGTACCCATATTGGCTCCAAAGGCTGTTAAGACCACGTAATTTACTACCGCCAGACTAATAATACCTATGGCAAAGTATTTCTTCCCGGAGAAGTCCTTATGTACAGGTGTAAGGTGTTTTAAAATGTCCAGACTCACCCGGGCAATTGCGTCATGAGCCGTCATACAGGTGCTGAACATGGTGGCAAATGCAGAAATTGCAATAAAGATATAGGCCCATTTCCCAATATGAGTGGTGAACAATTGTACCACCTGGTCTGCAAAGGTCACGGCATTACCGCTTAGCTCTGTTTGTGTGCCATAAAGTGTCATCCAGCCGATGATCAAAAAAAAGATGGCCAGCAGGGCCGTCATATAGTAACCCGAATTAAATTCCTGTAATGCCTCGTTAAGAGGCAGCCTTCTTTTGGTTACTTTTTGTTTCTCCAGCGTCCAAAGGCTTATCCAACTGCTTGCCTCCACAGCGGTAGGCATCCAGCCTACCAGGCCTATTAGAAATAGGATTCCTACTTCATTAAAAATTGGGGTAGGTTCAAAATTAGGAACGGGATCTACCTGCCCTTTATAGAGTACTAAAATGGTGGTGACCAACAAGGCCAGGAACAAGATAGAGACCACAAATTTTAAGGAGAGTTCCAGGAATCTATAACGCCCAATGATCAGCACGGCTGAGATAAACATAAAAAGCCCAAGTGCCACAGTACTTACAGAGATATCGGTCACTTTAAAGAGGTTGATAAAGAGTCCGGCCGTAACCACATACAAGGCTGCCAATATGGTAAAAGTAGTTACCAATGTAATAAAGGTGTAGAGCCAGAGATACCCTTTTCCACGGTTTCGGTAGCCTTCAATGAGAGAAGTGTTGGTCACCGAGGTATAACGGATCCCAAACTCAAAAAACGGGTACTTTAAAATATTTGCCAGAATAATTGGGATCACCATCACCCATCCGTATTGGGCTCCGGCCTTGGTAGAGAGCACTAAATGAGAGGTGCCAATAGCCATGCTGGCAAAGAGCAAGCCGGGTCCTAAATTCTTTACTAAGGTTTTTATGCTTGGCATATACGAAGTGCTGCTCTAAAGTAGAATATTTTGTGCAATTCTGTTTAGGGGATGGCAATTTTATCCCCATTGGAAAGGGGTTGGGTATTGAGTAGCAGGTCTATAAAAACCTTTACGCGTGCAAAGTATTCACGTATCTGTACTTTTAAACCCTGGGAGCCCTCAATATCTTTGGCATTATACCCAATGGCATACAGGCCTTTCTTTTGGGCCAGGTAAATGGCCCGCTCATTCTGAAATTTTTGGGAGATGACCGTTACACTGTCCAGGCCAAAGACTTCTTTGGCCCGCACCATGGAATCCAAGGTACGCAGGCCAGATGGGTCCAGGATGATTTTCTCTTCCGGGATACCTCCGGCAATAAGATCTTTTTTAAAAGTATCTGGTTCATTATAATATTTGGTAGCATTATCCCCGCTCACCAACACCATATCTATCTTCCCCGCCTTGAAGAGGGCAATAGTGGCAGCTATACGGTTAGTGTAGTAAGGATTGTTTCCTCCCTGTATAAGTCGGCTTGAAGTCCCCAACACAATACCAACTCTGTTCTTATGCACTTGCTGTACATTGTAAAAGGTCTTCCCTTTAGCGCCTTTGTCTATAACGGCATCACAGATGAGCAGGGTAGCCAGGGGTAGGATTATGCAGAGTAAAAATAGAGCGCGAAGTCGCTTTTTCATATTGAGTTGGTTACCCTAAAGGTAATGAAATGGACCATAGTACAGATATGGTTTTCTCATTCTACACAGAATTCAATTCAGTATCTTAAAAAGAAATATGGGTATAAGAGCTACCCAACATTTTTATTGGGAGGGGATATCGAAAAAAGCGATACCGTTTTTGCGGTATCGCTTTCTCTGGCTATTAAAAGTCAATATTCGTCTAGTTGCTTACTTGCCAAAGGTATAACTTGCCCCTACCATGATCATGGAAGTGGTCATTTCATAAGAAACTTCGCTTCCGGGGATTGCTCCGTAAGGGTTACCACTAGTAATGAACTGAGGATTCAATAAAGGTCCGGAAGTGGGGTCGCCACTCGATCCATAATGGAAAACGGCATCTAAAGATAGCTTGTCACTTGCTTCATAGCTCAATCCGAACTGGAATGCATCTTTGATAATTGCAGTTGCCGGAATATTAAAAAATGTTACTTCTTCCGGGATAGGGTTTGAACTATAAGTATAACCAAATCGTAATGGTAGTTTGTTTATTCCCTTATATTGAAGTCCTGCTGATAAAATGGATATATTTTCCCACCCAAATCCAGCTACAGATGCTGTTGGAGTCCATCCGGTTTCAGAAAAACCTTCTGTGTTTTCATAATCTACTCTTCTAAAATCAAGTGCTAGATCAACATCCCCTGTTGAATATCCAAAACCAACTGAGAAAATAGCTGGATAATCCATTTGAAAATTGTTTTTAGCAGTACTATTATCTAAATAAGTGTTTTCAAATTCAAATTCTCCGAATTTTTGAGCTGTTTTATAAGATGCTCCTAGTTTTATCCCGAGTCCGGAATCATAGAATAATCCAAACTGAGCTCCAAAACCAATTGCTGAAGCCTTATCTGTGGTTGGATATCCTGCCATAGTTGGGCTTGCTGTTGGATTAGGCGCTAGTTCTAAAGCCGCGTAGTCAATGTTTGGTTGTATACCGATAGAAAATTTATCAGATATTTCATAGGCATAAGTTAAACCTACTTGTAATAACATATAATCAGATTCTATACGACCAAAGCCACCCATGCTTTGTGGCATGTTAATAGGGTTGCTGGCGCTTTCAGGGAAGGTAACCCCAAAACCACTGATCCCGAAGGCAGACAGTCCGAAAGTGTGTTTGCTTTCAGGTTTGCCCCAAACGTATGCAAGTGCTGGCAAGGGAGATATTCCCCTGTCATCAGCAGTGGTCCCGCTAAAGAAATTACCGGTAGGTTGCCCGGTATTGTCAAATTCAGGAACTGTAGAATTTAGTTCAGGGGAAGAAAAGAACAAACCTATATCAAACTTTAAGATCTTATCATCAAAGGTTGATATTGCTGCAGGGTTCCATTGCAGTGCCCCGGAAATATCCAGGGGTTGTCCGGTGGCCGCGCCACCCATAGACATATTCACTGAACCAACTCCTTGCATGATATGTCCGGCCTGTGAAAAAGCCGCAGTGGCAAGAAGTGAAAAGGCCAAATTAACCAGATAGTTTTTCATATTGAATGATGCATTAGGCAACCCTCTTGCACCTTTAGGAACCTTTCCCAGATGCTGGTGTTGCGGTTGTTAATAATAGGATAAAGGTAGTGGCAAGAAATACTTAAAATACTGACTAAAGTCATTGTTTTGTGTGTGTGTAACCTAGGTTACACAAGTCATAAAATACAGATAATCAATGTATTACAAAAATTCATCTTTGACATATCACCTTTCAATTTTTGTCTTTACTGCTTGTCTACATCACAATGTAAAAGATGGGAACAATAGAAATGCTTTCTTCCCTTGCTTGACTTTTATTTTCTATATTTATAGACACATCAAAAAGAAATATTTTATGAAAATACTCTCTAGACTTTTACAAAAACTAGTAGTTCTTGCCTTCCTTTTTGGCACCATTTTTATAATCGCTCAGGAACCTCCATCGGTGATAGGTCACTGGGACCTGGAAGTGGAGGATGGAGACCATTGGCTTTCCGCCTGGCTGGAGGTCAAGCAATCGGGTAGTAAGGCCCTGGTAGGTCATTTTGTGGGGGTTTCAGGTAGTGCCAGGCCTATTTCTGAAGTGCATTTTAAAGAAAACGTGTTTAACTTTAGCATTCCGCCACAATGGGATGGAACGCATTATTTACATCTTACCGGAACCGTGAACGAAGATGCCCTGGAAGGTAATCTTATCGATCCATTTGGTAAACCCCATGTGTTTAGAGGAGAAAGGGCACCAGAATTGCTTACTCCGGAACCCTCAAAATGGTCGAAACCACGTGCACTTTTAAAAGTAAATGCCATTGATGGGTGGACAACACCACCCGGTAGTGAGTCAAATCAATGGTTTGTAAAAGATGGGATTCTAACAAACCCTGCTTCCGGAGCCAACCTTATGACCAAGGAAGAGTTTATGGATTTTAAACTTCATATTGAATTCCGTTATCCGGAACATTCAAATTCTGGTATCTACCTGCGTGGGCGCTATGAGGTTCAGGTTGAGGACAGCTATGGTAAAGAACCTTCTTCCGTGTTCCTGGGAGGCGTATATGGTTTTTTAACACCCAATGAAAATGTAGCCAAGAAGGCAGGAGAATGGCAAAGCTATGATATTACGTTGGTGGGCCGCAGGGTTACTATTGTTGCTAACGGGGAGACCATTATATACCGGCAGATCATCCCCGGGATCACGGGTGGCGCACTGAATAGTAAGGAAGGTAGTCCGGGACCAATATTGTTACAAGGAGATCACGGCCCCGTGGAGTATAGAAATATAACTATTTCTGTACCTCAATAATAGCACTTTGCTTCAGATCAGGATCTGAATTCGGAGATCCGAATTAGAAGGATCTTACTATCGCAAAATCGTTCTTATGACTAATAGATACATCCTTCTATTGCTTGTGTTAGGGGCAATACTGCTGCAATGTAAACATGCAGAAACATTGTCGTTTACAACGCTCGTTTCAGACACCCCCCATATTGTAGGCAAGGAGGCCTATCTGAAATCGCCCTTTGTCACTGCCGGAAACCGGGTTTATCTGGTGGGCCATCAGGATGGAAGTTTTCCGGAACTGGGTTGGCACATCAAAAATGAGATGGGCGGCCTTTGGGATCACCCCATCAAATTGATGGATGGGTTTTCTATCATGCTCGGTACCGGTGAGTTTACTACCGTGCTGAATAAAGCCAACTCCTTCACAAACTATCCCTTTGCTAACAAACATACTTTTCAGTTAGAAGATCATGGACTTATAGCGGAACGCTGGCAATTTGTTCCCGATGATCAGGAAGGGATCCTTGTACAATTGGTGTTAGTCAATAAAACGGATAGCCCCAGGGAATTAGTTGTTTCTTTTACCGGATATGCTGACCTCCGCCCTACCTGGCTGGGGGAACGCACCAGTATGATCAATAGTCCCGATACCAGCTATTTTAATGAGTCAACGGACACCTGGGTAGTAAGAGATAGTCTTAACCCATGGTTCGTAACCTTCGGAGCTAATATACCTTCTGAAAATAATGGAAGGGCAAAATCAATCTATCATAAGAAGGACTTTGCTGCATCTCTTTCCTACCCTGTTTCTCTTGCCGCTGGGGAATCCAAGACCATCCAGTTTGCTATTGCAGGATCTTACGTATCGGAGGCCGCTGCTCTGGATACCTATAAAACGCTGCAAACACAATCCATATCCCTATTTAAAGAAAAGCAAGAACGCTACGCCCAATTAGCGAATTGGTCTAAGTTGACTGTTCCGGACAAACATTTACAACAAACCTTTGAATGGCTTAAATATAATTCAGACTGGCTGGTACGTGCTGTTCCTGAAATTGGGACAGGCATCACTGCCGGTATCCCAGACTATCCCTGGTGGTTTGGAGTAGACAGCGAATACGCCCTCAAAGGGTATATGGCCGTAGGGCAGGCCGATGCCGTCTACAGCACCATTTCCTTATTGGATAGTCTTTCCGAAGTGACTAATGGCAATGGCCGGATCGTACATGAAGTTTCAACTAACGGAGCCGTATTTAACGAGGGCAATATCAATGAAACACCACAGTTTGCTTCCCTGATCTGGGAGGTGTATCAATGGAACGGGGACAAGGCTTTTTTAGAACGCTATTTTCCCACTGTCAAGAAAGGCCTGGAATGGCTGATGCGTGAAAAAGATGGGAATGCAAATGGATTTCCGGATGGTTTCGGGATGATGGAGATCCATGGTTTGGATAGTGAAATGATAGATGTTGCTGTATATACTCAGCGAGCCTTTGCGGATGCCGCTCTTATGGCGAGTGAGCTCGGGGACGAGGCGCTGGCGACTTCCTACAAAGAAACCGCCGATACCCTAAAGATCCGGATCAATTCAGAATTCTGGTCAGAAGAGTTTGATTCTTATGCCGACTTTATAGGCACTGACCAGCAGGCACTCCACCTTATAGAAGATGCCATCATACGGGCCGATACGCTCAACAAACCCTGGGCTGTTAATGAATTAAAAAATACAAGGAAAGCCATTTTGACCAACCCCTCCGAAAGCCCAAGACCTTTTGTCTTACATCATAACTGGGTGGTGAATACGCCTATGGAAATGAAGATGGCAGATAATGATAAAGCGCTTCGTGCACTGAAAACGGCGGAGACCTTTGTAAATCCATTTGGAGTATTTGTAACCGGGATAGACAGGGATGCTTCTGCAGGCTTAGATGAGGGTTCCTTCAAAGGTTCTAAGGTCTTTTCCTATACAGGGGCCGTAATGACCCTCCCCACGGGAGTTCAGGCCATAGCTGAGAACAATTACGGCAGGCCCAACCAGGCCCTGAATTACCTGCAACGTATGGCCAGGACCTTTAGCTTTGCCTTGCCGGGAAGTATGTACGAAGTATCTCCGGATTATGGGATGATGACCCAGGCCTGGAACATCTATAGTTTTGCAATCCCCATAGTACAGCAGTTCTTTGGAATTCAGCCAAATGCTGCCCGGAAAAAAGTAGTGATCACCCCTCAAATACCCGATGCCTGGCCAACTGCCTCTCTGGAGAACGTGCAAATGGCTGATAATGCGGTCTCAGTTTATTATGAAACCAAGGATGAGGTCATCAGAATAAAGGTCACTCAGGATAACCCGGAATGGGAGATGAAGTTGCGCCTCCCCGAAATTAAGGAGGGAAAAAAATGCCAGGTGATGACAAGGAACATGGATCCTGTAATTGCAAATGGATATATTAGCTTTATCACTAAAGGACCTAAACTGGAAGTAAGTTTACAGTACCTCGATTAAGTCCTTACCGGAGGGCTAATAATTATACGTTAGCTGGTTTCCCTCATCTTTTTTACCTTTAAGATCTTTCATAAAAAAATCAACAAAAATGAGTAACAAATTAAATAAGTACCCTGTTTTTCTGATGATCGGCATCTTTCTTGTCCTTGCAGGCTGCACTACCAGTTATAACACCGAGTTGACTTCCCCAGATAAAAAAATTTCAGTAAACTTTTTCCTCACTGAATCAGGAGCACCTCAATATGAAATTTTTTATAAAGACTCCACGGTAATCTTACCGTCCGCAATGGGTTTCGAATTTAAAGATCAACCTGCACTCAATGAAGGTCTAAAAATAACAGCCGTTAGCAATAGTACCTTTTCGGAAACATGGGTCATGCCCTGGGGTGAGCAAGACTCTGTTTTAAATGCCTATTCAGAAATGCGCATAAGCCTGAAAGAAACTACTGAACCCCAAAGAAAAATAAATATTGTCTTTCGTGTCTTTGATGATGGTGTTGGTTTCCGGTATGAATTTCCGGAGCAGCCCAATATGAAAGATGTGCTCATCACGGATGAGAATACCCAATTTAACCTTACAGGGGATCACCAGGTTTGGTGGCAACCGGGAGACTGGGACATATATGAGCACCTTTACAGCGCCACCAAATTTTCAGAGATCGATGCGCTTGCTATGCGAGACGATGTAAACCTGGCCGCTACATACATCCCGGAAAATGCAGTTAATACTCCGGTGACCATGAAGACGGCAGACGGGGTTTACCTCAGCTTCCACGAGGCCGACCTAACCGATTATGCCGGGATGACCCTTAAAGTAAATACCTCCAATAACAACATGGTAAGTGAATTAGTAGGTTCAGAACGCCTCAAGGGGAAGGCTCAAATATCGGCACCTTTTAATACACCATGGCGAACCATACAGATAGCAGACAGGGCAGGAGATCTTATAGAATCTAAAATGGTACTCAACCTGAATGATCCTAACATCATTGGGGATGTAAGTTATTTTACGCCCATGAAGTATGTAGGTATTTGGTGGGAAATGCATTTGGGAAAATCTACCTGGGATATGGAAGGCAGCCAAAGCATGAATACGTTTACAAATAGCGGGGAGACACGACCTAACCATGGGGCAACTACTGAAAATGCCATGCGTTATATAGATTTTGCATCTGAAAATGGGATCAAAGGCTTGTTGGTGGAAGGCTGGAATACCGGCTGGGATAAATGGATCAATACGGAGGACCGGGAAGGCGTATTCGATTTTATGACGCCCTATGCTGATTATGATTTTGACAAAGTAATGGCCTATGCAAAAGAAAAAGGGGTAGAGGTCATCATGCATCACGAGACCTCGGCGGCACCTCTCACCTATGAAAAGCAAATGGACGTTGCCTATAAATTCATGAAAGACAACGGCATAAATTCTGTTAAAACCGGGTATGTAGGTAAGATCATCCCCAAAGGAGAATACCACCACGGACAGTGGATGGTGCGTCATTACCATAAAGTACTGGAAGAGGCTGCCAGGATGAAGATCGCAGTAAATGCCCATGAGCCCATCATGGCCACGGGAAAACGCCGTACCTATCCCAATGCCATTGCCAGAGAAGGGTTGAGGGGGCAGGAATTCAATGCCTGGGCTGCAGATGGAGGTAACCCGGCTAACCACCTCCCAACAATTGCTTTTACCCGTATGTTGGCCGGACCTATAGATTTCACCCCCGGAATATTTAATATCAAGTTCGATGAGTACAAACCAGACAACCAGGTTAGTACCACCCTGGCCCAGCAGTTGGCACTTTATGTTGTGATATATAGTCCCATACAAATGCTTGCCGACCTGCCGGAACACTATACCGAAAACGGCAAGCCACACCCGGCCCTGCAATTTATCAGGGATGTTGGTGTAGACTGGAGCGAAAGCCAAGTGCTGGAGGGGGAAGTGGGCGAATTTGTCACTATTGCTCGCAAAGAAAGAGGTACCGGCAACTGGTTTGTAGGTGGAATCACCAACGAAGAAGGCAGAGCCGAAACGATAACACTCAACTTTCTTGAGCCCGGCAAGACCTATGAGGCTATACTTTACGAAGATGGCCCAAATGCCCATTGGGATACGAATCCGCTGTCGTACGAAATTAAAACGATGGATGTTACCATTTCGAATACTGTTGAGGTTACGTTAGCTCCAGGGGGCGGCTTTGCCTTGAGTTTAAAAGAAAAATAATTTAGATACATATGAAAATGACAAAGTATATCATAATGGGAATTTTTCTGATAGCAGGCATACACAATATCATAGCTCAGGAGGCAGATTCAGCTATGGTTCCAGCTGATCCCCTGGTAGGGGAGTGGACTATCGATTTACGGCCCACCCCGGATGCGGAAGGTTATTACCAACTATTTCAGGTAATGGAGATAGAAGGCAATACATTTACCGGCACCTTCTATGGCAGCACTATTGAAAATGGCTTGCTTAACAGGAATTGGGACCGACTCTATTTTGCTTTTACAACCAGCGATGCCAGCAATGACTACTACCATTCTGGCTATCTGGAGGATGGCACATTGTACGGAACCAGTTATTGTCCCAACAGGGCTTTTACAGCACCCTGGACGGGCGTTAAACAGTAGATGACGCGTAATCCTTTGCCTTTGAAAAAATCCCCGAATATCAAATGATATCGGGGATTTTTAAAAGCTATTTAGGTGCCCAATTTAATGGGATACTACTTTATTTGGATGTTGTTTTTGGCAGATGGATCCCTTGCTTTAAGAGATAAATACCCATAAGCAGCAGCCAGAGTACTTTTACATGGAAAACAGGTTTGTAAATTTCATAGTGTTCCGGTATCCCCATCACAATGCCCATAGCGGCCAACCCTAAAAGGGCGGTGAACCAGCCTAGCCACACATTGATGATCTTCCATTTAACCAGACCAAGACCTAGTAATACCAAACCAACCCCGGAAAATACGCGTCCAAAGCGAACAAAACAGGTAACATATTGGTTTGTATACAGAATATCGTTCATGAATACCTCAATTTCTGCAGCCGACATTCCCGCTGTTTGGCCTACTCCCCAGGCACCAAAGTTATAATAGAATGCTGATGCAATAGCGAGGGTCATGGTTCCGGCAATGACCATTCCGGCACCGGGGACAATAACCACACGGTACGGTTTTTCAAAAGTGATCGCCATCAGGGCGAAAATAGCGATGGCCATGATAACCCATCCAAAAATATGGATGCGGAACATCCAGATCCAAGTCCAGACCTGCTCCCCAATAGGAGCAAAATCTGAAGCCACTATGTATTCGCCAATATGATGTGGTGATAAGGCCCAACCTACCCATAAGAAAAGGGCAGCTACCAGAAAGGCCCATCCCGTAAATTTTGTTTCAAAGTCTTTTTTCATCATTAGGTTGCTAAAATTAGTAATATATGATCTTCTATAAGTCGATAATATAGGATGAAAATACAGGCGTAAGCGTAACATATGTTACACAAGGGGTATTATCCCCAGAGTATTTCTGGCTAAGGCCTGGTATTCAGTCCGAATAATTTTACTAAAATGACAGTTGAATAAAAGACACATTGCCAATTTAAGATCATGGATAAAGATCCCAAATTGGTATTCATATCAGGTAGATGTTAAGGGATAAACACTATTTTAGTACGGATATAACAAGTTGTAATTAATTATATATGTCTTTAAATAAAGTCCAGATAGCTGGAGTCGTTTTGCTTTTTATTGGACTATTTCTTTCAAGTGCCTATGATGAAATTGATTTTGGAATTATCCCTGGTATTTTAATTGGACTTGGCGCTGGTCTGACTGTATATAAGAAAAGAAAAAAAGAATAGCTAATTACAACAACGGCTATAATTTGGCGCTTCCTTCCCACTAAACCAAAAATTCCTATTTTTAAAAAACAATAATGGCTTAAATATCTCGTGCTGTTAAGAAGGCCGAAATCATAGCCAAGACCGTTGGCAGTTATTTATGATGAGAGCATTTGGATTAATATTATTAGTGCTTTTTTGTTCGTGCAAAACCGAAATAAAGAAGGACTATAGTTCAAAACCTAATCTTCTTAGGTTTCAAGGAAAAGTAGATTCTCTTTTTAATTTAGCTATAGAAAAAGATGGGCCGGGAGCAGCTATTTTGATTAGCTACAACGATTCTATCCTGGTTTCAAAGGGATACGGGATAAGAGATTTGTCAACGAATGCACCCATAACATCCTCAACAAATATGCGGGTAGGTTCGATCAGCAAACAATTCACCGCTTTGGGTATATTATCACTTGTTGAAAATGGCCAACTTAGTTTGAATGATAGTATCTCTCAATTTTATCCCTATGAAAGCTTAAAGGGAGTTACAATCAGACAAATGCTATCACATCAATCGGGCATTGTCGATGCTGATAACGAATATTGGAAAAATTGGACCCTGGAAAGGTTTGTCACAAACGATGATATTATCGATTGGTATAGGAATCATGACCGAAAGGAATTCGATCCAGGTCAAAAGTTTGAATACAACAACGCGAATTATGAAATTCTTGCTTCATTAATTGAAAAAATAAGTGGCCAAGAATTTCCAGACTATATTAAGAACCATGTCTTTGACAAAGCCAACATGAAAACTTCCTTATTTGTAAGTCTCGCAAAACCTGTGAATATCCCAGAAAGAGCCTATTGTTACGAGAAAGACAGCACTGGAACTTGGAAAATTGTGGGGAATCATTATTTGAATGGACTTTATGGTGCAAGCAGCCTCTATACGAATCTCGAGGATTTTCATTCCTATGCAATAGCACTAAGGGAGAGGAAAATCCTATCAACTCCTATCGATTCATTATTGTTTCAACCTCTTGTTAAGGTCAATGAATTAGCGGAACTTGATTTTTTCAAAATAAAGGAAACCGGCTCTTACTATGGGCTTGGTTGGGAATTAAATGAAACGATGGCTGTTCACGGAGGAGAGACTTTTGGAGCTCATGCATTTGTCATATTTGATTTTAATAGACCTCTAACAATAGCCATATTTATGAATTCAAACAAGTTATTCGAAACGGAACCTAATTTAATTGATGAAACCTACAAAATTACTGATAAGTATATAAAAAAAACTACCAACAACGTATATGAACCATAGGCTTATTCCTACGGTTCATCATGCCACAGGCGTAACATTCCGAGCGAAGCGAACAGCGAATGCAAATAATTGCCAAGACCGTTGGCAGTTATTATGACCACCAATCAGTCTTCAATTTTAATAGATAATCAGGAAATATTTGAAGTTTTTTTTAGTGTAAAAAAGTTTATCATACGCCATAAAAAAAGCATTATTCCCATAGCGACAGGATCACTTTTCTTATGTATTGAATGCAAACTGAATTCACTTTTATTTATAATGGATTCTGCAGCACGCATTGCACTCTCAACCGCAGGACCTATGCCTTCTCCCAAGTCTGTTGTTGCCAAACCAGCTGCATCACCAATAATAAAAGCATTATCTAACCTACAATGGTCTACACGATCTCTTATTTGATACACATAACCTTTGGGTTTAAATTCATAGTTTGTAACGATGTCCAGGGAATTAAGTTTTTCAACAAGCAGATCCCAATGTTCTTTTATAGTCACTTTTTTACCTTTGAAAAGTGCTCCAACACCAATATTCAAGTAGCCATCATTTTTTGAAACACACCAAGAGTAGCCCTGAACATTATGTTCATAAAACCAACAACGGCAAGCTTTATCTTTATAATCATATTTTATCTCTTCCTCCAAACAGCAGACTTCATAATTCTTATTTCTCGGGTGTAATTTTTTAAAAAACGAATTATATACAGGACAATGTGATCCCCCTGCTCCCACAAGAAATTCACATTTATATAAATCATCTATAATATAAAACCCGTCTTGCTTTACGATCTTCTGAACTTTATGATGATATACATCAACACCAGATCGATTTAAAAGCCAGTCATCAAATTCATAACGTCTAATAGAATAGGATTTTGATTTTAGTTTTTTATCAATACCAAAGAAGTTAACATAATTGTCATTAAGTTGAATGTTGGGATAATCACTTAATTCAAGTTGATCAATGACCTTAGGTGTTATCCAACCAGCGCATAATTTTGTTCTTGGAAATTTTTTAGAATCAAGAAGTATGCAGTCCTTATGGCTCTGTTTTAATTTCCAGGCACAGGTAGAGCCTGCCGGTCCTCCTCCAATAATAATAACTTCTGCGAATATCATTATTTCATATTGTAGCTATATAAAGATAATTGGATAATCCTTACATTCAGAATTATCTTTTTTAAATACCTTTATAAATATGACTAAAACAACAAAACAATTAGATTATAAAAAACAGTTTTCAAAAACGGCCATAACCGGCCCGCCTTCCGAAGTTTCGTACGGAGGACAGGCAGGCAGGTTCATTACGCTTTAGGCGTGACGTTCCGAGCGTAGCGAACAGCGCATGCAAATCATAGCCAAGGCCGTTGGTTGTCATTAATAAAATGCAGATATTCAATAAAATAAGATCTGCCTGAAAGTTTATCAAATATAACAATGCCTGAAAATAGAAAGCTAAGTACTATTCTTTTCGCGGACATCGTAGGGTATACTTCATTGATGCAAAGTGATGAACCCAAAGCATTGCAACTTTTAAAGCAATTTAAAACGTATCTCGAGCAAATCGTTCCTTCGTTCAATGGAGAAATTGTACAATATTTTGGGGATGCTTGCCTGCTCTCTTTTGATAGTACAAGTAGGGGTGTTCAATGCGCCATTTCGCTTCAAGAAAAATTTCGGATGGCTGAAATTCCCATTAGAATTGGGATGCATTTGGGCGAAGTCATATTTACTGAGAACAACGTGTTTGGTGATGGTGTTAATGTAGCATCTCGTATTGAGTCAATGGGTGTGCCGGGGGGCATACTTATTTCTAAAATCGTCAGAGATCAAATCAAGAACAAGACTGACTATAATTTATTGTCTCTAGGTAAGTTTGAATTTAAAAATGTTCTTGAACCCATGGAAGTATTTGCCATAGCCAATGAAGGCCATGTGGTTCCAAAACGGAAAGAGTTACAGGGCAAATTCAAAACGGACTCCACCAATCGTTCGAGGAAATGGATGGCAATAACTAGCGGAGTATTTCTACTAGCTATAATTACCCTTTTGATTGTCAAATCTGGTCAAACTACATTATCAGCAAATCAAAAAGACAGCCAGATTACAATTCTACCCTTTGAGAATAAAACGGGATTGTCCAATATGGATCAATTTGGAACCATGATCTCAGATTGGGTCACCTCAAGTCTCATGGAAACCGGCAAGGTAAAAATAGTAAGAGCCACTAGGATTAATGATCAAGCTATAAAAGCCACTTTATTGCCGGAATCCTTAAATAAAATATATTTCTCGTCAGGTATAGGTGTAATCATAAATGGAAGGTATTATTCTCAAAATGAGAATATCTATGTTCAGGCTAATATCATTGATACTGAAACCGGGCAAATCATTCATTCCACGGAGCCTGTCGTAAATTCAACTACCAACCTAGAACTTATCCTGGACGATCTTTCCCAGCTTATTATGGGTTTTTGGGAAGTTAAGGACCTCAAAAGGTTTCAAAAAAATCCACCCAGATATAATGCTTACCAGCAATACATTACGGGAGTGGAAGCATTCGATAATGAACTAGAATCTGCTGAGGTTCACTTAAAAAAAGCTCACGAAATTGATACAACATTCTTTAGCCCATTGTTAAAGTTGATTGTCTTTTACGCAAATAATGGGAGAATACATGCTAGAGATTCTCTAATCTCTATGCTCGCTACCAAACAAACTAGATTTACAAGATGGGATTTGCTCTATTATAAATTCCTAAATGCCAGAAGTAATTCAAATTGGTATGAGGCAGGTAAACATGCAGAAGAAGCAACGCAAATAGATCCCAGTGATTTCACCTTCTTTGCTAGAGCTGCGCAAGCCTATCAAAATGCTAATTATCATCAAAAAGCCATTGATGTGATGAGACAAGTAGATACCAGTCTGGTGTATAAATCAGCACAAGAACATATTGACAATTACATTGATTATTCTTTATTCATGCAAGGGAAGTATGAAGAAGTATATTCAAGGTATCAAAAGTATATGGCCGAAAATGCAATAACACCATGGATGAGAAATTTGTACGCACAGCTACTTATTGAAACTGAGCGCACAAATGAACTGCCAGAAGTTATACTGAATTCTAAGAGCGATAGTCCATTTAATAAAGGCAGTTTACTTTATGGCATATGTAATTCTTTCCTGATTAAAAAGCAAGACAGCCTGGCGATACAATATGCTCGGAATTTAAAAGATTTTGCCATACAAAATTCAAGTAGACCAAATTATTACCAACTGTTGGGTGAATCAGAAATGTTTCAGCAGAATTGGTCTCAAGCCATCATTCATTTTGAGAGGCACATTAGAGAGAATGGATTGACTAAATTTGTCGGAACTCATATTAGAAGAGAAGATTATTCCGTATTTGGGGATTTGGCAACGTGCCTTGCTTATATTGGCAATTCGTCAGAAGCGATTCAACTGCTAGATAATATGTCGTGGCACCCAGCTCATGCAAGTTTTATCTCCTACATTAGAGCCAGAATAGAGACAATAAATGGAAATGAGAATAAAGCAATTGAGGCGATTGCTGTCGCAACTCAGAAAGGTCATGCGTTTTCTGAATACAGTTATTCATTTGACTTTCATCTGATACCTCTTTTTAGCAATCCGTCATTTCAAAAACTAGTAGCCGTGAAGGGGTAAAGAGAACGCCAGTATACTATAAAAGATCGTTAGTCAACATTTATTAAAAACTAAAAACATGGAAAAATTAAATTTAACAGATGCGAAACAAATCGGTGACGATCTTGGCATTGACTGGAATAAAGTTAATCTTGAAGAATTCTTAATAGGAATAAATGTAGAATTAGAACATGGGTCCAAATATCCTGAAACTAATATCACAGAAAATGATAAAGGCCTGACCGGAAAGATCGCTTGGGCACATCTTAAAGAATTTCCTGACTACTATACGAGATTAGAAAAGATGGAGAAGGAAGCTGACGCTTATTGGAAATCCAGAAAATAAGATAAAACGATTGCCAATAGCGGCTATATTTCATTGCGGTAAAATTTTTTTATCAAAAATTTCAGCACTTAAACTATGATTTGATTAAGGCCGAATGGGCCTCGCGGACTATTCCGCAACGAAACCATAGCAAAACCGTTATGCACAATCATAATAAAACCCTACCTTCGCATTGTAATTAAATTTTGTAATCATGAGTAACGGAACAGTAAAATTTTTCAATAATTCTAAAGGATTTGGATTCATCACTCCAGAAGAAGGTGACAAAGATGTATTTGTACATGTTAATGGACTAATTGATGAAATCAATGAAGGGGACAAAGTAAGCTACGATGTAGAAGAAGGCCCAAAAGGATTGAACGCAACAAATGTCAAAGTAATTTAATCGATTACTTTTTTAACTTATTTTTATTTAAAAAGCCTGTCACTATTGACAGGCTTTTTTTATTTGTGATATTTATTAAAAAATCTGTGCCTAACAACGGCTATAATTTAGTTTGCCGTAACCCAACTTTAAAATTTATCTTATTTTTAATTCAAACTAGAACTGGCTAAAATATAAAACGACCAGGGTTCGATATAACTCAAAACGGAATCTTATCCAAGAGACCGTTAGTGGCACATTAGTAAATATGAAAGCATATACTATTAAAAACTATGGAGAGCCTGAAAAAGTTCTCAGGCTTATAGAAGTAGAACAACCTAAACCTAAAAATACCGAGGTGCTGGTTAAAGTTTGTGCAACAACGATCAATGATTACGATTGGTGCATTACCATAGGAAAGCCTTTTGCTTATCGTCTGATCTTTGGAATATTTAGTCCCAAGAAAAAATTAATGATACCAGGAATGGAGGTAGCAGGAATTGTGGAGGAAGTCGGAAATAAGGCGACAAAGTTTAAAGTCGGGGATGCAGTTTACGGAGACATCTCAGCATTCGGATTTGGCAGCTTTGCTGAGTTTCTATGCATAGATGAGAAAGCACTTGCCCGAAAGCCAGATAGTATGAGTTTTGAAGAGGCAACTAGTATGCCACACGCAGCAATGCTCGCCCTGCAAGGTCTGCGGGATGTGGGACAGATCAAAGATCGCCAGAAGATCTTGATCAATGGTGGTGGTGGCGGTGTTGGTTCAATTGGATTTCAAATAGCAAAACTTTATAATGCAGATGTGACAGGAGTTGATACGGGTGAAAAATTAAAAGCGATGAAAACTCAGGGGTTCGACAACGTAATTGACTATAAAAAAGAAGATTTTACTAAGAGTGATCAGCAATATGATCTAATCCTTGATTGTAAGACCAATAGATCGCTATGGAAATTTTTAAAGGTTCTTAAACCGAAAGGAAAATACGTTACTATAGGTGGTAGGTCCGGCAAACTGTTGCAAATGCTTTATATGAGTCCGATACTAAAGTTATTTAGCAAGAAGCGTGTTCACATGGTCATGTTAAAAGCTAATAAGGACCTGGACTATATTAATCAGCTATATGAGGACAACAAGATAAATTGTGTTATTGATGGTCCTTATACTTTTGACAAAATACCCTGGGCGATTCAACGATTTGGTGATGCACTACACAATGGTAAAATTGTAATTTCAGTAAACTAACAGTGCCATAACAATGGCTATAATTCATGACCCTCAGAGGTAAAATCTCATTTCGTAACGTTTATTCCGTCTGAATAATTTTTCTGAAATGAACGTCGGAAAAAGGCTGCAATGCCTTTTACAAAACATGCTAAAGATCCGCTAATTGGTACTCATATCCACAAATCCTGAGGGATAAAAAGCTATTTTAGTATTGATATAACAAGTTAGCAACAACCTGATAAATGATGAAAAATAAAAGAAAATATATTATTTGGATTGGAATAATAGCATTTCTAATTGTAGGATATTTTATTGCAGACAGTTTTCTATTCAATGGAGTTAAGCCAAGAAGCATAAATGAAAATGGTTTTCAGGCAAATTATTTTGTAAAAAAAGATACAGAGAAAAAAGCATCAATAGTTCTGATAGGTGGTGGACAATGGGGAGATTACTGGGGGCAACAATTTGCCAATAGAGGATTTAGTGGTTTATCATTACCTTATACCGGAAGAGAAGGTTTACCAAAATTACCTGAAGAAATCAATTTAGAATATTTTGAAAAAGCTTTAAAATGGTTGAAAAAACAGCCAGAAGTTGACCCTAATAAAATAATTGTTATGGGAGCTTCAAGAAATGCTGAATTGTCATTAGTAATTGCTTCTATATTCCCTGAACTCGTTAGCGGTGTTATAGCTTACGCACCAAGTTCGGTTTCCTGGTCAAATACGGTTCTACCATATAACTCAAATGACCTTAAACCCAGTTGGAAATATAAAGGAATTGACATTCCATATATTCCCATGGATAAAATTTCCGGAAACGAATCAAATAAAATTGAGACTTTAGAATATTGGAAAAGTGGTTTGGCAAAAACTGATCTTGTCACTCATGCGACAATTAAAGTAGAAAAAATAAATGGACCTGTTCTACTTTTTTCTGGAAAGGATGATAGGGTTTGGCCATCATCGTTAATGGCAGATATGATTGAACAGAGACTAAAAGAAAACAACTTTAAATACTCCTTTCAAAACATAAAATATGAAAAAGCTGGACATTTAATTTCAAGTAATCCGGAATCAAATTCAGATTCTAGAACAGGAAAAATTAATATTGATGGAAAGGACTACGAATTTGAATATGGCGGAACAAATGAAGGAGATAAAAAAGCCAAACAAGATGCGAAAATAAGGTTGCTGGATTTTATTGAAAAACTATAATTACGAGAAAAGGCAGTTGCTAACAATGTATAAATATAATAGCCGATATAGTAGTAAATTCAGGGGTTGTAGTCCACTTCAATTATCTTGTAACTTGACAGGAAAGTGGCACACATTCGGCTACTATTCTTATACTCACCGTTACCTACAATAATGAGAAATTCGTTGCTATTAATTTTACTGTTTTTCCTGCCTTATATTTCTTGTAAAAGGAATAACCTAAATTCATGCTGGTTGAATTTGGATTGACACGGTCTACCAAACAATCAAGGTGAATTATCTGAGGAAGAATTAAAAGAGTGGTATTTCAAAGATGTATTTGTGGACACATTACCAGGAGTTAGTTTAAACAAAGCGTATTCTTTGTTGGGAAATAAAATTCCAGATACCATTATTGTTGCAATTATTGATATGACCATAGATATTGACCATGAAGACCTTGCTGGTCTTATTTGGACCAATAATGATGAAATAGCTAATAATGGTGTTGATGATGACGAGAATGGCTTTATAGATGATATTCATGGATGGAATTTTATTGGTTGGCAAAATAATGAGAGTAGCCGGTTTGTAAATTATGAGTACACAAGGATACTTCGAGAGTACGATAAAACCTTTAAAGGAAAGAACAATGAAGAAATAGAGAAATCGCTATGGAAGGAGTATGAACAGTATAAAAGAGCACAGCAAGCTTACAACCAACGCATTGAATATGCAGAGGCAGAAGTAAAGAATGCTAATATGCTAACTATTGTTAATAATGAAAACAAAAATTTGCTATCTAAGTATATAATAAGTTCTAGTCTTACTATTGAGAAACTTGACAGTTTAAGTGCCATTTATTCTGATGATAAGACGTTGCAGGAAGCAATATCTTTAAGGAAAGAATTAATACAATATGGGGTACTAGATGAGGATATTATGGTAGATCAACTTAAAGCGGTTGAGCGAATTAATAAATTGTTGAATTTTGATTATAACGATCGAGAACCCATAGGTGATCTTTATCCGGATGATATAAATTATCTAAAGTATGGTAATAACATCGTAAATTATAATACCTCGTTATTAGATCATGGCACCTTGGTTGCCGGAGTTAGGAGAGGAAATAGGGTGGCGAGGATTTTTTATCTATGAATTAAGAAAGGTTCTTTCTTTTACCGGTGTTTCCCTTTTTAGTGGATTTATCTGGGCATTCTGGCATTGGCCTATATTATTGTATTACAGTAGAAATATCACTTTAGATTTTTCTTCGCAACCGCCTGTTCTTCCAAATAAACTACTAGCGCTATCTTTTACTAAAAGATCTTCAATTGTATTTATTAACTTCCCTTTTTGATAATGTTGAATATAATCAATACTACCTTTTAGGTTATATAAATATGACATCCCGTGAAAATAGTCTTGTTCAATATTGAAATATTTATGTTTTAATTCATCTCCAAAAGATGCCATTTTCACAACATAAAACTTGATTTTATCATTCGATTTATTCGCAATTAATGTATAGTTATAGGCCTCAATTCTTGAATTGGAATAAGAAATAGGCCTTAATTCTATAGTTTCAAACTCGTACCATTCTTGTTCCTCAATTACCGTTACTGAATAATTATTCCAATCTACTTTCAAATTGCCTAAAATTAAATCGCCCGGATCTTCAAAGTTTTCTAAACTAAACATGTTTTCAAATTCAGACAAAAGGGAAGGATTAATTAGCATTGCATTTGTCTCTTGAAGAAATGATTCTTTATTACAACTTTCAATAGAGAATATCACAACAATTAATAGAAATACAAGTGTTTTTGAATGGTTGAGTAGATTTTTCATTTATTATAAAATTTAAATTCTTCTAGTAATGTAATGAAAATGATTTATTGACAATTACATTTAAACCATACAATATGTATGGTATTAATTAATTATTAAAAGTTCAAGCATGTAGGTCAATTAAAACTTATAAAAAGTAGTATGACCCTCTACGAATACAAAATGCTAACAGAAGAAGGCCAATGGGATACTGTACTTTCCATTGGTAAGAAAGAAGTTAAATGTAGTGATACTCTGGATTGGTAGAGTAATCTTCTTAATATGAATTAATAGGTAGATATAAAATATATTTTAGGAAATGCGGGAATTACTCGTCTTGGCAGACTTCGTGAGTCCCGTTAGTATGCCTTTATCGGCAGCAAAGGAGAAACACTCCGTTAAGAATTGTTGAAGCCTTGGAGACAATTTAGGAGAGTTGCTCCGGTTTTAATGTAGCACATTAAAATTGCCTCTCGATAAAGAGTCTTTTTCTTTGTTTCGTTTCTTTTGGACAAGCAAAAGAAATGAAGAAGTAAAATAGTCGGGAATTATCCCGCCTTCGGAGGCATTTGTCCCGCCCGAACATTTTGAACAAGAAAAAGCCTGCATTTCATGCAGCTTTTTTGTTTCAGCCGCTTTCGCTCAAGCAAGCTTGGCTCAGCTTCCTGAAACAAAAAAACCAGCGCATTGCGCTGGCTTTTTCTTGCATCTGTACTCGAGGCGGGACTTGAACCCGCACGGACTAATGTCCATTGGATTTTAAGTCCAACGTGTCTACCAATTCCACCACTCGAGCAAACTTTCAATCTCGATGATTAACAAACACTTTACAAAGGTAAGGTGTCTACATTCCCTCCCGATAACTATCGGGATATCGGGACCACCACTCGAGCCTCCCAAAAGGACAAACTCAACAAAGAAATGCTGTAAACAGTATTTCTCCTGAGCGAAAAACGGGATTCGAACCTGCCTGCCGGCAGGCAGGCCCGCGACCGAGGTCGCGAATTGGATCGATTGGAAAAATTCCATCTTTCACTTTTCAAAGCTCTGAGCGAAAAACGGGATTCGAACCCGCGACCTCCACCTTGGCAAGGTGGCGCTCTACCAACTGAGCTATTTTCGCGTTTTAAAGAACATAACATCTTTCGCAGATGCGGACGCAAATTTAATACAATTCTATAAAAACCAAAGAACTTTCAGGGAAAAAGAAAGTTAACCTACATACCGCTAAAACCTCAGGAAGTAGCCTTCTTATTCTTGGTGAGCAATCGCTTAATTTCATTGAGTTTCATCAATGCCTCCACCGGCGTGAGGGTATTGATATCCAGGGTTAGGATCTCCTCCTTGATCTCCTCTAACAAAGGATCATCTAAATGAAAGAAGCTCAGCTGCATCTCCGAAGCTACAGATTGTAGTTTGCCTGTGAGCTCTTCACTGGAGTGACTCTGCTCTAATTTCTTCAACACCTTGTTGGCTCTGTTCAACACCTGCTGGGGCATCCCGGCCATTTTAGCCACATGGATCCCAAAACTATGGGCACTGCCGCCAGGGGTAAGCTTGCGTAAGAATAAGACCTTGTTCTGTAATTCTTTCACAGAAACATTGTAGTTCTTGATGCGTTCAAAGGTAGTGGCCATCTCATTTAACTCATGGTAATGCGTGGCAAAAAGTGTCTTGGCCCTGCTGGGATGTTCATGTAGATATTCGGAAATGGCCCAGGCAATGGAAATGCCATCATAGGTACTGGTACCGCGCCCAATTTCGTCTAACAAGACCAAACTGCGTTCCGAAAGGTTGTTCAAAATAGAGGCGGTCTCGTTCATCTCTACCATAAAGGTAGACTCTCCCATGGAAATATTGTCACTGGCTCCCACTCTGGTAAATATCTTGTCTACCAACCCAATCTGCGCTGCCTCGGCAGGCACAAAACTCCCAACCTGTGCCAGGAGAACAATAAGGGCAGTTTGCCTTAAAATAGCCGATTTACCGCTCATGTTAGGCCCGGTGATCATGATAATTTGTTGTGCATCCCTGTTAAGGATCAAATCATTTGGAATATAGGTTTCCCCGGGAGGTAACTGCTTTTCAATGACCGGGTGCCGGCCGTTGGTGATGATAAGTTCTGTAGAATCATTCATGGCCGGGGCCACATAATTGTTCTCTTTGGCCAACTGAGCAAACCCACATAAACAATCCAGGGCTGCTATTCCCTGTGCCGTTTCCTGTACCGGTGAAATATATGCCTGCATCCAAAGGATAAGCTGAGCAAAAAGCTGCTGTTCCAGATCTGCAATACGTTCTTCTGCCCCCAGGATCTTAGCCTCATATTCCTTGAGTTCTTCGGTGATATACCGCTCTGCATTCACAAGGGTTTGTTTGCGGATCCATTCTTCGGGCACCTTGTCCTTATGCGTATTCCGAACTTCAATATAGTAACCAAAGACATTGTTGGAAGCGATCTTCAACGAAGTAATACCGGTGCGTTCTGTTTCACGTTCCAGCATCTGGTTTAAATAATCCTTGCCTGTGGTGGCCAGGCCTCGTAATTCATCTAACTCAGCAGAAAAGCCCGGGGCAATGGTGGCCCCTTTTAATACATTTACAGGAGCCTCTTCACTTAGCACTTCCTTGATCCGACTCCGCAATACTTCGCAATCATCTAAGCCTTTTCCCAACCTATCCACGGCTTCCACTTCTGTTTTGGAAACCAATTGTTTGATGGGTACTACAGCCTCCATGGAGTTCTTTAGTTGTACCGCTTCTCTGGGGTTGATCTTCCCGGTGGCTACTTTAGCGATAAGACGTTCCAGATCCCCCATTTTCTTCATACTTCCTTGCAGGGAATAGAGCAGCTTTTCTTCTTTTAAAAAGTGGGCAATAGCCTGGTGTCTGCCACGTATCTTTTCCAGATTTTTCAAAGGAAATGCCAGCCAGCGTTTTAGCAAGCGGCCTCCCATAGGGGAAAGCGTCTTGTCTATGACTTGTAGTAAGGTCACAGCTTCCGGGTGAGGGGAGTGGTAGAGCTCTAAGTTGCGGATGGTAAAACGGTCCATCCAGACGTGGTCATCATTCCCAATGCGGACCAGTTTGTTGATATGCTGCAACCTTTTGTGTTCGGTTTCCGAGAGGTAATGCAGTACCGCCCCTGCGGCAATTATACCCTGTGGTAAACTAGCTACACCAAAGCCTTTCAGGGAAGCCGTCTTAAAATGAGTGCGTAAGGATTCGTTGGCGTAGTCTTCCTGATAGATCCAATCTTCCAGATAGAATGTATGATACCTTGTGCCAAAGGTTTCGGTAAAATCGGTTTTATGCTTTTTGGAGACCAGTACCTCATTGGGACCAAAGTGCTGCAAAAGTGTATCTATTTCTTCTGCACTACCTTCAGAAGTAAGGAATTCACCCGTAGAAATATCTACCAGTGAGATGCCATAGCTATTGGGCCCAAAATGGAGGGCACAGAGAAAATTATTGCTTTTGGAGCTAAGGATATCATCATTAAGCGCTACCCCCGGTGTTACCAGTTCTGTTACCCCTCTTTTTACAATGGTCTTGGTTAGTTTGGGATCCTCTAATTGGTCGCAAATGGCCACCCGTTGCCCTGCTTTTACCAGCTTGGGGAGATATGTATTCAATGAATGGTGAGGAAAGCCTGCCAGTTCAGTGCGGTCTCCGCCATTATTGCGCTGGGTTAGGATTATCCCCAGTATCTTAGAGGCTTTCACAGCATCTTCTCCAAAGGTCTCGTAGAAATCACCCACTCGGAACAGCAATAACGCATCAGGATACTTGGTCTTGATGGTGTTGAACTGCTTCATCAAAGGGGTTACCTTCTTTTGTTTTTTCGATTGAGACACGTAAAATTCTGGTGTTAGGTTTATCTTTGCCCTGGAGAACGAATGTACTATTTTACCCAGGGATTACACATAGTTGTTGATATTTTCGGATAACTTCAATTATCCAAAGATCAAAGGACAAACAGATGCGGAAATTACAAAATAAGGAGTTGAAAAGATTGGATGTAGACGAGTTTAAGGAGGCCGATAAAACCCCGCTGATACTGGTGTTAGAGAACATTCGAAGTTTACATAATATTGGTTCTGTCTTCCGTACTGCCGATGCCTTCCTGATCGAAAAGATCTATCTCTGTGGCATTACGGCCATCCCACCTCATAAGGACATTCGCAAGACGGCGTTGGGGGCTACCGAAAGTGTGGCCTGGGAATACCGAAAAGATGCGCTGGCTCTGTTGCAGGAATTAAAAAAAGACTATCACTGTATGGCAGTGGAACAGGCAGTTGGTGCTACCCAGCTAAATAAATTTCTTCCCTCTTCAAAAAAGCCATATGTCTTTGTCTTTGGAAATGAGGTAAAAGGTGTTTCTCAGGAAGTAGTGAGCCAATGCCACGGTGTATTGGAGATCCCGCAATTAGGCACCAAACATTCCCTGAATATTGCGGTAAGTGCAGGGGTAGTAGTATGGGATTTTTGGAGTAAGATCTCCTCCTAAAAACCGATGTAAGGAAGGAAATCTTCCTATGTTCTCCTTTTTTTAGCTTGTACTCTGAAGGAGAGTTGTAAAGCGTAATATTTCGTCCAACACATGGTTGTAGTCTGTGGGGTCATGTACAAAGTCGCGCGCACTTACATCCAATATCAAGGTCTTTTGTTCCGGGAAACTTTTAATGTAGTCAAAATACCCCCGGTTGATCTTTTCCAGATAGTCTGGTTGTATCTCCTGTTCATAGGCGCGTCCACGCTTTTTTATGTTATCTAGAAGTCGGTCTGTAGTTTGGTAGAGATAAAGATAAAGGTTGGGTTTGCGCACCTCGCGGTACATCAGGGTAAAGACCTTACGGTATAGCAAATACTCATCTGGTTGAAGGGTGATCTTGGCAAAGATGAGGCTCTTGTATACATCATAATCACTTACCATAAAATTCTTGAACAGGTCGAATTGGGAAGTGTCTTCCGTAAACTGTTGGTAGCGATCTGCCATAAAAGACATTTCTAAGGGAAAAGCATAACGAGATTGGTCTTCATAGAATTTGGGCAAGAATGGGTTGTCCGCAAAGCGTTCCAATACTAGCTTGGCCTTAAAATCTTCGGAGATCTTATGCGCCAGGGTAGTCTTTCCGGCCCCTATATTCCCTTCAATGGCCACGAAATGGAGACTGGTAAACAGTCCTTGCCAATTCCTGTAAAGCTTTACAGTGGTCTTCCGGAGTTTAGCGCTATCCTTGCATTCCTGCAGGAGGTTACGGCTGTCCTTTTTTAGCACTGGATGGTATAATTGCGGTGCGATATCTGCCAGTGGTCTTAATACAAAACGCCTTTTTTGAATCTCCGGATGTGGGAGTTCCAGAGAATCAGTTTTCTGGATAAGAGTATCATAGTAAAGTATGTCGATATCCAGTGTACGTGGTTTGTAACCTGCTTCAGGAGTACGGATACGTCCCAGGGAGGTTTCGATCTTTAATACTGCTTCCAAAAGTTCTTGGGGAGAAAGTGAGGTCTCCAATTCTACACAAAGATTCAGGAAATCATCTGCCTCAAAGCCCCAGGAGGGCGACTCATAGACCGGGGAGATCTTTATAAGTTTACCCGCTTTTTCCTGCAAAAGGAAGAGTGCTTTTTGCAAATAGTAGACCCTGTTGTCCAGGTTACTGCCAAGCGATAAATAGGTGGTGTGAATAGTGACCATAGCTTTGGCAAATTAAAGAAAAAGAAATGGTTCTGGCGTTCTGCTTCAGGCAGAGTCCGTTAATTTTATTTACGGTCAGAGATTTATATGTCTGTAACATTTTATTCATTAAATTGGGTAGGAAACCACAAGCCAATACTACCAATGATCAAATTTTTCCGAAAGATCTACCATCATCTCCAGATAAAAAGTAAAATCAGAAAGTGTCTTAATTCCCCTTTGTAGCTATGAAACTAGATCTATCCTTTGTGCGTTCTCAATTCCCGGCTTTTTCAGAATCCACCCTGCAGGGTTGGGCTTTTTTTGAAAATGCGGGAGGCTCTTATCCCTGTAAACAATTTATAGATCGGTTAACCGATTTCTATATGAAAAACAAGGTGCAGCCCTATTATCCATACCCGGCTTCTGCCCATGCAGGTAGAATTAATGGACGATGCTTATAAGAAAATGGCGGGCTACCTCAATGTAGACCCCTCAGAAATTCATTTCGGTCCTTCCACCACCCAAAATGTATATGTGCTGGCCAATGCCATGCGGCCTATGTGGGAGGATGGAGATGAGATCATTGTTTCTTGTCAGGATCATGAAGCCAATGCCGGAGCATGGAGAAGACTGGGAAATAGAGGAATTAAGATCATTGAGTGGCATGTGGATAAGGCCACTGGAATTTTGAGTTTGGATACCCTGAAAGACCTGTTTTCTGATCGTACAAAGATGGTGGCCTTTCCCCATTGTTCCAATGTTATTGGTCATGTAAATCCTGTAAAGGAGATCAGTCAAATAGCCCATTCTCATGGAGCCCTCTGTGTGGTTGATGGGGTAGGGTATGCACCTCATGGTTTTCCGGATCTTAAAGAAATCGGAGCCAGATATCTACCTTTTTTCTATGTACAAAACCTTTGGACCTCATTTGGGTTTGATGTATGTACAAAAAGACCTGATCTTAAAGATGGAGAATCAATCACATTTTTTTAAGGAAGGTATTACCCGTAGCATGTTAACCCCCGCAGGGCCAGATCATGCACAGATAGCTTCGGCTAGTGGCGTTATAGATTACTTCGATGCCCTATATGAACATCATTTTAAAGAGGATGCTACACCGGCAGAAAGAAACAAGGCAGTAAACAGCCTGATCCATGCCCATGAAAAAGCATTGCTGGAGCGATTACTCCATTTTTTAAGATCGCGGGATGATGTCCAAATAGTGGGTCCGGATCATGCTGAAAGAAGGTTCCCCATTGTGTCCATAATTCCAACGAAAAAAGATATTGAAGAAGTCTATACAAGCCTAACCAAGCACAAGTTAATGCTGGGAATTGGAGACTTCTACGCAGTCCGCCCCTTAATGGACATGGGGATTCCAACAGATCCAGGGGTGCTGCGGATCTCTTTTGTGCATTACACCAGTGAGGAAGAAATTGATCAATTACTGGCCGGGCTAGAAGCAGCCCTGTAGATAATAAAAGACTGAAATTTCTACCGCTTATAAACCCTAACCCAATCTACCTGCATCTCTGCAGTATCTGCAAAAGTAGTAGGGGAGGAGTTGGGGAAGAAGAATCCGCCAACCGCTGTATTGAGCACAATTTGCTGTTTTTGTCCAAAAAGACTGGTGATATAATTCACAGAATTCGCATTGTACTTGTGTAACAGTTCTCCATCGAAGAGGATCTCTAAACTATTGGCCGTCCAAATAAGTTCGTATGTATGAAAATCGGCTGTAATGTCAACATCTACTTCATGTTCAACAACTGTATTGGCATTATTAGTTATTGGAATTCCGGGTTCGGTACCATAAAAAATATTGGAGGAAAATTGCATGGGGATATTCCCCCGTGATTCAATAATATCTATTTCTCCTTTGGTAGGCCACGGATCTCCATAAGACCAGAAGGCCGGCCACATACCATTACCGGCGGGCATTTTTATATGGGCCATAAAACGATACTCGGTTTCTCCGGTTCCTCTAGACGGACCAAATGTGGTCTTAGTTTCTATTCTTCCAGATACATATTGAAACTCTTTTGGGGAGTTGTCATTTGGGTTATTGGGTCCGGTAATAGTTTCTCTTAGTACGTCTATGGTTAAGATGCCATCTTGAAGCGACAATTGTGACGGCCTGTAGTACTGTATTTCATTGTTAAAGGCCCCACTTTCCCAACTGTTCCACAAGGAGAGATCAGTTTCAAAATCATCTTCCCAGATCAGGTTCCATGGCCTGTTGGGATCTATTGGCTCGGGTATGGGCTGTGGATCGATCACAACGTCGTCTATGACAGGATCATCGCCAGAATTGGAACATCCAGCAAAACTCAACAGAATAGCAAATAAAATGAGATAAATGCTTATAAATACTACATTGATTTTTTTCATAACAACCGAAATAATTTTTTCAAAAGATACTAAAAACCAATGGATCTTTACTTTTCTGGAGATTTTAGTCCGGGTAAAGGCACGAAGGGAACCTTTAATTAAATAGTTACTTTCTGCACAAAACTCTATTTTTAGACAAATTCATTGATCCGGATCTTTAAGTCGGATGTAGGTATTATAAATGGATCAAAAATCAGCTCCCTGGTACTTTCTCATTCTCGTCATTCTGGCGGGTGAATCTGTATTTATTTTGCCCTTTGTTCTTTCCCGTGTCTTCAGGCCAACAGTGCTTGATGCCTTTGGGTTAGACAATGTACAGTTAGGGCTGTGTTTTTCTGTATATGGCATAGTGGCCTTAGTTTCCTATCTCTTTGGCGGTCCCCTGGCCGATAAGTTTCCTCCACGAAAACTGATCGCGATGGCACTCTGGATGACGGCTTTGGGCGGATTGGTTTATGCTAGTTTCCCCAGCTATGATGTTTTAAAAATTCTATATGGGTATTGGGGTTTTACTACCATTTTTTTATTCTGGGCACCTATGATCAAGGCAACACGGGTCTGGGGAGGAACCACTTCTCAGGGGAAGGCGTTTGGATTTTTAGATGGAGGGCGTGGACTTGTTGGTGCCCTTTTCGGAACCATGGGAGTGCTGATTTTCTCCCTCTTCATAACTTCAGAGATCGCAGCGGCAAGTATCTCAGAAAGTAGAGCAGCTTTTAAATATGTAATCCTGATATCTGCCGGGATCGTTGCCTTTATAGGAATGCTGGTATGGTTCTTTATGAAATTAGACAGCAGTGTGGAAAAAGAGATCATCTTAGATAAAATCACAATATCACAAATAAAAGAGGTATTGCGACTGCCTTCAGTGTGGTTGCTTATGATCATAATTTTATGTGCCTATGTTGGCTATAAGATCACCGATGTGTTTTCACTTTATGCTCAGGATGTAATGCTGTATGATCAGGTACAATCTGCCCAGGTAGGGACCTTTTTGTTATTTATCAGACCGGTTATCGGGGTGCTTATTGGCATATTGGCAGACAGGACCCAAACAACCTTCTGGTTGATGATCAGTTTTGTGATTTCCTTCTTTGGCGCCTTGTTGTTTGCCACAGGTCTGGTTTCAGCATCTGCCACAGCATTGTTCTTTATTTCGATCTTAGTAGTAGCTACCGGGGTATATGCCGCACGTTCGCTTTACTTTGCGGTGATGCAACGGGGACAGATCCCCCTGGTGTTGACAGGAACCGCGGTAGGACTTATCTCGCTTATTGGGTATACACCCGATATTTTTGCCGGGCCTGCTATGGGGTATCTCCTGGATAGTTCACCGGGTGTTGAAGGGCATCAACATGTATTCTGGATGCTGGCCATTTTTTCTTTTCTTGGAGGTATTGCGGCCTGGTATTATTTTAGTTTGTATCGGAAGGAGTAAGGCTTAGTAAATTTCAATCCCATCCCGATAGCTATCGGAACCAAATTACAAATTGACATTTGGGGCTTATCAATTACTTGTTCAGATGTTTTTCTATATCACTCAAATGAAGCTTTAATGCCTGGGTAGAAATTTGAATTTCCTTGATCAAAAGGGCCAGTGAAATGATAAGCAGTAGCAAGGCAATGCCAAAAATCCATATGGCTAAAACATGTTGGTCTATATAAATAAGGAACATAGTAAGTACGCAAAGTAGCAGGCTGGTAATCCCAAAGATCTGCATCCATCGGGTAAGATTTAATCGCTGCTTCAGGTTCTTAATTTGTTCCAGCAATGAATCGTCTTGCTGTTCAAGGTATTTATCGTGTAGATTTCTGATTACCGCGGCATAGGCCAGAAACCTGTTGGTATATGCCAGCATAATCAATGATATGGCAGAGAATAAAAGGGCAGGAGTAGTAAGGGTAAGCTCTTCCATTAATTTTTTTTCAAAAGTAGAGAATTATCTTAAACCTCAGGTCTCTAGCATTAATTGGTACTTGGTATTTGAGATTTGAATTTTGTTCTTTGATATAAGAATCCCCTATTTTCCCATTTCCTTAAAATATAGCCAAGATTCGCTGGGAGATAGGCACTTTCATTATCTTTGAGGCCACTAAGCAAGAAGATATATGAATTTCTTACGAAACCTTTTAGCAGCTATCCTGGGGACCCTTATCGCCTTTGGGATGCTATTCTTTATGTTCCTAATTTTTATCAGTCTGGCCAATTCGGAAGAAGGGGTTACGGTAAAGAGCAAATCCGTCCTCGAACTCCAGTTTAAAGATCCCATAAATGATTATACAGGGAGCAATGATGCCGACCCATTCGCCGGACTCTTTGCAGAGGCCGTTGGCTTAGACGATATATTACACGCCATTGCAGTGGCTAAGAACGATGATAAAATTGAAGGGATCAGCCTTAGAGGTCAATTTGTAATGGCTGGTTGGTCACAGACACAGGCTATCAGAGAGGCTCTGCGCGATTTTAAGGAGTCGGGGAAGTTTATCTATGCCTATGCCGACCTCTACATGCAAAAGGACTATTTTCTGGCCAGTGTGGCAGATAGTGTATTCTTAAACCCGGTAGGGGGTATGGACTTCAGAGGCCTATCTGCGGAGGTCTTATTTTACAAGGATCTACAGGAAAAGACCGGGGTAAAAATGGAGGTGATCCGCCACGGGAAATACAAAAGTGCCGTGGAACCTTATTTGGAAAATGAAATGAGTGAGGCCAACCGCACCCAGATCAAAGAATTATTAGAGTCTATTTGGGGATCTGTGGTTGAAGAGATCGCATCAGACAGAAATGTCAATATAGACGATCTTAATACGATAGCCGATACCCTGGGAGGCAGAAACCCACAGTATGCAAAACAAAATGGTCTAATTGACGATCTTTTGTATATGGACCAATATGAGGCCATCCTGAAAAAAGCCAGCGGGCGTACAGAGGACCAGGACATACAGTATATTGAGCTGTCTGACTATATGAAAGAGGCAAAAAAGAAATCATTGAATACCGGGAAAGACCGTATTGCAGTAATCTATGCCCAGGGAGAGATCCTTTACGGCGAAGGTGGCCCAAACTATATTGGGCAGGGACTCATCAACAAAGCACTGATCAAGGCACGGAAAGATAAAAAGGTGAAGGCCGTGGTCTTGCGGGTCAATTCACCGGGAGGTAGCGCACTTACCTCAGATATGATCTGGCGGGAGATAGAGCTTACCAAGAAAGAAAAACCGGTGGTGGTTTCCATGGGAGATGTAGCCGCTTCAGGAGGCTACTATATTGCAGTGGGTGCAGATAAGATCTTTGCGGAACCAACTACCATAACAGGCTCTATAGGCGTTTTTGGAACCATTCCGAACATCAGTGAATTGGCAAAGAACATTGGCATCAATGCAGAGCAGGTAGCCACAAACAAGAATTCTACAGAATATTCACTTTTTGAACCTATGACCCCTCAATTCAGGGGTGTGGTTACAGAAAATATTGAATCAACTTACCAAACATTTCTTAAGTAGGGTAGCAGAAGGAAGAAACATCTCCATGGCCAGGGCAGACAGCCTGGCACAAGGGAGGGTATGGAGTGGAATAGATGCCAAGGAACTCGGTTTAATAGATGAGTTGGGAGGTCTGAATGACGCCATAGCCTCAGCCGCTGACCTGGCTGATATTACAAGCTATAGTATCCGCAGATACCCAAGGTACAAGTCTAATTTTGAAATGTTGATGGAAGACCTTTCCGGTGCCAAAACCAGAGTTCAGGAAGACATGATCAAATCTGAACTTGGGGAGGACGCTTTCGGATTATACAAGGACATAAAAAGGACTACACAACAACGCGGTATACAAGCCAGCATGCCTTTTAGGTTAACTATTAAGTAAGCAGATGACCACGAAGGATAAAAAAGTTGCGTACAAGATCTATTTGTACCTCGGCGCTCTTTTTATAACTTCTCTGGTTGTTTCCAATCTGATTTTTCAAAAGTTCTTTTACTGGAGGCCGTTTGGAGATGTCACCGTATTTGGGGCTTCGCTTTTCGAGATCTCTGTGGGGATCTTACCCTATCCAATTACTTTTTTGATCACGGATCTGATCTCCGAGATCTACGGGAAGAAAAAGGCCAACCAGATCGTTACGGCCGGGATCTTCGCCTCTTTTTTTTCCATGGGAATCATCTTGCTGGCAGAAATGGCGCCGGCTATTCCGGCCTCACCTATTGGGGATGAGGTGTTCCGAAGTGTTTTTGCACTTTCTCCCATAGCCGTGCTGGCCTCTATGATCGCCTACCTCTGTGCTCAGTATGTAGACATTGCCATTTATCATTTTTGGAAACGGGTCACCAAGGGGAAATACCTTTGGATACGGAATAATTTTTCCACTTTTTTGTCGCAGTTCATAGATACCTTTACCGTAGTAGGCTTGCTTTGTGTTTTTCAGGTGTTACCCTGGACTCTTTTTACCGGTCTTGTGATCAGTGGATTCCTTTTTAAGGTATTTATTGCGATGCTCGACACCCCTTTTCTGTATTTTTTCGTATATATCTTACGAAGGCGGTTTAAACTAAAAATGGGCGAGGAAATTCAGCTGGAGATCTAACCCACTTCCACCTCTAAATCTTAATAAATGAAGAAAAAAGTTGTAAAAATAGCGGCCGGTATCATCCTGCTCCTTGTTGGAATTTTGATAGCAGCCCCCTTTGTATTGGAAGGAAAAATAGGGCAGATCATTAAAAAGAAAGTTAATAACAGTATAAACGGATCATTCGATTTTGCGGAGGCAGACCTAAGCTTGTTTCGAAGCTTTCCCAATGCGGAATTGAGGATAAACGATGCGGTACTGCTGAACAAGGCACCCTTTGAAGGAGATACACTTTTTAAGGCGGAGCAAATAGACCTTACGCTTTCAATTTATGAGCTATTTAAAGATGCTTCGGAGCCTATTCAACTCAAAAGCCTGAGTCTGGACAAGGCCTTTTTGAATATTCAGATCAATGAAGCAGAACAGGCCAATTACGATATTGCCAAAGAAGTACCCAATTCTAACAAGGCAGACGCTTCAGACAGCGGCTTTACCTTAGACTTGCAAGAATATATCCTGAGCGGGTCGCGTGTGGTATACAACGACCTCGCCGGTGGGATGTATGTGGAGGTATCAGATATAGAACACCGTGGATCCGGGGATCTGTCACTTCAGAAATCTGAATTGCAGACCTCTTCAGAAGCCTTGGTAAGCTTACGTATGGATGGCACTGAATACCTGAATAAGCATGAGGTAGCTCTTGAGGCCTTGATAGGAATAGACCTGGAGACCTTTACTTTTACCTTTTTAAAGAATAGCGGACGTATAAACCAGCTGCCCCTGGTCTTTGAAGGCTTCGTACAGGTAGCAGATGACTACAATGACGTGGATATTAAATTCCAAACCCCCTCCTCAGATTTTAAGAACTTCCTTGCCCTATTCCCGGAGCAGTATTCCAAGGACATAAAAGACGTTGCTACCACCGGTAATTTTACGGTTGAAGGAGAATTTAAAGGGAAGATAGATGACATCCATATTCCAACTTTTAGGATAGATATTCGATCAGACAATGCATCGTTCAAGTACCCCGATCTGCCAAAAGCGGTCGAAAATATTGTTATTGCTGCCGAAGTGACCAACGAAACAGGTCTGACAGAAGATACATATGTTACTATTGAGAAGGCTTCTTTTGGGATAGATCAGGATCGCTTTGCCATGAATGCCAAAGTATGGGATCTAACGGGCAACACCAAGGTTGATGCTAATATAGATGCAAATATGAATCTGGCCAACCTGTCCAGAGCCTATCCCTATGCTGCCGAAAAGGATCTAAAAGGTTTGTTGAAAGCCAAGGTATCCACAGCCTTTGATATGGCCGCTCTGGAAAAGAAGCAGTATGCCAAAACACGTACTTCTGGCCAGTTGAGTATTGAAGGTTTTGAATACAGTAATGAGGAATTGACAGCACCGGTTCAATTTCAAGCAATCGCTTTGGATTTTAAACCGGAACGAGTGAACCTAAACAAGATGCAGGGGACTATTGGTAAAACCGATTTTAATGTCTCCGGTACGCTGAATAATTTATTGGGCTTTATGTTTAATAAGGAAGAAGTAGAAGGGAATTTTAATCTGGTCTCCAATACTTTTTCACTTAACGACTTTATGGTAGATGAAAGTGAAAATTCGGAAAATAATAAACCTAAATCGACTGAAGAGGCGGCCAGTATAAAGATCCCTTCCTTTCTGAATTGTACTATAAATGCCAAAGCACAAACCGTATTGTATGACAATCTAGTCTTGAAAAATGTGGAAGGAGTTTTACGGATAAAGGATGAAACTGCCACACTAAGCAACCTTACTTCCTCTTTGTTCAGCGGGAAATTAGCCATGAATGGGGAAGTGTCTACGAAGACAGAGACCCCAACTTTTACTATGCGTTTGGGAGCAGAAGAATTTCAATTAGCCGAGGCTTTTAAGGAACTTACTCTTTTAAAAGCTTTGGCTCCCGTAGCCGCGGCATTGGAGGGAAAATTAAATTCTACAATTGAGCTCTCCGGGAATTTAAGTTCTGATTTCACTCCAGATCTTGCGACCATTACAGGAGATGTACTGGCCCAACTTTTTGAGACCAGGATAAGTCCGGAAAAAGCCAATGTACTGAATGCCATGGCAACTCAACTCAATTTCTTCAAACCAGAGAAACTCAATCTAAATGGTCTTAAAACAGCACTTTCTTTTAAGGATGGAGTAGTTACCGTAAAGCCCATTACCTTTAGCTATCAGGATATTGGAGTCACCGTAAATGGCAGTCATAGCTTTGACAAGAATATGAATTACAAGGCCACTTTACAGGTCCCCGCCAAGTACCTGGGATCTGAGGTTACCAATCTGATCGCCAAGATCGATGATAGTAGTTTACAAAACCTGACCATCCCCGTAGGAGTGTCTATTGGCGGACTGTACAGTAGTCCAAAGGTAACGACCGATCTTACATCCGGAGTGAAAAACCTTACGGCCAGTCTCATTGAGATTGAGAAGCAAAAGTTATTGAATAAAGGGAAGGAGAAAGCATCTACCTTATTAGAAGGGCTGCTTGCCGGGAAGAAAGGAAAAACAGATTCTACAACAACAAAAACTTCCACTACAGATGCTGTGAAGGAAACCTTGGGAGGAATTCTTAAAGCGAATACCCAGAAGGCAGACACTACCATGAAAGATAGCACCGCCGCTGCAACTAAGAACGATGCGGTAAAAGAGGCTGCCAAATCTGTACTTGGAGGCCTATTGAAGAAAAAGAAAAAGGATACGGTAGTTGTAAAAAAGGACTCTATCAAGTAAGGCCCAGGGAGACGTAATAACCTTCGCTGCCACGGATATTAAAGACGGTGTTGTCTTCAAATAAGAGGTACTGTCCTTTGATCCCCATTAATTTACCTTCAAATTTGGGTGTCTTCTCCAGATTAAGGCTTTTTACTTTTTCGGGGTATCTCAGCACGGGAAAATGGAGCTCAGTTTCCTTATTATTTTCTATAAAATAAGGAGCTGCCTCTTCCGGGACGTATTGTTTTAACTTGTTGCGCCAGGCCACCAGGTCCTCATCATCTACAGTATTAGTAAGCATTTTTCTCCAGTTGGTCTTATCTCCAACATGGTCTTTTAGTGCCACCTCGGTGATCCCTGCAAGGTAACGGTTGGGCACTTCAACTATCTCAATGGCCTCGTGGGCTCCCTGATCTATCCAGCGTGTAGGCACCTGGGTCTTGCGTGTTACTCCCACTTTCACATTGCTAGAATTAGCCAGGTATACAATATGGGGTTGCAACTGTACTTTTTTTTCATAGTCCAGATCCCTGTCTTCTTTGTCCAGATGGGCAGTACTTAATTCAGGGTGCATGATCCACTCCCCGGCAGAAGGGATCTCATAAAAACAGCTCCGGCAAAATCCCTGACGAAAAATAGGTCGTTCCAATCCGCAGTTCAGACACTGATATTTTAGAAACTGAATGCTCAAGGTGTTATTCAACACCTGATTCACATTTAGAAAGTCGTTTTCAAACACCAAATAATACTGAATAGGCTCTCCTATTTCGGTTTTCATTTTCCGTAAAACACCTTCGTATAGCATCTGCCTGTATTTATAAATTATCCAATTTAAATTGTTACCTTTTAACCCTATTTTTAGCTTGCCAAAGATACCGAAAAATGCCCATTCCATTATTTAACTCCATAGCTTCCTGGTTGCTTAAAAAGCGCTATCACCAGATAGAACTTTTTCTGAAGTACCCTGCAGAAGTACAGGAAGAGGTATTGTATCAATTACTTGAAATTGCGGAGGATACGGAGATAGGGAAGAAGTACGATTTTGCTTCTATTACCCAATACAGGGAATTTCAGGAAAGGGTACCTATTGTTTCATACGAAGAGATGGAACCCATCATTGAACGGACCAGGAAAGGGGAGCAAAATATTTTTTGGCCCACTACAATTAAATGGTTTGCCAAAAGCAGTGGTACTACCAATGCAAAAAGCAAATTCATTCCTGTAAGCGAAGAAGCTCTGGAAGATTGTCATTATAAGTCGGGCAAAGATCTTCTCTGCCTTTATCTTAACAACAATGAGAATTCCCAGTTATTTAACGGGAAGAGTCTGCGTCTTGGAGGCAGCAAGGAACTCTATGAGGACAACGGCACCTTCTTCGGGGATCTCTCAGCCATTCTTATTGATAATATGCCCTTTTGGGCCGAACTGAGCAGCACACCCAGTAATAAGGTATCCCTGATGAGTGAATGGGAAACAAAGATGCATGCTATTATTCAGGAAAGCATACAGGAGAATGTTACCAGTCTGGCAGGGGTGCCATCCTGGATGTTGGTCTTGTTGAATAATGTTCTGGAAGAAACCGGGAAGGACCACCTTTTTGAGATCTGGGAAAATCTGGAGGTCTATTTTCACGGGGGCGTGAGTTTTAATCCATACAAGGACCAGTTTGCAAAATTACTGCCCAGAAACAAGTTCAAGTACTACGAGATCTATAATGCCTCCGAAGGATTTTTTGCTATTCAGGACAGGAATAATGCGGATGATCTTTTACTGATGTTAGATTATGGCATCTTTTATGAGTTTATCCCTATGGACATCTATGGCACTGAGGAGCAACAGGCTATCGCCCTGTGGGATGTGGAAATAGGAAAGAATTACGCCATCATCATTACTACAAATGCAGGTCTCTGGCGATATAAAATAGGAGATACTGTTAGGTTTACCTCTACAGATCCGTATCGGATCAAGATCACTGGTCGTACAAAACATTTCATCAATGTCTTTGGGGAAGAGCTTATTATTGAGAATGCGGAGGAAGCCTTGAAACAGATCTGCAATAAGACCGGAGCTCAGATCAAGGACTATACGGTGGCCCCTGTTTTTATGTCCGGAAAGGAGAAGGGAGCTCACGAATGGATGATTGAATTTAGGCAGGCACCGGAAAGGCTGGGTGATTTTACAGAATCATTGGACAGGGCCCTAAAATCCTTGAATTCAGATTACGAGGCTAAGCGCTATAATAATATGACACTTACTATGCCTAAGATAAATGTGGCCCGGGAGAACCTTTTCTATGACTGGCTTAAATCTAAGGATAAGTTAGGAGGGCAACACAAGATCCCCAGATTATCTAATGACAGGGCCTATTTGGATGAATTGCTTCATATGAATGATTGAATTCTGTATAACACTCATAACCAGTGATTTCGATAATGGTCGATAAAATGCAACCAATCGACAAGTAAATAGGAGATTTGCCTGAATAATGTACAAATTGAGCCTCCAAACTTAACCTAAAAGTACATTCTTATGGCAGAAAAACTGGTTATCCTATCCGATATGTGGGGTTCAAAGAAAGGTCTTTGGATCACCTCTTACCTGGGCTACTTACAACAATACTTTGATATTCAATACCACGATACTCAGCAATTAGCAGATGTAGATCTTGTGGTCTGCACACCAGAGAACCTCTTTGAGGCATTTCAAAATGGAGGTATGGATACTGCCGTAGCGCAGCTGCTCAATAAAGAAAACAAGCCTTGTCATTATTTAACTTTTTGTGCCGGAGGTACAGTGGTCTGGAATGCCGCCTTACAAGGGTTGCCTATGAAGTCTTTATACGCAATATCACCTATTGATCTCCCTTTGGATGCTGCAAAGCCAGATTGTCCGGTACGCTTATTATACGGCGAAAAAGACAAAGGTTTACCAACTGAGGAATGGGCCGCTTCAAAAGGAGTTTCCTTAGAAGTACTGCCTAAATACGGACATGGATTATATTCTGATGAGAAGATCGTCCAAAAAGTCTGTTTAAGTCTTTTGGATTCTGTTATTCACAAAAAATTTCAACTTTAAGAGACCGCCTTTAACTTCTTGATGGTCTCATAGGAGAGTTTCGCTTCCGCGTACGGCTTGGTTACCTTAAATTCCTTCTCATCACTACTGGGTAGTTCAAACATGGCATCTGTAAAGATAGCCTCACATAGAGAACGCAATCCTCTGGCACCTAGTTTGTATTCAATAGCCTTGTCTACAATGTAATCCAATGCCTGTTCGGTGATCTCGAAGCTGATTCCATCCATAGTGAACAGCTTTTCATACTGTTTGATGATGGCATTCTTCGGTTCGGTAAGTATAGCCCTAAGGGTCTTCTTATCTAGCGGATTCATATGGGTGAGTACTGGCAACCTGCCAATGATCTCAGGTATCAAACCAAATTCCTTTAAGTCTCTTGGAATGATATATTGAAGCACATTTTCCTTATCTATATGTTCTTCTTTACGAGCTGCACTATAGCCAATAGCCTGCATGTTTAGTCTTTTGGTAATGATACGTTCTACCCCATCAAAAGCACCACCGGCTACAAAAAGGATATTCTCGGTATTTACTTCAATGAATTTTTGATCCGGATGTTTCCGTCCCCCTTTTGGCGGTACGTTTACCATAGTTCCTTCGAGAAGTTTTAACAATCCCTGTTGCACTCCTTCACCCGAAACATCGCGCGTAATGGATGGATTATCACTTTTTCGTGCTATCTTATCTATCTCATCTATAAAAACGATTCCTCGTTCGGCCTTTTCTAAGTTATAATCTGCCGCTTGCAAGAGTCTTGTAAGAATACTTTCAACATCTTCCCCTACATACCCCGCCTCTGTTAGAACCGTAGCATCTACGATAGCTAAGGGTACATTTAGCATTTTGGCAATGGTACGGGCCATAAGGGTCTTCCCTGTACCGGTTTGCCCAACCATAATGATATTACTTTTCTGGATCTCTATTTCATCTTCCTTGGAGCTGGGCTGTAAAAGTCGTTTGTAGTGATTGTAGACCGCAACGGACAATACCTTTTTAGTTCTAGTCTGGCCTATGATAAAACCATCCAGGAATTCTTTGATCTCCTTGGGCTTCTTTAAGGTCAATTCTGAAGAAAGGTCGTCTGTTTTGGATTGTTTAGATTCCTCAGAAACAATACCATGAGCCTGTTCTATACATCGGTCACAGATATGAGCATCCAGCCCCGCAATAAGGAGGTTGGTCTCAGGTTTTTTCCTGCCACAAAAAGAACATTCTAAGTTTTCCTTGGCCATATTTTTTAATGCTATCGGCTATTATAACGAAATAATTCTGATTTTGGTTTATTCCGGGGTCAAGAGGTTACTTTTTTTGGTGTATCCCCTTCCTTTTTAATCCTTATCCCGTACCAGAATCTCATCGATCATTCCGTATTTTTTTGCCTCTTGGGCCTTCATCCAGTAATCCCGATCACTGTCTTCATATATTTTGTCAAAAGACTGTCCGGAATGTTCGGAAATAATATGATAGAGTTCGTCCTTGATCTTTATTACCTCATTGGCTGCAATTTCTATATCGCTGGCCTGTCCCTGAGCACCAGACATTGGCTGATGGATCATTACTCTGGAGTGCTTAAGCCCACTGCGCTTTCCTTTCTCTCCGGCACATAACAGAACTGCGGCCATGGAGGCAGCCATACCAGTGCAGATAGTGGCAACATCGGGCTTAATAAATTGCATGGTATCATAGATCCCTAAACCTGCATATACGCTTCCTCCCGGAGAATTAATATAGATCTGAATGTCTTTGGAAGAATCAGCACTGGCCAGGAACAACAGTTGTGCCTGTACAATATTGGCTACCTGTTCATTGATCCCGGTTCCCAAAAAGATGATCCTATCCATCATAAGACGCGAGAAAACGTCCATGGCTATGGCGTTTAGTTGCCGCTCTTCAATAATATTTGGCGTCATATTTACAGGGTACATGCTGCGTAAAACCTCATCATAGTACATGCTATTGATGCCGTGATCCTTTATGGCGAAGTTTTTAAATTCTTTTCCGTAATCCATTATAGTGGTATAATTATATTATAAAAAAAAGGAGCCGAATTAATAGCATTCGGCTCTGTAAAGATACTTATTTTTAATGAAAATTGATCGCAGTTTGCCTGCCGCATCCTATTTTATAAAAGTCTTAACAAGTAGAATTCCTATCGTATTAAAGATATTATTCTCTCTGCAAGGGGCAATTAACCGTAGACCTCTTTTACAAAATTTTCATAGGTAACCTCTTTCACTTTTAGGTTAGCCTTTTCCTTGTAGAGGGTAAGTAATTTTTGACTCATCAATTGTTCCGAAAGTCGTTTTACTTCTTCCTGATTACTCATTACTCTTCCGGCAATGGTCTCGAGCTCCTCTTCCTGCGGATTCATTTGTCCGTACTGAGCCATTTGAGATTTTATAAAGCCTTTTGCAAATTCCTTAAGCTCATCAAAGCTGATCTCAACATTGTGATCTTTAATGATCTTCCCTTCGATCAATTGATAGCGCAAGCCTTTTTCAGATTTCTCATATTCATCATGAGCTTCCTCTTCAGATAGAGGCTTCTCGCCTGTCATCTGTATCCATTTCTTTAAAAAACCTGAAGGCAATTCAAATTTGGTGGTATCAATCAACCGTTCGGTTACATCATTCAGAAGTTTTTGATCAGATTGTTGTTCAAATTGCTTCTCAGCATCTTCTTTAAGCCGGTCTTTTAGTTCTTTCACAGAAGTTATGGTGTCCTTTCCAAAAAGCTTGTCGAACAACTCCTGGTTTAATTCTGCCAGTTCACGCTCATTGATCTCCTCTAAAGTGAAGTTTACTTCAATGGCCAACTTATCTGCTTTTTCTTTATTGATCCCTAAAGCGCCTGAAAGAAAATAATCTTCTTTAAAAAGGCCTTTGGTTTTTAAGGTAACCACATCGCCGGGTTTTTTACCAAGTAAGGCATCCATGGCCTTTTTATTCTTGATCTTATCGAGCTCCACTGTAGATTTGTGCTCAATCTCCTCTGCTTCATTTACAAAGGTCCCCGTTATTTCATCTTTTTTTCCAACTTCTTTTTTGGAGATCAGTTTCCCGTATTGTTTTTGAATACGCTCTAACTGCTCATCAATCATTTTCTTATCGGCAACTATTTTGTATTGTATAACCGGTTTCTTGGTTTTTAAGGAAGCATCGAATTCCGGGGCCAGTCCCAACTCAAATTCAAAAGCAAATTCGTCTCTGTCCCAATCAAAACTATCTTGTTGTTTTGGCAAAGGATTACCCAACACATCCAGTTTCTCCTCGTTGAGGTATTTGTTGAGATTGTCCTGTAATAATTTGTTAACCTCATCTACCAGTACCGCCTTGCCGTACTGCTTCTTAATAAGTCCCATGGGGACCTGTCCTTTTCTGAACCCAGGTATATTGGCCTGTTTACGATAATCCTTAAGGATCTTTTCTACCTTGTCCTGGTAGTCTTCTTTTGTGATAGCTACCTTAACTACAGCGTTCAGGTCGTCTATTTGCTCCTTGGTAATATTCATCTATTTCTTCTATTTACATTCCCGTAAGGGGATGCAAAAATAGTACATTTTATAGAGCAGAACAAGTTTTTAGAACCTTGTCTAAACTGTTGCTTAATAAGGACTCTTTAGGTTCCTTTAAAACTGAAAAAAATATGGATTGAAGAAATGACAGCAGTAAGCTGAAAAGCAGGGCCCACCAAATGTTCTCCACCCCAAAACCTGTACTAATTCATCTGCAAGAAGGATAATTACTGCATTGATGATCAGTAAGAAAAGTCCAAGCGTAAGGATAGTCACCGGGAGCGTTAGAATTACCAAAACAGGCTTAACTATAAAATTGAGTAAACTCAGAACTATGGCAACAATAATAGCGGTAGTATATGAATCTACATATATACCACTTAAAAGTTTGGCCAATAAGACCACAGCAAGGGCACTGAGCAGAACACGAAGAATGAGTTTCATAAGTTTTTAAATTAGGTTAGAAAATAAAAAAGGCACCTGAGAAAGGTGCCTTTAAAATAAGAATTTATTTTTTATTGTAAGTATAGCCCGGTATAATCCAATGGATCTACGCCAGGAAGATTTGAACCGTATTTTGCATTGATGGTTTGGATAATCAAATTTGCCAACAATGCTGATCCCCTTGGTGCCGGGTGTACCCCATCCAAAGAAAATCCGCCACCAGTGGCATAAGCATCTGTTACAACGCTTCCATCACTTAGTTGAGCTCCTACATCCGCATATAACGTTTTGATAAGTATTCACATCCACAATGCCAAGATCGTACTGGTGTTGCCAATGCTGCTATCGTTTGATTGTAAGCTGTAGTAGCCACACTAATTGAAGTTTGCTCTTCAGGAGTCAAAACCCATTTATCTTCTAAAGGCAATGATACCCCCTCCACTGAAAATTGTCCTGCCAATTCTGGGGATAATCCTTGTCCAATTAAAAACTGTAAATTATCAGTATTTACAGTTCCAATTACTGTACTGCTTGGTAAAACAATTAGATCATCTGCCGTAGCTGGTCTTGACTGACCATAAGTTAATCCCAATAAATTAGCTACCAGAGGAGCAGCCTGAGGTGGTAATCCAAATTGTGCAATAAAAGCGTTCGAATGCTGGAAGATCTGATAATAATGCTCCTGCAATTGTTCCTGACAGATCTGCTAAATTTTCATCTCTAATAACTACAGCGCTTGCTGCTGATTCCGAAAACACAACAATGCGTTCTGGCTGTTGGACGGCAGTAAATATTTGATTTAATGTGCCAAATATTGTGTTAAGCAATGGTATTTGCGGCCCGAAATCTGGATTTGTGGGATCTAAAGGCTTATACGGTACAGTTGTAAAATATGGTAAGGCACTTACATCCGGAATATTAATGACCACCCCATCGGCTCCATTGGCAGTTAGGCCTTGCAGGAGTCCATCGTAAACACCGGCAAAGACATTGGGATCGGTTATATCATTTCCTCCATAGGATAGTTGGATCAAAATTTCCGGTCTGATCTACTCCATCACCTCCCGAGGCGGCAAATCCTAATACATCATTATTCCCAATCCATAAGTGTAAAGAAAGTTGGGTTTTGTGCTACCGCATCTCCAATAACAGTCGAAGATCCGGAACTTGCAAATCGGGCGTAATACGGGTTAGCCGCGCCAATGGCTACCCCGGCTAGATTACCATACCCGGGAGCTGCTAAGTGAAAGCTCTTTGCGCCCGGAACGCCCATATTATTAAAAGGTCCGCTTAAGGTATTTCCTATTTCTGTTGTTCCCTGTACCAGATACAGGTACCGGTGAAGGGTCTCCGGAAGCAAAAGATAAAATTAGCCGGTTTCCCAATGAAAAGCCTGTCCACCTAAGGTAGCTCCTCCCAGGTTATCGGCCATAAATGGCGTGGTAAAGGCACCACCCCCTGCCAGGGCAAAATTCCCTGCCAACATGTTTGGAAAAGAATTGGTTTGGCCGTCAATAAATAGTGCATTATCAGAATATCCAGCGGTGATTGAATTTCCCACGGCTACATAGTTCGAAAAATCGGCAGTTCCGCTCGTATAGTTTACCGGCGCCGGAGGAGGTGTGTTATCTACGATGGTATCGTCTTCACTACAGGACGCTAAGAAGAGTCCAAGGAATGCAAGTAATGCAAAAAGCTTTTTCATTGAGTCAATTTTGAGTTATATATCTTCACGTAAGTTCAGTCTAGCCAAATTTAATATAAATTATGATACACGCAATTAAAGCCCCATATAATTAAAGAACTCCTAATTATAGGCTATAGAACTTTATGAATTCATAAAGTCTAGCGACTTCTCAAGGAATTCTCCGGGATTTTCAGCATGTAGCCAATGCCCGGAGTCGTCAATTGTTTCTAAACGCGCATTGGGAAAGTGCCTTTTGATCTCAGTTAGATCCTCATTAGTAATATATTCCGATCTGCTTCCGCGAAGAAAAAGTGTGGGCCCCAGATAGGTATCTGTACTACCTATAGATTCCCCAATTTCTTCCATTCTTTCTGATAATACCTTCAGATTAAAACGAAATGCCAGGCGTCCTTTTTCTACCCAATGCAGATTTTTTAATAAAAATTGTCGTATTCCCCAATCGTGCAAATGCTCCGCCAGAAGGAAGTCGGCCTGACTTCTGGAAGTTATTTCATCCATTGGAAGCGCAGTTAATGCATCAATTATATATTGATGATGAGGCGGATAAAATTTTGGGGCGATATCTGCGACCATTAATTGGGTAACACGTTCCGGAAAGGAGCAGGCAAATGTCATTGCTGTTTTACCTCCCATAGAATGTCCAAGAATACATACGTTTTGTAAAGAATGATGCTCCAAATACCTTTTTAGATCTTCAGCTAAAATGGTATAGTTAAAGTCATCAGACCAAAAGCTCCTTCCATGATTCCGCTGGTCTACAAGATGTACCTCATAGCCATTTTTAGCATATTGGGTTCCCAAAGTCTTCCAATTGTCGGACATTCCAAGAAAACCGTGCAAGATAATTAGCGGATCGCCTTCTCCGAGGATAGTTGAATGTAATAAGTTCATCACCTTAATCTGTGTATATACATATTTATCACGTTTTCTAACCCAAGGTAGAGCGACTCACAAATAAGGGCATGGCCTATGGATACTTCCAAAAGGTGGGGAATGCCTTGTTTAAAATAAGCGATGTTTTCCAAACTTAGATCGTGTCCGGCATTGATCCCTAAGCCCAGGGAATGAGCTACTTTGGCAGCTTCCACATAGGGTTGAATCGCCTTTTCCGGAGATTTAGAATACATTGCTGCATATTGCTCTGTATAGAGTTCAATGCGATCTGTACCTGTTTCGGCAGCACCTTCTATCATTTTTGGATCTGGGTCCACAAAAATGGAGGTACGGATGCCTTTGGCTTTGAAGGTACTGATCATTTCCTTCAACAGGTCCGCATGTGTTACAGTATCCCAGCCTGCATTAGAAGTGATAGCATCTACTGCATCGGGCACCAGGGTTACCTGTGTAGGTTGCACCTCCAGAACCATAGCTGTAAAAGCATTATTAGGATTACCTTCTATGTTAAATTCCGTTTTTAGTATCTTTTTTAGGTCGTAGACGTCAGCATACCTGATATGTCGTTCATCGGGCCTGGGATGTACCGTTATTCCATGTGCCCCAAAATCTTCAATATCTGAAGCTACATTGAGAAGGTTGGGGACATTTCCACCTCTGGCATTCCTTAAGGTTGCTATTTTGTTGATATTTACGCTAAGTTTCGTCATCAGGACAGTATCATCGTTAAACAGGCGCAAAAATACAAATTAGGCATGCCTTTTGATATTTTAAATTACTAATTTGCATTAATTAAAAACGCTATGCTGCTAGAATCTCATATTATCCATACCATTCCGGTCTTCGATATCAAGGACAATCTGGAAGAGCCTATTCATTTTTTTAAGAATAGTATCTATTCCCACGTGGCCATTACCGAAGATCAGAAACTCCTGGGATTGCTTTCCGAAAATGACCTGGAAGCCTTTGAGAAAGATAAAAGTATAGAAACTTTTAAAAGCAATCTGGAGTCTTTCTTTGCACATAAAACAACCTCCTGGCTCGATGTATTGGAGATCTTTTCCCGTTACGAGGCTAATCTTGTGCCTGTTTTGGATGAGGAGGCCCATGTACTTGGGTATTACGACCTGAACGATATCGTTGGTGTGTTTATTGACACTCCCTTTTTTAAAGAACCAGGAGCTATAATAGTAGTGGCCAAAGGGATCAAGGACTACTCCTTTAGTGAGATCGCTCAGATAGTAGAAAGTAATAATACAAAACTGATAGGTGCTTTTATAACAGATTCAAGAAGCGAGGTAATACAGATCACCCTAAAGATCGGGATCGACAATTTTAATGACGTGGTCAATACTTTTCGCCGCTATAACTATACCATCCTTTTTGGGAATAAGGATGATCAGTTCCTTGAGGATCTCAAAGAACGTTCAGATTATTTGGACAAATTTCTCAACGTATGAAGATCGCCATTTATGGACAGTCTTACCAGGACAATGCGCTCAAGTATGTCTTTGAGCTACTGGAAGAACTTGCCAAAATGGAAGCTACGGTCGCTATTGAAGAGGAATTTTACGGTCTTATTTCTGCAAAAAAACCTGATCCTAAATACCTGATATTTGATCATGATACAGGTCTAGACGCTAGCTTTGATCTCTTTGTTAGCTTCGGGGGCGATGGTACCATTTTACGTGCTGTGACCTTTGTAGGAGATCTGGGGATACCAATAGTTGGTATCAATACAGGTCGTTTGGGCTTTCTTTCAACCTATAAGAAAGAAGAAGTGCGTAATATGATGCAAGCCTTTATTTCGGGCGACTATACCGTGGTTGAACGAAGCCTGGTTTCTATTTTGGCAAACCCGGAGATCGAAGAGTTCAAAGGACTTAATTTTGCCCTGAACGAAGTAACGGTGAGCCGTAAGGATACTACTTCCATGATCACGGTTGAAACACATTTAAATGACGAATATCTTACTTCATATTGGGCAGATGGGCTTATCATTTCAACGCCTACAGGTTCTACGGGGTATTCTTTAAGTTGCGGCGGTCCGGTGATAACACCAACGGCACAATCCCTGGTCATTACTCCAATTGCACCGCATAATCTTAATGCCAGGCCACTTGTAATTTCAGATGATACGGTGATCCGGATCAAGGTTTCGGGAAGGGAAGATAAGCATATGGTTTCCCTGGACTCACGCCTGGCCAGTATTGCTAACGGAAAGGAACTGGTTGTGCAAAAGGCCGACTTTACTATTAAAATGATTGAGTACGCTTCAGAAAGTTTCCTAAAGACCATCCGGAACAAATTATTATGGGGGCAAGACAAACGCAATTGACGCCTGAAACAATAAATGCTTTAAAAGCCTGTTAATCAAGAAAACGAAAGATCTTGAGTTTACACGCCCTAAAAGCCATAAAGAAGTATATTTGCACACTTTTTAAGACCATGAAAACTGTTGTACTAATACTCTTAACCCTTATTGCGACGGAGACCTGGGCCCAAACCTATGAGGTTGGTCTTATGGCCGGGGGTATTAATAATATTGGTGATGTAGGCAGCATGAACTTTATTTCTCCTACAGGGCCGGCATTTGGCGGGGTTTTTAAATGGAATAAAAGCAAACGTTATGCCTGGCGGGCAAGTGTTTTGTACGGTAATTTTACTGCAGACGATTCAAAGTCGGATATTGCTTCAAGACAACAAAGAGGGTATTCACTAGATCATACCATCTTTGAAACCTCAGCGGGGCTGGAGTTTAATTTTGTGGAATACAATTTACATTCTCTATCACAGGCCTTTACACCTTATCTATATACGGGAATTACGTATTTTCGTTATGATTTTAATTATTTTGATGCCGGTGCATTGCAAGAAACAGGTCAGAAGGAAGGCGCATTTGCCATTCCAATGACTGTTGGGGCTAAACTTAGGATCAATCAGTTCCTGATTGTAGGTGCAGAAATAGGAGCGCGGTACACCTTTACAGATAACCTGGATGCCAGTAACCCTGAGGGATCAAATTTTGAACAATTTCGTTTTGGCAATATATTAAGTGACGATTGGTACGTATTTTCAGGCATTACCTTTACCTATACCTTTGGAAGGATAGTCTGTTCCGATTGTTTTGAGTAAGATTTAGAATGGACACTATAGAATCACTAAAATCTGGTTCATTACCCAGACATCTGGCTATCATTATGGATGGCAATGGCAGATGGGCCAAGCAACGAGGGAAACTCCGGATTTTTGGACATGAAAATGGGGTTAAGGCGGTAAGGGAAACCGTAGAGAACTCCGCCAAGTTAGGTATAGAATTCCTGACATTGTACGCCTTTTCTACTGAGAATTGGAAACGACCTAAGATAGAAGTAGATACCCTTATGAAATTATTGGTCTCTTCTTTAAAAAAGGAACTCAAGACACTACACAAGAATAATATTAAGCTCAATGCCATAGGGAACATAGATTCTCTGCCCTCTAAGGCCTATACCGAATTAAATGAGGTGATCGAAAAGACTTCGAAGAATAATGGAATGGTTCTTACCCTTGCTTTGAGTTATGGAGCTCGTGAAGAAATAAAGCACGCGATTCAGGAAATAAGTCTCAAAGTTAAAAATAATATAATTTCGCCCGAGAATATTGATGATACCATTATAAATAGCCATCTTTACACGCATAATTTGCCAGACGTAGACTTGCTTGTTCGAACCAGTGGTGAACATCGAATAAGCAATTTTTTACTTTGGCAGATAGCCTATGCCGAATTGTATTTTATGGATGTCTTTTGGCCCGATTTCCGGGAGCAGCATCTGGCAGAAGCAATAAAGAATTACCAGAACAGAGAACGACGATTTGGAAAAACAAGCGAACAACTTAACTAGTAGTATGAATCGATTCATATTACTTAACCTCCTTGCAACCCTCCTTTTATTTATAAGTACCAGTACTGCCTTATCACAGGAAATACCCTATGATAATGGAAAAAAGTATATCCTAAAGAAATTGGAGGTTTCAGGTTTGCAGAGTTATAATGAACAAACTGTAAAGACCTATACAGGGTTACGTGAAGGACAGGTTATTACCGTTCCGGGCGATCAGATCAGCGATGTTCTTAAGAAATTATGGGGACTGGAATTGTTTAGTGATATCTCCTTTTACATTACCAACATAGAAGGGGAAGACATTTATCTGGAGCTCAACATTAAAGAACGACCCACCTTATCTAAGGTAACCATCTATGGTGTTAAAAAACGTAAGGTAGATGAGATCATCAAGGATACAGATCTAAAGAAGGGAAAGAAGATTACCGAAAGTCTTATTTCCAATACTAAAAACTACCTTCAGAATAAGTACAAAAAGCAAGGCTATCTCAATGCCAAAGCTACGATAGCCACAGCTAAGGATACTTCAGATACCAATGCAGAAAGCATTGTCATCAACGTAAGTAAAGGCAACAAGGTTAAAATAGATGATATTGTCTTCGATGGAAACAAGGAGTTATCGAACTCACAGTTGCGAAAATCCTTAAAAAATACCAAGCGTAAAAAGCTGGGTAGGTTTTGGAAGAAATCCAAATACATTCCGGAAGATTACAAAGAGGATCTAGCTTCTTTGATAGACAAATACGCTGAGAATGGATTTCGTGATGCCCGTGTTCTTTCGGATACTATTACCAAGGTGAATGATGAAAACATTAAGATCACCATTAAAGTTGAGGAAGGCAATAAATACTATTTTGGGGATATCAACTTTGTGGGGAACACTGTGTATACAGACAGACAGCTGTTGCAGGTATTAGGGATCAAGAAGGGCGCCACCTACAATGGGGTACTCCTAAGGGAGCGTATTGCTGATAATAGCAAACCAGATGCAGACGATCTAACTAATTTGTATCAGAACAATGGGTATTTGTTTTCACAGATAAATCCGGTTGAGGTCTCTGCGGAGAATGATACCATTAATTTTGAGATCCGCATCATTGAAGGAAAAGAGACCTTTTTAAACCATGTAACAGTAACAGGGAACGATAAGACCAATGATCATGTGATCTTTAGGGAGATCAGAACACGACCCGGTCAGAAATACAGCAAGGAGAACATTATTAGAAGTGTACGAGAACTTGGGCAATTGGGCTTTTTTGATGCCGAACAAATAGCACCAGACATTCAGAACCCGGATCCGAACTCGGGGACGGTAGATCTCGCATACAGCCTGGTTGAATCGGGGTCTAGTCAGATAGAATTGCAGGGAGGTTATGGCGGTGGCGGATTTATTGGTACGCTGGGGCTATCCTTTAGCAATTTCTCTATTCAAAACTTATTTAATGGGAAGGCGTATAAACCGGTTCCCATGGGAGACGGTCAAACCTTTGCCCTCAGACTACAGGCAAGTAGGACGTTTCGGGTATATAGTTTAAACTTTTCAGAGCCCTGGTTGGGAGGGAAAAAACCCGTGCGTTTTAATCTTTCACTTTCAAGAACACAACAGTTCCTTGCTTCTTTCGGGAGTAATGGAAGGGTAGAAGTAGATAAGAATCAGCAATTTGCTATTACCGGTGTTTCTTTAGGTTTGGCCAAGCGAGTACAATGGCCAGATGATTTCTTTACCATCTCTCACTCCCTGAGTTATCAATTATACGATTTTAAGAATTATAGAACCGGCTTGTTCAATTTTGGAAATGGGCAATCTAATTCCCTTGCATACACTTTTGGGATCTCAAGATCATCGGCAGGTCCTGGCCGTATATATCCGATCACAGGGTCTATTTTTGAAATAACCGCCAAATTCACTCCGCCATACTCTTTATTTAGTGACAAGGACTTTGCCGCTTTAAAAGATCGAAGTGAAGAGCTCACAGAATTACAAACAGAGAGACGGAGTGCTGGTAGTACCTTAACCACCTCAGAACTCAATGAGCTGGAAAATGTGGATCAGGAACGATTCCGATGGCTGGAGTATTACAAGATCAAATTTAAGGGCGACTGGTATACGCGATTGGTAGATAAGCTGGTTCTTCGTACAAATGTAGAATTTGGGTTCCTGGGGAATTACAACAGTGATGTAGGAGAAGTTCCTTTTGAGCGATTTTTCTTAGGGGGTGATGGACTGGGTAGGAACTTTACCCTGGATGGTAGGGAAACTATACAGTTAAGGGGATATGAGAATAATTCACTTACCCCGGTAGACCCAATAACCTTTGCACAAGAAGGGGGAATTGTTTACAATAAGTTTTCCCTGGAACTTAGGTATCCACTTACATTAAAACCATCGGCTTCCATTTATGGACTCACTTTTTTAGAGGCTGGAAACTCTTTTAACAATTTTAATGAGTTTAATCCGTTTCAACTAAAAAGATCGGCCGGAGTGGGCTTGCGCATTTTTATGCCTGCCTTTGGTTTGTTGGGGATAGATTTTGGCTACGGATTTGATGAGGATCTAAGACCGCAATCTGCGGGTAATGGTCCAAGTGGTTGGCAAACACACTTTATCATAGGACAGCAATTCTAGATACTATAAACTTCCCAAACAAAAAAGGTAAATCGCTCATACTAAAAGTTTTAGTAATTTTGGCACGATATTTTCTATGTACTAAATCGAAGTAGGATGAAAACAAACGTTCTTTTAATAATCTTAGCATTTCTGACCACTTTCGCAACCTTTTCACAAAGGGGCGTTCGAATAGGATATGTGGACATGGAATATATCCTGGAAAATGTCGAAGAATACAGAGAGGCCAATGAACAGCTGGAAATCAAAGTACAGCGATGGAAATTGGAAATAGAGGAAAAACAGGGAGTGGTAGATCAGATGAAGAAAGACCTGATGGCTGAAAAAGTATTGCTTACAGACGAATTGATCGCCGAGCGTACTGAAGAGATCCAGATCCTTGAAAAGGAGATGCTAGAATACCAGCAAGACCGGTTTGGTCCCAACGGTGATCTGGTCCTTCAAAAGAGAAGGTTGATACAACCAATCCAGGACCAGGTATTCAATGAAGTACAGGCCATTGGAGCTAATAAAAAGTACGATTTTATTTTTGATAAATCGGCGGATGTCGTAATGTTGTACTCCGAAAAAAGGCACGATATCAGTGAATTAGTGCTGAGAGGTATTGCCAGGACCCGGAGAGTTAGTAAGCCTTCCAAGGCGGCAGAGAAAGCCAGATTAACGGCCTTTGAAAATGAGGCTGAGGCAGAAGAAGCAGAGATGACGGACGCATTAAAAGAGCGTTTAGAGAAAGCTCAGGAAGCGGAAGATACGAGACAAAAGACAGTAGAAGAGAAAAGGGCCGAAACATTAAAATTGCGAGAAGAACGCAAGCAGGCTTACGAAGCAAGAAGGAAAAAATTACTGGAAGAAAGAGAAGCAAAACGCAAAGAGAAAGAAGACGAAAGAAAAAAGCAAACCGAGCAGAAAAAAGATTCGGTAGATCAAAAATAGAATTCAATAATAACACTCAAATAGTAAATTTAACATCATGAAACACTTGAAGAAAGTAGCAGTAGCTATCGTATTGTTTGTTGCAGCTACAGGGTTTGTAAGCGCACAAACTTCAGTTGCACACATCAATGTAACAGATCTTTTGTCTGAAATGCCTGAGATGAAAGCAGCACAAGCAGAACTTAAAAAATTACAGGAAACTTATAAGGCCGATATTGAAAGCTCTATGACAGAGCTGCGTAATAAGTATACGCAATATCAAAGTGAAGCCTCTGCAAAGACAAAAGAGGAAAATGAAAAAAGAGCAGTAGAACTTCAGGGTTTTGAAAGAAATATTGGAGAAGCTCAGCAAGTAGCCCAGCAAGAATTGGCTAAGAAACAAGCAGAGCTATTTCAACCTATTTCAGAAAAGGCCATGGCAGCCATTGAAAAGGTTGCAGCTGCACAAGGAATAGCTTACGTGATGGATTCTACCCAGGGTGGTGGAGTTATCGTAGCAAAAGGAAAAGACCTTCTGCCGGAAGTTAAAAAGGAATTAGGGTTTTAAGAATAACTAAACCTTTAAAAAACCGTCCTCAAAAGGGACGGTTTTTTTATTTTTACAAGAACCATATTTAAAATCAGGCGTTGAACAACAAGCCCATAGGAATATTTGATTCAGGAGTTGGCGGTATTTCCATCTGGAAGGAATTACAGCAACGGCTTCCATTGGAAGATACCATCTTCCTTGCCGATAGTAAGAATGCACCCTATGGCGAAAAGTCGGCCGAGACTATAGTTCAACTGAGTATTAAGAATACAGAACTGCTCTTAGATCTTGGCTGCAAACTAATTGTAGTTGCCTGCAACACCGCAACAACCAATGCGATCGATTATTTACGCACACATTATCCTATCCCCTTTATTGGGATAGAACCAGCTATAAAGCCGGCCGCACTTCAATCCACGTCAGGGACTGTTGGCGTATTGGCTACAAGGGGGACCCTGAGTAGCGCCCTTTTTCACAGTACGGTAAAAAATCATGCTTCCAATATCAGGATCATAGAACAAGAAGGTACGGGTCTCGTAGAACTCATTGAAGCGGGGAAAGCTAACTCAGAATCTGCCAGGAATTTGTTGCGAACTTATATACAACCCATGGTAGCTTCCGGAATAGATCATTTAGTGCTGGGTTGTACACATTATCCGCATCTTATACCGCTTCTTAAAGAGGAGTTACCTGCGCATGTAAAGATCATTGACTGCGGTGAAGCCGTAGCAAATCAAACTCAACGCATACTTGAAAAAAAAGAACTATTGGCAGGAGAACATGGCGTTACAAGCCATCGCTTTTATACCAATGCAGATCCTGCACTTGTTACAACATTTCTGACCGGGGCCAAAGGAGAGGTAAGCGTATCCTATAGAGATTTCTAACGCCTTTTATAAGTAAGGTAACTAAAGGGAACTGCGTGTTTCTTATCCGATGGATGGTGTTCTTCTTTAACTAATTTCCAAATCTCAGTGTCTATGGGAGGAAAAAAGGTGTCGGCTTCATATGTTTCATGCACCCGGGTAATCTCCAATTCATCAGAAACAGACATGGCCTGTGTATAGATCTCACCCCCACCAATGATAAAGACCCGCTCTTCCTTGTCCACCAGATCCAGAGCCTCATCTAAAGAATGGACCACGGTACATTCTGAATATGAAGTTGTATAGGACTTGTCTCGGGTAATGATGATGTGGGGTCTGTGAGGAAGGGGCCTGGGAAAACTCTCAAAGGTTTTCCTGCCCATAATGATGGTATGCCCGGTAGTTATGGCCTTAAATCGTTTAAAATCGTCTGGAAGATGCCATAGAAGGGTGTTGTCCTTTCCAAGGGCATCATTTTCTGCTACCGCAGCGATCATAGTAATATTCTTCAAACTTCTTTTTTTTTTAAAGGTTGAGGTTCAGGGATTTTTTCTTCCACTTCTTTTTTTAAAACAGCAATTCGTTCTTGTTGTTTTTGCACAAGTTTTTCGCGTTGTTGCCGTTCCCAGTCGCGCCCCATAAATTCATTCATAATAAATACATTCACCAGATGTATCAGTAAAAAGAACCCCCACAAGATAATGGCCCAATAAGACCAATCATAGGTCTCACCATATTTTAAGACCTTATTTAAGATCACTAAAACAACACTCCCTATTAGAAACCAAACAAAGTGCCGATACAGGTTCTTTTTTTGTCGGATCCGATCCTGGGCATATTCTATCTGCTCATGTTGCTCCAGATCTATAGTAGGTTTTTTTTTGTGCTTTGAGAACATTCGAATCGTTATCTTTAACTACAAAGATACAGGAATTCCGATATTGCCATATGATTCATGATGGTCAAAAAGAGGTATAATTTGGCAGGGATGTAAAGATCTTTTTATGTTTAATTATGATGTTTCTTACGCTACTACATTATGTCATTTGAAAAAATAAAATCCCATTTTCCGGTAGCAAATCATTCGCTTTACGCTAATACAGCGGCTATAGGATTGCTATCTGATGAATTGCTTGAATGGCGGCAGGAGCACGATCTCGATTTTCTGATTGGGGGAAGCTATATGAAAATGGAAAGTTTTCAAATGATCTCCGATGCCAAAGAAACAGTGGGTCAATTTTTAGGATGCAAAAGGGATAGAGTGGCACTGGTGCCAAATTTCTCTCTTGCCCTGAACATGGTCCTCGAAGGGATGCCCAAAGAATACAAGGTCTTGTTACTGGAAACAGATTACCCTTCAGTAAACTGGCCTTTTGAGAGCAGGGGATTCCCAATAACCTATGCCAGGATAGATGAACATCTTGAAGAAAATATAGAATCCAAATTAAGTGAGGGCAACATTCAGGTATTTGCGTTTAGTATGGTGCAGTGGCAAAACGGGATCAAGATCGATCTGAATTTTATCAAACAGCTTCGGGAGAAATATCCTGAGCTTTTGATGATAGCAGACGGCACACAATTTTGCGGTGCCTTCAACATTGACTTCGATTCGTCTGGGCTAGATATCCTGGGTGCTAGTGGTTATAAATGGTTACTGGCCGGGACAGGCAATGGTCTGATGCTTTTCTCAGAAAGGACCTCAGAACACCTAACCTTAAAAACTACGGGCTTTAATGCTGTAAATGGGCAGTTAGAGGCCACGGGTCCAATTCGCCTCGCCAAACATTTAGAACCCGGCCATCTGGACAGTTTGTGTTTTGGCAGCCTCCATTTTTCAATAAAGAAGCTAATGGAATGGAATATGGAAAAGATCGAGGCTCATAACCGAGGACTGATCCGCAAAGCAATGGAGGCCTTTGGAGACCTGGGGCTTCTGAACGATTCCATACGTAGCCGGAAAGACCACGGAACTATCTTAAATATTACGGGAGATGATGCCTTATATGCCTATTTGGAAGAAGAAAATGTATGTTGTTCACAGAGGGGCGGAGGCATCAGACTCAGTTTTCACCTCTACAACACGGAAGATGAGATAGATGCTATTGTCAAAATCCTGAAATCGGCACCCGGAACCTTAAAAACATCTAAATAGTGACCCTCTAAAATTGCCAAAGTTCAATATTTATCAGGCTTTTATTATGAATATGATAATAATTCGTTAATCATTGTAAATGAGGCATTTAATGTTATAATTTTGCACTGAATTTAAAATCGATTAAGATGGCAATTGCTAAACAATATTTGAAAACTAAACCTGTAGTAAAAGTAACCTTTACTGTTCCTGCAGAAGATGCTAAAAAAGTAGCTGTAGTAGGCGACTTTAACAACTGGAATCCAAAAGGAAGCATGTTGAAGAAATTAAAGAACGGAAACTTCAAAGGAACATTTGATCTTCCAAAGGAGAATTCTTACGAATTCCGTTACTTAGTAGACGGTGACTATGTGAACGAAACAGAAGCAGATCGTTACCAGTGGAACGACTTTGCCGGTACAGAAAACGCTGTATTGGAATTGTAAGTCGAGTAGAAAAAAAAATTAGATCCGGAACTTTGTAAAAGGTTCCGGATTTTTTGTTTTTAAATGGCCACCATTCCTTTAATATGCGGATGCGGATCGTAATTAAGAAGAGTAAAATCTTCAAATTTAAAATTAAAGATATCTGTTACCTCTGGATTCAAGACCATTTTAGGCAAGGGTCTGAGGTCTCGACTTAGTTGTAACTCAATCTGCTCCATATGGTTATTATAGATATGGGCATCGCCAAAAGTGTGAATAAATTCTCCGGGCTCATAGCCGCATACCTGCGCTACCATTAGTGTAAACAGGGCATAGGAGGCTATATTAAAAGGAACACCCAGAAAGATATCGGCACTTCGTTGATACAACTGACAAGAAAGTTTGCCGTCTGCTACATAGAATTGGAAAAAAGCATGGCATGGGGGAAGGGCCGCTTTGCCATTGGCCACATTCTCTGCAAAGGATTTGGAAGAATCTGGTAAGACACTTGGGTTCCAGGCTGCTACCATCATTCTCCTGCTATCCGGATTATTTTTTAAGGTATGAATAAGATCTTTGATCTGATCTATACCATCTCCGTTCCAGTTACGCCACTGGTATCCATACACCGGACCCAGATCTCCATCCTCATTGGCCCACTCATTCCATATCCGAACCCCATTCTCCTGCAGATATTCAACATTGGTATCTCCTTTCAGGAACCATAATAATTCATATACGATAGACTTTAAATGCAATTTTTTGGTGGTCACCATAGGGAAACCTTCACTTAGATCGAAGCGCATCTGGTAGCCAAATACGGAAATGGTGCCTGTTCCTGTGCGGTCATTTTTAATATTGCCTTGTTCCAGCGTGTGTTTTAGGAGATCGTGATATTGTTTCATAGTATGATGAGAATAAATCTTTTTTGAGCTAATGTAAAATTAAAAAAATGGGGCTATAGCTACCCCATGGAAGCATCTATCTTTTGAAAACTTATCAACGAAAAGAGGCAAAAGATAAACGAAGAGCAGGAAAAAACTACCCCAAAATCATCCCGGCAATAGTAGCGGACAACAGTGATGCTAAAGTGCCCCCCAGAACGGCTTTAAGGCCAAATTCAGAAAGTGTCTTGCGTTGTCCCGGCGCCAGGGAGCCAATACCACCTATTTGAATACCAATAGAGGCAAAATTTGCAAAACCGCACAGCATATAGGTTGCCATTATGATCGACTTATTATAGGTAAAGTGGATCCCATTACTAAAGTCCTTTAGTTCTGCTAATTGAATATATCCAACGAATTCGCTGGCTGCCAGTTTTACCCCCAGCAATTGACCCATTAATAATATGTCCTGAGTGTTTACGCCAATAAGCCACATTAACGGGGAAAAGATGACCCCCAGGATTGCCTCAAGGGATAATTGTTCATAAACAGAGTTAGCGCTTATCCAGGTATTTAAGGTAGTAAAATCGCCCACCCAGCCCAATATACCATTCAGCATGGCAATAAAGGCCACAAAGACCAACAACATGGCCCCTACGTTCACCGCTAATTTTAATCCTTCTGTAGTACCATTAGCAATGGCATCGAGGATATTGGAACCGATCTTCTCATTAGATATCTGTACATCTTTGTTTACAGGTTCTGTTTGGGGATACAGGATCTTGGAGACCACGATTGCTCCCGGTGCAGCCATAACCGAAGCTGCAATAAGGTGGCGAGCAAATTCTAAGCGTAATTGTTCGTCATTTCCTCCAAGGAATCCGATATACGCTGCCAATACACCCCCGGCTACTGTTGCCATGCCGCCTATCATGACAAGTAAGATCTCGGAGCGATTCATTTTTTCCAGATAAGCTTTAATAAGCAGAGGTGCCTCTGTTTGTCCCAGAAAAATGTTTCCGGAAACACTTAGGCTTTCAGCTCCGGAGATACCAAGAAATCTCGAAAGTAACCATGCCAGACCTTTTACGATCTTTTGAATGATCCCCAGATAATATAGTACCGAGGTTAAGGCCGAAAAGAAAATGATGGTGGGTAATATCTGAAAAGCGAAAATATACCCAATATTGGGATTGTCTAAATTGAGGAGGCCGCCAAAAATAAATTCACTCCCGGCCATTGTATACTTTAAGATCTCATTAAAGAACTGCCCTAATTTATTAAAGAACCATTGTATGGCGGGAACTTTCAGTATCCCAATGGCCAGCACCAATTGAATAGACAGACCGATTCCTGCCGTTTTCCAATTGATGGCCCTTCTATTGACCGAAAAAATATAAGAGATTAAAATTAGGACAAGCATTCCTAAAATACCACGCCAAAGACTATTTATTGAAAATCCCTCGTTAGCTATTATAGGACTATTGCTGTCTACCCCCGTTATGCCCACAGAGCTGTGAACAACACTGACAATTGTATCTTGAAGAACCGTATCATTGGGGATAACATCCTGACCAAAACCATGGAAGAAAAGTAACATGAAAAAGAAAAGCATCCAAGATCCTGGCTTCATATAGTTGGCTAGATGATCATTTGCGTTTAGATATTTCATCCCGTAACCTGGCAGCCTTTTCGTAATCTTCACTAGCCACAGCCTTATCTAATTCCTTGTGGAGTTCATCCAGGCTTAATTCCTTATAGGGGGCCGCAGATCCGGGATCTATTTCTACGGTTTCGCCTTCCTGTAGGATCTCATCTACTACAATACTGTCATCTATTTCTTCCTTTTCCTTTTCCTTTGAAGAAAACTTAAGGAAAATACCTGCCTTGTCTAATATGGTCTTATACGTAAATATGGGCGCATTAAAACGCAGGGCCAGGGCAATGGCATCAGAGGTGCGAGCATCTATGATCTCCTCAACTTTATCGCGTTCGCAAATAATACTGGAGTAAAATACCCCATCTACCAGTTTATGGATAATAACTTGCTTGACCGTAATGTCAAACCGATCTGAAAAATTCTTAAAAAGGTCGTGTGTAAGGGGTCGAGGCGGTTTTATTTCCTTTTCCAGAGCAATAGCAATGGATTGAGCCTCAAAGGCACCTATCACAATAGGTAACTTTCTGTCTCCGTCCACCTCATTTAAAATAAGAGCATAGGCCCCATTTTGTGTTTGGCTGTAAGAGATTCCTTTAATTTTTAAACGAACTAGACTCATAATCACATAAATACCAAAAAAGGCTGTTAAAATATAAGGAATGTCCCAGGTATTTAAACAGCCCTCAGGGGCACAAATTAACAAAAATTAGGCGTTCTGCGCCTTAAATTCCTTTAATTTTTCGATGAGTTTGGGTACTACATCAAAGGCATCACCTACGATTCCATAATCTGCAGCTTTAAAGAAGGGAGCTTCGGGATCTGTATTGATCACCACTTTTACTTTGGATGCACTAACCCCAGCCAGGTGCTGAATGGCTCCAGAGATGCCAATGGCTATATAAAGGTTACTTGCTACGGGTTTTCCGGTCTGGCCTACATGTTCTCCGTGAGGCCGCCATCCCATATCACTCACTGGTTTTGAGCAGGCAGTTGCCGCACCCAGGACGCTAGCTAATTCTTCTATCATCCCCCAGTTCTCCGGACCTTTTAATCCCCTGCCGGCAGATACTACAATGTCTGCATCTGCAATGGTCACTTCGCCTACAACCTTATCTACATTCACAGATTTGGTTGAAAAAGCGGCATCATCTATAGATGGACTAAAATCTTCTTCGTTAAGTGTGGCCTTGTTTTCATGCACTCCAAAAGCGTTATTTGATACACCAATGATCTTAATGTCCGTATTGATCTCAGTATGGGCAAATCCTTTATTACTAAAGGCCATTCGTTTTACCACCATAGGGTTTACGCTATCGGGAGCGGCAACCACATTAGGGACATACCCGGCTTGTAATTTTCCGGCAAGCAGGGCTGCCAAATATTTAGAATCTGTACTAGAACTTAGGATAATAACTTTGATCCCTTCCTTTTGAGCAGCTTCTACCAGGGCCATTGCATAGGCATTGGCATTGAATGTCTTGAGGGAATCATTATTGATCTTTAAAACCTTACTGACTCCATAAGTGGCCAGGGAAGAAGTATCGGCAACATTGATACTCACAGCGGTAACAGTGGTACCCAATTCCTGCGCTATCTTATGGGCATAAGAAGCGGCTTCCAGGGCGTTCTTTTTAAATTTTCCGTTATCGGCTTCGGTATATACAAGTACTGACATAGGTAGATGATTTCTTTTTAATGTAAAGGGTGAATGTTAAATTACTTTTGCTTCGTTATGCAACAGATCAATGAGTTCCTGAATGTTTTCCGGATCTACTAATTTCACAGCTCCTTTGGGAGCAGGCTTGTCAAAGCTCTTATCTGAGGTAGCATGTGTGGCATTGATCGGTTCTACAACATTTAGTTTTTTCTGCCGGGCCATCATAATACCTCTCATATTAGGAATTCGAAGATCACTCTCCTCTACCAATCCTTTCTGACCGCCAATGACTAAAGGAAGTGAGGTGGATAAAGTCTCTTTTCCGCCGTCTATTTCCCGGATCGCCGTGGCTTTGTCACCATCAATCTCTAATCCTATGCAGGTATTCACAAAATTCATATTTAACAAGGCAGCCATGATCCCGGGAACCATTCCGCCGTTGTAATCTATAGATTCTCTCCCAGCAATAACCAGGTTATACTCGCCATTTTTAACGACCTCTGCTAGTTGTTGCGCTACAAAAAAGCCATCTGTAGGCTCCGCATTGATTCGTATGGCCTCATCTGCGCCTATGGCCAAAGCCTTGCGCATAGTGGGTTCTACAGTAGCGCCACCAACGGTTGCTACATGTACTGTAGCACCTTGTTTTTCTTTAAACCACATGGCGCGGGTTAGACCAAACTCGTCGTTTGGATTGATCACAAATTGCACTCCTGTAGTATCGAACTGGGTTTTATCCTGGCTAAAGTTGATCTTGGAGGTCGTATCCGGAACATTGCTGATGCAAACTAATATTTTCATAAGAGGTCACTATTTTTTAATGGTAAATATGGCAGTAAAGATAGCTAATAAAATTCAAAAATACTATGCATGCATAATAAAATTTTAAATTGATTTTACCTTTTCCTGCGGTCGTTTTGAAGGATTATTTCCTATTTTTGTTCGCGTTTTGATAAGTACGAACGTTGAGAATAACTAGCATATGAAGACATTACAATTTCGAGAAGCCATTGTAGAGGCCATGTCTGAGGAGATGAGAAGAGATGATTCCATTTATCTAATGGGAGAGGAAGTGGCAGAATACAACGGGGCCTACAAGGCGTCTAAAGGAATGTTAGATGAATTTGGCCCTGAACGTGTCATTGACACTCCGATATCCGAATTGGGATTTTCCGGGATAGGAGTAGGGTCTGCCATGGTGGGGAACCGACCTATCATAGAATTTATGACCTTTAATTTTGCATTGGTTGGGATAGATCAGATAATAAACAATGCAGCAAAGATCAGGCAAATGTCTGGCGGGCAATTTAATTGTCCCATCGTTTTCAGAGGTCCAACGGGCTCTGCAGGTCAGCTTGCGGCTACACACTCCCAAGCCTTTGAAAGTTGGTATGCCAATTGTCCCGGTTTAAAGGTGGTAGTGCCTTCTAATCCTAATGATGCCAAAGGACTATTGAAATCAGCCATACGCGATGATGATCCGGTGATCTTTATGGAATCTGAACAGATGTACGGAGATAAAGGTGAAGTACCCGAAGGGGAATATACTATTCCAATAGGGGTAGCCGAGATCAAAAGAGAAGGCACAGATGTTACAATCGTTTCTTTTGGAAAGATCATTAAGGAAGCCTACAAGGCAGCCGATGAATTGGAAAAAGACGGAATTAGTTGTGAGATCATTGATCTGAGAACTGTAAAGCCTTTGGATTATGAGGCTATCCTGAAATCTGTAAAAAAGACAAACCGTTTGGTAGTGCTGGAAGAAGCCTGGCCATTTGGCAACGTGTCAACAGAGATCACCTATATGGTACAATCCAAAGCCTTTGACTATTTAGATGCACCTGTAGTAAAGATAAATACTGCCGATACCCCGGCACCGTATTCGCCTGTTTTATTTCAGGAATGGTTGCCTAATCATGAAGATGTTATAAAGGCAGTTAAAAAGGTGCTGTATAAATAAGAACGAAATTTTATAAGGTTTAAAGAACTTCGTCGACCAAGCCCTGACGAAGTTTTTTTGTTACAGACATCAATGAGATCATAAACGTAACTATTGTTTCAATCAAAGCTTTTCTTATATTCAATATTCATAAGATCTGTCAGATCCCGGAGCAGGGTACTATGAAAAAAATACTCTTTTTACTTCTACTTTTTATTGGTTCAATGAACTACGCCCAGACCAAGGTCAGTGGAATTGTGGTTGATGAAGGGGGTGAACCAGTGGCCTTTGCCAATGTCATCCTAAAAAATTCTTCCGTAGGCACTATTACTAATGATAATGGCCGTTTCTACCTGGAATCGGACATCAGATATTCTACCCTGGCAGTTTCTTTTATTGGGTATGAAACCCAGGAGATAGAATTGACGACCGCTGTGTCTTTTGATCTTACCATAGTACTACCCGAAGGAGGAGAACAATTAGATGAGGTGGTGATTTATATGGGGAAACGATCCAAAAAGGGCAATCCGGCCATTGACATCCTCAGAAAGATCTGGGCGAAAAAGAGGATCAACGGATTGCGAAAATTCAAACAATACGAATACGATAAATACGAGAAAGTAGAATTCGACCTCAATACTATAGATAGTGCGCTGATGAAAAGCAAGATCTTCAAAGGGCTCGAATTTGTATTTGCAGACCTGGACACTTCCAGGATCACAGGAAAAACCTATTTACCCATTTTTCTGAACGAGGTTTTTTCTAAAGTATACGGGAACAATGTAATACAGCAAGAGCGCGAAGATGTGTTGGGAAATAAGAATTCGGGATTTAGCAGCAACCAGGCAATTACAGCTTTTGTGCAAGATCTGTATTCGGATTATGACGTGTATGCCAATTACCTGAAGTTCTTTGACAAGAGCTTTACCAGTCCCCTTTCACGTACGGGGATAGACGTTTATAACTATGTATTAACAGATAGTGCCTTTATAGATAACAAATGGTGCTATCATATTATATACTACCCAAGACGTAAGAACGAGCTAACCTTTAAAGGCGATTTTTGGGTAAATGATACCACCTTTGCCCTGAAAAAGATCAACCTGGAAGTAACCAAGAGTGCTAATATCAACTGGGTGAAGGAGGTCTATATTGAGCAGGACTTTGAGGTGGTGAATGATTCCGTCTTCCTTTTGAAGCGCGATTATATGTTGTCTGACTTTAGTTTTAGTAAAAAGGAAAAATCTAAAGGAGTATACGGAAAGCGAACCACGGTCTATGACAATTATACCTTCGACCAACCAAAGACAGATGCCTTCTACAAAACGGCCTCAGATCCATTCGATCCATTGGTCTTTGAACGCGATAGTATCTTCTGGGATAACAATAGGTTAGAAGGCCTGAATAAAGATGAGTCTGGTATCTACAAGTTGCTGGACACCCTTAAGACTGTACCCAAATTTAAATCCTATTATAATATAGTCAGTATCCTTGGTTCGGGTTATGTGGAGATCGATAAGTGGAATCTTGATATTGGCGATATATACAGCACCTTTGGCTACAATGATGCTGAAGGAATTAGAATAAGAGGGGGTGCACGGACCTATTTTGGGCAAAACGATCCCTGGCGGCTTGAAGGATATATGGCCTACGGCTTTTCGGATAAGAAGGTGAAACACGGGTTTTCCGCCAAATGGTTGTTGGATAGAAAAAGCAGGCTGATCATTTCAGGAGGGAACCGTCGCGATATTGAACAATTAGGCCTGAGCCTAACAGCCACCAACGATGTGTTGGGAAGAAGCGTGGCCTCATCATCTGTTCTTACTGTAGGGAACAATGATCGTTTAACGAATATCAATCTCACTACCTTGAGTCTGGAAGCAGAACCCTTTACCAATTTCCGTGTTCGCTTTGGAGGATCTTTGCGTAGCTTGAGCTCTGCTTTGCCAGATGCCTTTAGTCTGGAATATATAGATCCCGAATCTCCAACGGGTACATCCACTGAACTAAAACAATTCGATCTAACCACTACCTTAATATATACGCCTGGCAAACGCACAATTGGGTATGGAGTAGAACGCCGTAATGTTAATGATGAATACGCTACCCTTCTATTTAACTATACCCGTGGGGTAGAGGCTTTTCTTGAAAGCGATTTTAGCTATGCCAAATACCAGTTCTCATATACCCAGCCCTGGCAGATCGGCGGTTTTGGTCGTTTGTTGAGCACCGTTGAGATGGGCAAGACCACAGGTGCGGTGCCTCTAAGTTTGTTGAATGTAGTACCGGGGAACCAAACCCTGTTCTCCCTTTACAATACCTTTCCTAATCTCGATTTTTATGAATTTGTTACGGATACCTATTTCTCCCTGCATTTAGAACAGAATTTCAATGGACGACTTTTCTCCAGAATACCGCTCATTCGAAAATGGAACCTTAGGGAAATAGTAGGTTTGCGAGGCGTTTGGGGCCAATTGTCTGATGAGAATATCGCCTTGAACAGCCCCACCAACATACCCCTGGTAGCACCCACAGATAAGATCTACTGGGAGTACTCCTTTGGGGTTGGAAATATCTTTAAGATCTTCAGGATCGATTTTAACTTTCGTGGCAACTACCTGGAAAATCCCGATGCAAGAGCTTTCAGTATTACAGGTACCTTCGGATTTAATTTTTAAGCTGAACTTTAACCCCTTTGTGTAAGGTCTTGACTTTTATAGTGAATTAGTGCTTTTATATTCTAAACCGTTTTACTACTTTTGCAGCCGTTTAAATTGTATAAATAACTAATCAATATGGAATTAATCGTAACCCTCTTACCGGCATTTGGTATACTAGCCTTGCTGTTTGTATTCTTCAAAAACATGTGGGTCTCCAAACAAGAAGTAGGAGATGCTAAAATGGCGAGAATCGCCAAAAATATCGCCGATGGGGCGATGTCTTTTTTAAAGGCCGAATACAAAATTTTAGCAATTTTTGTTGTTGCCGTAGCAATTCTACTCTATTTCAAAGGGGAAAATGAGGCTGGATCCAGCGGAATGGTAGCCCTTTCATTTTTTGTAGGTGCCATTTGTTCTGGTTTAGCTGGTTTCATAGGAATGCGAGTAGCAACAAAGGCTAATGTTAGGACCACACAGGCGGCCAAAACTTCCCTAGGGAAGGCCCTGGAAGTAGCTTTTGCAGGAGGCTCAGTAATGGGATTAGGTGTTGTAGGTTTAGGAGTTTTAGGATTGAGCTCATTGTTTATGCTCTATCAAAATATATGGCCTGGGGCAGACAATGTCTCTTTGGTATTGAATGTATTATCCGGATTTTCATTAGGGGCTTCTTCTATTGCTCTTTTTGCGCGTGTTGGTGGAGGTATCTATACCAAAGCAGCCGATGTTGGAGCCGACCTTGTTGGGAAGGTAGAAGCAGGGATCCCTGAGGATCACCCTTTGAATCCGGCTACTATTGCAGATAACGTAGGGGATAATGTTGGAGATGTTGCCGGGATGGGCGCAGATCTATTTGAATCCTATGTGGGTTCTATCATTGGAACCATGGTATTGGGAGCCTATATTTTTACACCGGAGTTTGATGGCCTTGGCGCTGTGTATTTACCATTGGTATTAGCAGCAGTAGGAATTATCATGTCTATTATTGGGACATTCTTTGTTAAGGTAAAAGAAGGGGGAAATCCACAAACTGCCTTGAATTTAGGTGAATTTGGATCTGCTGCTTTAATGGTAGCTGCCTCCTATTTTATTATCCATGCGATGATCCCTGATACGGTAGAAGGTTTACCTTTTGGCGCAATTGGTGTCTTTTGGGCCACTATCGCCGGTCTTGTAGCCGGATTAGGAGTAGGGAAGATCACAGAATATTATACAGGTACCGGGACAAAACCGGTAAGTGCAATAGTTAGACAATCCGAAACAGGGGCCGCTACCAATATAATTGCAGGTCTGGGTGTTGGAATGATGTCTACGGCCGTTCCAATTTTATTGATAGCAACTGCAATTTTGGTATCTCATCATTTTGCAGGTTTATATGGTATCGCTATTGCAGCCGTTGGGATGTTAGCAAATACAGGAATTCAGTTGGCAGTAGATGCTTACGGACCTATTTCTGACAACGCCGGAGGTATTGCTGAGATGGCTGAATTGCCAAGTGAAGTGCGTGAGCGTACAGATAAACTAGATGCAGTAGGGAATACTACGGCTGCTATTGGCAAAGGATTCGCAATTGCGTCTGCAGCCTTAACAGCACTTGCCTTATTTGCAGCCTTTATGAAAGTGGCAAACGTAACAACTATTGATGTTTCCAGACCAGATATTATGGCCGGATTGTTAGTAGGGGCCATGTTGCCGTTTGTATTTTCAGCCTTATCAATGAATGCCGTAGGACGTGCAGCAATGGCCATGATAGAAGAAGTTCGTCGCCAGTTCAGGGATATTCCTCAATTGAAAGCGGCTTTGGAAGTGATGCGTAAGTACGATTCGGATATGTCAAAGGCCTCTGTAGCAGACAGAGCTATTTTTGATGCAGCTGATGGCTATGCAGAATATGATAAATGTGTTGATATATCTACAAAAGCCTCTATTAAAGAAATGGTATTGCCTGGTCTTTTGGCCATTGCCGTGCCTGTTGCTGTAGGATTTATTGGAGGTGCAGAAATGTTAGGTGGGCTGTTGGCCGGTGTAACTTCTGCGGGTGTATTAATGGCAATCTTTCAGTCTAATGCCGGAGGTGCCTGGGACAACGCCAAGAAAATGATAGAAGCAGATGGTCGTAAAGGAACAGACGCTCATAAAGCTGCTGTGGTTGGAGATACCGTTGGAGATCCATTTAAGGATACTTCAGGACCTTCACTGAACATCTTGTTAAAGTTAATGTCAGTTGTTGCGCTCGTTATCGCACCTAGTATCGCGTTGTCTTCAGATGCAATTTCTTCTTATAATATGGAAAAAGCAGGAAGTGAGATGGTAGAACAAGCCATACAGAAAAAAGTAAGGGTTGAGATGGTAAAGAATGATGATGGAACCGTTACTGCCACTGTAACTACTACCATGACAGAAAATGGAGAAGAGATGATGGAAGAGCAAGTGTTTTCCGGAACTATGGAAGAAGTAGAAGCGAAGATCGATGCCATGAACCAGAAGGAAGATGGGACTAAGATCAATATCAAGAAGGTCATTAAAAAAGAAATAGAAGAGAATTAATACTCTCACTTCTTAACACATAAAAAAGACCCGTGAAATTTCACGGGTCTTTTTTTATATGCGTTTTTTGGATGTTCTAAAACAGGCCGTTGATCTCGCCATCAATTTTCATGATGACCTCTCCTAAGTGTTCCGGGTTATCTACAAAGTCGAGATTGTCTACATCTATTACCAGTAAATTTCCTTTTTCGTACCCATGAACCCAGGCTTCATAACGCTCGTTCAATCGGCTTAAATAGTCTATAGAAATGGAATTCTCATAATCTCTTCCACGCTTGTGGATCTGGTCTACCAGATTAGGTATAGAGCTTCTTAAATAGATCAGAAGGTCTGGTGGTTGTACCAGGCTTTCCATCAAATCAAAAAGACTGGAGTAATTGGTAAAATCGCGGTTGGTCATAAGCCCCATGGCATGCAGGTTAGGTGCAAAAATATGGGCGTCCTCATAGATGGTCCGGTCCTGTATCACATTCTTGCCACTTTCACGGATCTTTAAAATTTGACGATATCTACTGTTGAGGAAATATATCTGAAGGTTAAAGCTCCATCGTTCCATCTGCGTATAAAAATCATCCAGATACGGATTGTCTACCACATCTTCATAATGCGCTTCCCATTTATAGTGTTTAGATAGTAATTGAGTGAGGGTAGTTTTTCCTGCCCCAATGTTTCCGGCAACTGCGATGTGCATAGGATGGTGGTGTTTGGCTTGTGTTTTTCAATTTTGAAAGGATAGCAATATACAAAGTATATAGTGTACCTAAAAAAATAGTTGATGAAATACCAGATGTTTTTTTATTGGAAGAATCCTCTTATTTGTTGCATATGAGTTTATAACCAAAACCACGTACATTCAGGATTTCAATTCCTGGATCGCTACTCAATTTCTTTCTGAGCTTACTTATAAAAACATCCATACTTCTTGCGTTGAAAAAATCATCTTCTCCCCATATTTTTTTCAGGATTATGGAACGGTCCAATACTTCATTGCGTTTTTCTGCCAGATGGAATAACAATTCTGCTTCTCTGTGTGTGAGTTTTGTTATCACACCTTTATGGTTTAATTCCTGTTTAATATGATTGAATTCATAATTACCAAGGGAAATAAATTGATTCAGTTTTGAAAGTTGTGTGCGCTCCAATAAGGCATTGATCCTCACAATAAGCTCCTCCATACTAAAAGGCTTTTTCAAATAGTCATTTCCCCCATACTTAAAGCCCTCTACTACATCCTTGGTCTGAGATTTAGCAGTTAAGAAAATGATGGGCGTATTCTTATCACTCACACGAATCTCCCGTGCCAGAGTAAAACCATCCTTTTTAGGCATCATTACATCGAACACTAAAAGATCTGGAGTCTCTGAACGATAAAGTTTTAAGGCTTCTACTCCATCATAGGCTAATAACACTTCAAAATTTCTCGATTCCAAACTTTCCTTTATGATGCTGCCCAGGGCAATTTCATCTTCCGCAAGTACTATTTTTATAGGTTTTGTCATGAGGATAGTGGTATTGTAATTACGAAGGTGGTCCAAGTCTCATTAGGCGCCAAATAAATTGCCCCACCGTGTTTATCAATAATATTTTGTGCGTAATATAGACCAATTCCAAAACCTTTTACGTCGTGTTGGTTTCCTTTTGGGATTCGAAAGAATTTTTCAAAAATATGATTTTGATATTTTTTATGTATTCCAGGCCCATTGTCTGATATTCTAATTTCAAAATTTTTATTGTTTTTGAAGCTCCGTATCTTAACCTTCTCGTTTCCGTATTTACAAGCATTGTCAACCAAGTTATTGAGAGCATTTTCGAAGTGAAAAGTATCAACTCTATGGGTATGAGAATCCAGATCAGATTGAAAAGTTATTTGAACCTCAGGATAGGATGTTTTAAAACGTATAACTAATTTATCTAGCATTTTAATCAAATCTATATTTTCAGTAGAAATGATAAGTTGGTCGCTGTCTAAGTTAGCTGTGTCCAGTATCTTCTCAACCATCGAATTTAGTCGGTTCAATTGTTGATTGGAGATCTCCAGATATTTATTTGTTTTTTTGATATTATCCTCATTATTAAAAGAAGAGATTCCTTCAAGGGCAGTTTTTACTGTAGCAATAGGTGTTTTTAATTCATGGGTTATATTGCTCATAAAGTCATTTTTTATCACAGATAATTCTTTTTGTTTTCTGATTACTCTTAGCAGATAGAGCATACAAAATAATATGCCCATAGAAAGGATTAAGGAAAGTACGATTCCTATTCTACCTCTTTGATATAAGGTTTTTGATGGATTTAAATACAAAAGTTCCAAATTTTCATTTTTTGGAATTAGCGTTGATATAGAAACAGCTTTAAGGTATTTTTCAGAGGTTTTTGGGACACCGTATTGTTCAAATAAAGTGTCTTTTTTAAAATGGTTAAGCACATAATTTGTTGCTATATTCCTGCTTTTTAGTTCAATATCAAGGTATTTCCTTAATACTTGAAATTGTATTGAATCCTGGTCAATGGATATAATAATCTTATTTGGAAAATCATCTAGATCTATCCCATTCGTAGTCGTAGATTTCCCTTTTATTAATTTCACTCCTGCCTGTGCGGCTATTTGAATATTTAAAGAATCATTAAAGGATTGTGATGCGGTATTTGTGCTGTCATCGAGATTTATTATTAGATCATTATAAATGTCAAGTAGTTCTAAAGTGGTGGAACCATCTTCTGATATTTTAGTGCCAGTTGTGTCTATTAAGGCTATAAAAGTATTCTTGCTTGTATCTTCATAATAGGCGTCGACACTTCTATCCAGACAATCCTGAACTTCCCGAAATAACTGTTGTTGATTCGATAAGTAATTTTGTTGATTCCAATAAAACTGTATGCCAATGGTCACTAGGGTCGTGATGCCGACAAGATAGAATAGGTATTGCTGATTTTTATGCTTCATACAGTAAATGTAAAACCAATAAAGTGAAGTTTCTTGTTGTCTTAACACTCGTTAACACTAGATAACGTATTTCCAAATGGAAAGTAGGTTTCTTTGATGTCATATAAACCAATAAAAGTAATCCAATGAAAATGTGTATCTATCTTTCTACAATTTTTTTCTTTTTTTCTTTCAATATATTAAGGGCTCAAAAGGAGCCATTAATAGGCCATATGTCTGTTAATGAAGTTGGCATAACTGTTGATAAATTCTCAGATTTTGAAACCATTGATTGGGAAGATGTTATGTCCGTATTTGATGAGAATGATCCTAAAGATTCGATCAATATCTTCATTGAAATAAAAGATCTCTCCATTCTTAAGAATAATGAAAGCAAACTCTCCGTTGATCATTTAAAAGTGGCTGTTAGTGGTTTGACAGAGGAAAGAAAGAGTCTCAAAGAGCAAATAAGGGAGAAAACACAGGCAATGATCGACTACATTAAAGAAATTTCGAAGACATAGTTCTGTAATTTTAGTTTATAAAATCTTTCAGAACTTATAGGGTTTTTTATTTATGAGCGTACCTTTTTATGACCAAAGATTTTGGAAAGCTTTTTCTTTCTCTTACCTTTGACCCTTAAAATAAGAGGACGGATTTGACTGATTGCAACCTCTATAAAAATGCTAAAGCAGTTTCTGCCGGGACAATCCTTTGCAAACTCCTTATAGTGTTCTTCAAATCCTTTCTCTGTATAATTAAAAGAAAGGTATGCCTTATTTATTTACCTCCGAGTCCGTAAGTGAAGGACACCCAGACAAGATCGCAGATCAGATCAGCGATGCCTTGTTAGACAATTTTCTCGCATTCGATCCGGAAAGCAAAGTGGCCTGTGAAACGCTGGTTACTACTGGACAAGTAGTCCTTGCCGGCGAAGTAAAAAGTCATACATACGTGGATCTGCAGCAGATCACCAGAGAAGTGATCAACCAAATTGGTTATACAAAAGGGGAGTATCAGTTTAGTGGGGATTCTTGCGGGATCATCTCCCTGATCCACGAACAATCCAAAGATATCAATCAGGGTGTAGACCGGGGAAGCAAAGAGGAGCAAGGTGCCGGCGACCAGGGAATGATGTTTGGCTATGCCACCAAAGAAACAGAGAACTACATGCCCTTAGCTTTGGACATTTCCCATAAGATCCTGGAGGAATTGGCTGCTTTGCGTAAGGAGAATGATGATATTACTTATCTGCGTCCGGATGCAAAAGCCCAGGTAACCATTGAATATTCTGATGAAAATGTGCCCCAGCGTATAGATACCATAGTGATCTCTACACAACACGATCCCTTTGATGAGGATGATGTGAAGATGTTGAATACTATAAAGAAACACCTGCTGGCCCTTTTGATACCAAGAGTTAAAGCCAGGTTACCGGAAGCAACGCAGCTACTTTTTAATAAGGATATTATATATCACATCAATCCAACGGGAAAATTCGTGATTGGCGGTCCACATGGAGATACCGGACTTACAGGCCGTAAGATCATCGTAGACACCTATGGTGGCAAAGGTGCCCACGGAGGTGGAGCATTTAGCGGTAAGGACCCGAGCAAGGTAGATCGAAGCGCCGCCTATGCAGCCCGTCATGCGGCCAAGAATTTGGTAGCAGCCGGAGTGGCCGATGAGATCCTGGTACAGATAAGCTATGCCATTGGAGTGGCACAGCCTACCTCGGTCTATGTAGACACCTATGGTACCTCAAAAATAAAAATGAACGATGGGGAGATCGCCAGAATTGTGGCCAGTCTTTTCGATTTCAGACCCTTTGCTATTGAAGAGCGGTTGAAATTGAGAAATCCCATCTATTTGGAAACTGCGGCATATGGCCATATGGGCAAAGAACCCCGGAAGGTAACAAAGGTCTTTGAATCGCCGTATAACGGGAGGATCAAACGAGAAGTGGAGTTATTTACCTGGGAAAAACTAGACATGGTAGACCTGGTACAAGAGGCCTTTAATATATAATTTTTGTAGGATTACTAGGAATTTTAAAAATTCCGTCATTATATTTGTTTCACCAAAGTTCAAACTCTTATTGAATAGTTATCAAGAAAGGTGGAGGGATTAGACCCTTTGAAGCCTTAGCAACCCTTTGTGTCAGAACAAAGAAGGTGCTACATTCTATCACGCATTTAGCGCGACAGATAACACAAACTTATTACTTCGGTAATATTCTTTCTTTATAACTTTTTTGATTTTCATAGCAGATAAAACGTCTGTTATGCTGTTTGGCTTTTTTATTTCAACTAGTAATAAATAAAAAAACTGAAATCATGAGCGATCAAAAATTTTCGACCAAAGCATTACATGCTGGTCATGACACCAAATTACACGGAGGTACACGCGCTGTACCTATTTATCAAAGCACGGCCTATGTGTTCAACGATTCGGACCATGCAGCCAATTTGTTTTCCCTGGCTGAGTTTGGGAACATCTACACCAGGATCAACAACCCAACCAATGACATTCTTGAGCAGCGCTTAGCGGCCCTGGAAGGAGGAATTGCCTCGGTAGTAACTGCCTCAGGGACAGGAGCTATCAATACTGCTTTGTTGGTACTGTTAAAAGCCGGGGATCATATCGTTGCCTCCAATAGTTTATATGGAGGCACTTATAATTTACTAAGTGTAACATTACCTCGTTTGGGGATCACCACTACCTTTGTAGACCCTGCAGATCCTTCAAACTTTGGAAAAGCGGTAAAGGAAAATACCAGAGCGATCTTTGTTGAATCGCTCGGAAATCCAAAACTGGATGTACTCGACCTCAAAGCCATTTCTGCTGAAGCAAGAAAGGCCAAGATCCCATTTATTGTGGATAATACAGTGGCCACCCCGGCATTATTGAATCCTATTGAACACGGTGCCAACATAGTGATCCACTCCTTAACAAAATATATCAATGGTAATGGAACTGCCCTGGGTGGTGCTATCATAGATGCGGGTACTTTTGATTGGTCTAGCGGGAAGTTCCCGGAGTTTACGGAACCCTCTCCCGGTTACCATGGCTTAGTATACCACGATGCGCTGGGTCCTGCCGCATTTATCGCCAAGGTGAGGATAGAAGGACTGCGCGATCACGGTGCCTGCCTGAGTCCGTTTAATGCCTTTCAGATCATTCAAGGTCTGGAAACCCTGCAAGTGAGAATGAAGAAACACAGTGAGAACGCCCTGGCCCTGGCTAGTTGGCTGGAAAATCGCAAAGAAGTGACCTGGGTCAACTATCCGGGATTAAAGAGTAGCAAGTACTATGCTCATGCAGAGGCGTATTTGCCAAAAGGCCAGAGTAGTATTGTTACTTTTGGAGTAAAAGGAGGATATGAATCAGCGAAGAAGATCGCAGACGAGACCAAACTCTTTTCTCTCCTCGCAAATATTGGAGATACCAAGTCCCTTATCATTCATCCTGCGAGCACCACGCACCAGCAACTAGATGATGAGGCGCAGCTTACTACAGGAGTTACCAAAGACCTTATTCGGTTGTCTGTTGGGTTGGAAGATCTGGAGGATCTAACGGCAGATCTGGAGCAGGCCTTTGCAACCATCGATTCTTCCGTATTGGTATAAAAGCGGAGTAATAGTAAGAATCAATGTTTACGTAAGTAGGGATGATTCATATAAATAATTGCATATGATAACAGCGGTTTCGGACATAGAACAAATAAAAATTTCCGGGTTTACTACCCTCAGTGGAGTAACTCAGGATATTCTTTTGTCTTATCAGGTATTTGGCCTGCCGTTGAACACTGCCCCAATTGTATTGGTCAATCATGCCCTGACCGGAAATTCGGATGTTGCCGGGGAAGAGGGTTGGTGGACTTCCCTTGTCGGGAAAGAAAAGTGTATAGACACTCAAAAGTATACCGTCCTGGCCTTTAATATTCCGGGTAATGGCTATGACGGTTTTATCATTGATAATTACAAGGATTTTGTGGCGGGTGATATAGCGAGGATCTTCCTGGGGGCACTAGCTATATTAAAGGTTAAAAAACTATATGCTATTATTGGAGGATCTCTTGGAGGGGGAATTGCCTGGGAGATGGCGGCTCTAGACACCGAGATCACCACACACCTGATACCTGTGGCGTCTGACTGGAAGTCGACAGACTGGTTGATTGCGAATTGTCAGATCCAGGAACAATTCCTGATCAATTCCAAACAACCCGTACACGATGCGCGGATGCATGCCATGTTATGCTACCGTACCCCGGAATCATTTAAGGAACGTTTTCAAAGAAGTACCAATGAAGATCTCAATGTTTTTAACGTGGAGAGTTGGCTCTTACATCACGGTAGGAAACTACAGGAGCGCTTTCAATTATCTGCATATAAGCTAACCAATCAATTGCTGAAGACCATTGATATTAACCGGAATGGGAAAGAGGCCTTTGAAAAATTGCAACGGAGCCAAACCAACATTCATATCATTGGGGTAGATTCGGATCTTTTCTTTTCTGCCAGGGAGAATAAAGAGACCCATAAACAAATGGCACAGGCCAGGAGCAACGTCACCTATGGAGAGATAAAGTCGCTTCACGGTCACGACGCATTTTTGATCGAATTCAAACAAATGGAGCAACTGCTCGAGGGAATTTTTGACCCCGAAAAGACAGCCAAACGTTACAAGATCCTCAAATTTGGAGGAACGTCCCTTGCCAATGGGGAAGGGATAGAAAGAGTGCTGGAGATCATAACCAACAAAGTGAAAGAAGGTGAAAAAATTGTGGTGGTGGTTTCTGCCAGAGAAATGGCTACAGATCAGTTAGACTCAATTTTGGAAAAGGCTTCGCAAGGAAAGGACTATATAAAAGAATTTGAGGCCTTTGAAAAATACCAACGGCATAGTTATAAGAATGTAGATCTCTCAAACGAATTCCGGGAATTAGTACAACTCCTGGAAGGTGTAGCTCTGTTAGGGGATTATAGTCCCAAGATCAGGGATCAGGTATTGGCAATTGGTGAATTGGTCTCAACAAAACTGATCACCAAGCTTTTAATTGGCAAAGGGATACAGGCCAAACTTGTAGATTCCAGACAATTGATCATTACAAATAATAATTTTGGTGACGCCAGTGTGTTGGAGGAAATGTCCAGAGAACGAGCCAGCAGTTTTTTTAGGAAGTTAAATGCTTCGGTGATTCCTGTTATCCCAGGATTTATTGGAGCTACCGAGGCTGGCGAAACTACTACTTTAGGAAGGAATGGCAGTAATTATACGGCTTCTCTCCTGGCTAATTTTCTGGATGCAGACGAGTTACTAAACTATACTCACGTAGATGGGATCTATACAGCCGATCCTAAATGGGTACCAGAAGCCAGGCGAATAGCACAACTTTCGTATAGCGAGGCCAATGAACTGGCTAATTTTGGCGCTACTATTCTCCATGCAAAGACAATTATTCCCTTGTTAGAGAAGAATATTCCTCTGCGTATCCTGAATACTTTTAACAAAGAAAACGATGGTACCTTAATTAGTGCTAAAACCAATGAAGAAGGCATACGCTCTCTTTCGGTCCTGGGTGATGAAGCACTGATCAACTTAGAGGGTAGAGGTTTATTGGGAAAGGTTGGGGTAGATGCCAGAATTTTCAGAGCATTGAGCCAACAAAATGTAAGTGTGAGTATTATTTCACAGGGATCTTCAGAAAGAGGAATCGGACTTCTGGTATCTGCTAAAAAGGCGCAGGCTGCAAAGAAAGCCCTGGAACAGGAATTTGAGAACGATTTCCGATCCAAGGACATTAATGCGATCACAATTGTGGAAGATGTGTCCGTGATCTCCATCGTGGGTCAGGATCTCAGTACTTTTCACAAACCCTACAATGCGCTGATCAAAAATCAAGTCATCCCATTACTTTTCAATAACACTGTTACGGGGAAGAACATTAGCCTGGTAGTTAAGAAAGCGGATCTGCACAAGGCATTAAATGTAATGCACGGACAGATCTTTGGCATTAGTAAAAAGGTGAATCTGGCTATTTTCGGACATGGAAATGTTGGGGGTACCCTGTTAGATCAAATATTGGGAGCCAGTAAGTCTATTGAAAAAAGAAAAGGGACTCAACTCAGGGTATTTGCCCTTGGAAATTCTAAGAAATTACTGCTTAACAAGGATGGGATCACAAGGAACTGGAGAACATCCATAAAAGAGAAAGGAAAGAACTATACCCTCAATGATATATTTGACTATGCCAAGGCCCATCATTTGGAGAATTTGATTGCGGTAGATAATACGGCCAGCGAAGACTTTGTGGCCCATTATTTTGATTTTGTAGAAAATGGATTCGATCTGATCTCTTCCAACAAAATTGCCAATACCCTGGGCATAGACTTTTATCATCTCCTGCGCGAAGAATTAGATCATTTTCAAAAACAGTATTTGTATGAGACCAATGTGGGGGCCGGATTACCGCTAATAGATACAATTAAATTGCTTCATCTTTCCGGGGAGAATATTACGGGGATCAAAGGGGTATTTTCCGGATCCTTGAGTTATATATTTAATACCTTTTCGGAAAAAGATGTGCCTTTCTCTGAAGTATTGCTGGAAGCCGTGAGTCTTGGGTATACCGAGCCAGATCCGCGTGAGGATCTCTCAGGGATGGATGTAGGCAGGAAGCTATTGATCCTTGCCAGGGAACTCGAGTTACAAAATGAAATCGATGATGTGAAGATAGAGAACTTGATCCCAAAGAGTTTACAAAAGCTAAGTATTGAAGCTTTTATTGAACAGATAGAAACCCTGGACCCTCTCATGGAGGCAGTTAAGAAGAAGCAAGCCTCAGGGCATGTTCTAAGATATGTGGGAGAATTACATGGCGATCTGCAAAAAGAGAAGGGAAAACTGGAAGTAAAATTGATCTCAGTCCCAAAAGAAAGTAGCCTTGGGCAGGTGAGAGGTTCGGACTCCATCGTAGAGATCTATACAGAATCTTACGGTGAACATCCACTGGTAATACAAGGAGCAGGAGCAGGGGCGGCAGTAACAGCAAGAGGTGTTTTTGGAGATATTTTGCGCATAGCAGAAAAGATGTAAATTGTCTTAAATAGGAGATGTCATGAAAAAAACAAGCCGTCACTTTGAGACCGAAGCGATCCGAACACAGATGGAGCGCTCATCCTTTTTGGAACACTCGAGTCCCATCTATATGACCTCAAGTTTCGTGTTTGAGGATGCAGAGGACATGCGCGCCTCTTTTGCCGAGGAAAAGGATAGGAATATCTACTCCAGATACGCTAACCCAAACGGAACAGAGCTTATTGATAAGGTGTGTAAAATGGAAGGAGCGGAAGCAGGATTCGCTTTTGCTTCGGGTATGGCAGCGGTATTTTCAACCTTTGCAGCACTCCTGGAAAGTGGGGATCATATTTTGTCTGCTCGCAACATCTTTGGATCTACTCATAGCCTGTTTACCCAGTTCTTTCCAAAATGGCAAATTTCACATACCTATTTTAAGATAGATGAATTAGAAAAAGTAGAAGAGCTTATCACCCCTAAAACCAAAGTGATCTACGCAGAATCGCCAACCAATCCGGGAGTAGATCTTGTTGATCTGGAACGGCTTGGGGCCATTGCACAGAAACACGGATTGTTACTGATCGTGGATAATTGTTTTGCATCACCTTATTTACAACAACCTATAAAGTTTGGAGCCCACCTTGTGATACATTCCGGAACCAAACTTATGGACGGTCAGGGGAGGGTCTTGGCTGGGATTACTGTAGGTCGTGCAGATTTAATTGACAAGATCTACAGGTTCGCCAGAATATCCGGCCCGTCGCTCTCACCATTTAACGCCTGGGTGCTTTCAAAAAGTTTGGAAACCCTGGCCGTGCGGGTAGACAGGCATTGCAGTAATGCTCTAGGGGTAGCCCAATTTTTAGAGGCTCATCCGAAGGTGGTGTGGGTAAAATACCCTTACTTGCCTTCACATCCTCAGTACCAGTTAGCCAAAAAACAAATGACTGCTGGCGGTTGCGTGGTCTCTTTTGAAATAAAGGGAGGAGTACAGGCTGGCCAGAAGTTTTTTGACGCCATCAAACTGTTATCGCTTTCGGCTAATCTGGGCGATTCAAGGAGTATTGTGACTCACCCGGCTTCTACTACTCATAGTAAACTTTCCGAAAAAGAGCGAAAGGAAAGCGGAATTACCGATGGCATGGTTCGGATCTCGGTTGGTCTGGAGCATATTGAAGATATCATTGGCGATGTTTCACAGGCGTTGGATGCTATTTCCTGAGTAATGGATTCCCTGCTTTTAGCTATATTAGCTGTATGCTTTCCAAAAAGACCAAATACGGCCTAAAGGCCTTAACATTTCTGGGAAATCAGAAAGACCGTAATCCTATTGCCATCGCAGAGATTGCAAATCATGAGAATATCTCACAAAAGTTCCTGGAAAGTATACTACTCACCCTACGCCGGACAGGATATCTGGGGTCTAAAAAAGGCAAGGGCGGGGGATATTACCTGATAAAAGATCCTTCCGAAATACCTATGACCACGGTAATGCGAGTCCTCGAGGGCCCAATTGCTATGGTATCTTGTGTAAGTCTTAATTTTTACGAGAAATGTGAGGATTGCCCGGATGAACAAAGTTGTTCAGTTCATAAACTAATGCTTAAGGTACGGGATAGTGCCCTGGATGTTTATCGGAATACTACCCTTGCCGATCTCCTAACCTAAGTGCCATATTCCCAATAGGTCTTTATTTCTACTGAAAATATCCAAGCATATCAGCAACATATTTATTAATCTACTAAAACTATAGGGTAAATTGTTAAAAGATCAGATATTTTGACAACTGCATCAATTATATATGCTATTTTTGATTAACCTAGTAAAACTATAGGGTATATAATATAAATAATTATAGTAAAAGAGTTTGCTCCATGAAGTTTACCGATCAGCACTTAGAACACTTAAATGCACAATTTAGAGGAATCCCAACGGAAGAGATCATAGGCTGGGCCCTGGATTATGCCAGGAGTCCTATTGTAACTACAAATTTTGGACCTTTTTCTGCTTCTATTTTGCGCGCCGTAACGGCGGTAAAAAAGGACGTACCTGTAATATGGTGTGATACCGGATACAATACAGAAGCTACCTATACACATGCCGATGAGGTTATGAAATCTCTCGATCTGAATATGAAGATCTATGTTCCTAAACAAACCAGAGCAAGGAGAGATGTTCTTATGGGGATCCCGGATATTGACGATCCCAGACATACCGAATTTACCAGACAAGTAAAACTAGAACCGTTTCGAAGGGCCATCAAGGAACATCAACCCGATGTTTGGTTCACCAACATACGCAAAGGCCAGACCGCCTTCCGTGATAGCCTGGACATGCTGAGTATCAGTAAGGAGGGAATATTAAAGGTAAGTCCTTTCTATCATTGGAATGATACTCAATTAAAGGCCTATCTAAGACAACATCAGCTTCCCAACGAGCAGAACTACTACGATCCTACTAAGGTGCTCCAAAACCGGGAATGTGGAATACACCTGTAGTTAATTAAAATCAGCCACAAACATAAAGCATTAATTTGCAGTTAAACCTATTAAATAAATAGGATAAATAGGATACTATGAAAAGCTTTAGATCGGAAATAGAGGATCCACTAGTAGAAAAGGATATCCTGGAATTAGAAGCCAAGATAAGAGCCTTTAAGGAGGGCGAACTTCATGAGGAAAAATTCAGAAGCCTTCGTTTGGCTCGCGGTGTATATGGGCAAAGGCAACCAGGAGTACAGATGGTCCGGATCAAGATTCCCTATGGGAAACTCAGCGCTCAGCAATTGCACCGTATTGCCGATGTAGCCGATGAATATTCTACTGGCAGGTTGCACATCACTACCAGACAGGATATCCAAATCCATTACGTGGACCTTGATAGAACTCCTCAACTTTGGGCAGAGCTAGAGAAGGATAAGGTTACCTTACGGGAAGCTTGTGGTAATGCCGTACGAAATGTTACTGCAAGTGAGCTGGCCGGAATTGATCCCGCCGAACCTTTCGATGTATCCCCTTACGCCCAGGCACTATTCGAGTACTTTTTAAGAAACCCCGTTGGGCAGGAACTGGGTCGTAAGTTCAAGGTTTCTTTTTCTTCCTCCGAATCAGATACCGGACTTTCCTATATGCATGATCTTGGTTTTATCGCAAAAATTCAAAATGGTATTTCGGGATTTAAAGTAATGATCGGTGGTGGTCTTGGCTCTCAACCCAGGCATGCCGATGTGCTCTTCGATTTCTTAGAGTCAGATCGAATCATCCCTATCATGGAAGCAGTCCTTCGCGTTTTTGATCGTCATGGTGAACGCAAGAGCAGGGCCAGGGCGCGTATGAAGTTTCTGATGAAAGATCTGGGGCTTGAAAAGTTTCGCGAATTACTGGAACTGGAAGAGAATGCAGTTCCCATTAACACTCTATTTATACATCCAAATCCTTCCAACACAAAGGAAGCAAAAAAAGCACCTGCAGTTCATTTGGAAAACAATGTACTTTTTGAGGAATGGAAATCAGCTAATATAATTGCTCAGAAACAATCAGGTTTTGTTGCTATTGGTATAAAAGTATTCCTGGGCGATTTCTATACTAAACAGGCCAGGCAACTTGCCGATCTGGTGGAGACATATGCCGCCGGGGAAATGAGATTAACCTTACGCCAAAATATCCTAATCCCTTTTGTGCCAATAACTTCCCTTCCTTTCTTTTTTATCGAATTACAACGCCTTGGATTATCTGATATAGGGTATAACAAAGCTTTAGATATTACTGCTTGCCCCGGAACAGATACCTGTAATCTCGGAATTGCCAGCAGTACCGGAATAGCTGCTGAATTGGAAAGGATCCTAAGAATAGAGTATCCACACTATGCGGGCAATTCTGATGTAGTGATAAAAATTAGCGGGTGTATGAACGCCTGTGGACAACATACAATGGCTCATATAGGATTCCAGGGCATGTCTATCAGAACTCCAGACAAACGTGTTGCTCCCGCCCTGCAAGTACTTTTAGGAGGAGGTAATCTGGGAAATGGCCAGGGAATTTTTGCCGATAAAGTATGCAAGATCCCTAGTAAAAGGGGTCCTCAGGCCTTACGATTAATTTTGGATGATTATGAAACAAATGGAAAAGGTGCACCGTACCATTCCTACTATGCAGAAAAGGGACAAATGTATTTCTATGAGCTATTAAAACCCTTGATAAATACAGATCATTTGACCAATTCCGATTTTGTGGATTGGGGAGCAGAACAGAAATATGAGAAAGCTATTGGTATTGGAGAATGTGCAGGGGTAGTGATAGATCTGGTGGCCACTTTACTCCTGGAATGCGACGAAAAGTTGGAAAAATCATGTGAGGCCCTCAAGGAAGAAAAGTGGGCAGCCAGTATATATTATTCATACAGCGCAATGATCAATGCGGCTAAAGCCTTATTGACGTCAGAGAATACAACAACAAATACCCATGCCAGTATCATTAGGGATTTTGATACATATTTAACTTCAACCCAAAAGTTACAGTTAGATGCTGGCTTTGAAGCACGGGTATTGCAACTAAACAGCAACGCTCCAACTTCAATATTTGCCCATTCCTATTGGGTGGAAGCCAAAGATTTTATTAGCAAGGCTAAAGCCTACCGAAAACTGGAATTGGAACATGCGTAGTTGTAACAAACTTACAGTAGTAGGGGCGGGGCCAGGAGATCTGGATCTTATTACCTTAAAAGGAATAAAAGCCTTAGAAACGGCAGATGTTGTTTTATATGATGCCCTGGTACACCCTGGTCTATTAAAATATGCTACAAAAGCGGAACATATTTTTGTTGGTAAGCGACGTGGATGTTATACCTATCAGCAGGAACAGATCAATGAACTAATCGTTAGTAGAGCCAACACCCATGGCCATGTTGTAAGATTAAAAGGGGGTGATCCGTTTGTTTTTGGCAGAGGAGCGGAAGAGATAGAATACGCTGCGGCCAGAGGTTTAGAAGTATCTGCTGTTCCCGGTATATCCTCATGTTTAGCTGTTCCGGCTTCTCAAAATATTCCGGTAACCAAACGTGGTTCATCCGAAAGTTTTTGGGTCATTACCGGTACCACAAAAAGTCATCAATTGTCTGATGATATAGCGTTGGCCGCGAAGTCTACCGCCACAGTGGTCATCTTAATGGGGATGGGTAAATTAGCAGAGATCGTTCATCTTTTTGAATCGGAAGGAAAATCAGCACTACCCGTAGCAATCATCCAGAACGGTACCAGAGAAGATGAAAAAATAGGTGTGGGTGCAGTAGGGAATATCCTGGAAATAGTTGAAAAAGAGCAATTAAGCAATCCGGCCATTATAATTATGGGTGAAGTAGTTAGACACAGAACACAACTTTTGCAAATACAACAGCAAGTAATCTCGGAAATAGCCATTTAATGGAACGAAATAATCTATATCCCATATTTTTAAAAACCAGGCAATTAGAGATCCTTATTGTCGGCGGAGGATTTGTTGCTGAAGAAAAATTGCGGTTTTTGCTAAAATCGAGTCCCGATTCACAAGTAACCATGGTCGCCCCTTTTTACAGACCGGAAACTTCCAAACTTGCCAATCAATATCCTGTACTAAGATTAAAGGATGATTATCATCCCATACATTTAGAAGGGAAACATATTGTGATCGCTACCACAGATGATACTGAGGTCAATCAGCGTATTTATCGAGATTGCCGTCAACGCAACATATTAGTAAATGTAGCAGATAACCCTCCTTTATGCGATTTTTACATGGGAGGTATTGTTACAAAAGGTCATGTAAAAGTGGCTATTTCTACAAATGGTAAATCACCAACCACTGCCAAGCGTCTAAGACAATTTTTTGAGGATATTCTACCAGATGATATTAGCATCCTGGTTCAAAACCTGAATGCCTACAGAAAAACACTTCGAGGTTCCTTTGAATACAAGATGGAAAAGATGAATGAGCTTACACAAACCTTGGTTGAAGATGAAAATTAGGTAAAAAACTACGATAATTACTGCCGATCGCACTCAACGCCATCAAGGTAAAAATAAACCTATTTACTTGTTTTTATTGCCATTGTGGTGTTTCTTTGTGCTAGTTCATATACACAATGAAATTTGTTATCAAGAAAGGTGGAGGGACTAGACCCGGTGAAACCTTAGCAACCCTTTAGCTACTAAAGAAGGTGCTACATTCTATTACGCCCTGGGCGTGACAGATAACGTACAATTAAGCATTTCTGCTTATTTCCATTCTTGATACAAAATACTTTGGAGCCTGAAACATATTAACCTAAGCGGTTGTGTATGTTTCATAATATATGTATTTGTTAAATAACGATGATGAAAAGAATTGAAGAGCTTTTAGAGGAACGTATCCTTGTGTTAGACGGTGCCATGGGTACCATGCTTCAACAATATAAATTTACGGAGACTGATTTTCGGGGAACTCGATTCAAAGACTGGCCCCATCCATTACAGGGAAATAATGATCTGTTGTCTCTTACCCAGCCACAGGCAATAGCCGAGATACATCAGAAATATTTTGAAGCAGGTGCAGATATCGTGGAAACTAATACCTTCTCAGGAACCTCCATAGCCATGGCCGATTATCATATGGAAGATCTGGTCTATGAATTAAATTATGAGTCGGCCAGGATCGCAAAAGAAGTAGCTGTAAAGTGCACTGCCAGAGAACCCCAAAAGCCACGCTTTGTAGCTGGCAGCATAGGCCCAACGAATAAAACAGCCAGTATGTCCCCGGATGTGAACGACCCCGGCTTTCGGGCAGTTTCATTTGAGGATTTGCGTCTTGCATACCGGGAACAAGTGGAGGCCCTGCTAGATGGAGGAGTTGATCTGTTATTAGTAGAAACTGTATTTGATACACTGAACGCGAAAGCTGCCTTGTTCGCAATTGAAGAAGTTAAGGAGGAAAGAGGCATTTCTGTACCAATTATGATCAGTGGAACCATAACAGATGCTTCGGGCCGAACCTTATCTGGTCAGACAGCAGAATCTTTCCTAATATCTGTATCACATATCCCTTTTTTATCCGTCGGTTTTAACTGTGCACTCGGGGCAAGTCAACTCGTTCCCCATCTGGAAATATTATCGGCTAAAACGCCCTTGGCAGTGTCTGCCCATCCCAATGCAGGCTTGCCAAATGCCTTTGGGGAATACGATCAAAGTCCGGAAGAAATGGCCTTTCAGATAAAAGAGTATTTGGAGAAAGGCCTTGTAAATATTGTGGGAGGCTGCTGCGGAACCACGCCTGCTCATATAAAGGCCATTGCTAATTTGGTTCAAGAATTTGAACCCAGACAATGTTTGATCTCCGTATGAATCTAAAAAAGCCACATATTGTGCAAGACCCTCCCTCTTTCCTGTCTTCAGAAGACAAGAATGTGGATAAAAAGTACCTGAAACTTGCAGGCCTGGAACCTCTGATTGTTACACCGGAAAGTAATTTTATAAATGTAGGAGAACGTACCAATGTAGCAGGATCCCGTAAATTCCTCCGACTGATCAAAGAAGGAAAATTCGATGATGCCGTTAATATTGCCAGACATCAGGTAGAGGGTGGGGCACAGATCATTGATGTAAATATGGATGATGGCCTTATTGATGGGAAGGAAGCCATGGTGAAATATTTAAATCTGATCCTCGCAGAACCAGATATTGCCAGGGTACCCATCATGATAGACAGTTCTAAGTGGGAGATCATTGAAGCTGGTTTGCAAGTGGTGCAAGGAAAATGCGTAGTCAATTCCATCAGCCTTAAAGAAGGGGAGAACGAATTTATAAGACAGGCACAACTAATTCGTCGCTACGGAGCTGCGGTGATTGTTATGGCCTTTGATGAGAAAGGTCAGGCAGATAATTACGATCGCCGGCTGGAGATTGCCAGCAGATCTTATGACATTCTGGTGAACAAGGTGAAATTTCCACCGGAAGATATCATTTTCGACCTAAATATTTTTCCTGTGGCAACAGGTATGGATGAACACAATCGCAACGCGGTAGACTTTATAGAAGCTACCAAATGGGTAAGGGAGAATCTTCCACATTGCAGCGTAAGTGGTGGCGTAAGTAATGTTTCCTTTAGTTTCAGGGGAAATGATACGGTACGCGAAGCCATGCATTCGGTCTTTTTGTACCATGCCATTAAGGCCGGGATGAATATGGGTATTGTAAACCCTGCATTACTGGAAGTCTATGATGACATTCCTAAAGATCTCCTGGAACAGGTAGAAGATGTAATACTAAACAGAAGGCCCGATGCTACAGAACGCTTATTAGAATTTGCGGAAAAAGTAGTAGGTAAGGCCCGTGAGAACAAACAAGATCTTTCGTGGCGGGAAGAACCTCTGCAAGATAGGATAACCAGGGCCCTGGTAAAGGGAATAGACCAATATATAGTGGCCGATGTGGAAGAGGCTCGTCAATTGGCAACCAAACCCATTGAAGTGATCGAGGGTCATTTGATGAATGGGATGAATGTGGTAGGCGATCTGTTTGGAAGTGGCAAAATGTTTCTTCCCCAGGTGGTGAAGTCGGCCCGGGTCATGAAAAAGGCCGTTGCCCATCTCACTCCTTTTATTGAGGCTTCCAAAGATGAATCTTCAAGAGGGGCTGCAGGAAAGATTCTGATGGCGACGGTAAAAGGGGATGTGCACGATATTGGGAAGAACATTGTTAGTGTAGTCCTGGCCTGCAACAATTATGAGATCATAGACCTTGGGGTGATGGTGCCTCCGGAAAAGATCATTCAGAAAGCAATAGAAGAACAGGTAGATATCATTGGTTTGAGTGGCTTGATCACTCCCTCCCTGGATGAAATGGTGTTTTTGGCTAAGGAAATGCAACGTCAAAATTTTACGGTGCCTTTGTTGATAGGGGGCGCTACCACAAGTAAAGCACATACCGCGGTTAAGATAGATCCTCAGTACGGCGCAGCAGTTGTACATGTAAATGACGCCTCCAGAGCAGTAACAGTTGTGGGCGACCTGCTGCAAAAGGAGCGCTCTCAGGGGTATAAAGAGCAACTAAAACTGGAGTACGAATCTTTTCGTGATAAATTCCTGGAACGAGGGAAACGGAAGGAATACATTTCGATCCATGATGCCCGTAAGAACAAGAAGTTCCTTTCATGGAAGACTTCTGAAATTGTAAAGCCGAAGAAGTTAGGGACTCAGATTATAGAAGAATTGGACCTGAAGCTATTGCGACCTTTTATAGATTGGTCACCTTTCTTCCGAAGTTGGGAACTTCATGGTAAATATCCTGAAATACTGAAGGATACTGTGGTAGGGGAGCAGGCGACTGAGCTATTTGAAGATGCTCAAAAAATGCTCGATGAGATCATAGAAAAAAGATTATTACAAGCAAAGGCTGTTTTTGGAATTTACAGTGCAAATACCATTAATGAAGATGATATTGAAGTAAAAGATCCTGTTTCTGGCAAGAAATTGATCTTCCGCACCCTGCGACAGCAACTTAAAAAGAAGGAAGGGGTTCCGCATCTTGCCCTGGCCGATTTTATTGCACCAAAAACAGATGGATTTAAGGATTATATAGGTTGTTTCTGTGTAACAGCCGGGTTTGGAACTCAGGAATTGGCACAGGAGTATGAGCATGCAATGGATGATTATAATGCTATCATGGTAAAGGCCCTGGCAGACAGATTGGCGGAGGCATTTGCGGAATATTTGCACCTCGAAGTTCGAACAAAACACTGGGGATATGCGGCAGAGGAAACACTCAGTAATGAAGAGTTGATCAAAGAAGCGTACAAAGGAATCCGACCTGCACCCGGCTACCCTGCCTGTCCGGATCACCTGGAAAAAGAGACTATTTGGGAGCTGCTGAAGGTAAAGGAATCTATAGGAGTAGAACTTACAGAAAGCCTCGCTATGTGGCCCGCCGCAAGTGTAAGCGGATATTATTTTGCTCATCCTGAAGCGCGGTATTTTGGCTTAGGGAAAATAGGACAAGATCAGTTGAAGGACTATGCCAAAAGAAAGGGTATTTCCATTGAAATGGCCCAAAAATGGCTTGCTCCTAATTTAGTGGAAGAATAAAAGAATTAAGAAGCATGAAAGTAACCGAACATATAGAAAAATCGAAAGGAAGCACTCTCTTTTCCTTTGAGATCATACCCCCGGTAAAAGGTAGAAGCATACAGGAATTGTATGACAATATTGATCCACTCATGGAGTTCAATCCGCCTTTTGTGGATGTAACAACCTCCAGAGAAGAGTACGTATATATAGACAGAGACGGCCTGCTCGATAAGAAATTAACCAGAATGCGACCTGGCACTGTTGGTATATGTGCCTCCATAAAACACAAGTACGATGTGGATACTATTCCTCATGTGTTATGCGGTGGATTTACAAAGGAGGAGACAGAGTATCTTTTGGTAGATTGCCATTATCTGGGAATTGAGAATGTGATGGCGCTGCGCGGTGATGCCATGAAAGAAGAGACCTATTTTGAAGCAACAAAAGGGGGTCATAATTTTGCTTCAGATCTGGTTGTTCAAATCCATGATCTCAATGAGGGTAAATATTTGCATGAGGTGATAGAGACTGATAATTGTTCAGATTTTTGTATTGGAGTAGCCGGGTACCCCGAAAAGCACATGGAAGCACCCTCTTTACAAACAGATCTTAAATGGTTGAAGAAGAAAGTGGAACTGGGTGCTCACTACATTGTAACTCAAATGTTCTTTGACAATCAAAAATTTTTCGATTTTGTGAAAGCGGCAAGGGCAATAGGGATTACCGTTCCCATCATCCCGGGAATTAAACCCATTGCGGTAAAAAGACATTTACAGCTTCTTCCCCAGGTTTTCCGGATAGATCTGCCACAAGACCTTATTGATGGAGTAGAAAAATGTAAGAACAATAAGGAGGTACGCGAGCTTGGGATTGAATGGGCCATTACTCAATCTAATGAACTCAAAGCTGCCGGGGTTCCGGTATTGCATTATTATTCTATGGGTAAGAGTGATAATATTCAGGAGATCGCAAAAGCTGTTTTCTAAAGGAAAATAGTTTCCCACTAAGGCTAGATCCATCGTCCGAATAATTCCTATTTTTACACCCCATGAATATCAGAACCCTAATTTTCTGCCTACTTTATTGTTGGGGATGCTTTTCGCAGGAGGCAGATATACCTCATAAATGGACGGTTGACCTTAGCTCTTTCTACGGGTCTATACTTTTACACAATACAGACATTTCCCATTTGATAAGTGAACATCCTTCGGGTGTCATTCTGGGATTCAGTAAACAAACCTTTGGGTATAAAGGTTGGGAAGAGAACTTCAATTATCCGGATACTGGTTTTTCCATGGTGTATCAGGATATGAACAACCTTACTTTGGGTCATAATCTTGGGATCTATGCCCATTACAATTTTTATCTTTTAAAGAGAAATCTACAGTTTAGAATAGGGCAGGGGTTAGCCTACAACACCAATCCTTATGATAAGATAGAAAATTTCAGGAATAACGCCTTTGGCTCGCATCTGTTGAGCTCCACCTATCTTATGATGAATTATCAAAAAGAAAAAATATTCGAGAGATTAGGAGTAAAAGCAGGGATCTCTGTAGTTCATTACTCCAATGCCAATGTAAAGGCGCCCAATACTTCTACGAACACCTTTGCCTTTAATGCCGGACTGGTCTATGATCTGCAAGGCGGAGAGACCATAGAGTTCGTACAACAAGAAGAACAGGAGTTTGTAAAGGAACCGATAAAGGCAAATCTGGTCTTTAGAACCGGGATCAATGAGAGCGATGTGATCAATTCCGGGCAGTACCCTTTTTATATTCTATCTGCCTATGCGGATAAACGAATAGGCAGGTTAAGTTCCATACAGCTGGGAACAGACATCTTTTTTTCTAACTTTCTTAAGGATCTGATCAGATATCAGGCAGTTTCTTTTCCTGAACTCAATGTAGATCCAAACGATGATTATAAGCGGGTTGGGATCTTTTTAGGACATGAGCTTTTTATCAATAAGATGAGCATTATTACTCAATTAGGGTATTATGTGTACTACCCATTCGATTTTGAAGGAAAGGTCTATAATCGCGTTGGGCTAAAGCGATATTTTGGAGAAAAATGGTTTGCAGCAGTCACTCTTAAATCGCATGCTGCCAAAGCCGAAGCGGTGGAAATTGGTGTGGGTATCCGCTTATGAAAAATGAAGAGACAATTAATATGAAGAAGCTTACTTATATAATTTTCTTTGGTTTCTGTGCGCTCCTTATCACGGGGTGCAATGGAGACAATGTACCCGATTGCTTCCAGAACGCCGGAGAGTTGGTACGCGAGGAGGTGAGCCTGCCCAACTTTGAAAAGATCACTGTTTTTGAGAATATAGAACTCGTCTTGAGTGAAGGTCCGGTGCAGGAAGTGGTCATTGAAACCGGAGAGTTTTTACGTTCGGAAGTAACTGCTGAAGTTGAGGGCGGCAGGCTGGTTGTTCGCAATACCAACAACTGTAACCTTTTCCGGGAATACGGGATCACAAAGATCTTTGTAACCTCTCCTAATATCAATGAGATACGAAGCAGTACGGGTTGGCCCATCAGGAGCGAAGGCACCCTTACATTTCCTGAATTGCAATTGATCTCCGAAAGTTTTAACAACACGGAATCTGAAACAACAGATGGGTCTTTTGATCTCGATCTTGCCACACAGAATCTGACACTAGTAGCCAACGGAATTGCTTATTTTCAATTAAGAGGCAGTACACAGCGCTTTAGTGCTAATATAGCAGCAGGAGATTCCAGGATAGAGGCGGAGGAATTAATTGTACAAGAGATGGTCATAAACCATAGAGGGAGTAATGACATGCTGGTGAATCCGCAACAGATACTTCGGGGGGTGATCAGAGGAACAGGAGATGTTCTGAGCTTTAATCGGCCAGATTCTGTATCAGTGGAAGAATTGTACAGAGGGCGACTGATCTTTAAGGAATAGGACCAAAATGGGACTATTATCATACATAAGGCAACTTTTCTTTTCTGATGCTACAGGCGAGATTCCCGGGAATAAGGGAAACATAAAAATTATTGATGCCTTGCTGCAAGAATTGGTCGATACCGGCAAGGTTCCTGGTATGTCCATCACTGTACTTAAAAAAGGCGAGAAGCTCTTCCAAAAAGGGTATGGGTATGCTGATTTAGATAAAAAAGTAGAGGTTGATCCTGGAAAGACTCTTTTTAGGATAGCCAGTGCCTCCAAACCTATTGCTGCCATGGCACTGGCCAAAATGGTATCAGATAAGAAGATCGATCTGGATACTTCCTTCTACCACTATGTACCGTATTTTCCCAAAAAAGAATATGATTTCACAATTAGGCAACTGGCTTCTCATACTGCCGGAATCCGCGGATATCGTGGCAAGGAATACGCCTTGAACCTTCCCTATTCCATCAAGGAGAGTTTAAAGATATTCCAGGATGATCCCTTAGAATTCCCACCGGGCACAGATTATTTATACACCAGCTTTGATTGGGTAATGATCTCGCTTGCCATGGAGGAGGTGAGCGGAATACCCTTTTCGGAATATGTCAAAAAAGAGGTGTTAGATCCTTTGGGAATGCATTCCACATATGTAGAATATCCGGAGGTTTCCAAAAGGAATAAGGCTACACCCTATACCAGGAGAAGATCTGGCTTTCGGTTGGCCATTCCGGTGGATAATCAATACAAATTAGCCGGAGGAGGCTTTCTTTCTACTTCAGAAGATCTGGCAAAACTGGGGCAAGCAAGTCTGGAAAATGCCTTGATCCCTGCAGAGATCATGACACAATTCCTGTACCCCTCAAAGGATAAATGGTAATTCTACTTACTATGGCCTGGGGTGGCAGGTAAGTGAAGATTCCCAGAGCAGACCATTCATAGGTCATGTGGGCAATGGGATTGGCGGCTATAGCAATTTCTTTGTATATCCCCAAGAGGAGGAGGTCATAGCACTATTGATCAACTGCACAGATCCGGGGATACAGCTAACATTAGATAAGGATTTAATTCCAAGGCTATTGAAAGATATTCCGTTTACATAAGTTATTGTTAGCCAAAAGTATGTTTGAAAGCACAAATACTAATTCTTGGTAGCCTCAATTTTAGTTTGAATAATAAATAATTGATTGTAACAAATCTTGTATTTTTGATACTTATGCAATAATGCAACTCACTAAAAAAATAAAAATGAAAACATTAAAATGGATTCTTGTTCTAGCTATTGTGGCTTCCCCTTTTATTTCCAAAGCTCAGACCGCGGATGAAATTATCAACACCTATTTTGAAAACATTGGTGGGATTGATAATTTTAAAAACCTGGAAGGTATCAAAATGATAGCAAAGATTAATCAACAAGGAATGGAAATTCCTCTGGAGATTATACAGCTAAAAGACGGGCGGCAAATGACCATTATAAACTTTCAGGGAAAGCAGATTATGCAGGGAGTATATGATGGAGAAACGCTTTGGAGTCATAATTTTATGACCATGAAGGCAGAAAAGAGCGATGCTGAATCTACGGAGAATTTTAAACTCAATACCAATGATTTTCCAGATTCTTTTGTAGACTATATGGAAAAGGGCTACACGGTGGAATTAATGGGAAATGAAACCATAGATGGTACAGAAACCTTTAAAATTAAATTGGTCAAAGAACCTATTACAGTTGATGGAAACGAGGAAGAAGATGTAAGCTACTACTTTTTCGATACTGAGAATTTTGTACCTATCGCCATGCAGTCTGAGATCAAATCAGGTCAGGCAAAAGGAATGATTCAGGAAATAACGATGAGTGACTATCAGGAAATAGAAGGACTTTATTTCCCTTTCTCTATGACACAGGGATTAAAAGACGGTGCCTCCAGTCCGCTAACTATAGAAAGTATAGAGCTTAATCCGGTAGTAGATGAAGCCTCCTTTGCTTTTCCAAAAGAAATGGTTTCCGAAGAAAAAGAATAATCTTTCTAACTAATCAGGGTCCTTGTAAAAGGATCCTTTTTTAAATCAATCAACTATATGAAACATGTTTTTATTACCATAATCGCCTTTGCGCTTTGGTTCCCTCTTGTGGGCCATGGACAAGAAACCAAGGCAATTAAAGGAAAGGAATTGTTTGGCGACATGACAGCAAGACACATTGGGCCTGCCCTTATGAGTGGGAGGATCAATGACCTTGAAGTACATCCTACCAATAGCCGTATTATCTACGCTGGTGCAGCCGGAGGAGGCGTTTGGAAATCTAACGATGCTGGCACTAGCTTTAACCCTATTTTCGATGAATACTGCCAGTCCATTGGAGCTGTAGCGCTAGATCCGAGTGATCCGGACAATACGATCTACGTAGGAACAGGAGAGACCTGGACTCGCAATAGTGTAACTATTGGGGACGGATTATACCGATCAAAAGACGGAGGGTCTAACTGGGAAAAACTAGGGCTCGAAAAGTCAGAACGCATCGCAAATATTATTGTTAACCCAACCAACCCCAATGAGATTTTTGTTGCTGTACTTGGTGCTTTATGGGGTGATAGTCAAGAACGCGGAGTCTATAGATCAAGCGATGGAGGGGCTAGTTGGGATAAAATTCTTTATATAGATCAGAAGACGGGCTGTGCAGACCTGGTGATGGATCCAAGCGATCCTAATACGTTATATGCATCCATGTGGGAATTTCGTAGGACTGGTTGGTCATTTATGTCTGGGGGAAGCAATAGTGCTTTGTATAAATCTACTGATGGTGGAACCAGTTGGAATATAATTCATAACGGTTTCCCGGATGGAGACCTAGGGCGATTAGCGATCGCAGTAGCGCCTTCAAATCCTAAAGTACTTTATACCGTAATTGAAGCAGAAAAAGACGAACGTAAAGGACTCTATAGAAGTGATGATGCCGGGCAAAACTGGCAACAACTTAACAATGATTTCGGGATCACGGTAAGACCTTTTTATTTTTCCCGAATTGTAGTGGATCCGAGGGACGAGAATGTTATTGTAAAAGGCGGACTAAGTGGATCAATTTCCAGGGATGGCGGCAAGACCTTTAAGGATCTCGGCAATATGCACAGTGATATACATGATATCGCCTTTAGCATTCTAGACTCGGACATTTTGTTTGTAGGGACGGATGGTGGTGTATACCGCAGCTGGAACGGCGGTACCACTATGGAAATAGTTGAAAATCTACCCTTGTCCCAATTTTATCATATAAGTGTAGACAACGAGGAGCCTTATAATGTATATGGCGGACTTCAGGATAACGGATCATGGTATGGTCCATCGTCTTCACCCGGGGGTGTAGAGGCAAGAGACTGGAATTCCATTGGTGCCGGTGATGGATTTAGAGTATTAAAGCATCCCACCAAGAATATTATTTATTCTGAAATGCAGGGAGCCGAAAATGTATGGCGAATTGATGTAGACAGGAGACTTAACAAGACCATTCAACCGCAACCTTCGAAAGGAACGCCTAAATTGCGATTCAATTGGAATGCTCCCATGGCGATTAGTGAACATCAACCGGATCGTTTTTATATGGGCAGCCAATTTCTTCACAAATCTGAAGATATGGGCGATACCTGGGAGATTATTTCCCCAGACCTTACAACTAATGATCCCTCTAAACAGAATCAGGAAGACTCAGGAGGCTTGTCTAAGGATAACTCTGGAGCAGAGAATCACACTACCATATTTACTATAGCCGAGTCGCCCCTTGATGCGAACATCCTCTGGGTTGGAACGGATGATGGCAACGTCCAACTTACGCGCGACGGTGGCAAGACTTGGTCTAATACCGTGGCAAATATTTCAGGACTACCAAAAAACACCTGGTGTTATCATATTGAGGCGAGTGTTTTTGATAAGGGCACAGCTTATGCAGTGTTCGATGGGCATACCATGAATGATATGAATCCTTATGCGTACAAAACTACAGACTACGGTAAAACATGGACCAATATCATAACTGCCGATGTAGATGGTTTTGTGAGGAATATTCAAGAAGACTACGTAAATCCAAACTTGCTTTTCCTTGGCACCGAATTTGGCCTGTACATTACTATCGATGGAGGACAAAGTTGGAGTAAGTTCACCAATAACATGCCCTCTGTAGCCGTACATCATATTGCTCTTCAAAAGAGGACCAATGATTTGGTGCTAGGAACCCATGGTCGAGGTGTGATCATTCTTGATGATATCTCACCTTTGAGGGAGATCAATCAGGAAGTCCTTGCTAAGACGCTTCATTTCTTTAGCAACGACCCAACGGTTATGAACGAGAAAAGCTCTTTCGGGGGAAATTTTGGAACAGAGACACAATTTGTAGGAGGGAATAAAACCAATGATGTGCAGATCAAGTATTATCTGAACAAGAGGCACACTTTTGGGAAGATGACGATGGAGATCCAGGATATGGATGGGAATACCGTTGTAGAATTGGGGCCAGGAAAATCCAAAGGGATCAATATTGTGAATTGGGGTTATACGCGTAAACAACCTAAAGTGGCCAAAGGGAAGACTTTTAGTTTTGGTGGTTTTACTTCTCCCCAGGTACCAGCTGGCACCTATAAGGCCGTAATCACCAAAGGCAAGGAAACCTTCGAACATTCTTTTGAATTGGTTTATGATCCACAGTCTCCTTTGACTCCCAAGAACAGAGAAGTTAAAAACCGAATTACCATGCAGTTATACGATATGACTCAGGAACTGGCCTATATGGTATACGAAGTAGATGAACTAATAACAAAGACCAAGGAGCAAAAAAGCACTAAGATCAATGCAAAACTGAACGACCTTAAGAAAACACTTGTGGTCACTACCGGTGATAACTATGTGGGCGCGGCAGAACCTCAGTTGCGTGAGAAAATGGCAGATCTTTACAGCAAATTGGCAAGCAGTTATGATAAGCCATCCGCTGCTGACTTGGAGAATTTAGGTCTTATATCGGATCGCTTTGTAAAGGCAAAGGAAGATTTGACTGGTATCAAGAAAAAAATCAAAGATATGGACTCATTGAAACTCATGAACTTTAAGGAGTTCCTCGAGGCTAAATAGTGCATAATGATTTTGAATACTGTATGTGCCACCGCTTAATGCGGTGGCATTTTTTTATATGAGTCGGGAAAACAAATAAGGAAGTTGTAATGCACTCTTCCCATATATTAGAGCAAAGAACCTGGGCAGAGTGTTGTACATTAATAGGTTGAATTCATTATCTTTAATGCTGTTTGCAATGGCAACTTGATTATGCTGCTTTGCCTTTTTTTATTCCTTTCAAAATAACTAACTACACTTACCATGAAAAGAAGAGATTTTTTAAAGAATACGGCGGTGGCCTCTTCGGTCTCCTTATTACCATCCTCCATGTGGGGAATAAATCAGGATAAAAAATTGCGAACTGCCCATATTGGCGTAGGGGGAATGGGAGCGGAAGATCTGAAATCTGTTTCCTCGCATAAAATGGTTGAGGTAGTAGCACTTTGTGATGTGGACACCAAGAATCTGGAAGCCGCTAAAGCGTTACATCCAAACGCCAGGGTATTTGCAGATTATAGAATGCTCTTTTCGGAAATGGCGAATGATATAGATGCAGTGATCGTCTCTACTCCAGATCATACCCACGCCCCTGCTTCAATGCTGGCCATGCAATTAGATAAACCCGTCTATTGTCAAAAACCACTAGCTCATCATGTCGCAGAAGTTAGGGCGATGCGTAAACTGGCAGAAGAAAAGAAACTAATAACCCAGATGGGTATTCAGGTGCATTCTTTTTACGATTACAAATTAGCCACCCTACTGATCCAATCAGGGATCATTGGGAAGGTTTCTTGTGTCCGGGCATGGTCACCCAAGAATTGGGGATATGATGGTCCGGCACCAACAGGTGCGGATCCCATACCACCTAATCTGAATTGGAATTTATGGTTGGGAACCTCTGCAACCAGGCCTTATAAAGATCAGGTATACCATCCTGCCAATTGGCGGAAGCTGGTAGACTTTGGTTGCGGCACCTTAGGGGATATGGGAGTTCATATTTTTGACACACCTTATAATGCATTACAACTAGATGTCCCTTTTACAGTAAAGAACCAATGCCGCAGACCGAATGGTTTTGGATACCCTGAACGAAATACCGTAACCTATGAATTTCCTGGGACACCGTATACTGCCGAAACCTTGAAATGGGTTTGGTACGACGGGAAAGGTGCCCCTGCCATGCATAAGGATCTTAAATTACCCAATAAAGAAAAACTCCCTCTACAGGGGGCCATGTTCATTGGTGAAAAAGGAAGATTGCTCTTACCCCATTTTATGGAATTACCAAGGCATATTGTGGATGATGAATATCAGGAAATAGACGTAACACCTTTTGTACAGTCAGGTCAGATAGGTGAACCTGTAAGAGACTACGGCCTGGAAGGTCATAAGCACTATCATCAGTTCGTAGATGCCTGTTTAGGAACAGATACCTGTACGGCTCCATTTTCTTACTCTGCCCGACTAACGGAAACCATCTTGTTAGGTGTAATCGCCGGACAATTTCCCAATCGTAAATTACATTGGGATAATAAAACAGCCCAGTTTAAGGAAGCCAAGGCCAACAAATATCTGGCGGGGAATTATCGCGATTTTTAGTAAAACTCGCTTTATTACTTATAACGAATTTAATGCTGGATTCTGGGACCATAAAATCTTTTTTATTATCTTTAAGTGTAGGAAATATAGGAGCAAATTCTGGTCTTCTATGATTTTAGTTTAATGGAAAATGGATCAAACCATAAATTTTGGCTGGTCTATTTTTTATTTAAACAATGTCTTAAAGCATGACTTGCTAAAAACCAGGCACCTATATTTTAGTCTATATTAAATTTACTAGCTTATGCCTTTTCGAACTATTTGGGAAAAAGAGGGGATTAAATGGGAGTTTTACGACTTTGTAACTTCGGCGGAGATTTGGGAAGCTAATGAGATTTTTTTTAGCGATCCCAGGTCTAAAACTGCAAAATATCAGATAGTTCATACACTCGAAACTTTAGGTGTTGAATGGAAACCAATAGACATTGTAGAAGTTTCAGTTAATGATGTGGCTGCAAGCAGGTTAATACAAAGGCTTAAGATGGCCTATATAGCCAGGGATGTTAAGATCAGGAACAAGATTGAAAAATATGTGAATATCTCCAGGAATCTGAATTCAGATTGGCATTTCCGCGGTTTTGAGAGTGAAGAAGAAGCTCGTTTATGGCTTAACGGCCATTAGAAAACTTTGCACTTTGTTTTGTATAATTTCAGCTTATGAGATTCTCATTTAGTATTGTGTCCATTCTTACAATAATTTTAACTTCCTGTTCGTCCGGGCCCAGTGAAGAGACATTACAGGACTGGAAAAATGAAATAGTTGAAACAGAAAAGCAATTCGCAGAACTGGCAAAAGTAGAAGGGATCCCTAAAGCCTTTCTTACCTACGCTGCCGATGACGCTGTATTAATGAGAAATAATTCCCTTATCATTGGTAAAACGGCAATAGCCCAACAGTTCGAATCACAAGGTGCTTCCGGGAACACTAACAGTCTAATCTGGAAACCAGATTTTGTAGATGTTTCCGCCTCAGGTGATTTGGGATATACCTATGGTACTTTTGTTTATTCCTCCCTGGATTCTCTGGGCCAGACCAATAAACTTGAAGGGGTCTTTCACACGGTATGGAAAAGACAGGCCGATGGTAGCTGGCGCTTTGTTTGGGATTAATATCCGATGGTACATAAACATCAAAGATTGAATCTGTAGGTAGCCTTTAAGAGAAACGTGTTGTTGGCTTTTTGATTTAAAAGTTGGTCATTGATAATGTTGCCAAAACTGTCGTTTACATCACCACTCCCTGTGATCCCCTGAGACCATACTACAAAAATTTCCGATCCTGGGATGTATTCCCAGCGAAGAACCAGGTTAGAACGAAATTGTACAAAAGCAAAGTCGGGATCTTCAAAACTGTAGTCTATAGTACCGTTTTGATCCTCATCTACCTCATAAAGGCCATTATTAAACTGTATTTGATCTTCCGCAAACCAGCTAACCCTATTATCTATATTCTCCGCCGTAGAATTCACCACATAATTAAAATCTGAGAATTTGGCTTTAAAAATAAAAGGCTGACCGTAATACTGTATACTTAAGGTTGGGATTTAAATTGTAATTGATACGTAATGTAGTGCTTAAGGTTTCCTGGTCAATAGCACCTAAAATATACCTCGGTTGATCCCCAAAATTTTGCTCACTAACATATTGAGTCCGACTGGGATTTTGTGAATACTCTGTATTTAATGATATGCTTAGAGAATTTAAGGGCTGATAATTAAATCTCAATTCATAATTGTAAAAGGAAAAGTTATTCTGGGTGGCTTGTGAATTCACAGCACCGGCAACTACGCTCAATTTTTTTCGGCGATCTGTACCCAAGAACAGATACCAGTAATTCTCTTCATTGTATCGCCATCTTGGTCCTCCTCTAAGAAATGTGTTTACGAAAATTCGGGGTTTGTGGGCCGCTCCGAATTCCGTGAAGTAATTATTCTTGAAATTGACAAAGCCATTAATTTCGTATTGGATCCGATTGTAATTTCCTTCAAAATCAAAGGCAGTGGATATCTCTGTTTGAAAATTTGCTTGTCTGAACCAGGAGGTAGGCTGGTTAAAAACACGCCTTAGATTGGCATACTGTCTTATATCATCCGCCTGCCGTAAAAATCCAATATCATTTAGTTCCAGTTCGGGAGATTTCCAAAAGGTGCCGGCATTATAGCGCCAATTTCCACCACCGCCCTTACCTATCTCAAATCGTCCACCCGTGCCACTCAATGAGGTTCGTGTAGGGTCTACAGACACATGGCCTGCATCCGATCGTTGAAATAAATGGGTTATGGAGCGTTGTGTTTCTTCAATGGCCATTTCGCTCCCAAGCACATTACTAAAAGTAAATACTCCTTCCATATAATAGGTGCGATTTTTCCAATTGTGCTTAAAATCGATTCCCCCGGTATATGCCGCCTTATGCAAAAAATCGAGATCCCCTTCCAGGTTTCTATTGGTAGCTGTGAAAATTCCACCTATATACGAGTTTCGTTCGTTGAAATCCTTTTGTGCTCTGGCCACCAGATAATTGGTAAGAGGCTCTACTATTTCTCTTCGCTCTGTTCCTAAGACCGGTAATCCATTGATGACCTCTGTACGAGTATCTAATTCTACCTCTCCATATTCTTTGGCAGTAACACTTTCCAGTAAACCAATTGTCCAACCATTCTTGGTCTTACCGCTAAATTTAGCTGCACCAAGGATGGTGGTAAAATTTGGGATATCCTCATATTCCCCAAGATCCGGATCTGCGGTAGTGAACCCCTGAGGCGTTCTTCCAATTCGTCTGGAAAAGAATAAATTATCAGGGCCACCTCCTATACGGTAATCAAAGACACTCTTATTCTCTACAAAAAATGGTCGTCTTTCCTGAAAGAAGATCTCAAAACCATCCAGCGCAATAGCTCCGGGATCGGCATCTACCTGGCCAAAATCGGGATTTATAGTAAGATCGAGGGTTAGATCATTAGTGATTCCAATTTTGGCATCCAGGCCTGCTGCCAGTTTGGAATCTTGTCCATCCCTGAAGGGATTTCCATCTTCGGCTTCATAAGAATCAAATTGAGTGAGGGTATAAGGCTGAATTTCCAGTTGTTTTTGTGGAACTAAGCCTAAAAGGCCGCGTAATTCACCAAATTCACTTACCCATCCCGGCGGATTTGCATCAATACCCTGCCAGAGAGAACGTTCTTCATTATTAAAATAACGACGAACTGCCTGCAGTCCCCATACTTGTTCCTGTGCATTGCTAAAGCGTAGCTGACTTAAGGGGATGCGTATTTCTGCTGTCCATCCATCAGAATCTATATGGGTACTCAGAAACCAAATAGGATTCCAGCTACTATCAAAATTATCGTTGTTTGAAACAAACTCATCACTTTTTACCCCGGAAGAAGCAGCTGTAAATGAAAATGCAGTTCTATCGTCATTATAACTGTCAATATTGACTTCAACCCAGTCTCCAGGGAACGTATCGCGCCTCCCTAATCTCCGTTCAATGGTGGAAGGGTCTTTTTGATAACACTTAAAGCCCACATATAGGTTCTTTTCGTCATAGAGGATCTTCATGAGTGTCTGTTCCGTGGGTGGAGTGCCATTATCTGGTTGAAATTCTATAAAATCGCCTGCCCACTCTACCAGCCCCCAGGCTTCATCATCCATTATCCCGTCTATTTTTGGAGATACCATGGTGCCTACCGCTTTGGTGGTATACACTCGTTTAACGCGGATGCTATCGCGCTCTTGCCCGAAGCTTTTCATAGCTACGCCCAAAAGTATAGAGATACTCAGTACTACTATTCGCATTGGTTAGTTGTTGTTGTGTTTTAAAGACGCTATTCAAAACCCTTTGTTACACAGATTTTGAAATTATTGATATTTATTTGGGAAGGGCGTTAAGGAAATGGGAAAGATATGTTAAATCAGTCTCGTAAATAAAGTCGGAGATAGATCTAATTACACTTATAAATCATGAAATATTCCTTATTTTTAAGAGTAAAGCTGTTCCTATGGGAGTAAACATTACTTTGGAGAATTCCGGTACGGCATAAGCCTAAAAAAGTGGCCAAAATAGATCCCCAGCTTAATGGCAATATGGTTCTCCCAAAGTGCGAATTTTTTCAATACACATACTTAGATCTAAAAGAACAGAGAAAAGGCAGTGACATCAGATTAAATAGTTGAACATGTACAGAGAAGTAGAGGAATCACAAACATTACTTATAAATACCCAAACCAAAAGAATGGCGGCCCAAAACCGAAACTTATTCCAATTTGGATTTGGGCAATCGCCCTTTATGCCGCCTACCAACGTTCAGGAAGCTTTAAAAAATGCAGTAAAGCACAAAGAATATTCTTCCGTACAAGGTGATCTGGAACTCAGAGAAAACATCGCCAGCTTCCATTATGCTCATAATGGTTTAAAGGTTGAGGCAGATGATGTCGTGGTAGCGCCGGGGTCCAAAATTTTGATCTTTAATATTTTGTTGGCTTTTGAAAAAGCTGATGTGTTTATCCCTGCCCCTGCGTGGGTTTCCTATAGCCCGCAGGCCAAATTGGCGGGGCATCATATCATAAAACTTCCGACATCTTTTGAACAGCGATGGAGAGTAACTCCCCAGGCGATCCATGATTCGGCAGCTAACAAACGGGTTAAACCTTCTATCCTGATCTTGAATTATCCAGGTAATCCGGATGGTCTCACATATACCAAAGATGAATTGTTGGCGCTTACCAAGGCTGTAAGTAAGTACAATATGCTGGTGATCTCCGATGAAATATATGGGTTACTAGATCATAACAATGCGCATCTTTCATTTGCCACTTTTTATCCGCAAAGAACGGTCACTACCACCGGACTTTCAAAATGGTGCGGGGCAGGGGGATGGCGATTTGGGGCCGCGCTAATCAGCAACGGAATGGAACCCTCCTTTAAACAAGCCTTGTTGGGGATTGGGTCCGAAACCTATTCCTGTGCGCCTGTTCCGGTACAAATGGCAGCCAGGGTGGCCTATCAGGATTATAACGAAATAAAACCTTATATCAAGAGACAATCACAAATTCTAAAAGAGATAGGGAATTATTGTAGCGATAAACTTAGGAAAAGCAACATTAGAGTGCATTCTCCCCAAGGAGCATTTTATCTTTTTCTTGATTTTTCGCTGTTTCATGAAAAATTTGAGAAAATAGGGATAGGTACTTCTAATGAATTATGCAGTAAACTTTTAGCAGATACCGGGGTGGTACTTCTACCTTCCGTTGCTTTTGGATTTGAAAATTCTTTTTTAGGCGCCAGACTGGCCTATGTTGATTTTGATGAACCAGGGGAAGGTGAACGTTTTGGCATGAAAGAACATTGTTCCAGAATAATAAAAGGAATAGAAGCACTATGTCTGTGGATAGCTGAAATCTAAGCATGATAATTTCTGGATCAGAGATAATATGAGAGTAGCGTATTCCCACTTTTATTATAGCATGTAAATTCTTAGCTTAGGGCCTAGGTAGCTTTTCTATGACGGGAGAAATACTATTCCCTACTTATGGGATTTATGTTCCTGTTCCTATTCTATTTGAATCAAAGAATAGGCCTCTTTTAAATACAAATTTCTATGAACAAACTGCTTCACCTTTATAAATACTTTAATAGTCCTGTCTTACAAAAGTCGGTTTGGGCCGATCTTATTCTTTTTATTCCCCGCTTTATTTGCGGATTGTTATTGGCCATTGATTTTGGCGCTTCAAAGTTTGGGATGCCCTGGTCCGATCCCGAATTGAATCTGGGTCTCTTTGAAGTGGTATATTGGTTTCCGGACGATGTAGCCCAATTTGGGGGAATCTTTGCCATGTACCCTGTATTCTTTGCCTGGATAGCAGGGTTTAGCGAAACAATAGGCGGACTAATGCTGGTGCTGGGATTTAAAACCAGGATCGCTGCCTTCCTGATTGTATGTACCATGCTGGTGGCCATTTTTTTACAACAAATAGACAATGGCGTATGGAATATGCTTCCTGCTTTAGGCTTTCTATGGGTTGGCATCTATAGTTTGATCAATGGCTCCGGCCGATTCGGTCTAGATTATCTTATCATTAAAAGAATGAAATAGGGTTCTATGAATAGGCGATTGGTCCTCTTATTAATTTTTCTATGCTATTTGGGAATGTGCAATACCTATTCGCAAGATGGCAATGCCGGCACCCATGAACGCTGGGAATACATCCTGGTAGATACCGGGGACGTTCTGCAAATAGCCTTGCCCTTGTCTGCCGGACTAGCAACCATATTTCAAAAAGATTATCGGGGTACAAAACAATTGGCCTTTTCCTATGCCACTACAATGGCCCTTACCTATACCCTCAAATACACTAGCAAAAGACAACGACCAGAAGGGCGCACCTCCTATGATTCATTTCCGTCTGGGCACACCTCTTCGGCATTTTCAGGTGCCTCTTTTATACAACGCCGCTACGGCTGGAAGTACGGGAAATATGCCTATATTTTAGCAGCCTTAGTGGGGGTTAGCAGAATGGAAGGTCCGGATGGTTATCATGATATTTGGGATGTGTTGGGAGGAGCTGCCGTAGGCATTGGAAGCACGTATATATTCACAAAACCGTATGAAAATCCGAAAATAGAAGTAAGCTTTTCAGCCAATAAGGACATGAAACTACTAACGTTTCGATGGAATATCAATTAATAAAATAATATGACAGACATTCAGATCGCCCAGAGCGTTAAAGAAAAACACATTCGAGATATAGCCGCGGGTCTGAGCATCTCAGAAGATCAATTAGAATATTATGGGTCCAACAAGGCTAAGTTGCCTCTTAACCTAATAAAGGAAGCTTCAGTAAAAGAAGGAAATCTTATTCTTGTAACCGCTATTACGCCTACTCCGGCTGGGGAAGGCAAGACTACTACCTGCATAGGACTGGGCGATGCTTTGAATCTTCGAAAGAAAAAAGCGGTCATTGTGTTGCGCGAACCAAGTTTAGGACCTGTGTTTGGTATCAAAGGAGGTGCTGCCGGAGGTGGTTGGAGTCAGGTGATCCCCATGGTAGATATCAACCTTCATTTTACAGGCGACTTTCATGCCATTGAAAAGGCCAATAATTTATTGGCTGCATTGATCGATAATAACATTCAAAGCAAAACACGTAACCTCGGAATAGATCCCAGAACCGTTATTTGGAAGCGCTGTATGGATATGAATGACCGAGGGCTGCGTCATATTGTTGCAGCACTGGGTGGTAAAGCAGGAGGGATTCCACGGGAAACCGGATTTAATATCACGGCCGCCTCAGAGATCATGGCAATTCTATGCCTGAGTAATAGCCTGGAAGACCTTCAGGAGAAATGCGGGAATATTTATGTGGGCGACAGCTGGGAGGGGAAACCTGTATATGCAAGAGACCTGAATGCGCAGGGAGCCATGACCGTATTGTTAAAAGATGCCATTAAGCCTAATTTGGTGCAGACACTGGAGGGGAATCCGGCTATTATTCACGGCGGACCTTTTGCAAACATCGCCCAGGGAACCAATTCAATACTGGGTACAAAAATGGGTCTGAGTTTAGGCGAATTTGTGGTGACAGAAGCTGGCTTTGGAGCAGATCTGGGGGCAGAGAAATTTCTGAATATAAAATGCCGGCAGGCTAATTTATCTCCCAAAACAATAGTTTTAGTGGCTACTATCCGTGCCCTGAAATACCATGGGGGAAAAAAGTTGGCAGAACTCACGGAGGAAGATGTAGAGGCCTTAAAAGCTGGTATGCCCAACTTAGAAAGGCATGTTACTAGTTTACAGAGCTTCGGTTTACCCGTAGTGATTTCGGTCAATGCATTTAGCAGTGATACAGAAGCAGAGAAGAAAGTTTTGTTAGACCATTGTAAAAAATTAAATGTACCAGCGGCACTGAGTTATGGCTGGGCCAAAGGCGGCAAAGGATGTACAGACCTGGCAGATCTGGTGATAGAAGCGGCTGCGTCCTGCAAGGGCGCCTTTAAACCTACTTACCAGCTCAACGATCCTATACGAACCAAGATGGAAAAGATATGCAGAACTATTTATGGGGCTACCAATGTGATCCTGACGAATGTGGCCAATAATCAGATGAGGCGATTTGAACGTATGGGTTATGGAGAACTACCGGTTTGTATTGCCAAAACTCAAAAGAGCCTTAGCGATGATGAAAAAAGACTGGGCAGGCCTAAAAATTTTGATATCAATATTCGCGAATTTGAAATTGCAACAGGCGCGGGATTCATTATTCCCATTGCCGGGAATATATTGAGGATGCCCGGATTACCGGCCACTCCTTCTGCAGAAAATATTACAATAGACAAAGAAGGTACTATCTCAGGACTATTTTAATAGTAAAGATTCACCAATGGCGATTAAAAAGTTTAAAATAAGCAAGAAGCTACTACTAGTTATATCTATCATTCTGGTCTCTTGCAAAACCAACCCACGCGAGAATTTAAGTATCTCCGGTTTACAGGAACCAGTTGAAATTGTAAGGGACAGTTGGGGGATAAACCATATCTATGCTGAGAATGAGCACGACCTTTTCTTTGCTCAGGGATATGCAGCGGCTAAGGACCGTTTGTTTCAATTTGAGATCTGGAGAAGACAGGCAACAGGTACAGTAGCGGAGATCCTTGGTGAGCGGGAATTACAACGCGACATAGGTACCCGACTCTTCAAATTTCGGGGCGACATAACTACAGAATTGAATCATTACCATGATAATGGAGCAAATATCATTACCGCCTATACAGATGGGGTAAACGCCTATATTGAAAAAGTGATGCAGGATCCGGAGAACCTGCCAATTGAATTCAAAATGTTGGATATCTTTCCGCAAAAATGGACACCGGAAGTGGTGATTTCCAGACATCAGGGATTATTGGGAAATATTGGCGAAGAATTGGAGATAGGAATGGCGGTCAATAAAATTGGGGTAGAAGCCGTAAAAGACTTGTTTTGGTTTCACCCAAAAGAGCCCAATTTAAAGATAGATCCGGCCATTGATGCTTCTCTCCTGCAAGAAGAAATTTTAGCGGTATACAATGCTTATAGAAGGCCAGTTCGCTTTGTAAAAGAAGATGTTGTACCAAGCTATAGGGGAACTAAAACCACTACTGCATTTATGACAAATACGGAAACAAAAGTTGATTCACTTTCCATAGGGAGTAATAATTGGGTAGTTAGCGGAGCATTAACAAAGGACGGACATACATTAATGGCCAATGATCCGCATAGAACCATTGCCGTTCCATCTTTAAGATATATGACTCATTTGGTAGCCCCGGGCTGGAATGTCATTGGGGGCGGTGAACCGGAGATCCCGGGGATATCAATAGGACATAATGAATATGGTGCCTGGGGACTAACGGTTTATAGGACGGATGGCGAAGATATGTATGTGTACGACCTTAACCCGGAAAACCTGAATGAGTATCGTTATCAGGGAGCATGGGAAGCTATGGAGGTCATCTCAGAGTCTATCTCTGTTAAAGATCAGGAGCCGAAAGAAGTATCACTTAGGTACACCCGCCATGGACCTGTCACTTTTATAGACAGTGTGCACCATAAAGCATATGCGGTACGTTGTGCATGGCTAGAGCCCGGAGGTTCACCTTATTTGGCCTCTCTTCGAATGGACCAGGCGAAGACCTGGGAAGAATTCAGGGAAGCATGTAATTATAGCCATATCCCAGGAGAGAATATGATCTGGGCAGATAAAAAAGGCACCATTGGGTGGCAGGCTGTGGGAATTGCACCAATCAGAAAAAATTTTAGTGGCCTGGTGCCTGTTCCGGGCGATGGTCGCTATGAATGGGATGGGTATTTACCTATTGTGGAAAAACCGCATGTTGTGAATCCTGAAAATGGATTCATTGCTACTGCTAACCAAAATGTTACTCCAGAATCATATGACCGTTGGGACGCCATTGGCTATTCCTGGTCCGATCCTTATCGTGGGCAACGTGTTGAAGAGGTCCTTAGTTCTGGAAATAAACTTTCGATGGAGGAGATGATGGCCCTGCAGGTAGACTACACATCTCTGCCTGCCAGGATCCTTGTACCTATGTTGGCCGGGCTTCCTTTTCAAGGGAAGGCTGCCGAGGCACGAGATCTTTTATTGAAATGGGATTATCAGCTTTTGTCAAACAGTATTGAAGCCGGGATTTATGTTGCTTTCGAAAATGCATTGGGAATCCAGGCAGACAAAACTTTTATTCCGGACGAAGTGAAAAAAATTATTTTCGAAATACAATTGAAAAAAATATTAGACTGGATTCAGAATCCCGAATTGAAATTTGGCAAAAATGAGGTGGCAAGCGAGAGATGAATTTCTCGAAAGAGCCTTTAATAGCGCAATTGAAACATTAGAAAATACGCTGGGTAAAGAAATAAAAGGATGGCAATACGGACAAGCTAACTATAAACATACCTATATGATTCATGCGCTTAGTGGAGCAGTAAGTAAAGAGTGGGCAGATTCCTTAAATCTGGGTCCATTGCCACGAGGTGGTAATGGATTTACTCCCGGATCAACGGGGAATAATAATCGGCAGAGTAGTGGGGCATCCTTCAGGATGATAATCTCAACAGGAGATTGGGATACTGCAGTTGGGACCAATGGTCCGGGTCAGTCTGGTGATCCAGGCAGCCCATTTTATAGGAATTTATTTGAACCCTGGGCAAAGGACCAATACTTCCCCGTCTACTATTCCAGGGCTAAAATAGATTCTGTGGCCGTGGAAACGTTGAAATATCTTCCTGAAAAATAAAAGTAGTTATGAAGCGCTGCTGGTAAGTTCTGTAAATAGGCTTTCAAGATTCTTGTTTTTACGGCTGAGTTGCAGGGTTTTCAATTGATTGTCATGAGCAAAATCGAATACCACAGGTCGCATATCCTTGGAATGTGTGAAGGTGATCTCATATACAAAACCAACGGTGTTCTTCACATGGGTCACGTGAGGAAGCTTTAATAAAAATGCCTCTTCCACCCTGTAATCGAATTCCACTTCAATGATCTGCTCTGCTGCTTCTCTGAGGTCAGACAGTTTTTGATCGGCCACCAGGCTTCCCTTATTGATAATGAGCACTCGGTCACAAACGGCCTCTACTTCCTTCATGATATGGGTAGAGAGTAAGATGGTCTTATCTTTCCCAATTTCACGGATCAATTTTCGGATCTCCAGGAGTTGATTGGGGTCCAAACCTGTTGTAGGTTCATCAAGAATAAGAACGTGAGGGTCATGTAAGAGTGCTGCCGCAAGGCCTACGCGTTGCCTGTATCCCTTAGAGAGTTGTCCTATTTTTTTGTGTGCTTCGGTGCTGAGGCCAATTTGCTCTATCACCTCTTCAATTCGATCTTTCGACACCTTGTACACTTCCGCATTGAATTGCAAGTACTCCTTTACATACATCTCCAGGTATAACGGATTATGCTCGGGCAGATAGCCAATGCTCTTTTGTACATTTCTTGCATCTGTACTTACATCAAACCCATTGACCAAAGCTACTCCTTCATCTGCATTTAAATAGGTAGTGAGTACCTTCATCAAGGTAGATTTGCCGGCACCATTGGGTCCCAGGAAACCTACGATCTCTCCTTTCTTGATCGTAAAAGACACATCCTTCAGCGCTACTTGATTTCCGTAGGATTTAGTAAGATGCTCAACGGTAATTGACATATGATCCTTAATTCTCGAGTAAAAATACACAATGGATATAAAAAAAGTGAGAAGTGAACCTCCTTTCTTTCTTCCTTAATTTGGTAACTTGATGATGGGATTTGTCATTCTCTTTTAGTTCTTGGATTATAGAATTCTCAGAAAAAATCGATCTTTGAAAAATTATCCGCAATTATATTTCGATATTCATCAACATTCAAAAAAATAAATGCATAGGAGCCAATTTTTCAATTTAATAATTACCTTAGCCTCAGTTTTATAGCAAAATGACAAACACAAATTTCTGGAACGGATTCTATTTTTACTTCTTTTATAAAAGAGGCAAGGGACTGTTGTAGGTAATTGTGAAACGATAACAATACAAGTCCCGTAGAAAACGGGGCTTTTTTTTTGTGACAACTAAGGTGAAAAAACGGATAGCCATACAGGGAATTAAAGGATCGAACCATCATCAGGTGGCTCGTGAATATTTTAGTGACGCTATAGACCTGGTGGAATGTTTGTCGTTCCATGGGCTGGTAGACCAATTACTAGATGGTAATGCAGATAAAGGGGTGATGGCCATTGAGAATTCTATCGCAGGGTCTATTATTCCAAACTATGCGCTGGTGTATGAAAATAACCTGCATATCATTGGGGAGCACTACCTGAACATTCACCATAACCTAATGGCACTAAAAGGGCAGACTTTAGCGGATATCAAAGAAGTTCGTTCGCACCCTATGGCCCTGCTGCAATGCCGGGAATACCTCAAGACCCAGGCACATATAAAAATGGTAGAGGATGTAGATACAGCTGAAACAGCAAAGAGGATTCAGGATCAACAACTAAAAGGAGTTGCAGCTATTGCTCCGGCAGCGGCAGCTGATTTATACCACCTTGAGATCATTGCACCGGAAATTCAGACCATTAAGAATAATGCTACCCGGTTTATTATTGTAAAAACAACGAATAAGGAACTCCCCAAAGAGGAGATCAATAAAGCATCTATACGATTTATCACAGATCACAAAAGAGGCAGTTTGGCAACCGTTCTAAACGTAATGAGCGACTGTAGTTTAAATCTAACCAAGATCCAGAGTTTACCAATCATAGAGACCCCATGGAAATACGCATTTTTTGTGGATGTTACTTTTGATAAGTTCGAGTATTTCGATAAAGCCAAAGCGCTTCTCAATATTATGTCTGAGGATTTTAAAGTTTTGGGTGAATATAAAAATGTGATGGTATGATTAAGACGGCAGACAGGCTTACTACCATAGAAGAATACTACTTCTCCAGAAAGTTGAGGGAAGTAAGAGGGCTTATGGCCGAGGGTAGGCCAATTATCAATATGGGAATTGGGAGTCCGGATCTGGCACCATCCAATGGGGTGTTGCAGACAATGAAAGAAGCCCTAAACGATAATGGCGCCCACCAATATCAAAGTTATCAGGGCCTACCAGAATTGAGGCAGGCCATTGCAAGTTTTTATAAGGATAAGTTTGGTGTAACTGCAGATCCTCAAAATGAAATTCTACCGCTCATGGGGTCAAAAGAGGGTATTATGCACATAAGCATGGCCTTTCTAAATCCGGGCGATGAGGTTTTAATTCCCAATCCCGGATATCCTACCTATCAGGCTGTGACCAAACTGGTAGGTGGGGTACCACGAAGCTATGATCTTTTAGAAGAAAATAATTGGTTTCCGGACCTGGAAAATCTCGGCAAGGAAGATCTTTCAAAGGTGAAGCTAATGTGGGTAAGCTACCCGCATATGCCCACCGGAGCAATGGCCACTCTTGAAAAATTGAAACAATTGATAGCCTTTGCCAAAGAGCATACTATCTTATTGGTCAATGATAATCCGTATAGTTTTGTCCTGGGCACCAACCCAACAAGTATCCTGGAGATAGCAGGTGCCAAAGAGGTAGCACTTGAATTGAATTCACTCAGCAAGACATTTAATATGGCCGGATGGCGCGTAGGGATGGTGCTTGGAAAACAAGATCATATTGAGGCTATTTTAAAAGTGAAGAGCAATATGGATTCCGGGATGTTTTATGGGATCCAACAAGGTGCTATAGCAGCCTTGCAGAGCGGGAAAGCCTGGTTCGAAGAATTAGATGCCGTGTATACATCTCGAAGGAAACTTATGTTTCAACTGGCCAGCCTTTTAAAGTGTACATATGATACTGAGGCAGTGGGGATGTTTGTATGGGCAAAATTACCTGAAGGATCTATTTCTTCAGAAGAATTCATAGATGAGTTACTGTATAAGAAGGATATATTTATTGCCCCGGGCACAATTTTTGGCAGTAATGGAGAAGGGTATATTAGGTTTTCACTTTGCGTACCTGCCGAAAAGATCAAAGAGGCTATAGCGCGTTTTAAAGACTAGAGATGAAAATAGGAATTATAGGGATCGGATTGATAGGAGGCTCGCTGGCCAAAGACCTTAAAAAGGCCTATACCGGAGTGCATATCACCGGTCTGGATGCTAGTGAGGCACATTTGGAAACTGCCTTGGAGTTGGGAATTATTGATGCCAAGGGCGATAATAATTCTTTAAAGGACGCAGAGATCATATTTCTTGCTATCCCTGTAGATGCAGCTGTAATTGCCTTGCCGGGAATTCTTGATGTAGTGCAGGACGAAGCACTGATCATTGACGCAGGCTCAACAAAGGGGTTGATCTGTTCAACAGTAAAGTCGCACCCCAAAAGACGAAATTTTCTCGCATGTCATCCCATTGCCGGTACAGAATTCTCTGGTCCAACAGCGGCCATAGAAGGACTTTTTGAAGGGAAGACAAATATTATTTGTGAAGTGGAAATGACGGCTTTCAAATTACAAGAGAAGGCCTTGGATATCTTTAGGAAGTTAGGAATGCGAATCCGGTATATGAATCCGGAGGCTCATGACAAACATATAGCCTATGTCTCACATTTGTCGCATATCAGTTCTTTTATGCTGGGGAAAACGGTGATCGAAAAGGAAAAGAACGAACGCGATATTTTTGACATGGCCGGGAGTGGTTTTGAGAGCACTGTTAGACTTGCCAAGAGTTCTCCTGCAATGTGGACACCCATCTTTGATCAAAATAAAGAGAACGTAATTGAAACACTGGAAGAATACATTCAAAATTTAGAAGCTTTTAAGCAAAAGTTAAAAGATGATGATCTTGAAGGACTCTATAAGGACATGCAGGATACAAATAAAATAAAGGATATATTAAAAGGAATACCCTTGAACAAATTATAAGGACACTATGGAAAATTCAAAGGATTTAAGAAACTGGTTAGATAATATGGCCCTCTCGCACCCCTTGGTGATCGCAGGCCCTTGCAGTGCAGAAACGGAATCCCAGGTACTACAAATAGCCCATGAGCTGAAAGACACAGACGTTAACTATTACCGTGCAGGGATCTGGAAACCACGCACCCGACCTGGAAATTTTGAAGGGGTAGGTGCCATTGGTCTAAAATGGTTACAGCAGGTAAAAAAGGAAACCGGATTAAAGACAGCAACTGAAGTAGCCAATAGAGCCCATGTAGACCTGGCTTTGGAACACGACATAGATTTGTTGTGGATAGGAGCCCGCTCTACGGTAAGTCCTTTTATTGTTCAGGAAATAGCGGATGCATTAGAAGGGACAGATAAAATAGTATTGGTAAAAAATCCTGTAAATCCTGATCTTTCTTTGTGGTTAGGGGCAGTTGAGCGACTTCATACCGCCAATATCAGGAATCTTGGGGTTATACATCGTGGCTTTTCTACCTATGAGAAAACGAAGTATAGAAATATTCCTGAATGGCAATTGCCCATTGAATTACAAACCAGGTTCCCGGACTTGCCTTTGATCAATGACCCATCGCATATCACCGGGAAAAGGGATCTGGTCTTTGATATTTCTCAGACAGCCCTGGATCTGAATTTTGACGGACTTATGATAGAGACCCATTGCGATCCGGACAACGCCTGGAGCGATGCCGCACAGCAAGTTACCCCTAAAAAACTCGTACAGATCATGGAAGATTTAAAAATTAGAAAGGAAACGGACGAAGAAGCAGAATACAGTGGCAAGCTGAGCAATCTTAGGGCACAGATCGATATAATTGACAATCAACTTATAGATATGCTGGGGAAACGCATGAATGTTTCTGACGGAATAGGACAATTAAAGAAACAACGCAACGTGGCTGTACTGCAAACTAATCGATGGAACGCTATTCTGGGTAAAATGATCCTGGAAGGAGAGTCTAAAGGTTTGAGCGAAGAATTTGTACTTAAGATGTTCAAGGCAATTCACCAGGAATCTATCAACCATCAGGAGAAAGTAATTAATAACTAAAAAGCTGGAAAATACTGTAACATTTTTTATGAAGGCCTGTCTTTAGAAAAATACTAAAGTATAGAATATGAAAAAAGTACTATTGTTCGCAGTTATCTTATTTACAGGAAACGCTTTCGCACAGCGAATTGTTGACAGAGAAGTGGGCGAATTTAATGAGATCAAGGTCTATGACCTCATCGAAGTTAACCTGATCAAAGGAGATAATAATCGCATTTTAATAAAAGGAAACAATGTAGACGATATTCAATTTGTGAATAAAGACGGAGTCTTGAAACTTAGGATGCAATTGGAAAAAAAGTTTCAGGGTGAAAATACATTGATTGAAGTCTATTACACAGATATTGATATAATTGATGGAAATGAAGGTGCGAAGATCGTTTGCAATGAAACCGTAGTAAAGGACAGACTTACTGTGAAGGTGCAGGAAGGTGCTCAGATCAGAATAGGTATGGAAGTAGATCAGCTTGATGTTCGTGCTGTTACGGGGGGTATCATAGAGGCCTCAGGTTTGGCAAATAACCAGGTGATCGTATTAAATACAGGAGGCATATTTGAGGGTAGGGAATTAAAAACAGCCTATACCTCAATAAAGGTCCAGGCAGGGGGAGAGGCTACCCTCAGTGCATCGGAAAAAGTAGATATTAATGTAAGAGCCGGGGGTGATGTGTACGTTTACGGAAATCCCAAAGAAGTAAACAAGAACACACTTGCAGGGGGCCGTATCTATATAAAGGACTAGCTAAACCAGTCACATTCATTTAAAAACCCTGATCTTTAAGATCAGGGTTTTTTTATTTTAATGGGATCTTTGTCTTCTATTGAACTGAAAAATCGAAAACGGACTGGTTGTCCCGGCCCTGTGGAACCGCACCTTGGTAGATGAAACAATATTCTCCCCGTTCCAACGCATCTGGTGTTACTTTAAACTTATTGCCTTCTATCGTCTCAATACTAAAGTTGAGTGCATATTTAGGGTCAATTCCGCTACTACTTGTTATCCAGCTATTCTTACCGGTTATGATCTCCCGTAGGTTCTTTCTCTCTTTGACCGTTAATCTAACCAGTACAAATTCATTTGGATTGCTCGCCATTCGAAACCACCAGTTAAAAACGCCTGTATCGCCACCCTGGCTGTTTTGCATATTGTCGACCTCCGTTACACTTGGATCAAAGATAAAAGTGAATTCAGGGGAGCTGGTAGATAACACATTGTTCGATTGAATACCCGGAAGTTGCGCTTTTTCTTTAGAGTTGATCAATCCTGAAACCAGTTTTTGGGCTGCAGCATTCGAATTGGATCCGGAAAAAACACTGGGTTGAATGATTTCCTGCTCACCACTTGAGTTGGTGTAATATATCCCTGTTTTAGATTTAGTGTTTTGTCTTGACTTGGCCATGATCAAGGATAATACCTCAGAAGATACTCCTGAATCTTTCATTTTTCCAAGTGCTGAAATGGATGCATCGAACTTTACATCAGAGTTGTTGATCTTGTCTATGATCATAAAATCATCGAACCCCAACTCTACCATCTGAATCACAGATTCATTGGTGATTGTTTCCTGAGCTAATCCCAGGGAAGCAAAAGAGAGGCAAAAGAGGAGTAATAAGTTTCTAAGTGTTTTCATTTTGTGGTTATTAGGTTGTTCTTTTTATATGAAGGACATCTAAATTACAAAATTTTTCCACTGTTTTACATCCTATTTTTTAAATATATAGCGAGTAATAAAAATACCCTGCCCGTCTCCCTTTCCGCCTTCACTTTCTACGGCACTGGTGACAAAAGCCAGTTCCCATCCTTCAGAGATCATAGTGTTGATCATAGATGTAATAAGTGCATCATTGGCGGCGATGTTTTGAAAACGAATGCCCCCCAGATTATAAAAGTTGAGCAATTTTGTCTCTTCAAAATTTTTCACCCTGATCTCGCCTCTATCCGATTTGTTACGACTATTATCTTCTGCAGTTTGGACACTTGTAAACTCCTTGTAATCCTTGGCTTCCTGGGCATTAATGATCCTAGATCTTCCCGCGCCATTAGGTACAATAGATTCTACGCTGGTAATTACTTTAAATTCCTGTGCTTCAAGGCCTATTACAAATGCGAAGACCAAGAGTAAGAATAACATGCTTTTTTTCATATGAGTTGCTTTTTAATGGTTACTATTTCTATTTACGCCCTAAAGATAAAGGTTCGTCTAAAAGTAAAATTGTTTCTTTGCAATGAGATATGAACAAGAATGAAAGGCACTGTTTATAAGTCTACTGGCAGCTGGTATACGGTAAAAACTACTGAGGGGCATTTTATTGAATGCCGGATCAAGGGAAAATTCCGGATCAAGGGGATCAAAAGTACTAATCCCATTGCGGTTGGGGACAAAGTAAACTTTGAACTAGAGGAAACCGGAGATATCACCTATGGTGTCATCCATACGATAGAGGACCGTAAAAATTATATAATTCGCAAATCGGTAAAGCTCTCGAAACAAACGCATATTATTGCCGCCAATATTGACCTGGTTTTTTTAATGATCACCATAAACAACCCTAAAACGTATACTATTTTTATCGATAGGTTTTTGGCTACTTCTGAAGCATACGACATTACAACGGTATTGCTATTTAATAAAATAGATTCCTACAACGAAGAAGAAATGATTGAGGTTAAATATTTGGCTGCAATGTATCGTAGAATAGGCTACACCTGCATAGGTATTTCTGCTAAAGAAGGAACGTATGTAAATAAAGTAAAGGAACTTATGGCAGGAAAAACCAGCATATTTGCCGGTCATTCCGGAGTAGGAAAATCGACCCTGATCAATGCTTTAGAACCAAACCTTGCTTTAAAAACCGCTGAGATATCTGAACAACATTTACAGGGTCAGCATACGACGACTTTTGCTGAAATGTATGATCTTAGCTTTGATGCCCGGATCATAGATACTCCAGGGATCAAAGGCTTTGGTCTTGTAGATATGGAAAAAGAGGAAATAGGGGACTATTTTCCTGAATTTTTTAAGTTAAAACAAGATTGCAAATTCAATAATTGCCTGCATATTGATGAACCGCAATGTGCAGTAAAGGAGGCTCTCGAAAATGATGGTGTCTCATGGAGCAGGTATAAGAGTTATCTGCAAATGGTAACAGGAGAGGAAGATACATATCGTTTTGATGTTTTTGAATAAAAAAGCAATGATTGGTATAAAACAACATAACCAATGAGGGCAGTCATTCAACGAGTGGCCTGGGCACACGTAACCGTAGATAATAAAAGGCTCTCGGAAATTGGAGAAGGCTTGCTGGTCCTTTTGGGCATAGAAGATGCAGATAGCCCTGAAGATATTGCCTGGCTGACCCGTAAGATCGTGAACCTGCGTATCTTTAATGATGAGGATGGGGTAATGAATAAATCATTGTTGGAGAGAGGCGGCGATGCTATTGTAGTAAGTCAGTTTACCCTCCATGCAACTACAAAAAAAGGAAACAGGCCTTCCTATATTAGAGCTTCGAAACCAGAGGTGGCCATACCGCTCTATGAGCAATTTGTAATTCAAATGGAGCTAGATCTGGGTAAAAAAGTGGGCACCGGAATCTTTGGGGCCGATATGAAGGTGGCTCTTTTGAATGACGGACCTGTTACAATAATGATGGACACAAAAAATAAGGATCTATGAATATAAAAAATGCACAAATCGCAGTAGATGAATGGATCAAGGCCCATGGGGTTCGCTATTTTAATGAACTAACCAATATGGCCCAGTTAACAGAAGAGGTAGGGGAGGTAGCACGTATCATAGCCAGGCGATATGGGGAGCAAAGTGAGAAACTATCAGATAAGGATAAGGATCTTGGAGAAGAACTGGCCGATGTTCTTTTTGTGGTTCTCTGTCTTGCCAACCAAACCGGGATAGATCTGGAAGCTTCATTTGACAAGAAACTTGCAGTAAAGACAAAACGCGATCACCAACGCCACCAGGATAATAAAAAGTTGAAATAATCCTATCTTTGATGCATCAGATCCCCTTTAATGTAGCTGATCAAAACTCTTAAATCTAATCCGCTTGACACTTCACCTCTCAGGTCCTCCCAATACCGTTTTAAGGTCCACTATCAAGATCACCGGATCTAAGAGTGAATCTAACCGACTCCTCATTCTACAGGCTCTTTATCCTAATCTAACTATAAATAACTTGTCGAATGCTGATGATGTTGAAGTAATGCAGCAAGGGCTGAAAGTGACGAAAGGGGAAGTAGATATTCATCATGCGGGTACTGCCATGAGATTCCTTACGGCATATTTTGCATCCAAAGATGGAGCTGATGTATTGCTTACCGGTTCATCAAGGATGCAGGAACGGCCTATAAAAGTTTTGGTAGATGCCCTTCGAAACCTTGGGGCAGATATTCAGTATCATAAAAATGAAGGATATCCACCACTTCAGATCAAAGGAAGAAAACTCACGGCACAAAAAGTAAGCTTACCTGCCAACATCAGTAGCCAATATATCTCCGCTTTATTGCTGATCGCTGCTAGCTTGCCAAACGGATTAGAAATAGAATTACTGGGTGAGATCACCTCGGTGCCTTATATCAAAATGACATTGTCTCTCTTGGAGGCACTGGGAATTAAAACCACCTTTAAAGCCAATACAATCAAGGTTTATTCATTAAAAACAACAGAGCCAAAGAATGTAGTGGTGGAGTCTGACTGGAGTTCTGTATCTTATTTCTACAGCATTGTGGCCCTAAGTGAGATAGGCACAGAATTGGAAATTTCTTCCTATACTCCTAACAGTCTGCAAGGAGATAGCATTCTGGCCGAAGTGTATACCCAATTTGGAGTAGAAACAATTTTTAAAGGTCAGGCCCTTCAACTTATCAAGCGAGCAAAAGCCACAAAAAATATTGATGAAAATGGCCATGATATGCCACTTTCTCTCCATTTAGCAGATGCACCAGATATTGCACAAACAATTGTTGTGACCTGTTTTGGTTTAGAAATTGGCTGTCACCTCACTGGTTTACATACATTGAAGATCAAAGAAACAGACCGACTTGAGGCCCTGAAGAACGAACTTACCAAGTTAGGAGCAAAGGTAAAAGTGTCAGACAAAGATTTGGAGTTGGAGGCAGGTGGTAAGGCCAAAAAGGACGTCACTATAGAAACCTATAACGACCATCGAATGGCCATGGCATTTGCACCTTTAGCAATGAAGACGTCCCTGTTTATAAATGATGCAGGGGTAGTGTCAAAATCGTATCCCGACTTCTGGAAAGATCTTCGTGAGCTTAAATTTAAGGTCACTTCATAAGATTCCTTATTTAATCATTGTTTTACTTGACAACGCCTATTTCAGGGTCGTATATTTGCAGGCTTGAAAAAGGGCGTAAAACCAAAATTTTGAACCATTCTTAAGATTCATATTTGAGTTTTCATCTCTTTCAAAAAATATCAGCCTAAAAAAGTAATACTCTATGAAATTATCTCATTTTAGTTTTGAACTTCCTGATGACTTATTGGCAGAATATCCGTCAGAACACAGGGATGAATCCAAGTTAATGGTCGTACATAGGGATACGGGTAAAATTGAACACAAAATGTTCAAAGACCTTATCAACTATTTTGACGAGGACGATGTTATGGTGTTGAATAATACCAAAGTGTTTCCGGCCAGATTATTTGGGAATAAGGAAAAGACCGGAGCTCGTATCGAGGTGTTTTTACTTCGTGAATTAAATGAAGAGCAACGCCTTTGGGATGTTTTGGTAGATCCTGCAAGGAAGATCAGGATAGGGAATAAACTCTATTTTGGTGAAGATGAAAGCCTGGTTGCTGAGGTTATAGACAATACCACTTCCAGAGGACGTACCCTTCGTTTCTTGTACGATGGTGCTTATATCGACTTTAGAAGAAAACTGCGTGAATTGGGTCAGACTCCATTGCCAAAATACATTAAGCGCGATGTAGAACCATCTGACGAACAACGGTACCAAACCATTTATGCCAAACATGAAGGTGCAGTGGCAGCACCTACTGCAGGTCTGCATTTTTCTAAACACCTTTTAAAACGACTTGAGATCAAGGGGATCAAATTTGCTGAGGTAACCCTGCATGTAGGATTAGGTACCTTTAATCCGGTGGAGGTAGAGGATCTTTCCAAACATAAAATGGATAGTGAAGAGTTGGTGATCGATGAGAAAGCAACTGAAATTGTGAACAATGCCAAAAACAATAAAAGAAGAATCTGTGCGGTTGGAACAACAGCAATGAGAGGCTTGGAAAGTGCCGTGTCTTCGAAGCATATGCTAAATACTTTTGATGGCTGGACAAACAAGTTTGTCTTTCCTCCCTATGAGTTTAGTATCGCAAATGCCATGGTCACTAATTTTCATTTACCTAAATCTACCCTGTTAATGATGGTCTCGGCATTTATGGGACACGATCTGATGAAACGAGCATATAAGGAAGCCATCATTGAAGGATACCGTTTTTATTCCTATGGTGATGCCATGCTGATCATTTAATTCAACTAATAATCTCAAGATCCTGCACCACCAATATTCGCTTGGAGGAGCAGGATTTCTTATTTTTAAACATGGATACCATTCAAAAGAAAGACATCCGGGCCTTAAACAGGGAACAACTCAGAACCTTTTTCAAGGAAAGTGGAGATGAGGCCTATAGGGGAGACCAGGTGTTTGAGTGGTTGTGGAAGAAAGGTGCGCATTCCTTTGAGGACATGACCAATCTCTCTAAAGAGACAAGGGCCATGCTGATGGATCAATACGTGATCAATCACATCAAGGTAGATAAAATGCAGCGCAGTTCAGATGGGACAATTAAAAACGCAGTGCGCTTGCACGATGGACTAATTGTAGAATCGGTTTTAATACCTACCAAAACAAGAACTACAGCCTGTGTTTCGAGTCAGGTTGGGTGCAGCCTGGATTGTAAATTTTGTGCCACTTCCAGGCTAAAAAGGATGCGGAACCTGAATCCGGATGAGATCTATGATCAGGTTGTGGCCATTGATCGTCAAAGCAGACTATATCACGATCGGCCCCTGAGCAATATTGTCTTTATGGGGATGGGAGAACCTTTGATGAACTATAACAATTTATTAAAGTCTATCGAAAAGATCACAGGGAGTGAAGGATTGGGGATGTCCCCTAAACGGATCACTGTGTCTACTTCCGGTGTGCCAAAGATGATTCGCAAGATGGCCGATGATGAAGTGAAATTTAAATTGGCAGTTTCCCTGCACTCGGCGATCGATACAATAAGGACCTCTATTATGCCTTTTAATGCGACCTTTACACTGGCTGACTTAAGGGAATCGTTGATCTATTGGTATCAAAAGACAAAAAGCAGGATCACTTATGAATATGTGGTCTGGGAGGGAATCAATGATACACAGAAAGATGTAGATGCCCTGGTCGATTTTTGCAAATTTGCCCCTTCAAAAGTGAATCTTATAGAATACAATCCCATAGATGACGGAGCTTTTCAGCAAGCAGGAGAAGCGGCACTAAACTTATATGTCAATACCCTGGAAAAGAATGGGATCACTGTTACCGTTAGGCGTTCGCGCGGGAAGGATATTGATGCGGCCTGTGGACAATTGGCAAATAAATCGTAGCGCATTTACTCTAAGAGGAATTGTATAAAAGTGAATGGAATAATATAAAGTACACTGTCACCAGGTGCGTGGCAATTTTTACCTAATTTTAAAGCCGTACTATTACTGTTGTAGCAAACCCACTTCATTGAAAATCGTATCTCAAATAAAGGAACCTGTTAGCAAGGAAATGGAGCTCTTTGAGCAAAAATTCTTTGAATCCATGTCGTCTAAAGTTGCCCTTTTAAACAGGATCACCTACTATATTGTGAACCGTAAAGGGAAGCAAATGAGGCCCATGTTTGTGTTTCTCACAGCCAAACTGGTGAACAATGGAGAAGTTAATGAGCGTACCTACAGAGGCGCTTCGGTCATAGAACTAATTCACACTGCTTCCTTGGTTCATGACGATGTAGTAGATGAAAGTTATAAACGCAGAGGCTTCTTTTCGATCAATGCTCTTTGGAAGAACAAGATCGCCGTTCTGGTGGGGGATTATCTCCTGTCTAAGGGCATGTTATTATCTGTAGAGCATGGGGATTTTGATCTGTTAAAGATCATTTCAGTAGCTATCAGAGAGATAAGCGAAGGGGAATTATTGCAATTGGAAAAAGCAAGACGACTGGATATTGACGAAACGGTCTATTACGAGATCATAAGACAGAAAACAGCCACACTCATTGCCGCTTGCTGTAGTTTGGGTGCTTGTTCAGTGCAACCCGATTCTCCACATGTGGAGACATTCAGGAAGTTTGGTGAGCTATGTGGTATGGCCTTCCAGATCAAGGACGACCTTTTTGACTACGGGGAAACACAAATTGGAAAACCTACAGGGATCGATATCAAGGAACAAAAAATGACACTCCCGCTGATTTATGCTCTTAATAATGCTTCAGATAAAGAAAAACGTTGGCTTATCAATTCGGTGAAGAACCACAACAGAGACAAGAAAAGGGTCAAAGAAGTCATTCAATTTGTCAAAGATAAAGGAGGTTTGGAATATGCAGAATCCAAAATGCATGCTTATCAGGATGAAGCCCTTCAACTCCTGGAGACCTATCCGGATTCACCATATAAAGAGGCCTTGCAGTTAATGGTGAACTATGTGGTAGATCGAAAAAAGTAATTGATCGCCATTCGATTTAAAAAATAATTAAAATTTCTACCGCCTGAGGCAACGTTTTTGATGTTTAGTTCGTCTATAACAATAGAAGACCACACTTAATGAAGATCATTTCATTGTATGAGAACCAAAAGAGGATGCTTAAAAAAGCATTGAAAGGGGACAGAAATGCCCAGCGTATGCTTTATGAGAAGTTTGCCCCTAAGATGTTATCGGTTTGCAGGCAATATGTAAAGGACCAACATTTTGCAGAGGATGTGATGATCAATGGGTTTGTAAAAGTCTTTAAAGGATTGCATACATTCCGAAATGAAGGCAGTTTTGAAGGATGGGTTCGCAGGATCATGATCCGGGAAGCGATCTCCTATCTGCGAAAAAATCAGTTTGTGGTCTTTGATTCAGATCAACTAGATATGGTTGCTGAAGAAACCGTATTAATAGAATCAACATTGCAGGCGTCGGAAGTACAAGTACTAATAGATTCTCTGCCGGAAGGCTATAAAATGGTCTTCGTGCTCTATGTCGTTGAAGGGTATAGGCATAAGGAAATAGCGAATATGCTTGATATTTCGGAGAGCACTTCAAAATCACAGCTTTTTAAGGCTAGAAACTATTTACAACAAAGAATAAGCAGTATGGCACTATCAAAAAAGGTGCAATCGTAACTAGAAAAATGATAAGATCATGGCAAAGAATAGTGTAGAAAATAAAATAAGAGAGGTGTTGCATGAGCGAACTATGGCTCCCTCTGAAAATGCCTGGAGTAAGATCGAAGATCAATTGGGATCTCCCTCAGATGCGAAGAAAAAGGGGTATTGGGCGTATGGGATAGCAGCAGGGTTTATTGGAATTTTATTTGTTTCAATATTCTTTCTTTCTCAGCTTGGTACTGAGGTAGTTCCCACACAGGAAGTAGTGGATACTGGAGACACTAATTTGGATGTATCAAATACATTAGAAATTCAGGAGTCATTAGTAGAGCATCCTGAGAATACAAGTGAGATGGTACATAAGGATGCTGTGCAGGAGAATAGGCAATTACCAAATGAAGTACTGGTGCAAAGTGTGTTACAACCAAAATTTTTGGACGAGAAGATGGTTGAGGACTTTGTTACCTTAGAGAAGGTAGATACAAAAATTGCAGAGGTGATGACTCAGGTAGCCATTTTGGAACAAACCCAGGGGGTTATAAGTGATGCTACGGTAGATTCTTTATTAAGAACGGCTCAGAAAGAACTGCTGGGAGAGCGAATTTTAGGAGAATCTCAATCAGTGGATGCCCTTGCCCTCTTATCTGACGTAGAAGACGAACTCAACCAATCCTTTAGGGATCAATTATTTGAAAAATTAAAAGATGGCTATGTAAAAGTAAGGTCGGCCATTGCCTTTCGCAACGAGTAATCAATACATATTTCAGATAGTAATTTCTTCATACAGGGGTATGAGGACAGGAGAAGTTTATTCATCAATCATTCATCAAAAACACAAAAATCATGACAACATTATCTAAAGTAACCGTAGGGATCCTTATTTTTTTCCTGGCGCAAAATCTTATAGCTCAGACAACTGTACAACAACAGGTAGATTCATTAAAACAGCAAAAAGAGCAAGTGACCTTTACAGAGAAAGAAGCCCTGAAGAGGGAAGTAGAGGAGATAGTACAGCGTCAAAAAAGGGGAGAGATCACTTTGGAAGAGGCTCGTGAACTGAAGCAGGAAGCCGCCAGGAAAAGAGCCCTGAACATTGAGAACAAACTGGCCATACTAGACAATACAATCGCTCTGTTAAATCGGAATGAGGGTCTAGAAAGTTTTGCGCAAGACACGGTACCTTATGTTACTAAGATTGAAATAGGATGGGGTCATAAGGATCAGGATAATAGTCGAATATTTGGTGTTAAATATTCAGATAGAAGTGAACCAAGACCAGTAGTTTATGATCGTAGGACCTATTCGGACATGGTCCTGGCCTTTGGAATAAATAATGCCATTATTGATGGGCAATCATTAAGTGATTCTCCTTATGAATTAGGGGGAAGCCGATTTTTTGAGATTGGGGCAGCATGGCGTACCAGGGTATTTAAGAATTCTAATTTTGTGCGATTTAGTTATGGTATTTCCCTTCAATTCAATGGGTTACAGCCAAAAGACAATCAATATTTTGTGAGCACCGGTCCAGAAACCACCCTGGAGACCTTTGATGTAGATCTCAAAAAGTCAAAATTGCGGATGGATAATCTGGTGGTGCCTCTTTATCTTGAGTTTGGCCCGTCGAAATTCACCAAAACAGATAGTAAAATAAGATATTCGATTCGAAATCAGTTCCGGATTGGAATAGGAGCATATGGAGGATTAAATTTGGGAACCCGTCAAAAATTAAAATACGACCGCAACGGGGAACGGGCAAAGGACAAACTTAAACGTGGATACAACACTAATGACCTTGTCTATGGACTGGGTGCCTATATAGGTATAGATGGGGTATTGCTCTATACAAAATACGATCTGAATCCCATATTTAAGGATGCAACTACAGACCAAAGGAACATTTCATTTGGGCTTCGATTCGATCTGGACTAGGAAATAAAAGTCCGGTATCTCCGGGGATCATAATTGCTTTGATAATTCATTTTTAAAACAGGGATTTGTTTTTTAAACCGTCCCTGTTTGTGTATTTTTAACGTTCCGTAACTGTTAAGCTTTGATCGCAAAAAATACAATAGACCAGGTATACGAAACTGCCCGCGTAGAGGAGGTTATTGGCGATTTTGTAAACCTTAAGAAGTCGGGTTCCAACTTCAAAGGATTAAGTCCGTTCACAGATGAACGATCGCCTAGTTTTATGGTATCACCGGTGAAGCAGATCTGGAAGGATTTCAGCAGCGGTAAAGGGGGTAATGTGGTCGCTTTTTTAATGGAGCATGAGCATTTTACCTATCCGGAAGCCATAAAATATCTGGCGAAGAAATATCAGATAGAGGTAGAGGAAACGGAACAAAGCAATGAGCAAAAAGAACAGGCTAATGAACGGGAGAGCTTGTATCTTGTTTCTGAATTTGCACAGGGATATTTTGCAGACATCTTATGGAACACAGAACCAGGGAAGGCGATAGGGCTTAGTTATTTTAAAGAGAGAGGCTTTACCGAAGAGACCATTCGAAAGTTTGGTTTGGGATATGGACTTGATGAATGGGACGCTTTTACGAACCATGCCCTGGAAAATGGCTATCAGCTCACTTTCTTAGAGAAAACGGGACTTAGTATAGTAAAAGAGGATACTTCACGACCAGGACAATCCAGAAAATTTGATCGTTTTAAGGGAAGGGTATTATTCCCTATCCATTCATTAAGTGGAAGGGTCCTCGGATTTGGAGGTCGAATCCTTAGCAGTGATAAGAAAGCTGCCAAATATGTGAATTCTCCTGAAAGCGAGATCTATCATAAAAGTAAGGCTCTGTACGGCATCTATTATGCTAAACAAGCGATCGCGAAGGAAGACAATTGTTTCCTTGTGGAGGGGTATACCGATGTCATTCAACTACATCAACGCGGGATAACCAATGTAGTGGCTTCCAGTGGAACGGCTCTCACCCCGGAACAGATCCGAATGATCAATAGGTTGACCAGTAATATTACTGTGTTGTTCGATGGCGATGCAGCCGGTTTACGTGCATCACTCCGTGGAATAGATCTCATTCTGGAACAGGGAATGAATGTGCGCATCTGTACTTTTCCGGAAGGAGAAGATCCGGATAGTTTCGCTAAGAACAATTCATATGAAGAGGTTGTCCTTTATCTGGAGGAACAAGCCAAGGATTTTATCCAATTCAAGACCTCGTTATTGGCAGAGGATGCCGCCAACGATCCCATTAAAAAAGCAGATACCATACGCGATATTGTTGGAAGTATTGCCAAGATCCCGGATCGTATAAAACGCGAACTCTATGTTCAGCAGTGCGCAGCCATGATGAACATCTCTGAGGAGGTTTTGTTCAACACTCTTGCCCAGATCAGTAAAAAAGCATACACAGAAGCTAACAAACAGGTTAAGAGCGGGCAAAAAGCCTTCGAGGTGATCCGCGAGACTCCGAGAGAAACGAAGGTGGATGTGCAATATGAGTTGGAGCGAAAGATCATTGAGATCTTGTTGCTTTACGGAAATGAAGAGCAGCAATTTGAAGACCTGGTCCTTAAAGAAAATGAGGCTGGAGACCTTGTTCTGGAACCCGAAAGCGTGGAAGCACGTGTATATGAAAAGATCTATTTGGATCTGCAGGAAGATGAGATCGAAATGACACATGACCATTTCAAAAAGATCTATTATAGTCTGATGGAAACCCTGAATGAAAAAGAAGATTTTAGTATTGCATCTTTTTTAAATGAACTAGATCAGGAACTGGTAAATAATATTTCCTCTATTTTGATGGAGGAAGAAAAATACAGACTCCATAATTGGGAAAGTAAGGACATTTATCCCAAGGAAAAAGCTACCTCAATTTCTCAATTAGTTAGCGAGACCATCCTCACTTTACGTTGTTACCTCATCAAAAAAAGGATCAATGCCTTGCAGCAAAATACGGAGGACCAAACAGATGATAACCGGGAGGTTTTAGAAGAGATAGTGAATTACCTGCAGTTGAATAAATTGTTGAGTAGCAAGTTAAATAGGGTACTATCGTAAAAGCCCGTAAAAAGCAAAAGAAGAAGTTGGATATCGCAATAAAAAACCCCCTGAAAGTTCAGAGGGTTTTTTAAGTTTGGTTATTGAGCTTAATATAGTTCCAGAGCCTTTGCTTGTTGCAACAGGTCTACCAGATTATCTACATTTAATTTTTTCATTAATCGGGATTTATAGGTGCTGACGGTCTTTTCGTTCAAATTGAGTCCCTCGGCAACATCTTTGTTGCGTTTACCACTCGCGAGCAGTTTAAGCACTTCTACTTCCCTGGTTGAAAGTTTTCTGAAAAATCTTCGTTGTTTTTGGGTTCCTTCGTCAAAAGCAAGGCGTTGCGCCAATTCGTTCGTAATAAACATTTTTCCCTGACTAACTTTTTTTACTGCACTGATTATGTAGTCTAATTCAGAGTTCTTGGAAAGATATCCAAAGGCACCCGCTCTAATGGTGCTTAACGCGTACACATCCTCAGACTGTCCGCTGTAGATTAAAACCTTTACATCGGGAAATTCCTTTTTGATCTTTCTCAAAGTTGCTATTCCATTGATCTCAGGAATATCCATTTCCAGAATTACTACGTCTGGTACGGAATTCGATAAAAAATTGAATAGTTCGGTGGTAGTTGATACATCTCCTAAAACGTCAAAATCTGGGACGGTATTAAGTACTTCTTTAATTCCCAGGCGGACAATGGGATGGTTGTCGGCAATTAGAATTTTAATCATTAGGTGGGTTTTTCTAGATATTATGCCTTGTTTTTATGCATAACACTAGCATGCAATGTAAGGTTTTAATATCTAATTTCTAAGGCAAAACTGTACTTTTTTTATGGTTTTACTACAATTTGCCGCCACTAATTCGTCTTAAATGCCTGATTATTAGGTGATCGGTTATTTTAGTGTCTCAGGAATCTTACAAATTGGTATAGGAATCATCTTATGCCTGTTGGCTGAATTATACTTCTTGTAGATCTGAAAAACCTCCGCTTCCCTGTTTTCGAAGTCGTGTATATGTTTTCCTTCTGCTTCCATTGCCATGGCCCATTCTAATTCCGGGTAGGAAGCACCGATCTGATCTTCATCCGTTCTATGGTCACCCCATAAACCATCTGTAGGAGGAGCCATAAGGATGTCCTTATGTACCCCAAGAAAGGAGCCTATTTCATATACTTCTGTCTTAAGGAGGTCTGCAATTGGACTAAGATCTACGCCCCCGTCCCCGTACTTCGTGTAAAATCCGATTCCGAAATCTTCCACTTTGTTTCCGGTGCCGGCCACGAGATAGCGCAAAAGTGCTGCAAAATAGTAAAGTGTGGTCATACGAAGTCTGGCTCGCGTGTTTGCAAGAGACATTTGTCTTTCTTCTTCATTTTCCACAAGCGGTAAAGCCGCTACCAGATTGTCAAAAACAGGAGTAAGATCTACAGGTTGCCTGCTTACATTAGGATAGTTTTTTTGTAACCACTTAATATGATTATCTGCTCGTGAAACCTGACTGTCGCTCTGATGTATGGGCATTTCCACGCATAACAGATCCAGACCGGTGCGCGCACAAAGAGTAGAAGTTACAGCAGAATCTATACCGCCGGAAACACCAATAACAAAACCTTTCATCTTTGCATTGGTAGCATAGTCTTTCAACCATTCAACAATATGATCTACTACTTTATCTGTTTGCATGTTCCACTTTATTTAAATTGAAATACTGTAACTTTGGCCCCGTAAAAATAACCTCTGCAAACGTAATATTAAAACAGTTAAAGGAGAACTTTCCATGTACAGAAAAACAATTTGGGTATTTTGTATGATTTGTCTGATAGGCGCATGCAAAAAGGACAAAGAAGTGCCCGCTGCTATTGCCAATCAGGCATTGGAAGTAAAGGTAGTTCGTTTTGATCAAGAATTTGCTGAGACTACTCCGGAGAACTTATCGGATATCAAAGGGAAGTATCCCTACTTTTTTCCTGCCCAATATTCAGATAGTGTATGGATTGCTAAAATACAAGACACGCTGCAGATAGAATTAAGACAGGCTGTAGACAGTGCTTTTGCCGATTTTAATAAAGAACAGGAAGAGATCACTTTGCTGTTTAAGCATATCGCCTATTATTTTCCTGCTTATACTATTCCAACTATAGTAACTCTTACCACTGATGTGGATTACGAAAACAGGATCATCTTAGCAGATACCCTTCTTCTGATTGGGGTAGATAATTACCTGGGCAAGGATCATCGTTTTTACCAGGGCATAGACCGCTATATTTCTAAAGGTTTAGACAAGCAATATCTGGAAAGTGATATCGTAAGTGCATTTTCGAAAAAAGTGATCTCATATCCCAGAGATCGCTCCTTTTTAGCACAGATGATCTATTATGGCAAGGAGCTCTATTTAAAGGACCTGTTGCTAAGCTGGCAAACAGATGCCCAGAAAATAGGATATAATGAGGAAGAATATAGCTGGGCGCAGGCTAATGAGGAGCAAATATGGCGTTACTTTATTGAACGCGAAATTTTGTATAGTACGGACGCACAGTTAGGACCACGTTTTCTGGATCCTGCGCCATTTTCTAAATTCAGGTTAGAATTGGATAATGAATCGCCGGGAAGGCTAGGGAGATATATGGGCTGGCAGATCGTCAGGGCCTTTATGGAAAAAACTGATATTCCGGCACAGGAACTATGGAATTTACCAGCCGAGACCATTTTTAAAGAAGCAAATTACAAACCAAACAAGTAAGACCATGGCCCAGCAAGAGACCTCGAAAATAACCTTAAGGATTGCCCTTGATGAGAATAGGATCCCGGAAAAATTAACCTGGTCTGCCCAGGATGGTGGCATCGTAGACGAAGATGCTAAGGCTATGCTGTTATCTGTTTGGGACAGTAAGAACAAGGAATCACTGAAGATAGACCTATGGACCAAGGATATGCCTGTAGATGAGATGAAGATCTTCTTTCACCAAACCCTTGTAGCCCTATCCGACACTTTTATGAAGGCCACGCAAGACGAAAAAATGACGGCCACCATGAAGGATTTTTGTGAATATTTTGCAGAAAAATTGGAATTAAAATCATAGAATCCCAGTATATCCACTATAGTAGGTCAGAAGAGAATTCCTTAGCTGTAACCTATTTAAATTTTTCAAAGTGACTAAAGATCCAATTAGAAAGTTAGTTTTTGTTTATAACGCGAATTCCGGAATTAAAAATGGCCTGCTAGATATTGCGCATAAAATAATTAATCCGAGTACCTACGAATGCCATCTTTGTGAGCTAACATTCGGAACCTTCACAGAAAAATCGCTCTGGAAGAAGTTTCGCCAAGATCATAAGATCGAAATGGAATTCTTGCACAAAGATGAGTTTCTTAAGACCTATGCCTCCAAATTTATGCCGGCATATACATTTCCTGTCATCCTTGAGCTAACAGCCCATGACCTGGATCTGTTTATGGGAGCCAAGGAAATGAATGCCTTAACCGAAACCCGGGAACTAATAAATGCCATCCAAAATAGGCTGGCAAGTGATAGCTCTTAAAGTATTTTGGTGTAGCGAGTGCCAGATTAGCTTTTTTGTCCCTTATGGTACTCTTTATTGATCCCATCTATATATTCTAATATTTCCTCTCTTCCCAGGGCATGCGTTGATGAGGTAATAAAATGAGGGGGAGCTTGTTGCCAGACATCCCTGGTCATGGCAGTGAGATAGGCCTCTGCATCTCTATGTATGGCCTTTGGTTTCAGTTTATCGGCTTTTGTGAAAATAATGGAAAAAGGGATGGACTGTTCCCCGAGCCATTCCATGAATTTCAGATCTATGGGTTGGGGTTCGTGGCGAATATCTACTAGTACAAAAGCACTTAATAGCTGTTTTCGTTCAAGAAAATAATCGGTAATATATTTTTGAAAGGTCTTCTTGTCCTTTTTGGAAACTCGTGCATACCCATATCCCGGTAAGTCTACTAAGAACCAGTTGTTATTGATCTTAAAATGATTAATAAGCTGAGTTTTGCCAGGTCTCCCCGATGTTTTGGCAAGGGATTTTCGTTCGGTCAACATGTTGATCAAGGAAGATTTTCCAACATTAGACCTGCCAATAAAAGCGTATTCAGGAATAGGATCTGAAGGGCATTGAGCAACATTGGTATTGCTTACTACAAAGTCGGCCGACTTTATTTTCATGACGTACGGTCCTTAGAAATTTCGTTTTGCCAACCATTTTTCCAACACCTCATTGAATTCATTAGGGTGTTCCATCATGGGGGCATGTCCGCATTCTTTGATCCAAAAAAGATCCGAATCTGGTAAAAGTTCATGAAATTCCTTTGCCACATTGGGTGGAGTTACAGCATCATTTTCACCCCAGATAATGCAGGTGGGAGTATACATATGAGGCAAGTCTTTAGACATATTGTGACGAATGGCACTTTTTGCGATCGCCAGCGTTTTTACAAGTTTCATGCGGTCATTAACCGTAGCAAATACTTCATCTACGATCTCTTTGGTAGCAACAGCAGGGTCATAAAAGACATCCTGTGCTTTCTTTTTAATGAATTCGTAATCGCCGCGTTTCGGGTAGCCATCTCCCATCGCACTTTCATAAAGTCCCGAACTCCCCGTAATAACGAGGGCTTTAACCATTTTTGGATACAGCTTTGTATGTAACAGACCAATATGACCTCCAAGAGAATTTCCTAAAAGGATGACATCCTTTAGGCCTTTGTATTCAATAAAACGTTCCAGGAATTTTGCAAAATTCTTGACGTTGGTCTTAAGCATTGGCATACCGTAAATAGGCAGTTCCGGGACCAACACTTGATAACCTAACTGAGGAAAATGGCTGGTTACCCCTTCAAAATTACTTAAACCGCCCATAAGGCCATGAAGTATGATCATTGGGGTTCCTTCACCTACTTCAATATATCTGTATTTACCGTCGGTCTTTATGTTTTTCTCCATGCAGGACAGCTTCTGTTGTCAGTTGGCAAATATAGGCATTATCCTCATATGCCGCCATTTAATTGAGCTATGGGAATGCGATTTTATAATCCCAAAGGGATTATTCTGTCATCATCAATGAATGTGGAGTATTTCCATAAAGTTGCCGATATAAGATTCCAAGGGGGTAAAAGAGGTGTTTTTTATGAACAAAGTGGTAATTTGTGGTAAATAGTGGTAATAATTTCTATATATTTGAGTTTATATACGAAAGACCAACCAGATAGAAATGATCAGTTTCATTGGAACATATGATTGTAAGGCCGATGTAAAGGGCAGGGTAATGATACCTGTAACCCTTAAAAATCAAATGGCTCCTGTGATTAACAAGGGCTTCGTAATAAAGCGTTCTGTGTTCCAACCTTGTTTGGAATTGTATCCCATGGAGGAATGGAATTTACTAATGCAGAAGATGAACCGAAAGAACCGCTTCAAGAAAAAGAACAACGATTTTATAAGAAGATTTTCGGCAGGGGTAAAACCAGTCGAAATTGATGCTACCGGACGACTCCTGATACCAAAGAATCTGATCGCCATTGCGGGGATAACCAAGGAAGTGGTATTGAGTTCGGCCATTAATATCATCGAGATCTGGGATAAAGATAACTATGAGAAAGTACTTGATGATACGGCTGAGAACTTTGCAGAATTGGCTGAAGAAGTAATGGGTGAAGATGGTGATGAAGTATCATAATCCGGTTTTACTGAAAGAGTCTGTTGAAGGACTCAGTATAAAAAAAAATGGGGTCTATGTGGATATCACCTTTGGAGGTGGAGGCCATTCCAGGGAGATCTTGAAGCAACTTGGAGAAGCAGGCAGATTGATCGCCTTTGACCAGGATGAAGAGGCAGTTGCAAATGAAATACAGGATGACCGATTTACCTTGATCAATGAAAATTTCAGGTATCTGGGTCAGTTTTTAAAGTTCTATGGCGTAAAGAAAGTAGATGGGATCCTAGCCGATTTTGGGGTTTCTTCACATCAGTTCGATAGCGCAGAACGGGGGTTTTCTACCCGTTTTGAGGCAGAACTAGATATGAGAATGACAAAGCGGAATGAGCTTTCGGCATATGAGGTGATCAACCAATATGGACACAAGCAGTTGCGAAGGGTGCTTTTTGAATATGGTGAGTTGAGAAATGCAGAAGCCATTGCAGGTGAAATAATTTCGGCGCGAGAGATAAAACCTATTAAGACATCAACAGAACTTAAAGTGGTTTTGAAACGTTTTTTGCCGGCTCATAAGGAACATAAAATACTGGCACAGATCTACCAGGCCATCAGAATAGAAGTGAACCAGGAGTTAGAGGCAATAAAGGAGTTCTTGATGCAAACACCGGTGCTGTTAGATAAAGAAGGAAGGCTGAGTATTATTAGTTACCATTCACTGGAAGACCGATTGGTAAAACGATTTATTCAAATGGGAAAGTTCGAGGGAGAGGTAGAAAAAGATTTTTATGGTGCACCGCAAACTCCCTTCAAAAAAATTGGGAGCCTGATAGTGCCAACAAAAGAAGAGATAAAACAAAATAATAGAGCACGAAGTGCAAAACTTAGAATCGCAGAACGCATTTAAATAGTAAGTAGAGAAATGAAAAACGGATTTGTTGCCATCTTAAAAGGAAAGTTTCTTGTAAGTGGAGATTCCCCCAAAAATTGGCTCTTTTTGATCTTCGCTTCCTTTTTGGCCGCCGTTATGATCGCCAGTTCTCACAGCGCTGATAGGAAGGTACACCGCCTTGCAGCTTTAAATGAGGAGGTAAAGGAATTGCGAAGCGAATTTGTAGATATGCGATCTGATGTGCAAAGACTAAAACTAGAGTCTACCATTCGTCTCACCGTGGCAGAGGAAGGATTACTCCCTTCTGAAACACCTCCAAAAAAAATCAAAGTAAAATCTGAAAATCCGTAAATGGCCTTTTTAAGTAAACACATATTAACCAGGTTGTATCTCGTTTCAGGGGGCTTGTTCCTCTTTGCGGGGCTCGTTTTATTTAAGCTGGTTTCTATACAAATGGTACATGGAGACAAGTACAAGGCCTTGGCCTTGAAACGCACGGAAAAGATGTTTACCATACCACCTAACAGGGGTAATCTGTATTCTGATGATGGTAGTTTACTTGCCACCTCGGTCTCAAAATACACTATACGGTTTGATGCAGTAACGGTAAAGGATGAGGATTTTAAAAAGTTTGTAAATCCGCTTGCAGTTAAGTTGGGAGGATTACTACACAAGCCTTCTTCTCATTTTGAAAAACTTTTACGCAAGGCTAAAACGAATAAAAATAGGTATGCATTAATTGCCAGAAATCTGGACTATTCCCAGTATATAAGTGTAAAGGATTTTCCACTCTTTAATATGGGACCTTATCGTGGAGGCCTTATTATGGATCAGAAAACGGTACGTGAACATCCCCTGGGAAAGATCGCAGAACGCAGCGTGGGCTATGAGCGTTTTGATGAAAACGGCTATGCTACCCGTGTAGGACTGGAAGGCGCTTTTGGTCAGTATTTGAGAGGTAAGGAAGGGAAGCGTCTAAAACAAAAAATAGCCAAGGGGCAATGGAAGCCGATTGGTTTAGACAATATCATAGAACCTAAAGATGGCTACGATGTCATTTCTACCATTGATATCAATATTCAGGATATTGCCCATCATGCTCTCCTGGGGCAATTGGAAAAATACAAAGCAGATCACGGTTGTGTGATCGTTATGGAAACCAGGACGGGTGAGATCAAGGCTATATCAAATTTAGGAAGGACCGCAGACAACAAGTATTATGAACGGTTGAATTATGCGATTGGTGAATCTAACGAACCTGGTTCTACCTTTAAGCTAATGTCACTTGTTGCTGCCCTGGAAGACAAGGTAGTTGATACCAGTAGTGTCATTGATACCGAAAAAGGTAAATGGAGGCTGTATGACCGTACTGTCCGCGATTCTAAAAACGGAGGCTATGGGAAGATCTCTGTAGGTACCGCTTTTGAGGTATCCTCCAATACCGCTTTTGCAAAAATGATCCATAATAACTACAAGGATAAGCCACAAGTCTTTGTGAACAGCCTGATGCGCATGGATCTTCATAAAGAATTAGACCTTCCTATTAAAGGAGAGGGGAAACCGGTGATCCGCAATCCGGGAGACAAAGGATGGTCTGGTATTTCCTTAGCCTGGATGTCACACGGCTACGAGGTTTCCTTAACACCATTACAAACCTTAGCCTTTTACAACGCGATCGCCAATGACGGCGAACTACTCAGACCCCGGTTGATCAAAGAGGTGAAAGAATGGAACACAACCATTCGGAAGTTTGAAAAGGAAGTGATCAATCCGGCAATTTGTTCCAAAGAAACAGCATATAAAGTGCAGCACTTACTCAAGAATGTAGTGGAGAAGGAACATGGTACCGGGCATCGGCTATATGCGCCCAACTTTTCCATGGCCGGTAAAACTGGTACTGCCCAAAAGAACTACGTAGGGAAAGATCCGGACAAACTGAGATACATCTCAACTTTTGCGGGGTATTTCCCGGCAGACGACCCTAAGTATTCCTGTATTGTGGTAATTCATGAACCAGACAAGAGCGTAGGTTATTATGGCGCCGATGTTTCAGGCCCGGTTTTCAAATCTATAGCACAAAAGATATATGCAAACAATCCTTTGATAGACGAAGTAGCTTCATTGGAACCTTTTAATCAGGTATTAGATGAAGCCTATGAAGACTACTTTGAAGAAGCAGGCAAAGTGTTGACTACCATGCCCAACCTAAAAGGTATGAGTGGTATGGATGCTATTTCCATCCTTGAAAATCTTGGCTTGCAGGTGGAAATAAAAGGAAATGGCAAAGTAAAAAAACAATCGATCACACAGGGTACTGCATTAAGTAAGGTATCCAAAATTGTATTAGACCTATCATGACATCCTTAAAGGACATATTATATGGAGTAGGGTTAACGGCTGTGAGCGGTACCACGGCAAAGCTGGTGAATCACATTTGTTTTGATTCGCGCTCTGTAGCATTAGACGATGTGTTTGTGGCTGTAAAGGGAACGCAATCTGATGGTCATACCTATATAAAAAAGGCTATTGATTTGGGGGCAAATTCTATTGTTTGTGAAACAATGCCCGAAGAACTCATCAATGAGATCAGTTATATTGAGGTAGAAGATTCCAAAAAGGCGTTGGCTATAATGGCGTCTAATTTTTATGGAAATCCATCCAAGAACTTAAAATTAGTAGGTATTACCGGTACCAATGGCAAAACCACGGTAAGCAGTCTGCTCTATCAATTATTTAAAAAAGCAGGATATAAGGTTGGATTGCTTTCAACTATCAAGATCATGGTAGATGAAAAGGAGTTCCCTACCATGCATACAACCCCGGATGCACTTACTATCAACAAGTACCTGTCCTTGATGAATGAAGAAGGGGTTGAGTTTTGTTTTATGGAGGCCAGTTCGCATGGTATTGATCAAAGAAGAACCAATGGACTTCTTTTTGCAGGTGCCATTTTCACGAACCTTACCCATGATCATTTAGACTATCACAACACCTTTGCGGAATACAGGGATGCCAAAAAAAGCTTGTTCGATGGCTTGCCAAAAACAGCTTTTGCACTTTCTAATTTAGATGATAAGAACGGGCTGGTGATGTTACAGAATACAAAGGCTAAAAAATATACATATGCTTTAAAAACATATGCAGACTACAGAGCTCAGATCCTCGAAAATCAATTCAGCGGGCAACTGTTAAAAATTGACAATAATGAGCTCTGGACAAAACTTATTGGCCAATTCAATGCATATAACATTTTGGCCATTTATGCCACGGCAGACCTGTTGGGGTTAGAAAAAATTGAAATTCTAAAACTATTGAGTGAATTGGAAAATGTGGATGGCAGATTCCAATATTTTATATCAAAACAACGCATAACGGCTATTGTTGATTATGCCCATACGCCGGACGCTTTAAAAAATGTGCTGGATACAATCAGTGCATTGAGGACTGGAAATGAAAACATCATCACCGTAGTGGGGTGTGGTGGTGATCGTGACAAGTCTAAGCGTCCGGTAATGGGGCATATCGCTTCATCCATGAGTAACAAGGTCATTTTTACGTCGGATAATCCCAGGACGGAACCGCCTAATACTATTATATCGGAAATGGAGGCAGGGGTGGAACCACAAAATGTTAAGAAGATATTGGCCATTGAGAACAGAGAGCAAGCCATAAAAACGGCCTGTCAGTTAGCCGATGCCCAAGATATAATCCTATTGGCCGGCAAAGGTCATGAGACCTATCAGGAAACCAATGGTAATAGGATAGAGTTCGATGATTTTAAAATCGTGAGAAAAGTCTTAGAAGATTTGAATAAATAAGAGCACCAAGAGACACTATATGTTGTACTACTTATTTGAATATTTAGAAAAGCAATACCAGTTCCCTGGTGCTACCCTGTTTCAGTTCCTTTCGTTCCGGGCTGCAATGGCGGTGCTGCTTTCTTTGATTCTCGCAACCACTCTTGGAAAGCGAATCATTCTTTTTCTTCGTCACAAGCAAATTGGGGAAACCGTACGCGATCTTGGTCTGGAAGGGCAGCAACAAAAGCAGGGAACCCCCACTATGGGCGGACTCATTATCATTATGTCTACCCTTGTGCCAGTACTACTTTTTGCACGCCTTGACAATATTTATATAATCCTTCTGATCATAACCACTATCTGGATGGGTATAATTGGATTTATAGATGACTATATCAAGATCTTTAAAAAGAACAAAAAAGGCTTAAAAGGACGTTTCAAGATCTTAGGTCAGGTTGTACTTGGACTTATGGTAGGAGCTACGCTCTTCTTTCATCCGGAGGTTACCATGAAGGAAAAGAACAAGTCTATTATTACAGAAAATTTTGAGGTTAAGGATGTTGAAGGAAAAGAACATAAGTCTACCAAAACCAATATTCCTTTTTTTAAGAACAATGAGTTAGACTATGCCGATTTTATTTCCTGGATTGGGGAAGGAGCTCAATCTTATGCCTGGTTGATCTTTATTCCTATCGTTATTTTTATTGTTACTGCCGTTTCCAACGGTGCCAATCTTACGGATGGTATTGATGGCCTGGCAGCAGGAACCTCGGCTATTATAGTCCTTACCCTTGGCATTTTTGCATGGGTCTCCGGTAATATTATTTTCTCTAATTACCTCGATATTTTTTACATCCCAAGAGCAGGGGAACTGGTGGTCTTTATTTCTGCATTTGTAGGAGCTCTGGTTGGGTTTCTTTGGTATAATGCCTATCCCGCACAAGTATTTATGGGGGACACCGGCAGCTTAACTATAGGAGGGGTCATAGCAGTGATCGCGATCATTGTTCGCAAGGAATTGCTCATTCCGCTATTGTGTGGGATCTTCTTTGCAGAATCATTGTCAGTAATGATTCAGGTTAGTTATTTCAAATTCACCAAACGAAAATATGGGGAAGGAAGGCGCATTTTTTTAATGTCGCCGCTTCACCATCATTATCAAAAGAAGGGGTATCACGAAAGTAAGATCGTTACCAGATTTTGGATCATTGGGATCCTTCTGGCGATCGTTACTATAGTAACCTTAAAAGTGAGGTAAATGGAGCGGCTAGTGATCCTGGGAGGAGGAGAAAGTGGTACAGGTACGGCCATCCTGGGGAAACAAAAAGGTTTTGAGGTCTTTGTGTCAGACAAAGGCGAGATTAAAGATAAATACAAAGACGTTCTTACACATTTTGGAATTGATTGGGAAGAAGGAGGTCATTCTGAGGAAAAGATCCTGAATGCCGACCTGGTTATGAAAAGCCCGGGAATCCCTGATAAGGTCCTTATTGTACAAGATCTGATAGCCAAAGAGATCCCGATAATATCGGAGATTGAATTTGCTGCCAGATATACAAAGGCTACCATTATTGGAATTACAGGAAGTAACGGGAAAACCACGACCACCATGTTAATACATCATATCCTGAAACAAGCAGGATATGCAGTTGGTATGGCCGGTAACATAGGAGACAGTTTTGCAAAGATGGTGGCCGAATGCTCTTATGAGTATTACGTATTAGAGATCAGCAGTTTTCAGCTAGATGGTATTACCAAATTCAGGCCGCATATTGGAATACTAACCAATATTACACCAGATCATTTGGACCGGTATGAATATGATTTTCAAAAGTATATAGCCTCCAAGTTCAGGATAGCAATGAACCAAACAGAGGAAGACTATTTCATTTATGACGCAGACGATGAAGTGATCGTTCACTATTTACAGAAGCACCCAATACAAGCCAAATTACTCCCCTTTTCTTTAGAGAAAGAAGGGGTACAAGGAACATATATAAAAGACAAACACTTTGAAATTAAGACAGAACAAGGAACTATGGAAATGAGATCGGATTCACTGGCATTAGAAGGAAAACACAACCTGAAGAACACTATGGCAGCCATCACTGCGGCAAAACTAGTGGGGATTCGCAAGGAAGTGATCAGAGATAGTATTCAGAATTTTCAGGGTGCAGCTCACAGATTAGAAAAGGTATTGAAGATACACCATGTACAGTATATCAACGATTCCAAGGCTACCAATGTCAATGCTACGTATTATGCGCTAGACAGTATGTCTACTCCCACGGTTTGGATTGTTGGAGGCCTGGACAAAGGAAATGATTACAAGGTACTTATGCCTTTGGTACGAGAGAAGGTTAAAGCCATCATCTGTTTGGGCATGGACAATACAAAACTGAGACATGCCTTTGGGAATGCTGTAGATATTTTTGTTGAAACCTATGCGATGAGCGAGGCGATCAAAGTTGCTTACAAGATTGCCGAACGCGGTGATACAGTCTTGCTTTCTCCGGCTTGTGCCAGTTTTGATCTTTTTAAAAACTACGAGGATAGAGGTAATCAATTTAAAGAAGCAATAAAAAACTTATAGATTTTGAAATTCCTTCAACACATACAAGGCGATAAGGTTATTTGGGCGGTAGTAGCCCTGCTGGCCTTATTTTCGTTCCTGCCGGTCTATAGCGCCAGCAGTAATTTGGTATATGTGGTAGGAAATGGCACCACCATGGGCCACCTTATGAAACATGGTTTACTATTATTCTTAGGTTTTGGAATAATTTATGGGATACATAAGATCCCCGCTCATTATTTTAAAGGACTCGCCATTATTGCCATGCCCGTGGTGATCGCTCTTTTGGTCTATACCATGGCTCAGGGAACTACCATAGAAGGGGCCAATGCGAGTAGGTGGATTCGTTTGCCATTGGTTGGGATCACTTTTCAAACGTCTACCCTGGCATCTGTGGTCTTAATGATCTACATTGCCCGTTACCTCTCAAAGATCAAGGACAGGACTATCACCTTTAAGGAAAGTATACTGCCATTGTGGTCTCCGGTGTTCTTAATTGTCTTACTGATATTACCCGCAAATTTTTCTACTGCGGCTATCCTATTTTTTATGGTCCTTGTTTTGTGTTTTTTGGGGGGATATCCCTTGAAATATTTATCGGCCATGGTAGGATTTGGACTTTTAAGCCTTCTCTTCTTTGTGTTGATCGCAAAAGCTGCACCCGACCTATTCCCTAACAGAGTGGACACCTGGCTCAGCCGAATTGAAAGTTTCTGGGATCCGGCAGATACGGAAGCCGATTATCAAATAGAAAAAGCAAAAATAGCCATTGCCAGCGGCGGTCTGGTAGGCAATGGAGCAGGAAAAAGTGTAATGAAGAACTTTTTGCCACAAAGCTCCTCAGATTTTATTTATGCCATCATTGTTGAGGAATATGGATTGATTGGCGGATTTGTACTGATGTTCTTTTATCTGTTGTTGCTCTTTAGGATAGTAGTGGTGGCAAATGGCAGTGAATCGGTCTTTGGGAAATTACTGGTTGTAGGTGTAGGATTGCCCATTGTTTTTCAGGCCTTAATTAATATGGCCGTGGCGGTAGAATTGTTTCCTGTAACAGGTCAGACCCTTCCTCTTATCAGTAGTGGAGGCACCTCTATTTGGATGACATGTTTGGCGATCGGAATAGTATTGAGTGCCAGCATCAAAAGATCAAAAGCCGGCTTAGAAGAGCAGGAAATAGATGAGAATAACCCTTTAGAAGTCTTAAGTGGGCAACTATAGGTTTATACTCTCGGGCGGAGGTACAGGCGGTCATATTTATCCGGCTATCGCCATTGCGAACGAATTGAAACGAAGGTTTCCGGATGCAAAAATACTGTTTGTGGGTGCTGCAGACCGGATGGAAATGGAAAAAGTACCACAAGCAGGGTATGAAATAAAAGGATTATGGATCAGTGGATTACAACGAAGATTAACCTGGAAGAATCTGCTGTTTCCAATTAAAGTGATTAGTAGTTTGATACGAGCACGAAATATAGTAGGCACTTTTAAACCGCATGTAGCGATAGGTACAGGGGGCTTTGCCAGTGGACCAGTACTTCGTGTTGCATCGCAAAAAGGAATTCCATGCCTACTGCAGGAACAGAATTCATATGCAGGAATGACCAACAAAATACTGGCCTCAAAAGTGAACAGAATTTGTGTGGCCTATGATGGAATGGATAAATTCTTTCCAAAAGAAAAGACTGTAAAAACCGGAAATCCGGTACGTGCCTCCTTAGTTCATTTACCTGATCAAAAAACTGCATCCCTTGCTTATTTCGATCTAAATCCGGATAAGCAGACACTCCTGGTATTAGGGGGAAGTTTGGGAGCAAGAAGGATCAATGAACTTATTGAAGAACAACTACCGAATTTCAAAAAACTGGGCTTGCAACTCATCTGGCAATGTGGCTCCTTATACTATGACCGATACAAGAAGTACGGATCCGAGTTTGTTAAAGTGACAGGATATCTGAACCATATGGAACATGCCTATAAGGTTGCTGATATTATTATTTCAAGATCAGGGGCAGGATCTGTATCCGAACTTTGTTTGGTTGGAAAGCCGGTTCTTTTTATTCCATCGCCCAACGTAGCAGAAGATCATCAGACTAAAAATGCACAGGCATTGGTGGAAGCTGATGCGGCACTTATGATCCAGGAAAAAAACCTGGAAATAGAATTTAAAAAACGCTTTGAAGAACTCCTGGCTTCCAAAGAGAAGATGGACCAGCTAGGTGGAAATATTAAGGAATTGGCCTTACCAAGAGCCACTGAACATATTGTAGATGAGATCGTACAACTAATCCCGGAGGTAGATGAATAATATTTCATTCCATAAGGTATATTTTATTGGCATAGGAGGCATAGGAATGTCTGCTCTGGCCAGATACTATACGTTCCTTGGACATGAGGTGGGTGGGTATGACAAAACCCAAACTCCATTAACCTCTGAATTGGAAGCACTGGGAATGAAGATACATTATGAGGATAAGGTCTCACAAATACCAGAATCATTTCTGACGCCAGAGGATACACTTGTAGTCTATACTCCTGCAGTGCAAGCAGATCACACTGAGTGGAACTATTTTGCCTCCAACGGATTTACAATCAAAAAAAGGTCTGAAGTACTGGGGATGATCACCAAAGATACCTTTTGTTTTGCCGTTGCCGGAACCCATGGGAAGACAACAACCTCTAGTATATTGGCGCATCTTTTAAAAGAAACGGGGACACCGGTCACTGCTTTTTTAGGAGGCATTTCAGAAGATTTTAATAGTAACTTCTTATGGGAAGGAAATGAATTCTCTGTCGTAGAAGCAGATGAGTTTGATAGATCATTCCTTCAGCTTTCACCAAATGTTGCCTGTATAACTTCTATGGATGCAGATCATTTAGACATTTATGGGGATAATGAAAGCCTGCAGGAATCATTCAGGGCTTTTGCATCCAGGCTAAAACCTAATGGAAAGTTGTTTGTACGAAATGGCTTGCCTTTGCAAGGAATTACCTATGGAATAGAGGATGACTCAGATTATTGCATACGAAATATAAAAATTGAACATGGCACCTACATTTTCGATTTGGGAACTCCTGAAACTACCCTAAAAGGAGTTAAATTCAACAAACCCGGCCGGCATAATTTGCTCAATGGGCTAGTAGCTTTTGCGATGGCGATCCAGGCTGGACCCCCGCTGGATCGCCTTGCGGAGGCCCTGGAAACTTTTAAAGGGGTACAAAGACGATTTTCTTACAAGATTAAGGAGGAGAATTTTATTTTTATTGATGACTACGCTCACCATCCGGCAGAAATAGATGCAATATTCGAAGCTGTAGAGGAGATGCACCCAAATAAAAAGGTGCTGACCGTTTTTCAACCTCATTTGTATTCAAGAACCCGAGATTTCGTAGAGGAATTTGCTCGGAGTCTGTCCAGATTTGACAGTATCATACTGTTGGACATATATCCAGCTCGTGAAAAACCCCTGCCTGGGGTAACCTCGCAATGGTTACTTGATATGATTACAAACCCAAAGAAAAAATTGATTTCCAAAAAAGAGTTAGCGGAGGAGATCAAAGCACAAAACCCGCAGGTACTGGTAACCCTGGGAGCAGGGGACATAGGCCTGGAGATAAACACACTTAAAAAAGCACTGGAATATGAAAATTAATTGGAATTATTTAAAAGTAATTGCTCTGATATGCTGTATAACAGGCCTATATGCTTTTTCTAACAAAAGAAGTCTTGATAAGCCCGTACAGAATATGGAGATAATCTTTGAAGGAAACAACAATTTATACCTCTCTCAGGAAATGGTTAATAAATTGTTAATACAAAATTATGGAAGTGTCCTCAATGTGGAGAAAGAAAAATTAGTTTTGAATACTATAGAAAAGGTCATTGAGGCCAATGAAATGGTAAAAAGCGCCCAAGTATATCTTACTATTAATGGTAGACTTACATCTAAAATTTTCCAAAGGCAGCCCATAGGACGTGTAGAGGGAAGTACAAAATTTTACCTGGACGAGGATGGTAAATCTATGCCATTATCCAAGATGCATTCCGCCAGAGTGCCAATCATCACAGGAGAGATCACAGGTAAAAGTCTGGATGATGTATTTGAAATATTGAAGTATATAAACAAGGACAACTTTTTAAGAAAGAACATAATTGGTATTCATATTCAATCGGAAGAACGATACCAATTGAAATTCCGGGTGGAGGATTTTATTGTTGATCTGGGTAATGTGGAGGACCTGGAGGGCAAGTTTAAGAACTTCAAGGCATTTTATGCGAAAGCGATGAAAGATAAATCATTACGGGATTATGCCGTGGTAAGTTTAGAATTTGATAATCAGGTAGTGTGCACCAAAATATAAATAACTATGGAACAAGGTAATTATTCAGTAGGCCTAGATATTGGAACAACCAAAATTGTGGCCATTATTGGGAAGGAGAACGAGTACGGTAAGATAGAAGTACTTGGTATAGGTCGTTCCAAAAGTTTAGGGGTACATAGGGGTGTTGTTAATAATATCACTCAAACCATCAAGTCTATTCAGCAGGCTGTGGAACAGGCAGAGGCCAATTCGGGCTTAAAAATAGGATCTGTTGTAGTAGGCATAGCCGGGCAACATATCCGCAGTTTACAGCATAGTGATTATATCACCAGGGCCAATTCTGAAGAAGTGATCAATGAGGACGATCTGGAAAAACTTTGTAATCAGGTTTACAAGCTGGTGATGTTACCGGGGGAGGAGATCATTCATGTGCTGCCTCAGGAGTACAAGGTAGACGGCCAGGCCGAAATAAAGCAACCCATCGGGATGTATGGAGGGAGACTAGAAGCTAATTTTCATGTGGTAGTAGGGCAAGTATCCTCCATAAAAAATATAGGCCGATGTATAAAAAGTGCCGGCCTTGACTTGTATAATATAACGCTCGAACCACTTGCATCCTCAGAAGCAGTGCTGAGTCAGGAAGAGAAAGAAGCCGGAGTAGCCTTAATAGACATAGGCGGGGGTACCACAGACCTTGCCATTTTTAAGGATGGAATAATCAGGCATACCGCAGTAATTCCTTTTGGTGGGAATGTTATTACAGAGGACATTAAGGAAGGGTGCTCTATTATTGAAAAGCAGGCGGAATTATTAAAAATAAAATTCGGCTCAGCCTGGCCGGGTGAGAATAAGGATAATGAGATTGTATCCATCCCAGGCCTGAGAGGAAGGGAACCCAAGGAGATCACTTTAAAGAACCTTTCCAAGATCATTCACGCACGTGTGGTTGAGATCGTGGAGCAGGTCTATGTGGAGATCAAGAACTACGGGCACGATGATCAAAAGAAAATGCTTATCGCCGGAATCGTGTTAACTGGAGGAGGTAGTCAACTGAAACATCTGAAGCAACTGGTAGAATACATAACCGGAATGGATACCAGAATAGGTTATCCCAACGAACATTTAGCCGGAGACTCAGAAGCGGAAATTGCAAGTCCGCTATATGCCACTGCGGTTGGACTTTTAATGAATGCTGTAGAAAATAAGGACAAACGCAGATTGAAGACGCTGGAAGAAGAAAAAGAGCGGGAAATGGTTCTGGAAGGTCATGAAAACATGAATACGACCACCGCTACAAAAAGAGAACGTAAATCAGTTTTTGACCGATGGTCCGAAAAACTCAAGGATTTCTTAGATAACGCAGAATAAATACAAAGCATAGCACATTAACCAGTAACAAGAACAACATGAGCAAGAACACCGAATTTGAAAGTATTTCCTTTGACCTCCCCAAGAATCAAAGTAATGTAATAAAAGTGATCGGCGTTGGAGGCGGTGGTAGCAATGCGATTAATTATATGTTCCAGGCGGGAATCAACGGAGTAGATTTTGTTATCTGCAATACCGATTCTCAGGCACTTCAAAATAGTGCCGTACCCAACAAAATTCAACTAGGGGTTTCCCTTACTGAAGGATTAGGTGCAGGAGCAAATCCCGAAGTAGGGGAGCAGGCTGCCATAGAGAGTATGGAAGATATAAAAACCATGCTCGACACAACTACAAAAATGGTCTTTATCACGGCCGGAATGGGTGGGGGTACTGGTACTGGTGCAGCTCCTGTCATTGCAAAACTGGCTAAGGAAATGGACATTCTTACTGTAGGAATTATAACGATGCCATTTCAGTTTGAAGGTAAAATGAGATGCCAACAGGCACAAAAAGGGATAGAACGTTTACGAGATCATGTAGATTCCCTGATCATTATAAATAACAACAAGCTTAGGGAGGTTTATGGTAATTTGGGGTTCAAAGCTGGATTCTCTAAAGCAGATGAAGTGCTTGCTACTGCAGCCAGGGGAATTGCAGAAGTTATTACCCATCACTATACACAAAACATAGATTTACGAGATGCCAAGACGGTTCTTTCCAATAGTGGAACTGCTATTATGGGATCTTCCATGGCGTCTGGAACTTCGAGGGCCACAGAGGCTATTATGACAGCGCTTGATTCCCCATTATTGAATGATAACAAGATCACTGGCGCAAAGAATGTATTGCTACTGATCGTTTCCGGTAGTAAAGAGATCACAATCGATGAAATTGGAGAGATCAATGATCATATACAAATTGAAGCCGGTCATGGAGCCAATATCATAATGGGCGTTGGCGAAGATGAGACCCTGGGGGATGCAATTGCCGTCACCGTTATTGCAACGGGATTTAATGTAGATCAGCAAGATGAGATCGTCAATACTGAGTCTAAGAAGATCATACATACCCTGGAAGATGACCAAAAAGCAGTACAGAACTTAACGGAATCTCCCGCGGTAGTTCATGAGCTGGAAGAAGAAGAGGAAGACTTTGAACCAATAGTGAAACACACTTTGGAAATAGAAGAAGAAATGGATCTGATCCCTACCACGAATTTTATAAGAAACTTCAACGTGTTCTATGACGAGGTAGTGGCTACCGAAGTGAACGAGAATGATTTTGTGATCGTTGATTCCAAAGAGGAACTTTTTGATATTGAAGTAGTAGATCCTGTAACCGTATCGGCTATAGATGACAAAAAAGAGCAAATAGCGTTTAGTTTCGATCTGCCAATTGTTGAGAACAATGATGAAGAAGATGAGAAAGAACATGTCATCACCTTTTCCTTGGATGAGGAGATCAGCGACATGGATGTTAACGAACATATAGAAGTGATCCCTGTATTGGAATACAGCAAAGAAGGTGAAACCCGTTACAGTTTAGACGACTATATGGAACTTGAGACGCAATTAACAGGCGCCCGTTCCAAAGCAGAGGATTATGATCCAAAGATCGTAGAGGAAGAGCTGGTCTTTGAGCAGAAAACTGTAAGTGCCTATGAACAAGCAAGTAATAGCAAGGATAAGGGAGAAATAGATCCTATGAGTTCACCCATTGAAGAATTGCTAAAGGCAAGAGCTGATGAAAGAAGGAGAAAATTAAAAGATTTCAATTACAAATTTCAAAACAGTCTTAGTCATATCGAAGAAATAGAGAAAGAGCCGGCCTACAAGCGTCAGGGTATTAATCTGAATGAGAATCCGAAGGACGGAAAGGTGTCCAGAACAACATTAGGGGAGGATAGCAATGATGAGATACAATTGCGTTCTAACAATTCTTTTTTACATGATAATGTGGATTAGTTAGTTTTTTGAAAGTTTTTTTAACCTAGCCAGAACCCGGAATGATCCCCATCATTTCGGGTTTATTTTTTTATCTTCGTGTGGTTAAAATCAGAAGCTATGAGCTTACAGGAAAAGGTAATGCAAGAAATGAAATCTGCCATGAAGGCCAAGGATGCTGTGGCATTAGAATCGCTGCGTGCAATCAAATCAGCTTTATTATTGGCACAAACCGATAAAGGTGGAGGTGCCACTTTATCTGAAGAGGACGAAGTGAAAATGGTACAACGATTAGTAAAGCAGCGGAAGGACAGCGCTGCTATTTATATTGATCAGGGCAGGCAAGATCTGGCTGCAACAGAATTATCACAGATTGCTATTATTGAAAAATTCTTACCAGAACAGCTCAGTGAAGAAGCTGTTGAAAAAGTGGTGCTGGCCACCATCACTAAGGTAGGAGCTAATGGAATGAAAGATATGGGGAAGGTCATGGGCCTCGTAAGCAAAGAGCTTGCTGGCCAGGCAGATGGAAAGACCATATCGAACATTGTGCGTAAGCACCTTAGCTAGTAAGTGGCTAATGAAAAGTTCTGAACTCAAGACCTTACTAGAAAACTCTATACTACGAACAGAAAAACGTATTGCTCAGTACAAAAGTCTTTCTGGTCCTGTAGCGCCTGATAATGCCATAGGACGGGTTTCGAGGATGGATGCCATCAATAATAAAGGGGTCATGGAAGCTGCTTTACGAAAATCAGAAGAGCAGTTGAAAGGGTTAAAACGGAATTTATCTAAAATTGGGACCGATGACTTTGGGAAGTGTACCAAATGCGGCAATAGGATCCCTTTTGAGCGTATTTTATTGGCACCAGAAAGTTCTTTTTGCGTAAATTGCGCTCGCTAAGAAAGCGAATATAATATGGCTGCGTAGTTCAACTGGATAGAATATCAGATTTCGGCTCTGAGGGTTGGGGGTTCGAATCCCTCCGCGGTCAC
>CAWAEX010000026.1:0-3030 GCA_963781045.1 uncultured Flavobacteriaceae bacterium | reverse complement strand
CACAGGAGACAAATATTGATCTTCTTTTTAATCTTATTGAAGAATTTAACCAAAACTTGGAGACCAACAATCCTATTAAAGCCATCGTAGTTCCTATAGAAAGATCCATTTAAAAAAAGAAACATGAAAAACAGATTAGTAAGGGCAATTGCCGGTTCCTTTATCATTATCAGCCTTCTTTTGGCTATTTATGTTCATATTAATTGGCTATGGTTTACAGCATTTGTTGGCGTTAATCTATTGCAATCCTCCATAACAAAGTGGTGTTTGATGGATAACATCCTGCATAAATTGGGGATAAAGGATTAATTAACATAATTTACTTGCTAAAAAAAATTGAGTTTTAATCCAGGGGTTTATCTTCTTTTCTGTAAGGTCTGATAATAAGACCTAAAGGCCTGTCATAGGTAAAATAATTTACCATCCAATCGAAGAAGGCCACGAACTTATTCCTAAAGCCTACAAGCGACATGATATGGACAAACATCCAAACCAACCAGGCGAATGTTCCCTGAAATTTCCAAACCTTGAGATCTACTACGGCTTTTCTCCTCCCAATAGTGGCCATGACCCCTTTGTCTGAATAGTCAAAAGCTTTCATAGGAAGATCTTTAGTTAATTGAATTAAATTCTTAGCCAACAATTTCCCTTGTTGTTGAGCTACTGGCGCAAGCATAGGCAATCCTTTTGGTTCTTCTGCAGTGATATGAGCCGCCACATCTCCAATAGCAAAAATTCTGTCTTCGCCAGACACCAGATTGAATTCATTGACCGCAATCCTGTTTCCACCAATAATAGCAGATTGTGGTAATCCCTTTATTGGTGCCCCTTTTACCCCGGCTGTCCAAATAACAGTATCTGTCCGGAAGGAAGAGTCATCCTCTAAGCTAATTTTGGAACCATCATATGCATGCACCCTGGCATTAAGGTACACATTGATCCCCAATTCCTTTAAATATTCCAGGGATTTGGCGGATGCTTCTTCTGACATGGCCGCAAGCAACTTGGACGAAGCCTCATACAGATTTATACTCATTTTGGAAAGATCTAACTCCGGAAAATCCTTGGGTAGCACATAGCGCTTCATCTCGGCTAATGCGCCAGCGAGCTCTATCCCGGCAGGTCCCCCACCTACTATGGCGATATTTATGATCTCTTCCAGGGTTTCATCCCCTGTATTGGTCAGCGCTTTCTCCAGATTTTGAAAAATAAAACTCCTTAAATTCAGGGCCTCGGGAATAGATTTTAAGGTTAGCAATTGATCCTTAACAGGCTCGAAATTGAAAAAGTTGTTTTGACTACCCGTAGCGATCACCAAATAATCATACCGTATCTCCCCAATACTGGTTAGCAGTTTATTCTCCGCTGGCATAACTTCCTTAACTTCTGCCATACGAAATGTAACATTCTTATTGCGCCTGAAGATCCTTCTTACCGGATACGCAATACTTCCCGGTTCCAGGCCACCAGTTGCAACCTGGTACATAAGGGGTTGAAAATTGTGGTAGTTATGCTGATCGATCAGCAAAACCTCAATAGGTTTATTCCTCAGAGCTTTGGCTAGTTCAATACCACCAAAACCGGCACCAATGATCACAATTTTGGAAATCTCCTTTGCCACCTATTCCTTTCTTAAGACCAACAATTGAATCAACTAAAAGAATTATAATAGATCTTGAATTATCAATTGTTGCAACCTATAGTAAATATAATTTATAATAGGTCTTATGACTTAAAAGGCATAAACAATATTCTCATATATTTCTTTTAAATAGTTTTAACATCTTCAACATACCAACACTTTTTCAAATTTGTTTTTTTCCAAATATTATACTTACATTGAGGTCTCTTAGATATTATCTAACCATATATGATCATAGGAATACTCAAAGAACCACACGAGCAACGTGTTGCCCTTGTTCCAAGCACCCTCAAAAAGTTTAAAGTAACAAATACAGACTTCTGGATCGAGAAAGAAGCCGGGGAACTGGCCAGTTACCCTGATTCTAAATACGAGAAATACGCCAGTATAAAAAGCAGGAATGCCATCCTCAAGGAGGCTGATATTCTCGTTACTATCAATCCCATCCCGAAAGAGGATCTTAAACACATTAAAAAAGGGGCCCTTCTGGTAGCCATGTTTTCCCCTTTTACTAACGAGGCCCTTATTGAACATATCAAAAAACTAGAGTTGAAGGCGGTAAGTCTGGACCTCATCCCCAGAACTACCATCGCTCAAACAATGGACATATTGTCTTCCATGGCGTCAATTGCAGGCTATAAAGCTGTTTTATTGGCTGCTAATGAATCTCCCAGTTTTTTTCCCATGATGATAACTGCGGCCGGTAGTATAAAACCATGTAAAGTTTTAGTGCTAGGCGCAGGAGTGGCAGGATTACAGGCCATTGCCACCGCCAGAAGATTGGGAGCTATGGTAGAAGCCTTTGACGTGCGTGCGGCGGCTAAAGAAGAGGTAGAAAGTCTGGGTGCTAAATTCGTTGAAGTTCCGGGAGCAATAGATAAAAGAGATGCAGGCGGATATGCGGTGGAGCAGACTCCGGAGTTTTTAAAGCGACAACAAGAAGAAGTGGAGCACCGAGCGGCAAAATCAGACATTGTGATCACAACCGCCCAGATCATGGGTAAAAAAGCACCAATATTGCTAACGGAAGAGACCGTAAGCAAAATGAAACGGGGTTCATTGGTTATAGATCTGGCAGCTTCAACCGGAGGAAATTGTGCTGTAACGGAAGATAATAAGACTGTAATATACAAAGGAGTGAAGATCGTTGGCAATAGCTATCTGGCTGCCGATATGCCAAAGGATGCGAGCTTTTTTTACAGTAATAATGTGGCCAATTATTTAAAACTTATCGTAAAAGAAGGTCAACTACAGCTAGACCTAAGTAATGAGATCATAGCAAAAACCTTACTCACATAGCGATATAAAAAATAAAATAATAAACTAAATGGAACAATTCTTTCTCTTTCTGGACAATAACCTGATCCTTATATATCTTTTGATCTTCA
>CAWAEX010000025.1:0-82424 GCA_963781045.1 uncultured Flavobacteriaceae bacterium | reverse complement strand
TTCCTATCCATATCCAATTACTTCGAAACATATCAAGATAAATCCAAGGGGAAGCTGATAATTCGTTCTTAGCTGAACAAGTGCCTGCCTTACATACGACTTAAAAGTTCCCAATGGAACACCCATCATTTTGTGAGCTTCCCTATGGGTGTACCCTTTGAAATACACCAACTCTATTACTTTCTGATGATGATCTTCTAATTTTTTCAGAACCCCATTTAATTCATCATATTCCTGTGGTAAATCATCTTCCTTTATATTCTTATATACACTCATATCCTCATTTTGGATGAGGGTATCTGTTTTTCGTAAAGCATTCAGGGTTTTGTTCCTGGCAATACGATATGCCCAGGTGTAAAATTTTCCTTTTGAGGCGTCGTATTGATCAATTTTCTTCCAGATGGTCAGGAATATTTCCTGCAGAAGATCTTCAGCTAATTCCTTATCCCTGCACATGCGAAGAACCACCCCATAAAGTGCACCTGAGTACTTATCGTACAGTGCATAGAGCGCATTCTTATCCCCATTTTTAAGGAGATCAATATGGTGGGTATCATTCATAGCAAGTGTTAAAGATATGATAAAAATCTGCTTTTCTCATCCATACTGTCTGTCCCTGTGTAATTAATAAAGCATAGTGCAACCATTACAAGTTTAATACTAATTCTAAAAAACAAATCATGAAAAAAGTAATCTTTATTATTTCCGCAGTTGCCTTAATGGTAATGACGCCAAAGGTAAATGCCCAAAACAATTCTCAGGACATTGTAGATATCGCAGTTTCTGTAGACGATTTTTCAACCCTGGTTACTGCGTTGAAAGCAGCTGACTTGGTAGGAGCTTTACAAGGTGACGGACCTTTTACAGTATTTGCCCCAGTGAATGCAGGATTTGCAAAAATTGATGCGAATACATTAAATAGCTTATTAATGCCAGAGAACAAAGAGCAGTTAGCTGCAATCTTAACCTATCATGTAGTAGCCGGCAAAATCACAGCTACAGATGTAGTTAATGCCTTGGAAGCAGGAAATGGAAAAGCGGCCCTTACCACTTTGAACGGGGGAACCGTAACGGCAGTAAAAAAAGACGGTGGAATCTTTCTAATGGATGCCAACGGAAATTACAGCAAAATAGCTAAGACAGATGTAATGGCCTCTAATGGGGTGATTCATATCATCGAAGATGTGGTTATGCCACAATAGTTGGTTGGTTGTTGAAGTAAAGGCACTGTGAAAACGGTGCCTTTTTTATTTTAGGCAATGGAAACCATTATTGCGGATAAAACGTGAGGCCACCATGTAACCAGGGCTGCCTGTACAATAAAAAGAACGAAAAATGGGATCACCAGATACCCCATGATATCCCTAGCCTGTATTTTTATCCCCACAGCCATTATCGGAATGATCAGTAATAAATAAAATGGCTGCATAAGGTTGGTAAGGCTTTCTCCATAGGCAATGGACATAGCTGCACGAGAGATAAGCGTGGTCATTTCTTCCGGGGGAAGACCTGCACCAATTTCCTGTACTGCTTTTATGATCGTAGGGCCAATGACGGCAAACTCACCACCTGCAGAGGGAATAGCAAAATTAACGACCCCACCCGCCACAAAGGAAAAAAAAGGAATCGTATCTAAAGTAGCAACAGAAGCCATCCAGTAGGCAAGTTTTTCTCCTAAACCGGTATAGATCATAATGCCCATTATTCCAGCATAGAATGGAAACTGAAACAAAATCCCGGAAACATTTCCACTGGCCCTTTTCATAGCGATCACATATCGCATAGGCGTTCGATGAAGAAATAATCCCAGCATCAGGAACAAAAAGATCATGATATTAAGATTAAGGTCGAATCCTTTGCTAATAAAATGAGATCCCAGGTAGATAGCCCCCAGGGCGGCAATAACATATTGTAAAAGACCACTATTGTTCATTAGATCTGATACGGCTTTATAGGGCAGTTTTAGTAAACGAGCTTCTTCATGGATAGTAACCGAGTCTTGTTGAGCCTCCGGCTCCAGCATATTCTCTATGGTTTGAATATCATCCGTTTTTGGCAAGAGAAAACGCATTAACAAAGGAGCAATAAGCACAAAACTCACCATAATGGCAATGTTAAGTCCAGATCCGAGGGTTTGAATAGTAGGGATGGTGGTGTCTAGAATACCGGCCTCTATGATAAAATTACCTTCAGTGTTCAGCAATAGCGGAATGGAGCTCGATAATCCGGTAACCCATCCTACATGTGAAAAATAAACACAAGCAATTAGAAAAGGATAATTGATCCCTTTTATCCTAAGTGCCAGTTCTCTGCCCAGGACGGCTGTGATAACTACCCATCCCCAGCTAATCATGCAAAGCAACGAACCAACAAAGACTACCAGAAGATATACTTGCTTCGGAGTTTTGATCTTTTTCGCTAAAAGGTCGATCCCTCTTTTGACCAAGGGAGATAAGGCAATAGAATAGCCTGTGATCACCAACAAAACCATTTGCATACCAAACTCAAGCAACATCCAGAAGCCGTCATACCAAGACTCTAAGACCTTAAAGGGCGTTACATCTACCCAAAGCAATGCCAGGATGCCGGTAATAAGGGTTAAGGTTAGGGCAAAGACGAAAGCATCGGGCATGTTCCTTTGAAAAATATCCGTGAACTTCTTCCCTAATTTGTGGATCATACTATTTCTTTTTGTGGACTATAACAGATCTAACAAACTCGCCGTATCTAAAATAGTGGCAAACTCATTTTTTAGATTGGCCAGGCAAATATCATGTACAAGAGATGCATCATACAGTTGACCATTGCTTCCTAAGGTATCAAAAGTTGCTGTAGCATCTGAAATAATATAGGTATCATACCCAAAATTCCCGGCCATGCGGGCAGTGGACGAAACACAGTGGGCTGTTGTTAGTCCAACCAATACCAAATGCCTTATCCCTTCTTTTTTAAGGAACGCATCCAATTCGGTTCCAATAAAAGCGCTGTTCACTTCCTTTTCAAATATAGGTTCTCCCTTATTGGGCATTATGATCTCCTTAAAATCGTTCCCGGGAGCACCTTTAGACAAAGGCGATGGCGGAGTTCCGTTGTGTTTTACATATATCACAGGGAGTTGACGTGCTCTCCAAAAGGCAAGAAGTTTAGCGGCCTGCTCTTCAGCCTGGGGGTTGTTTCTATGTCCGCCGTAATAAGACAAATCATTCAACCCTTTTTGAATGTCGATAAGTAAAAGTGCTGGTTTATCACTTAGGGTCATTGTATTATTTTTTATTTAAACTCCTTCTGAAACCTTATAGATCACGGGATTAAATGCTTTGGATGCTACCACAACACTATCCCCATTACTAAGGTCCTGTATTTCTGAAGCATCGGCTACTACCTTAATAATAGTATTATAAATAAGGACGGTTACTACATAAATAACATCTTGTTTTTCTATGGACAAAACTGTTCCTGTAAATTGAAATTTTCCACTTAATTGCCTGTTCATAAAAATTTCCCGGGGCATACCTACTTTGGTTATCCTCCCTTGCTCCATTACGACCACGGTATCTGTAAGTTTCATTATTTCCCCAAGATCATGACTTACAAGGATAGTAGTTAGGCCATAGCCATTATGGGCTTTCAGGATATAGTCCTGCAGTTTTGTACTAATTTGTGCATCTAAGGCAGCCAGGGGTTCATCAAGCAAAAGGATATCGGGTTGTTGTACAAGTGCTCTGGCCAATGCAACCCTTTGTTTCTGACCACCGGAAAGGGTATCCGGGGTGCGATTTTCCAGCTTGGATAGTTCCATAACTTCCATGATCTCAGGAATCAGATCCTTTGTTTGCCCTTTTCTCTGTGCGAATTTCAGATTTTCCTTTACAGTCATATTTGGAAACAAGGCATAATCCTGAAAAACATACCCAATATTGCGTTTTTGAGGTGATAGATTGATCTTTTTTTCAGAATGGTACCAGGGTATTTCATTTACCAGGATACTCCCTTTGTCTGGTACAAGTAAACCAGCCAGAATCCTTAGAATGGAGGTTTTACCTGCACCTGAAGGCCCGTATATAGTAACAAATGTACCTTTTGGGATATCGAGATCGATGCTGAGCTCGAATGATCCATCTGTTGTCTTTAGGTGCTTTTGAAAGCTTAGGTTGATCATTTCCAAAATCGTTTTAAATAACCCCCATTAATAAGGTATACCACAAGCAACATCCCAAAAGTGAGCGCAAATAAGGTAAGGGAATAGAAATTTGCCGCTTCATAGTTGAGTGCTTCCACTTCATCATAGATAGCGATAGAGGCTACCCGTGTTTTTCCCGGAATATTTCCTCCTATCATTAGAACCACACCAAACTCGCCAATGGTATGGGCAAAGGCCAATACAATACCCGTTAAAAGAGACTTTTTGATATTAGGGAGTAAGACCTTGAACAAGGTGATATTTCTGGATTTCCCCATAACGGCAGCCGCTTCTGATAAGGAGGAGGGGAGCGATGCCAATCCCGCCTGTATTGGCTGCACCATAAAAGGCAAGCTATAGATCATAGAGGCAACCACAAGACCTCCAAATGAAAATACCAATTGTAGACCCAACCAGGAATTTAACCATGCACCAAAGGCATTATTAGGACTAAAGGCCACTAAAAAATAGAAACCAAGAACAGTTGGAGGTAATACCAAAGGCATACTAACCAGGGTTTCTATGACCGGTTTAATTCTGGAGGTGGTTTTGGAAAGCCAATAGGCCAGCGGAATGGAAACTACCAACAAAGCAATGGTTGTGGTAAATGCCAGTTCAAAGGTTAAAAGCAGTGGTTCCCAATTCATAATGGCGATAACATTATTTCATTTAATTTTACCATGGCCATGATTTGCATACCAGGCTTTAATTTTAATGCTAAAACTGCAGCGGTACTAATGGTTGAACGAACATTTCCTGCAGCGGTTCGTATCGTCAGACAACTTAGCAATTGGCCTTGTTCTAAGGATTCGAGGGTGCCTAACATCCTGTTTTGTAAACTCACCTTATGATCGCTGTGATCTCCGATCACAACTTCTGTTTCTTTAAAAAGAATAGCTACCTTTTTCTTTTTAGTCAGATAGGGTGCACTTTTAGGAGTATCAATCACAATTGCCTTTATTCTTATATCCCCGGACAATAAGACCGTAACCAGAGTAAGATCGCCCGAAACTTCAAGATGCTCAATATGCCCCTCTAATCTATTCATGTACCGAATATCCAAATTTTTGCAGGATGTCTTTTCCTTCTACGGAAAAAAGATACTCATAAAAGGCCTGAGCTCCTTGCTTTTTCGGCTTTTTACGTTTAATTAATACAACTCCTTGTGGCATTGGTGTATAGGCTCTCTCATTGATCCGCATCCATGCACCTTTCTTGTTCATTGCCTGGCTTACAACAACAGACTGCGAAGTAAATCCAATATCGGCAGCTCCCGAGGTAATAAATTGGTTGGTCTGCCCTATACTTTCACCAAATACCAATTTATCTTGTAAGAATGTTGATAATCCATAGAAATTAAGTACTTCTATGGCCGCCTTGCCATAAGGTGCTGTCTTTGGATTGGCCAGGGCAATATGCTGAACGCTGTCTGTTTGCAATACTTCCAGGGAAGGCTTTAATGTTGAGCTGTAGCTCCAAAGTACCAAGGTTCCATAGGCATAGATCTTAGGAGGCTCGTAAGTTAGATCAATATCGTAAAGTGCTTCAGGATATGTTAGATCGGCCGAAAGAAATAGATCATATGGGGCACCTTCTTTTATCTGAGCAAATAACTTCCCGGAAGAACCTAAGATCACCTCGCAGGTATAACCCGTATCTTTCTCAAATTGATCTGCCAATTCTTTTATTGCATACTGCATATTGGCAGCAACTGCCATTCGGACTATGGTCTCATCCTCCTTTGTTTTTTTACAACCAGATAACACTAAAAATCCGGATAGGAGTAAAATCAAAATTGAATAAAAACCTTTCATATAATAAGAAGTATTTTTAAAATGGAGGTATTTTGTTTAACAAACAAAGGAATATAAATCGAAGAATGATACTTCACATATTTACGAATTGAAAGCTCGCCATTGGGATCTTTTTTAGATCCATTGTTGTTTCATTCAACAAGATACCATGTTCTAAAAAGGCCTTGAGATTTGCCAGCCAAAAGGTCCAGCCATTGCTGCAACCAACATGAATGTTCATTTTGTTTTTTTCATCTGTCGGAATATTGCTTTGTGTCAATATCACCAGTACATTATTTTTTTCTTCTTGCAAGGTAACGGTTACCTTACACTGACCTGCAAATGAAAATTCGATCTGATCGGTGCCATTGGCCATTAGTATCTGACCTGTTTCTTCTCCGTCCCAGTTATACCATTTCCAGGTATAGGTGTCACCTTCCTCTATAAAAGAATTAGCAGCTCGCTGTACTCCTTTTTTAGTTTTGTAAAAAGCACTGCTTAAAAACCAGGAACAAATGCCATCTGCTGTTCCCCAGCACCAGTATATCTTTTCTCTTGGGGCATTTATATAGATCTTTTTGGTAAAAGCATCAAATCCGAACGATTCCATTGTTCTATCTTTTTCTGTTCTTTTCTATTTTATAAAGTTCATCTCCCAGGGCGTCCAGAAAGGGGATCCCAATCTCGTCATACTCATAGACATTGTCATTGAATATCCCATCAGAATTTACCAGAATGGTAGCAGTTACCATAAATTCTACATTGTTTTTTTCATCATGGATATAGGCGCAATCTGTAAGGGTGCCATAGGCATACCCTACCTTATTATAGATCTTAATATTGGAAGGTATGGTCTCTTTCGATCCTCCGAATAATAGAAATTTACCGTAACTATCATAATAGTCCTCCTGGTTGTACCCGGCCTCCTTCGGGAGTATCTTCATAGCGTTCAGCAAAAATTGTCGCTGTGAAGGACTAATGTAAAATCGTTCTTTTTCTGGAAAGCTCTTTGGAAAGATGATCCTCTTCAACACCCCATGTTGGGTTTCAATTGGATAGTAGTTCTTAAGACTAAAATTAAAGGGTTGATCAATTAGTGAATCACCTTCATAGAAGCCAATTCCCTTGGTTATACCTTCCAACCTTAGTGGAACTGCAGAGGTGTTGGTACTTCCTTCAAGGCTAGTGGTGGTGCTGTCATTCAGATAGATCACCAGGGGTTTGGTTGTCACATCATCTGCATTGGGTACCGAAAGCCTATGTGCTATTCTGGCCGGACCAATATTCTTGGAACTAAATCCCTCGTTGATGGCATCTTGCCCAAGAAATTCTAACAAACGATTGTTAGCATCATTATCACTTACTGCAAAGATCTTTATTATTTCATTGCCAAAAGTGGTTTCAAGAGTATCTCCCTCCACATAAAATTTGGTTTGGGTAGTAAGTACACTAGAGGCATTGAGTTTTTCCAGAGCCATCACTGCAATGGGAAATTTCACCGTGCTTGCAGGATAAAAATACTTGTTGCGATCTACCTGAAAATCATAATCAGCGAAGCGCACACCATCCTTCTCTCGGAAGATCCTGGAAAACCGAATCTGTAGTTCATATGCTTCAGGATGATCCATTACGCTGCGAATCCTGGGATCTTTAGATGCTAAAGCTCTATCCAATGGATCAATTAAGGCCGTGGTACTTGCACACCCCAAAAAGAGGAAGCAAATTATTAGGACAAGTAATACAGGGATCCTACCCTTGTGTATATTAACTCCTATGCTTGGAAAAGAATTCATTGATTTATCAGGTAATTTCTTCCTCATAGACTTCCCCTCTATGTGGTAAAAGTGCATCTCGTATCTGCATCATTTTAGTCTCTTCCACTACCATATAGGCTACAGAGTGCATTTCTGTTAGATCCCTAGATCCTGTGATGTTCAATTCTAAGGATTCTTTTTTAACAAAGTCGGCCAAATGACGTGCGTGATGCTTGGCAGTTTCACCGGCGTCTGGCCCACGGAAATCCCACAATAATTTAATTTTTCGGCTCAATATATTTCAATTTAAGATTGTGATAAGGAAGTACCGTCTTCCGCAAAGGCTTTGAAGTCCTTTAAATACTTTAAAGATTGCTTTTTCAACATGCCGGGCATAAAGAATGCCATTAATTTCATAAAGATCCCATTGAACTGGAATTCCGATTCTGAGATCCATTTGCTTGTATTCTCATCGATGGCTTTAAAATAGTTCTTTTGTATATTATGCACGCCTTTTGCATCATAGGTGGCGTGGAACTCATGGGGCATATTTCGTTTTAAGATCGTTTCTATCATGATCAATTCGCGTTTGCCCATTTTGTAAATAAGTTCCATTTGCGCCCCTTCCTCTCCCGGATTACCTACAAGTTGCTTATAAGAGATCAGATCTTTTTGCCAGTGCTTCATATTGTCCGGATTGTCTAATTTCTTTACAAATTCGGAAAGGGGTAAGTGTATGATAATTTCGGTGATATATTTCATGGCTCCTCGCTAATGATACCCTCTAAGGTACTAAAATAAGAGAACTGCTTATTAAAAATCTGTTAATCAATCAGTGTATTACTTGTTCAGGAAATTCGAATTCTTAATTTTGCTGAATGATTTCCCCCTTAAAGAATTTATTTAGAGTTCCCGTGCTTTTTGGAACTTTAATTCTGGCAGTATTGGTAATTTCTTGTGATGGTCTCTTTAAAAAGGAACCAGACTCCGAGCCGCTGGCAAGGGTAGGAGGTGCTTATTTATATAAAGAAGATATTGAATCCTTGCTAAGTGCTCCCTTAAATAAACAAGACAGCGCCTCCCTTGTAACCAATTACATCAATAATTGGGCAATAAAGCAATTGCTCTTTTCAAAGGCACAGATCAATCTGAACGAAGAAGAGATCGCTGCCTTTGAGCGATTGGTAGCAAATTACCGAATAGATCTTTTCACCAGAGCTTATAAGGAAGCTTTGGTTCTGAGAGGTGAGGATACCACCATAACGGATCCACAGCTTCAACGATTTTATGAGGATGAAAAAGAGAACTTTATTTTAAAGGAAAAATTGGTGCAATTGCGTTTCGTACAATTACCCAAACAATTTTTAAATAAGAATGAGGTCATTGAAAAGTTAAAGCGCTTTGAAGAAGAAGATATGGTCTTTCTAGATTCTATTGGCGTGCAATTCACCAAACTCAATTTTAATGATTCTCTATGGATCACTGTTTCGAGAATCATACAAGAAATCCCTCCTTTAACATTCGAAAATGAGGAACGATACTTAAAAAAATCACAATTTTTTGAATTGGAGGACTCTGTAGGGGTATATTTGGGGAAGATTGCGGAGGTGCGGAATATTAATGAAATAGCACCTTTAACTTATATTAAACCCACTATCAGGCAGGTACTACTAAACAGGAGAAAACTGGAGTTTATGCGGCGTCTGGAAACGGAGATTCTGGATGAGGCCGTGAAACGAAATGAATTTGAGATCTATGAGAAAGAGAAATAAAAATTTATTAGGCCTATTACTTTTTACAGTGATGGCAATAGGTGTGAAGGCTCAGGAGGAAAATACTCCCGACTTACCTGAAGAATCTATGCAGGCAGAAATGACGCCTAAGACAGATACTGTAAACAACTTTAAGAAAATAAAGTTAGACGGTATCTCTGCTGTGGTTGGTGATTATGTTATCCTTGATTCTGACATTGAGAAGACCTTGATCGATCTCCGAAGTCAGGGTGCCTCTGTTGAGGACATTACTCATTGCAGCTTGCTTGGAAAACTAATGGAAGACAGATTATATGCGCATCAGGCGGTACAAGATAGTATTCTGGTTTCCGATGATGAGGTGAATGCTACAAGTGATCGCCAAATTCAACAATTGGTGCAGCAAGTGGGCTCTATGGACAAGGTCTTGGAATTCTATAAAAAAGAAACCGTAGAGGATTTCAGGGAAGAACTCTATACCATTAATAAACTTCGTATGCTGTCTGAGAAAATGCAGCAGAAAATAGTTAGTGAGATTCAGGTTACTCCTGAGGAAGTGCGTCAATTTTTTAAGAACATTCCGGCAGATGAAAAACCTGTCTTTGGTGCTGAATTAGAGATCTCACAAATAGTAAAGGCCCCTGAGATCCCTGAGGAGGAAAAGCAAAAAGTGATAAATAAATTAGCGGAGATCAAAGCCGATATAGAAGACAATGACGCCAGTTTTAGTGTCAAGGCCATCTTGTATTCGCAAGACCCAGGCTCTAAATCTAAAGGAGGATTTTACAGCATGACACGGCAGACTCCATTTGTAAAAGAATTTAAGGATGTAGCCTTCAGTTTGCAGGAAGGAGAGATCTCAGAACCCTTTGAATCTACTTTTGGCTACCATATTATTTATATTGAAAAAGTAAGAGGTCAGGAATTAGATCTCAGACATATTCTCATTCAACCCGAAATACCACAAGCGGCTGTTGATGCTGCAAAGGTAGAGTTGGATACTATTCGGAAACAGGTCATTGAAGGCAAATATACTTTTGCTGAGGCAGCTCTGAATTTTTCGGATGAAAAAGAAACCAAATTTGATGGAGGCTTGTTGAGAAATCCTATTAATTTCGATTCACGTTTTGAATTGACCAAAATGGATCCTACCCTTTACAATCAGGTTAGGAACTTAAAAGATGAAGAGATTTCATATCCTTTGTTAGAGGTTGATCCCAGAGGAGGCCCTCCTAAATACAAGATCCTAAAGGTTACCAACAGGTATGATGAACACGAAGCCGATTTTGCCAAAGATTATCTTAAGATACAGGAATTAGCACTCAGAGAAAAGCAGTACAATGCAATTAAGGAATGGATGGATGAGCATATAAAGGATACTTATGTTAGTGTAAATGCGGCTAATAAGTCATGCGACTTCGCAAATAATTGGGTCAAGGAATAAAATATGTCAGACGTAAAGGCCATTGAAGCCTTAGGGCAAAAACACCTTGCATTAAAGAAGGAAATAGCAAAGGTCATTATTGGCCAGCATGAGGTCGTAAACCAGATCCTTTTATCTATTTATACAGGGGGTCATTCTTTGCTGATTGGAGTTCCGGGCTTAGCGAAAACCTTAATGGTTAATACCATTGCACAGACGTTGGGTCTCGATTTTAAGAGAATTCAATTCACCCCAGATTTGATGCCCAGTGATATTCTGGGTAGCGAGGTCTTAGATCAGAACCGTACATTTAAATTCATCAAGGGACCTATTTTTGCGAATATTATCCTGGCAGATGAGATCAACCGTACCCCTCCAAAAACACAGGCTGCTTTATTGGAGGCAATGCAGGAAAAAGCAGTGACCATTGCCGGAGAGAGGCACCAGTTGGCTGCACCTTACTTTGTGTTGGCCACCCAAAACCCTATTGAGCAAGAAGGCACCTATCCACTCCCAGAGGCTCAATTAGATCGTTTTATGTTCGCGATAGAGTTAAAATACCCTTCCCTGGAAGAAGAAGTTCGAATTGTAAAGGAAACTACAGATGATGAGGAGGCAACTATAAATGCACTTTTCAACGCAGAGGAAATACTTGCGGTACAACATTTGGTCCGAAGGATCCCAGTACCCAATAATGTGGTAGAATATGCCGTTAAGTTGGTAAACAGCACTCGCCCGGGCACCCCAACCTCGTCTTCCTATATCAATCAGTATCTGGATTGGGGAGCTGGCCCCAGAGCATCTCAAAATCTGGTTATGGGTGCAAAGGCGCATGCCGCTGTTGGGGGGAAATTTTCTCCGGATATAGAGGATGTACAAGCTGTTGCCATGGGTATCCTTCGTCATCGAATCATTAAAAACTACAAGGCTGAGGCTGAAGGAATTACTGAGGAAGATATTATCAATCATCTCATGTAAGGGATCTGGGAGCTATTAAGGCGTCTCTGAAATTTGATCATTTTATTCAATTAAATAACATTTCAGTTTTCAATATTCCTATTTCAAACAGCTAATTATCTTTTTTTGATAATTAAGTATCTCGTCTTTTACGGTGCTAATAATACTTTTGATGCCCCTCAAAAAATTTTAATTAACCCTTTTAAATTTTCTATCTTTGGGAGATTAACAAATAATAAACAAGCATACGATGGCATTCGATATTGACATGATAAAAAGCGTCTATTCCAAGATGACAGAACGGGTTGACAAAGCCCGTGATTTGGTTGGAAAGCCGCTTACCCTCTCGGAAAAAATACTCTATTCGCATTTATGGGAAGGGATTCCCTCCACTGTTTTTAAGCGTGGCAAGAATTATGTGGATTTTGCTCCGGACCGGGTAGCTTGTCAGGATGCTACGGCTCAAATGGCCTTATTGCAATTTATGCATGCCGGTAAGCCCAAAGTGGCCGTGCCAACAACTGTGCATTGCGATCATTTGATTCAGGCGAAAGTTGGTGCAGTAGCAGATCTTAAAAGGGCCAATCAAACCAGTAATGAGGTTTTTGATTTTCTGGAATCTGTATCTAATAAATATGGTATAGGCTTTTGGAAGCCGGGAGCCGGTATTATTCACCAGGTTGTTTTAGAGAATTATGCGTTTCCCGGGGGGATGATGATAGGAACCGATTCTCATACGGTAAATGCCGGTGGTTTAGGAATGGTGGCTATTGGTGTTGGCGGAGCAGATGCGGTAGATGTGATGGCCGGGATGGCATGGGAATTGAAATTCCCAAAGCTCATTGGTATAAAACTTACAGGAAAATTGTCTGGATGGACAGCTCCTAAGGATGTGATCCTAAAGGTGGCAGATATACTCACAGTTAAAGGAGGAACAGGGGCCATTATAGAATACTTTGGAGAAGGAGCAACCTCTATGTCTTGTACCGGAAAAGGAACCATTTGCAATATGGGTGCTGAGGTTGGAGCTACCACTTCAACTTTTGGATATGACGAATCTATGGATCGCTATTTAAGGGGTACAGACCGGGCAGATGTAGCCGATGCAGCTAATAAAGTGGCAGCATATTTAACCGCAGACCCTGAGGTCTATCAAGAGCCTGAAAAGTATTTTGACCAGGTGATTGAGATCAATTTGACAGAATTGGAACCTCATTTAAACGGACCTTTCACGCCAGATTTATCTACACCTATCTCTAAGATGGCTGAGGCGGCTAAGGCTAACGACTGGCCTTTGAATGTAGAAGTGGGCCTTATTGGCTCATGTACCAACTCCTCCTATGAAGATATTTCCCGGGCAGCCTCTCTTGCCAAGCAGGTAACAGATAAGAATTTAAAGACAAAGTCTAAGTTTACGATCACGCCTGGTTCGGAATTGGTGCGTTACACCATTGAAAGGGATGGTTTAATTGATACATTCAATAAAATTGGGGCAACAGTTTTTGCCAATGCCTGCGGACCATGTATAGGAATGTGGGACCGTTATGGGGATAAGGCGGCCAATGGTCCAAGGAATACTATTGTTCATTCTTTCAACAGAAATTTTGCAAAAAGGGCAGATGGAAACCCCAATACCCTGGCTTTTGTGGGATCACCGGAATTAGTTACGGCCATAGCCATAGCAGGGAGATTAGATTTTAATCCTATCACGGATACCCTCATCAATGAAGACGGACAAGAAGTAAAACTAGATGAACCTAGGGGCTATGAACTTCCTCCTGAAGGATTTGCGGTGGAAGATGCAGGATATGTATCACCAAATAGTGATGGAAGCAAGGTAGTAGTTAAGGTAGCAACAGATTCGGAAAGGCTGCAGTTATTGGAACCTTTCTTGCCAATTACCAATGAAAGCCTGCAGGGAATGAAATTATTGATCAAGGCTTTTGGAAAATGCACAACAGACCATATCTCAATGGCCGGACCATGGTTACGCTACCGCGGACATTTGGACAACATTGCCAATAACACCCTAATAGGAGCTGTGAATGCTTTTAACAAGAAAACCAATTTCGTTAAGAATCAATTAACCGGAGAATACGGTGGGGTGCCAGATACACAAAGGGCTTATAAGGCCAAGGGTATCAAAACTATCGTAGTGGGTGACCATAATTATGGAGAGGGATCATCTCGTGAACACGCAGCCATGCAACCAAGGCATTTGGGTGTGGCCGCCGTACTTGTAAAATCATTTGCCAGGATCCATGAGACCAATCTCAAGAAACAAGGGATGTTGGGTCTGACCTTTGCAAATGAAAATGATTATGACAAAATTCAGGAAGATGACACCTTTAATTTTATCGATATTCAGGATTTTGCTCCGGATACACAATTGACTATCGAGTTGGTACATAAAGACGGTTCTAAAGAAGTCATTAAGGTGAACCACACTTATAATTTACAACAGATCGCCTGGTTTAGAGAAGGGTCTGCCTTGAACGTCATAAAAAAGGAAAACGCCGCCTAGTGTATGTTTTAAAGGACGTTACCCAAAAAACCACGTAATATTGAATTGTAAAAAAGATCCTTACTAGATGGCCATTAAAAAAAAGACGGTTCTTAATCTTCTTCTTATAGCTTTTATTCTTTCTTTTTTTGTCACCCCTCTGGGGTACCACAGTAAGATCTTATTAAACCGCATTTTTTCGGGCACACCTTCTGAAATTCCGATAGGAAAAAGGAAAAATATAACGGACTATGACTGGCGACTAAAAGATGCAGATTGGAATATTATCAACTTCAGTCCCTCAAAAGGGCGGGTGGTCTTTATTAATTTTTGGGCTTCCTGGAGTTTGCCTTCGGATGCGCAGCTAAATAGTATTCAAAATCTCTACGATACCTATAAAGGAAAGGTAGATTTTTATATCATCACCAATGAGGAACAAGCGCCGGTGATAGAATATATGGAGGAAAATGAGTACGATTTTCCTGTGACTTACCTTATTATTGGGGATAAATCTGCACTACCCGTATTACAACCACCCGGCTCTTATATTGTGGATAAAAAGGGATTTGTGGTGGCAGAAGAACATGCCATAAAAGATTGGGATAACAATACAGTTTTCGATCTTCTAGAAAAACTCCTCAAAGAGTAAACGTGGCAACCCAGATCACTACACTAACCTTTTTTCGGTATTCCTCTCTTAAAAACAAGATATGGGCCTTTGGAATGATGCAATTTGCCCACAAACAGCTACATAATGTTGAAGGCTTACTTTTTTATAAGCTTTTAGGAAGTGGAAAAGCAGAATTTAATCCAAGACCGGATTGGTCTGTATATGCATTATTGCAAGTTTGGGATAATGAGAGCGCGGCAGATAAGTTCTTTAAAGGATCTGCACTCCTGGATAAATACAAGCAGCGGAGTTCGGAACAATGGACAATCTTTTTAAAGAACAAGATCTCCAGGGGAAAATGGGCAGGTCAACAACCATTTATTACACACGATAAACTTTCTGAGACCATTCCTTATGTTGCTGCAATTACACGGGCTACTATAAAAACCAAATTTTTAAGGAAATTCTGGAAAAGTGTTCCTGCTTCTCAAAAACCATTGCATGATAATGCCGGACTGCTTTTTACGAAGGGTATTGGTGAAGTGCCCATAAGTCAAATGGCCACCTTTAGTTTGTGGAAAAACCAGCAAGCTTTGGATGAATTCGCATACCGAAGTAAGGCCCATGTCAAAGTAATTGGTGAAACACGCCGACTCAATTGGTATAAAGAAGAATTATTTTCAAGGTTTCAACCTTACCGATCAATAGGGTCATGGAAAGGTATGGATCCTCTTCTTTTGTTATTATAGAATAGCTCTAAAACCAAAAAAAGAAATACACGAAGAACAGGAGTTGAGCGGTATATAGGTAAATTGAGAACCGCAGGTCTCCTGTTATTTTCATCCATTTTACCAAAATGTGGAATAAGACAGCTACGAGCAACCAAGTGATATAGTTCTTTAGTGGTGCTACTCCATCCTTGAACTCCCAAAAATCGAATCGCGGTGCACTTTGTTCCATAAAATAGTCCAGGATCAGCATAAGGGAGGCACCCAGGAGGATCTGAAGTAAGTTATTTTTACTTAAATATTGTGCGATGCTTGCCGTGATAAAAGTAAGCAAGGCCCAATTTATCCCGATCAATATGGGAACACCATCTATTTTGACTCCAAGGTTAGCTCCATAGCTGTATGTTCCAAAGAGGATGCCATAATGAATGCCGATCCATTCAGCGAACATACCTCCAAACCAAAGTAAGGCGAATATTGCTCCTTTTCTTGCGGTATTCACAGGAAACGCCAGGAAGAGCAATAAGGAGGAAATCACAAGATTTAAGGGGGTTTTTGTGACGAACCACTCCTCAAATCCTATACTTATACCCACAAGTGCAGCCACGTTAAATATCCATAGAACCCAAATTGTCCAAATACCGTTTTTAATCTTCATCATTCCTTTTTGAATTCTTAATATCTGGAATCATATCTGCTACGATCCTCGCCGAAAGCAGACATAAAGGAATTCCCCCGCCTGGGTGTACAGATCCACCGCAAAAATAGAGATTGTTGATCTGCCGGGTAAAATTAGGATGTCTTAAAAAGGCCGCAAACCTTGAGTTACTTGAAGCACCGTACAATGCCCCGCGATAAGAGCTGGTATTTGCCTCAATCCCAACGGGATCTAAGACATATTCCGTTGCTATTAGCGGCTCAAGAGGTTGTTTTAAGATAGTACTTAACTTTTTGAGAATTACAGCCCTGGCTTTTACTTTGAGAGATTCCCAATCCTGTCCATAATTTCCGGGGGCATTGATCATCACAAACCAGTTTTCTTGCCCCTTCGGAGCATCTGCAGGAATGTCCTTAGAAGTGATATTTATATAAATTGTGGGATCGTCGGTAATCTGTTTTTCCTCAAAAATAGTTTTAAACTCTTTATGGTAATCATCACTAAAAAAGATGTTATGCAGATCTAGCGTAGGAAATGTTTCTCGAATACCCCAGTAAAATATTAGTGCCGAACTCGAACGTTCTTGTTTCAAAGTATTTTCAGGATGTTTTGTCTCAGGCAATAGTTTTTTATAAGTTGGATATATATCCATATTGGAGACAACTACCTCGGCCTGGTAGTCATCTTTATTTGTAATTACCCCGGTTGCGGTATGATCTTCAATAGTGATCTGCTTTACTTCTTCCTCAAAGTGAAATTGAACTCCCTGTTCTTTTGCCAATTCATAGAGACTTTGGCTAATTCGGTGCATACCTCCATCTGGAATGAAGGTGCCATAATGCATTTCCAAATGAGGAATAAGAGCCAGAACGCCTGGCGTTTGATAAGGAGATGAGCCATTATAAGTTGCATACCGGTTGAACAATTGAACCAGTTTAGAGTTCTTGAATGTTTTAATATTCACCGTATTCAATGAATCAAAGAGGTCTAGGTCTCCAATGTGAACAATAGCTTTTAAGGTACTTAGAGAAAGATAGGTGCGCAGTTTGTGGAGTGATTTTTCAAGAAAAAGGCCTGCGGTAAGCTCGTATTTTTTTTGATTCCTTTTTAGATATGCCCTAATAGATCTTTGGTCTTCATTAAAAAATTTCGCAGCATCTTCTATAAAAGTTTCCTTATCCGATTTTACAGAGAACCGGCTTCCGTCTTGCCAGAAGTAATTACAGACTGTAGATTTTTTTGAGTAGGGAAAATAGTGACTGGAATCCAGGTCATAAAGAGAAAAGAGCTCTTCTACAAAATGGGGCATAGTGAAGAGAGATGGTCCTAAATCGAACCGAAATCCGTCTTGAACAATGGCGTGTAATTTGCCGCCAGCGTAGTTGTTTTTTTCAATAACGTGTACTTCATAACCCTTTTTATGGAGTCTTAGGGCTGTGGCCAAACCGCCAATACCAGAGCCAATCACAAGGGCTTTTGGCATAAATGTTATTTCTTGAAATATTTAAAAGGAACGAAAAGCATTCCAAAACATTCTCCTTCTTCTTTGCCCAGGTGCTTGTGATGAATTTTATGAGCTCGTCTTACACCCCGCGCATACCAATTGTTCGCATTCCGGAATATTTTGAATCGCTGATGAATAAATATATCGTGTACCATAAAATACGCAGCACCATAGGCCATAATACCGAAACCTATAGGATAGCCAATCCAGAAATCACTGGTGTTTCCAGCATTATAAAGCTCATACTGACCACTGCATAAAAAATAAAAAAGGCATCATTCCTCTCAAACCAGGAATCGTGATCTTTTTTATGATGATCCTTGTGTAAACTCCATAAAAAACCATGCATGATATATTTATGGGTAAACCACGCCATAAATTCCATGATACTGAAGGTGATTAAAAAAATAAGGATCCAGAGTGCAATTTTCATCGTATTCTATTTATACCAAATTTAATTTATAGTTTACATACGAGCTAGCAAGCAGTCCAAATTTTTGATAGTTAGGTACCCGTATTCTCGCATTTTTAATTTCCAAAGAGGGCGTTTTTTCAAGTTTTTTCAAGAGTTGATAATAGTATTTATATGCTGTATACACCCCAAGTTTAGCTTCATTCGGCAATCTCACTATTCCTTCATACCCTCTATGAAAATCATCTTTTATTTCTTCAACTATTCTGTTTTTGGAGGCTTCATCTAGCTGCAGTAAATTAGTGTTCGGGAAATACGATCTGTTCAAACATTCATAATCTGCTTTCAGATCCCGTAAGAAATTCACTTTCTGAAAGGCAGATCCCAGGGCCATGGCCGATTGTTTTAGGTTTTCGTATTGCTCATCATTTCCATTCACAAATACACGTAAGCACATTAGTCCCACCACATCGGCTGAACCATAGATATACTCCTCGAATTCGGCTTGGGTAGCGTAGACCTGTTTGTCTAGATCCATACGCATACTCTTCATAAAAGCGTCTACAAGATGACGCGGAATAGCATATTGATGATAGGTATGCTGAAAGGAATTAAGAATAGGATTTAGACTAATTTTGTTCTCTATGCTATTATGAAGTTCTCTTTCGAAGGTATTAAAGAGTTCTTTTTTATTGTATTCCTGAAAACTATCTACAATTTCATCCGCAAAACGCACAAAACCATAGATGTTATAAATATCCTTTCTAATTGAAGGGGCAAGCATTTTTGTAGCCAGCGCAAATGAAGTACTGTAAGATTGTGTTACGATCTTACTGCATTCATATGAAACGTTGTCGAAAATAGATTTCATAGGTTAATGGTTACTTTTTATGTTCAATAAGTTGGGATACTAATTTTCCCGAAATCAGTGATGGCGGTACTCCCGGCCCCGGAACTGTTAATTGTCCTGTAAAATATAGACCCTTTACTTTTTTACTTTTAAGACCTGGTCTTAGAAAAGCAGTTTGTAATAAGGTATTGGCCATTCCATACGCATTGCCTTTATAGGAGTTGTACTGTTCTTTAAAATCGTTGACGCAGAATGACTCTTTAAATATAATATTATTTTCTACTTTTTGTTTGGTGCGCTCTTCGAGGCGCTTTATGATGATATCAAAGTATTGTTGGCGCAGTGCAGGAGTATCTTCCAGATCTGGGGCAATGGGTACCAGAAAGAAGCCGGTTTCATACCCTTCGGGTGCCATGCTCTTATCAGTGACCGAAGGAAAATTCACATAGAATAAAGGCTCTGTAGGCCATTTGGGCCTATCATAGATCTCTTCAGCGTGCCTTTCAAAATCGGTGTCAAAGAAAAGGTTGTGATGCTCTATATTTTGTAATTTCTTATTGAACCCCACATAGAATAGGAGGGAAGACGGAGCAAATGTCTTGGCGTCCCAATAGGCTTCTGAATATTGACGATATTCAGGATCTAACAAGGTTTCTGAATGATGATAGTCTGCCCCGGACAGGATAAAATCTGCCGTGATCGAGGTATTATTTACCTTAACTCCTGTAGCGTGGCCCTTTTCAACAAGGATCTTTTCAACCGCATGTCCTGTGTGAATACGTACGCCTAGTTCTTCGGCCAGACTTTTCATTCCTTCAATTATCTTGTACATACCTCCTTTAGGGTGCCAGGTCCCCAGGCCAAAATCTGCAAAGTTCATAAAACTGTAGAATGACGGGGTTTTACTGGGCTTTGCACCAAGAAACAATACCGGAAACTCCAGAGTGGCTATCAGTTTAGGATTTTTGAATTTTTTGCGAACCTGTCCACTAATAGTTTTAAAGAACTGATCTACTCTTAGTGCTGTATCTTTCGTTACCAGTTCAAAAGGAGACAATCCTGGTCTGTATACAATTTTATTGATCGCGATGTCGTAGTTATCTTGTGCCTTTGCAATGAATTTTCTCAAATAGACAGAACTCCCGGCTTCAATACGATCAAATTCCTTACAGATCTTATCCATACTGTCCCCAATTGTGATCACATCGTCTGAAAAGAAGATCTTATAGGCCGGACTCAGTTTATCCAACTCGTAGTAATTGGCGGTACTTTTGCCAAAATCATTAAAAAAACGTTCAAAAATATCGGGCATCCAATACCAACTAGGGCCAATATCAAAAGTAAAGCCTTGTTTAACCAATTGTCCGGCTCTTCCACCCACTGTTTTGTTTTTTTCGTACACAGCTACATCAAAACCTGCTTTGGCCAGGTAACAAGCGGCCGAAAGAGAGGAAAACCCAGATCCGATGATCACTACTTTTTTACTCATGATAGGAGGAAATGCCTTTTTAATTTAATCATTTATAGAGCTGCGGAAAGATGTTCTACCGACTCGAAGGACCTGATATGTTCCGGCAGGCTCTTATTTTTTAGAAATTCTGTTTGCCTGCCTAATATCCAAAGTTTAGAATTTCCGGATGGATTTAGTATCGTTTTAAAATCCTGAATATATTGATCCAAACCATCTTTGGTAGGGATCACCGTGAAGTAGGACAAGAAATGTAGATTTTGATAATATTTTTCCAGGTCTGTAAGGTTTTCTAAAGGCATACTTTGTCCCAGATATATGGTCTTATAACCTCGCAAGAGCAACTCATAATTTATGAACAATAAACCTATTTCATGGATCTCATTCTCTGGAAGAAAAAGAACAAAAACCTTATCTTGTCTTGTTGGCTCAACCGTCTGTATCTTTTCAGTGCTGGTGTAGATCTTTTGTTTGATAAGATTGGTAATAAAGTGCTCGTGTGAAGGACTTATGGTATCTGTTTGCCATAATAAACCCAATTCTGTCAATAGCGGAATAAATACTTCCCAGAAAATTTCCCTAAAAGACCTATCTGTCAATAAACTGGTATATGTTTTCTGAAATAGGGAAAGGTCAAAATTGATCATTGCAAGTTTAAAAGCATTGATCGCATGGTTCTTAGTGCTACTCTGGGCCACTAACTCCCTAACTACCACGGGTAATTCCCCTTCAGGTATTTTGGCGATCTTGGAGATCTTATATCCACTATTATACAGTAGAGTTATGTTCAACAGTTTTTGTAAACTCGCTAAACTGTACGTTCGTATATTCGTTGAAGTACGCTCAGGTGCCAGGAGATCGTATCTTTTTTCCCATATACGTATGGTATGTGCCTTAATACCAGATAGGTTCTCAAGATCTCGAATACTAAAAAACTTCTTTACATTGTTCATTATATATTCATAAAGATTAAACAAAGTTACAATTTTTGAAATGTAACCTTCTAATAGGAACGTTAAAATTTTAGCTGTTTTGTCATATCTAGGCAAAAAATATATGGATAAGACAAAGCTTAAGTATTCATTTGAGTATAATAAAAGATAAACACCATCTAGTTTGAAGGATAGTGTGTGGTACGAAAATATCCGCACAAAACTACTTTTACCTAAAACCGTCTTTCGGGATGAAATCCCTCGATCGGCATTGATAAAGGTTTTTCTGAAATTATTTCAGACACTAGTTTGCCGGTGGCAGGTCCAAGGCTCCAGCCCATCATGGCATGGCCGGTGGCAATAGTGAGATTTTTTATTTTTGAAACGCGACCAATATAAGGCAGACCATCCGGGGAAACAGGTCGCAGCCCACACTTGGCCTCTTCAATTTCTTCCTCGGTTATATGTATGTTATCGTAAAAATTTTCAGCTGCCTTGGCAATTGCTCTTACCCTTTCCTTCCGAATGATATGATTGATTCCCGAAAGCTCCATGGTGCCAGCAAATCGCGTGAAATCGCGCATGGGTGTCACCGCAACCTTAGCTTCCATTAGGATGGCAGGAAGAGTGATCCCTATCGGTCTTTTAACATTTATCCGATACCCTTTACCCGGCTCTATAAGCAGGCGCATCCCAAGAGCTTTAGCCAGACCCGAGGTCCAGGAACCACTGGCAAGTACTATCTCGTCCGGGGAATATATAGTATTGCTTGTGATTACCCTGGCGATCGTAGTTTTATTAAATTCAAATCGTTGCACCTCCTCATTGGTCAGAATAACAACCCCAGCTTTTATTAGATATGCCTTAAGTTGTGCCATGATCTCATTGGGTGAAGTATGGGCATCACATTGATAATGGACGGCTCCTAGAATATCCTTGTTTAAATTTGGTTGGAGTGTATCTAATGCTGCACGGGTAAGTTCTGTTACCTCCAGGCCTTCATCCGCTGCCCGTCTGGCTACTTCTTTTTCATGGTTTCCCTCCTTTTGCGTTTTGTATAGCATTAGGAGCCCTTTTTTTACAAGCTGAAAATCTCCCAATTCACCTGAATCGTGCATATCACTATAAAGCTCCTTACTTAAAAGATTGATGTCTTTGATAAGAGGTATCGCTTTCTCCACATTAGCTTTGGTAGAGGATTGGTTAAAGGCCCAGGCCCATCTAATGAAGTCGGGATCTAACCTGGGCTTCATATAAAAAGGACTACTGCTGTTGAACATCCATTTTAGACCTTTTGCCATCATACCGGGAGAGGCTAGTGGTATAATGTGGCTGGGTGTTAGATATCCGGCATTGACATATGATGCCCCACCTTCCATGGAAGATTTGTCAATAACGGTCACCTGGTTTCCTTCTTTTTGTAAAAAATAGGCGCAACTTAGCCCTACGATACCACCGCCAATAATTAAAATACTTTTTCCCATAATTCAACTCAGGATCTAGGTGATGCTTGAAATAACTAAAATAGGGAATTGATGGCATCGTATAAATAAAAAACCGCCAATCTTCGAAATGATCAAAGAAAAGCGGTTTTTGGTGCCCACGACTGGACTCGAACCAGCACGTCCTTGCGAACACTACCCCCTCAAGGTAGCGTGTCTGCCAATTTCACCACGTGGGCCTAATAGTATATTTTTAGGGCCGTAAAGATAGAAACCTTAATCCTTTCCACCAATACAATAAGATTTATTTATTTAGTACCGTAAACAAAATCATCATTATAGTAGATCTCGCTGATTTCTAGCTGAAGCCACTGAAAGTCTCCTTCCGCAAGTTTCCAGAATACTTCTGATCTATTTGGTATTCTTATCCCGTTAAAAACTTTAAATGATGAATTGTTTATCTGCCAAATTTCCAGGCTTGCATTCTTTCCCTGGCCCATATATCTTTTTGTCTCGAAAGATACAAGGTCTCCTTCCGGAGAGAAGGTAAACTGACCAATAACCGTTTTATCGTTAATGGTCATACTAGCTTTGGCGGTAAGTTCGTCCAGAGATTCCCAGTGTAAGTAAGATTCCATCGCTGCTGAAGGAAACCAGCAGATTTCAGCCATATAGCGCTGCATTGTGGCTTCATCTGTTTTAAGATCGTTCGTAATATTGACCACCGGTAATATCCCATTTAATTTTATCAGCATACTCCCTTTTCCTTTACATAACTTGTCTCTTCCAAAAAAATATAGCGGTCCCCACATGGAAACATCCGACTTCCATATAAAGGAAGGCGGTGAGATATTAAACCATTGTTCTGCCGTAAATGGCATCCACTTTCCGGATGGAGAAGTTTTAAGTGATCCTTTTTGTTTTAAGAAAACTTTTTTAATAGGAGCCCCTTTCATAATGCCGGAATTGAGAAGCCATTTTTGTACGATAGGGGGAAATTTCTCTAATGAAGCAATAGATTTATCTGGTAAGGATGGTGTAAATGGTTGCTGGAAGATGATAGCAACTTCCTTTTCCACCATTTTGTCAAAATAAAAATTTCCTATTTCACAAATAGCTACAAAAAGAATAATAATGTTCAGGATTGTTCCATACCTGGCATCTGCCCAACTGAGTATTATGAGCATTTGTGAGATAAATATTGCCGCTATTAGTACAAAAGGCCAGAACGATTGCCTATTATAAAATAGAACTACTGAAAGCAAGAATAGTAGGAAAGAAATAAGCCAAAAGATACCCGCTGTTACACCAATGGTTTGGGTCATTGGTGAGGTTTTCATAATACCATACGCTTTCAAAAAACCCAGGAGGTGAATGGCACCATGAATTATTATTAGGATTGGAATAAGATGTTTCATCGCCCTGCTTAGTTTACTTAAGCCAAAGTGATACTTATGAAATTTAAGAATCCAGAATATTCCTTAATTCTTCACTATCCATAACGTATTCTGTTACTTTGAAGACCTCTTTCCGACTTTCCCTAAATGTTTTTACAAACACTGCAATTTCATTTTCAAGCTCACCATGGGTAGTGAAAAAATCTTTTTTGACAGTGTCATTGCCTCCTTTTACTATATTGGAGGCCATTTGCAGATGGGAAGACACTTTTTGGTGCAGCTCATTACATATAAGGGTAAGTTCGTGCTCTTTCTTGCGGATATCGGCTACACTTTCCAGGTTCTCTTTCTTGGTGATCCAAATCAGATATTTCTTTATTAGATTATTAAGGAAACGCAGATCATCTTTATAAAATTCAAGATCGGATTTCCAATGTTTTGCAAGGAAATAGAGTTCTTCCCAATTAGATTTTCCGTAGTCGCTTTTGCCGGGTTTTGTGCTCAATTTGCTCATGACGAAAAGGTATTTGTGTGAGTAATAAAAGTACGAGGAGATACGGACAATTCTTATGATTTATATCATATTTGAATAGTTCAGGAACCAGGAGAAATGATTCGCCCATCCTCCATTTCTATGATCCGATCCGTTCTTTTCGCAAAATCGTAGTCGTGCGTTACAACAAGTAATGATAGCCCCTGTTCTTCCTTGAGTCTTTTAAAGATCTGAAATACATTCTCTGCATTAAAACTATCCAGATTGCCTGTAGGTTCATCACCCATAAGAATGGTCGGATTATTAATAAGGGCCCGGGCAATTGCAACACGTTGTTTTTCACCCCCTGAGATACGTGAAGCCCTTTTGGGACCCAAATGACCAATATTGAGCATTTCTAGTTTTTCTTTCGCATCATTCTCAATTTCTTCATAGGTCTTTGCACCTAATTTTTTGGCTGGCAGCATAACATTTTCCAGAACTGTAAATTCTGATAGGAGGTAATGGAATTGAAAAACAAACCCAATATGCTCGTTCCTAATCTTTGAAAGGGCTTGGTGCGAATTTCCTGTGACCAATTCATTGTTCAAGAATAGTTGCCCTTCATAGTCCGTGTCCATGGTAGATAAGATGTAAAGTAAGGTAGATTTGCCTGAACCCGACTTCCCCATGATGGATGCAAATTCTCCTTTTTTTATTGAAAAACTAATATCTTTCAATACATGAAAATCCACGGGCTTTCGGAAGAATTTGTTGATGTTCTTTGTTTCTAGGACAGGACTCATAATTTGTATTTAGGTGCCTCTGATGATACGTACCGGATCTATTCGTTTTGCTTTATTAGATGGAAGGTAACCCGCTATAAAGGTTGAGATCAGCGCAAATACAATTCCTATCACATAATAGTGTACTTTAAAATTCACCGGAAAAGTCTTAATGGTAGGTAAGGCTTCCGTATCAAAGGGAAGCTGGTCTATGAAGACTGAGAGACCAAACCCTATGCACAGTCCCAGTATACCACCAACCAGGCCAATTATCATAGCCTGACTCATAAAAATAAGCTGTACATCCCTTCCGGAAAACCCTGTAGCCTTCAAGATAGCAATGTCGTTCATTTTTTCATAGATGAGCATGTTCAGGATATTGTAAATGCCAAAACCTGCAACAATGAGCAGGGTAATAGATACGGCATAGGTGATAAGGTTGCGGATATCGGTTCCGGTTTCAAACTGTGCATTGGCCGTATTGATATCTGTAGCTTTTATATTGAACTGTTTTTCGAGTATTTGAGACATGGGAAGGGCCGCTTCTATGTTGTTTAGTTTGATGTTGATATCGGTAATATAATTGGTAGCTTCCCCTAAGATTCTCTGTACTTTAGCCAAATTAGCATAACTCTGAATATTGTCTATTTCGGCAATTCCACTTTGATAGATCCCCACGATCTTTAGTGGAAAGATATCACCTCTAACCGTACTGATCTGTACTCTATCGCCTACGGACAAAGACATTTTTTTCGCTAGTCCGGCTCCTAGTAAGATCCCATTATCTAAATTCTGCAATTCCTCCGGACTTCCTTCAACTATGTAATCTCTAAAATTAGACAAGCGAACCTCCTCCATAATATCCACACCTATTAAATTTCCACCTAATTCAATAGACCCTGATAGATAGAATATTTGGGCTCTGACCTGGGGGGTTGCTCCTTTAACTTCCGGGTCTTTCTTAAGGTAATCTAGAATAGGAAGGGCATTGTGAATTTTACGTTGGCTTTGTTTGGGTTTCACCGAATGAACTACATTGAAAGCCCCTTCGAAAGTATCATACAGGGCAATCGGTTGCTTTTCCGTGGGTTGTATCTCGTTGTAAAGGTGAATATGTGGAGTTTGGTTTAATATGAGGTCGTCTAGCATGGCATTGAGACCTGTCATAAAACTTACCAGGGTTATATAGGCGCCTATACCAAAGGTGACACCAAGAGATGCAGTTGCTGTTGACTTCATCTTGGTAAGGAGATGGGTCTTGGCTATGTTGAGTATAACTTTCCACTGGGTCATTCCTTTGGTTTTAAAAGGTAGGTGGAGCTATTGATCCCGGAAAGGACTTCCACATCTTGTAGATTTTGTAAGCCAAGAGTGATTTCTACCTCCCCGTTTTCAGTTTCCACTGTATTATTTCCAATTAGATATTCCTTCGGGATTACCAGGGCATCTTCTTTTTGTTGAATAATGATATTGCCTTCGCCAGATAACCCGGGATATAATTTATCTGGAGGAGTAACAAATGCAGCCTCAATTTTAAAAGTTTGGGAACGATCATCCTTTTTTGGATAGATTTTGTTGATCCTGGTTTCGAATACCACAGCTGGATAGGCATCTAGTGTAATGAGTGCTTTTTGCCCCAGTTGAATCTTCACAATATCTACTTCATCTACGAGCATTTCTACAACAAATACCTTAGAACTCCCTACAGAAGCTACTGGTTCCATCGTATTTATGATCTCTCCTGGATTCTTGTACAAGGCGTAAACCGTTCCATTGATCTTGCTTTCTATTGCAAAATCGCGGGTGGTGTTTGCAGAGTTTTTGTATGAATTCAATGCTTGCTTGTATTTTGTTTCCAGATCATTCCTTGTTTGATCATAGGATGTACGTAGCGTTCTCACATTATTGCTGGAAAGTTCATAAGCCAGTTTTTTATTGTCGTATTGGGATTGTGATCCAATATTTTGTTCCCAAAGGTTGCGCTGTCTATTAAAATTCAATGAGTCATTATATAGTTGCAGTTCAGCAGCCTCGATCCTTTCACGCAGACCCTTTTAATACGGCATCATTACCCAAGTAATTCTTTTTAGCCAATTCCAGATTCAACCGTGCATTTTCAGTATTTAATTTTGGAACCGTGTTAATGATCTGGGCAATGGCCATACCCTTTTGAACTGTATCTCCTTCTTCCTTAAGATTTTTGTCAAGAATGCCACTTACTGAGGCGTAGGCCTGGTAAAGACTATCTGGCTGAATGGTCACGGAAGTGTACACAGATTCTGTAATAGCAGTGACTCTGGGTTGTATTTTTTCCCTTTTGGTGCCACAACTTACCATTACCAAAACATTAAATCCAAAGAGAATTGCAAAAGTCAGATAAGCGCGAAGTAGTTGCATACAACTAATAAATTTTACCTAAATTAGGTAATTAAGGAAAGTGGAACAATGACAATTATCATAAGGTTAGATCAATTATAAAGTCAACACTTTAGAAGATAAACCTTCGGACAAACATTGTGAGTTTAAATAAGGAATATATGTTCAGATTAAAGATATAGTCTCATTCTCTGTAATTTTGAATAGGTCTAAAGAGACTGACAAATATCATGGAATTTGCTTTCAAATTTTCCTATTTTTATAAAACATAAATCTATCTACTATGACCATAAATATTCAGTACCTGCACATGCCTACCAGTGAGGCAATGAACGAACTTCTTACTCATAAACTTGAAAAACTTGGAGCTAAATATGATTGGATCGTTAGCACCGATGTCTACTTTAAGTTGGAGAACGATCCTACTGGTAAGAACAAGGTGTGTGAGATGAAAATAGAGGCTCCAGGTCCTCGGATCTTTGCTAAATCTAAAGAAGATAATTTTGAAAAAGCCGCTGCGGCAACATTAAAGGACCTCGAAAGGCAACTTAAAAAAAGAAAGGCAATTCAGGCCAAATATTAGTCCTTTTAACTTTATTGGTGCGATTGAAGTATTTGTACCAGATCTTTTTTCTGAACCAGGCCAGATTGTCGCCATAACTGTTGACCTTTCTTAAAAAGCAATAGTGTAGGGACACCTCGTACCTGATATTTAGCGGCTAGGGATTGATTTTTATCTACATCTATCTTTATTACCCGAATAGTATCCCCTAACTCATCTTTTACTTCTTTGAGAATGGGGGCCAACATTTTGCATGGGCCACACCAGTCAGCATAAAAGTCGACCAATACCGGTATTTCGGATGAAATGATATCTTTAAAACTACGCTTCATTTGTCCAAAATTTATAGATTGAAATTATAAAATAATTTAATTGATTTAACTGACGAATATCATAATTCTGTGATATGTTTTAGGCTACCTTTAATGAAGTATATCAAAAATTCAAGATCATGAGAAAAATTGTTGTACCAACAGATTTTTCAGACAATTCGTATAATGCCTTAAAGTATGCCTGCGAGATCTTTAAATATGAACGAAGTGAGATCTGCATTATACATGCGTTTGCGGATGAAGTATATCAATTGGGAAACATTAAGGAACGCAGCCTTCTCGATAAAAGAAAAGATGAAGTAGAGCAAAAAACGGCTACCGCCTTAGGTAAATTAATGGGGAGGATTAAGGAATACGCCCCAAATCCAAAGCATAAATATATTTCTATAGCGGCTTTTGGATCTCTCATAGATGAGGTTAACGATCTGGTAGAGCGAGAAAATACAGACATTGTTGTCATGGGAACGCGTGGTGCAGCCAATGACAGGGGCAACACTTTTGGGAGCAATACACTCAATGTCATGAAATACGTCCAATGCCCGGTGTTGGCGATCCCTGAAGATTATGGGTATCATCCACCAAAGGAACTTTTGTTTCCTTCCAATTACTTAATTCCGTACAAACGAAGAGAGTTAAAACTTCTGTGCGAATTAACTGGCAGTTTTAGGTCTACTATTCATTTGTTATATATAGACCCTATGAAGAAATTATCGCTAAGGCAGGAAGACAATAGAGATTTTTTAAAAGCCGAATTGCGAAAAGCGAATTTGATCTTCGAAACCACGCCCGAAAAAGACAAGACAATGGCCATTACAAAATACATTGTTCATCAAAACATAGACATGTTGGTAATGGTAAATACCAGACATTCACATTTAGAGGATCTTTTGATGCCCACCACACTCAATAAGTTAGGGTTGCATCTTAAAATACCATTTTTGGTACTTCAGAATTTAGCGCGTTAATTTTAAAACATTCTAGAATGAAAAAGATTATTCTTCCGACTGACTTCTCTGACAATGCTTATAAAGCTATCTGTTATGCCTTAAAACTTTATAGTAAGATGGAATGTACTTTCTACTTACTAAATACGTATACCCCTGCCATTTATCAGTCTGAATATATCTTGCATAGTCCGGGACAAATTGGCCTGGGGGATATATATCAGACCTTTTCCTTGGAACAATTGGAAAATTTGAAAAAAGAGCTTGAGCAAAAATTCAAAAACCCAAAACATACTTTAATCGTTCATTCCGTATTTAATTTACTGGTAGAAGAGATCGTCGATCTTGCAAATAAGGAAGAGGCAGATATGATCATTATGGGGACCCAGGGGGCCACTGGAGCCAAAGAGATATTTATGGGGTCGCATACAGTTCATGTGATAAAGAAAGCCCCATGCCCTGTTTTGGCCGTGCCTGCAGGTTACAACTTTGAAGATCCCAAGGAGATCTTGTTTCCCACAGATTTTGAGATAAATTATCAACATGCCCAATTATCGGCTATGTTAGATCTTGTCAATCATTATGATTCCAAAGTAGATATTATCCATATTTCAAGTGGAAATGAGCTAACAGCAAAGCAACTGAAAAACAAGGATACTTTACAAGGTTTAATGGGTAAAAGGAAACATCGTTTTCATGATCTTCCAAGTCAGGAGATCATTGAAGGCATCAATTCATTTAAATCAAAATCAAAGGTGAACATATTAGTGATGATCCAGAACAAACACACTTTTATGGAACGTTTGTTCATAGAGCCTGTGATAAAGAAGATTGGTTTCCATGTAACAATTCCCTTCATGGTCTTACCACATCCAAATGAATAATAGTTGGCCTGTGACCTAAATTTTAATTAGAACTGCCTAATGGAGAACAAGGTGATTGAGATCAGGAAATCTTCCGGAGAAAGAGTTCCCTTTTCCTCCCTCAAGCTTGCTGAATCTCTGCGACATAGTGGCGCCGACGAAAATACCGTTAATACAGTGCTTCAAAAAGTAAAGGAAGAACTGTTTGAGGGGATCAGTACTAAAGAGATCTACAACAGAGCCTATGCCATCCTAAAACGTAAGAAACCCCTGTTTGCCTCTAAATACAAATTAAAAAAGGCTATTTATGAACTGGGACCTACTGGTTTCCCCTTTGAAAAATTTATAGGTACGTTGCTCGATTTTTCAGGATACCAAACCGAAGTTGGCAAAGTGGTAAAGGGAAAATGCGTATCTCATGAGATAGATGTACTTGCCAAGAAAAATGGTAAGACATATCTAATTGAATGTAAATTTCACGGGGAAGAAGGGCGCAATTGTAATGTGAAAGTACCCTTGTACATTCATTCCAGATTCAAAGATGTCTGTGAAACAGAGAATAATAGTGCAGGCTTTAAAGTTCCCGATGAAGGATGGGTCGTCACCAATACCCGTTTTACACAGGAAGCGAATACCTACGGCCAATGTTCCGGTTTATATCTTCTTAGTTGGGACTATCCTGAAAATGATGGCTTACGCAACAGAATAGATAGGTTGGCTTTATACCCAATTACTGTTTCTACTCTTTTATCTCAAAGGGAAAAGCAATTTCTCTTAAGTCGAGATATTGTGCTTTGCAGACAATTGTTTAAGGATACTTTTTATTTAGACCATCTTGGAATCTCTGAAAATAGGAAAACAAGGATCTTAAAGGAAATTGGTCAATTATGTCAATTTTAAAAGGTAATTAGTGCCATGGTAAAAGTGCAATTTTTAGGAGCTGCTCAAACCGTAACCGGATCTAAATTTTATTTGGAAGCCGAAGGGTTAAAACTACTCATAGATTGTGGTATGTTCCAGGGCCTTAAAACCCTTAGACAACAGAACTGGCTGCCCTTACCTATTAATGTTACCACTATAGATCTGGTGCTTCTTACACACGGTCATCTGGATCATACGGGATATTTACCACGCTTGTTAAAAGAGGGATTTAAAGGCAAGATCCTTGGCACAGCGCCTACACTGGCAATTGCTGCTATTATCTTGCGAGACAGTGCGAAAATTCATGAAGAAGAAGCAGAAAAGGCCAACAAGGAAGGATATTCCAAACATAGTCCGGCATTGCCTTTTTATACAATAGAAGAAGCCGAGAATGCCATTGATCTTTTTCAGATGGTGGATCTAGATGAATGGATACATTTATCAGAAGAGGTACAGCTTCGGTTTTCGTACAATGGCCATATTCTGGGTGCCACCTACATTAGCCTGAAGATTGATGAAAAAGTGTATGTTTTTTCTGGCGACATTGGCAGACCGGATGATCTTTTATTGATGGATCCTAAACGACCAGAGTGGGCAGATTATCTTTTTCTGGAAAGTACCTATGGGAACAAATTGCATCCGGATGAGGATGTGGAAGCTATACTCATTAAGTTGGTTCATAAAACCATTAATGAACAAGGGATCTTATTGATTCCTTCTTTTGCTGTGGAACGACTTCAGCTGCTAATGGTGATCTTATGGCGGCTATATCAAAAAAATCGAATTCCCAATATTCCAATATTTATAGACAGTCCTATGGGGACAGACGTGTTAGATCTTTTTAAACACTTTCCAAAATGGCATAAAATGCCGCTGACCGATTTTAGCGCTATGTGCGATCACATGACACTAATCATTTCTTATAGAGACACTTGGAAGACCATAGATGATCCAAGGCCTAAAATTGTAATTGCGGGAAGCGGTATGATATCCGGAGGTAGGATCCTTACCTATTTAAAGCAAAAGATAGACCTAAATACAACCACTGTTTTAATAGTGGGTTACCAGGCCGAAGGCACCAGGGGGAGAAAACTCCTTGAGGGAGCAACCGAATTAAGAATATTTGGCAAAGATCATCAAGGTAAAGGCCTCAGTGGTTCATTTGGAGAGTCTTTCTGCCCATGCAGATCAGGCAGAACTGATGAACTGGCTAAGTGATATTAAAAATATTCCGGAAAATACCTTTTTGATCCATGGAGAGCCTGAGGCAATGGAAGGCTTTAAGATCAAGATAGAAGAATCCCTTGGATGGCGGGTAACAACTCCAAATCTATGGGATACAGTACAACTTATTTAAAATAATAGATACTGAACATATAAAATATAAAAACAAATCCCGATGGAAAAACAACTAGTGCTTAGGAAAATGGGAATAGAAGATCTTCATCAAGACTCTAAAAATTGGATCTCATATCTTCATTTTATGGCAGACGAGATCATTTTCTTTGATCATCTTCTAAATTCCTATGTTTTTGAACCCGATACACCTTCGTTATTTGAAGACCTTCAAAAATATCAAGGAAGACTGAAAGAATCTAAAAAGCTTTGTTCAAAGGTTATTGGAGATATTATTGAACATGAAAATAAACTAGGGGGACTAGTGGAAATTTTTAATAGTACATTAGACCAGGCCTATCAAACTAAACATCAACAGTTTAGGGTAAAAGTAGAAGATTGTCTTAACGATTTTAGAAGGTTGAAGTCCGATCTTTATGCCTACGCTTCAGGAATCTTAAAAAAAAGGCATAGAAAGAGTTAAAAAAGTGTACTTAGCTGATAATTGTCATATGAAAATGCCAATATCACAAGTATCTTGTTTATGGTTCACTTTGAACATGATAATAACCAAAAACGTATATCATGAAAACTTTCATTTGGTCCTTTTTCATATTGATCCTGGCCTGTTCCGATGCAGAAATTGTAAGTAGTTGGAAGAATCCTGATATTGTTCTGTTCGATGCCTACAAAGTGTTGGTAGTTGGGATGACCCCCAATGCCGATGCCAGATTGCAGTTTGAAACCAAGATGACAGAGAAATTTACCCAGCATGGTGTTGAATCAATGAGGAGTATAGATCTTTTCGATGTGGCCTTTACAAATTCTGTTCGCACAGATGAAGAATTAGACGATGTAGAACAGCGTTTACTTGATAAGGATTTTGATGCCATCTTATTTACAAAAATACTTGGATCCGAGAACAGACAGACCCTGACTAAGAAACTTTCGGAGCTCGATAGAAACAATTCCAGGTTTAAGGATGACTATCTCAGTCATCAGAACATTTATTACGATGATGAATATTATGAACAATACGCGGTTTACTTTGTTGAAACCGCTTTGTATTGTATCTGTGTTGATAAGGAGCGCGATCTTATTTGGCGTGGTGTAATTGAGGTTTCCGATCCTATTGAGTCAGAGGAAACTATTGAGGAATACATAGACCTGGTCGTTTCTACTATGGAATTTGAAGATCTTATCTTCAGAAAAGAAAAAGAAAAATCGTAGAGCAATCCTCAAGACAGATTTTAGTTTTGGGTATCGCTTATAAAACAGGTGCAAAGACCCTGGCAGTGCCTTCAATAAGTTTGTCCATTGTAGGTCTATGTGAATATGATTCCAACCTTAATTCTGTACTCTTCTTACAATCTCTCAAGAAATTCTTTCTCAGTATCTTGGCAGTATCGCGGTCGTAAAGGAGTGCGTTCACTTCATAATTGTGCTCAAAACTGCGTACATCAATATTTGCAGTGCCAATAGAGGCAATATCGTCATCACTTACAAGGATCTTACTATGCAGAAAACCGTATGGAAATAAAAAGATCCGGATCCCGGATTTTAGAAACGAATCAAAGTAAGAGCGAACCGACCAGTCCACAAGTTTGCTGTCGCTTTTTTCTGCAATTAATAATCGAACATCTATACCACTCAAGGCAGCTATTTGAAGGGCCTTTAGGATCTCATTACTGGGAATGATATAGGGATTTGTGATATATAGATACTCCTGTGCTTCGTTAATGATGGATAAATAAGAATGTTCAATATTGGGGAAGGCATCATCAGGACCACTCGGAACCACCTGAACAATGGTTTGAAAGCCAGTGTCTGTAATTCCTTTTGGCATAGTTTTCATAGGCACTTTTTTCTCAGCCACCATAAACCAATCAGATATAAAGATATGTTCCATATAGGATACAGCCGGACCTTGTATGGCCAGATGCATATCGTGCCATTTTCCCAGATCACTATCTCCTCTTAGATACTTATCTGAAATATTGATACCTCCCGTAAAGGCGATGATACCATCTACAACTATGATCTTTCGGTGATTTCGATAATTTAAGGAAGAAAGGAACCTTCCAAAACGAAATGGTAGGAAAGGATAAACCTCTACTCCCATAGCTTTTAGTTTTTTAAGATATAAAGCACTCAAAGAATAACTCCCAACCCCATCATATATCATCTTTATTGAAACTCCTTCTCCGATCTTCTTTTCAAAGAGTGTCAATAACTTATTAGCTAATCTACCTTCTTCAAAAATATAGTACTGAAGGTAAATGTAACTCTCGGCTTTTTCCAGGGCTTCAAAGATCCTTTTGAAGGTGTTCGCCCCATCTTCCAAAAGTGTTACTCCATTATGAGAAGTTGGAGGGAAATGAGTCACCTTTTTTACAAGGGACATCATCTTCTTATATTTTGGTTGGGTAGTTTCAATTATAATATTTTCTGAGGATGACGGAAGTTCGATGGAATTTTTTCTGAGTCGGGCCAGCTTTTTCTTTCGCCTGTTCCTCCCTAACATTATGTATAAAAGAATGCCGCCAACGGGAATGGTAAAGATAGCTAGAAGCCAGGCCAGTGTTCTGGCAGGTCGTACCCCATTGATCAGTAGTCCAATTATCAGGAAAAGGGCCAGGAGAATATAGAGGATAACCAGGGCAAGTACAAGCATTCGTTTGGTTGTTCTTTCAGATAAAATTAAAGGTACCACAGAATAATGACAATTTAGAACGGAAACTCAAAGTAATCTGTGTAACCGGTCCAATAAAAGGCAAAGCTTTTCAATCTAAACAGTCATAATTATTGAGTAGATTACCCGTTAAGGAATGCCCTAAAATTTACTGTATTCACATTAAAATAAGTAGTAATATTGCTATATAATTCAAGATGAATTTAGTATACTATAGGAACCCAATTGTGACTATTTATGAATCTTCGTGATGGTGTTAAAACCGCAGAAAACAAGGTCTCTTCAGAAACTTTAAAACTAAGCGAATATGTGATCGACAAAAGCAAGTCGGTTACAGATCGCCTGGAAAGTTTCGAGGATATCCTTAACCTTGAGGTTGGCGATACCGCCCTCAATAGGGCCAAGGCTCTGGAGCGCGAATTCAACATACGGCAGTTGTACATCAAATATGAGGGAGATAATCCTACGGGTACCCAGAAAGATCGTATTGCTTTCGCACAGGTGTATGATGCCCTCAGACGCGATTTTGGCGTGGTGTCTCTTGCTACTTGCGGGAATTATGGCGTTGCGGTAGCTTTGGCGGCCAACCTTGCTGGCATACATTGCAAGATCTATATTCCTGAATCCTATCATACAGATAGAATTGAAGAAATGCAATCCCTTAATGCCGAAATTATTAGGTTATCCGGAAGCTATGAGGATGTGGTATCTCAAAGTACAGAACTGGCAAGAGTCAATGAATGGTACGATGCCAATCCTGGTGCCACGAATACTCCCTTACAGATCTCAGCCTATGCCCAGATCGCATATGAGATATTTGAAGACCTTGGTGACGCGCCAAAATACTGTGCCGTTCCAGTCTCAAATGGCACCCTGCTGGCAGGGATCTACAGGGGGTTTGTTAGTTTGTATAAACGAGGAAAAACTTCCAGGATACCAAAAATGATCGCTGCATCTTCCTCCTTTAAAAATCCTATTGTGCAATCGTTCAAAAAAGGATTGGACCATTGTAAAGACCTTGAACCCAAGAATATCAAAGAAACCAAATACAATGAACCTCTTATCAATTGGCATAGTTTTGATGGGGAGGAGGCATTGTACGCCATTCGTGAATCTGAAGGGGAGGCAGTAAATGTGAGTGATAGAAAATTAAAGGAAATGAGTGCCTTTCTTCATAAAAAAGAAGGATTCCGAATTCTCCCGGCGGCTACTGCAGGTTTGATCGCCTTATTAGAGATCCACGAACAGAATCCTATGGAACCAGATCGCTATGTGGCTATTCTAACTGCAAAATATTAAACAAACAATCATGAAAAAATCTATAGACGGCAATGCTCTGGTATATTGCGAAGGAGCCTTTAATACACCTAATGGTAAAACCGCCCATGGTTTGGTGCGCTTCACAGAACGGTATGTTGTTGTAGGCGTAATTGATAGCACTTATGCAGGTAGAGATGCAGGCGAAGTATTAGACGGCAAAGTTAACGGCATACCTATTTTTAAGGATCTGAAGTCAGCTGCCACTGCATTGGCGAATGAAAATAAAAGCCCTAAAAGCCTGGTTATTGGTTTGGCGCCGGATGGTGGCCGTCTTCCAAAAGAAGCAAAACAAAGTATCCGTAATGCTTTAGAACTTGGTTGGAACGTAGATAGTGGTCTGCACGACTTTCTTACTAATGATGAATCTTTGATGACCATTGCGCATAAGAACGGATGCAGGGTACGAGATGTTCGTAAGACACCAGACAGGGATAAACTTCATTTTTTCACCGGGGATATTGAAAAGGTAGACTGTTTAAAGCTGGCCATTTTAGGAACAGATTCTGCTATCGGTAAACGTACTACTGCATGGATCCTGGTGCATGCATTGCGGAATGCCGGCCTAAAGGCAGAAATGATAGGAACTGGCCAGACAGGCTGGATGCAGGGAGCCAAATATAGTATGATACTGGATAGCTGTATCAATGATTTTGTGTCTGGTGAAATTGAACATGCTGTTGTAAGTGCGTGGAAAAATGAAAAACCTGATGTCATCGTGATAGAAGGGCAGGGGAGCTTAATGAACCCTGCTTATCCCGGTGGTTTTGAAATTCTTGCGGCTGGCAGACCAGACTATGTGATCCTGCAACATGCGCCTAAAAGAAAAGAGTATGACGGATTTCCGGGGTATCGCTTACATTCCTTACCTGAGCAAATACAAGCCTTAGAGGTGATCTCAGGCAAAAAGGTGATAGCCATTACCGTGAATCACGAGAATATGACCCAAGAAGAAATAGGCCCTGCCTGTAAGGACATCACCATTGAAACCGGAATTCCGGCTTTCGACGTACTGGCCTTTGGTGCTGATGAATTAGTAACTCTTTTAAAAAACAAACTTTAGTCTGATGTCAAGAAAATTGTTAATCTTTATTTGCCTTTTTCAATCGGTATTGCTCTTTTCTCAGCAATACAGTGCTCAGGATCTGCAAAAGTATGTACAAGAGTTCAAGAAGGACGTCAGGGGTCCTTACAAGGATATCCGTTGGTTTTGCACAGACGGTAGTATTCGTCAGCCTAAAGATCCTTGTCCGGAGCAGATTGGTCCAGGAGTGCAACACGCCCGTTATAAAGACGTGGTTGAAGACATTGCCAAAAAGAATAACATATATCTGGGACAGATCCTGGCCTACTCGAAACCCACTGATTTTTGGGATACCAAGGGTAATTTTACGCATTTAAAACAGTATCAATTAGATAAATACCTGCGATCTGTAGATCAGGGTTGGATAAACGTCAAAGGGCGGTATTACAGAGGTTCAATTCAAGCAGAAGATGAAACGGCTTGGGGTTTAGCTTTTTTTAAAGAGGTTCTGGCCAAAGACATAAATCTTCAGCAACATTTCTTTGTCCTTAGAAATGCCATGCGAGATATACCGTATCAGGAAAATGAAAATGTGGCCCAGCAAATGAGAAGTCAGTCAAAGGTGATCTCCGATCTTTATCCTGCCTTTATGGATCTTCGCGTTAAAATTCACAGTCAGCCGCAAAGCGGGGACATACAGGATGTGGCTCGTTTTATAGAAAATAACAAAGGAAAGTTAACTCCGGAGCTCAACACTCAGTTTTCAGCCCTTTTAAAAACGATGAATGCTTTTTTTAAGCCTATCGACCTACAGATGCTTTCTAAGGGTCTACCGGTCATTGGAAACCCTGAGCTTAGTTCTCAACTCTCTAACTTTATGGGAACCGCTAAGGAAGCTAGATCTGCATCTAATCTAATTCAGGAAGGTGCTGAACTTATGTGGTCTATTAGGCAAAACATTCTTTCGGAGAAAAATCCAAAAACAAGATTACAATTAATGGATCTGTCTCTAAAACTAGAAGATATCATCTTTAAAAATGAAACCGACTGGAATCCTACCGATGTAAAGGGACAATTACAAAAGATCTGCAGCCTTGGTATGGCCTCGGCAGCCGCAGGCTATATGGAAATATGGGAATGGGACCAGGTGGTCTCAGCACTGGCCAATTTTGAGAGATCTTCGCTCACTTTGGAAGAGCTAACATACACCCTGGGAAGGGCCAGAAGCGGAGTAGAATGGAGTACCAGCACATTTAAAGCAGAGTTTGATGAGGTGGTAGCCTTATATGTGCCTTTTGAGCCAATGGCAAACAGTTTTATAGACGATAAAATCAGAGGATCGTTGGTGCTGCAACTTGGAAAGGCTGTAGGTGATCTGGGGAATTTTATTGCTACAGAATCTGCTTTGATCAATAAAGTTATGGATGTATCAGACCAAAGTGCCGTGCGTGGTTTAAATCCGGGCTATGCTTTTGGAGAATTGGTAGTGGTTGAAAATATGGTGGACGACCTTGAGGTTTCTTCAGACAAGATCTACATTTTTCAGAAACCTCCTTCAGATCTAAAACCAATTGCTGGCATTGCCACCGTTGCTGAGGGTAACCTGGTCTCTCATGTACAGCTGCTAGCCAGAAATTTAGGCATCCCTAATGCCGCTTTATCGGATGAAAATCTAAAGCAATTAAAAAAGTATAATGGTACTCATGTTTTTTACGCGGTATCCAATAAAGGAAATGTGTTATTAAAACCGGAAAAAGAGATGTCCTCTGATGAAAAGGCGCTTTTTGCAAAAAAGGAACGGAAAGATGAAAAGATAGCAGTTCCTGTTGAGGAAATTCGTCTCGATATAGTGAAAGTGCTTAATATGAGGGAAGTAGATGCCTCCAACTCCGGAAAACTATGTGGCCCTAAGGCTGCAAATTTAGGGCAGTTAAAGAAAATGTTCCCGGAAGATGTGGTTGAAGGTCTGGTGATACCGTTTGGGATCTTTAAGGAGCATATGGATCAGGATATGCCTGGTAGTTCTGGTTCTTATTGGGATTTTCTAAATATCATGTTCGGTGAAGCTGAGGCTATGCGAGCTGCCGGTACAGCAGAACACGAGGTAGAGCAGTTCCAATTGGAAAAACTTCAGTTTTTGAGAACAGCTATTAAAACAATGCCCTTAAAAAAGACCTTTATTGATGATCTTGAGAATAATTTTAAAGGGGTATTAGGGAAAGACTTGGGAGATATTCCTGTTTTTCTGCGCAGTGATACCAATATGGAAGATCTGAAGGACTTTACCGGGGCCGGACTCAATCTTACCATCTTCAATACAGTAGATAAAGAAAAGATTTTACAGGGGGTTAAAGATGTCTGGGCTTCGCCATATACAGAACGCAGTTTTAAATGGAGACAGAAGTACTTATTAAATCCTGAGAATGTATATCCTTCTATTCTGGTCATTCCCAGCGTAGATGTAGATTACTCTGGCGTAATGATCACCAAAGGAATTAATATGGGTACGGAGAAGGATCTCACGGTTGCATTCAGCAGAGGAGCAGGAGGCGCGGTTGATGGCCAGGCAGCTGAAACTCATCTGATCACCGCTCAAGGATCTTTATTGCTGGCACCGGCCAGGGACCTGTATCACAATAGATTGCCAACGACTGGAGGAACTAGAAAAGAGATCGCAACCCTCGAAGATCCTATCCTTAACAAAGGGAACATTCGTCAGTTAAGGGATTTTGCGATCACCTTACGCGATATTCTTCCAAAGGCCACCAAATCTGATTATAAAGGAGCATATGATGTAGAACTTGGGTTTAAGGATAATAAATTATGGCTTTTCCAGATACGACCATTTGTCGAAAATAAGAAGGCTTTGGGATCTGCTTATTTAGAATCAATTACACCCAAAATTCAAAACGATAAGAAAATTCAACTTTCAACAAAATTATAAGATGTATTCAGCAATTAAGTTAATTACCCTTCCACTGCTCTTTGTTCTTCTCAGTGCATTCTTGTATCCAATAGATGGATATGAACGAACTGGTATCAAACGACTAAAAAGGTTAGAATTAATACAGTCGGGAGAAATTAAGACCACAACACCTTTACCCTCTGGGGCTTTAAGATCCTGGAATGACATTAGCCTGAATTTACAAGCGCTGAATCAGGATAGTCTATCTACTTTTTTTAAGGAGGACGTCCAATTACAAAAAGAGATAAGCGGGCTGTTTAGAGGACTAGATAAAAGCTATTCCCTTAGTGTAGTGGACATTTCAGATCCGGCTAAGGTTCGATATGCTCATAGAAATGAAACCTTGGGGTACCAACCTGGCAGTGTAGGTAAATTAGCGGTATTGGTGGCGATATTTACCCAATTAGAGAAAATATATCCAGACTCCTGGGAAAACCGAATGGCACTGCTTAAGAATAAATCTGTTAAATCTGGTGTATGGGGTCTTACTGATGAGCATACCGTACCAATCTATAATATAGAGAAGAATACCCTGGTGAAGCGCCAGGTGATAGCTTCCGATGTTTTTACGCTTTACGAATGGGTAGATCACATGCTCTCTGTCAGTAATAATGGTGCTGCCAGTATTGTTTGGAGGGAGGCATTGTTGATGGCGGCTTTCGGCAATGAGTATCCAGAACTTACAGAGGAACAGGCATTGGCGTATTTTAAGGTAACCCCAAGAAAAGAATTGACAGATCTGGGGAATGATGTGGTAAACCTTCCACTTAGGGCGTTGGGTATCACAACAGATGAATGGAGGTTAGGCAGTTTCTTTACAAGAGGTGCAAACACCTATGTTGGAGATAAGGGAGGAAGCATTGGAACACCTTTAGGATTGATGAAATTTCTGGTTATGCTGGAACAAGGGAATGTAATAGATGAGGCCTCGAGTTTGGAGATGAAAAGATTGATGTATATGACGGATAGGAGGATCCGCTATGCGCAATCTCCTGCATTAAAGGAAGCCGCTGTCTATTTCAAATCAGGGAGTTTGTACAAATGTGACAGAAGCAAAGGAGAACCATGTGGTAAGTATCAAGGGAATGTTCAAAATTTTATGAATTCTGTCATCATAGTTGAACATCCGGATAATTGCAAGTATATGGTGGTACTGATGTCTAATGTACTTCGTAAGAATTCGGCCTCAGACCATATGTATTTAGCCTCGGCAATAGATAAAATCATTCGCAAAGGTTAGACAGCCAACAGTTTTTTTAGGGTTTGGGATGCAAAATCTTCTATTCGTTCATCCTCATTAGCCTGCATCATTTCAACCAGTGGCCTGTACTTTATATTCTTTTGTTGCCCTATGAGGAATAAGACCGCGAGTTTTATTTTATGATCATTTGCCTGCAGTAAAATCTGGAAGCATTCATATTCTGTTGGCACCTTGGTAATCAGACTTTGTTGTACTTCTTCCGAAGTAACATCAAGAATAGTGTTTTCGATGATGGGTAATAACTTTCGCTTAAGATCCCCGTATAATAAATTGTCCAGATACTCTATGGCCTTAGACTGTGCGTCTTGTTTTTCACTTAAGATTCCTTCATAGGCTATTTCGATATCCTTGGGGCCATATTTTAAACCGAGTAATTTAAAGATACGCTCCAGGCCTGCATCGAGGCGTCTTTCAAGGAGTTCCAACAGACTAGATCGTGCATTTCGTTCCTCGTCGGTGACCAATTGTCTTGATTTGGTACGGTTGCGGTATGAAATTATGATCTGGGTATGCATGGCTGAAAGCGTCTGATGGTACATTTTACATTCCTCCAGGATATTCCGTACTACTTTTAGATGGTCGAAATGATATTGAGGATAGGTTGTTTTTAGCTCACTTAAAGACCTGATTGCTTCCTGCCGTACGGTCACATCTTTATCATCTAATAATGTCATTAAGCCATTTACAGTCTGTTGTGACGGTAGATTTGTTAATACTGCAGGAATGAACCGGCATAAAGGTAGAGGAGCCGCTCGTTTATTGATAAAATTAATTAAATATGGTCCAATTTGCGGACCATAAGCTACGAGTGATTCCAATGTCGCCGGACGCATAGTCTTATCTGGCAAAAAGCTTATCAGATCGTCTATAAAGGGTGGGTAAACGCTTAAACCAATCGCTTTTATAGCTTCTAGCTGATAGGTCTTATCCTTACTTTTTATGGCTTTAGATAGTTCGGGATAGAATTTTGGAATGTTGGCGGCACCAATGGTCCTAAGCAAAATTGGCTTCAAATTACCATTTCCTTCCTTTCTTACAGCGTCAATTTGTTTAACTATTCTTTCTTTAAGAAGATATCGATTTCTTAGCGGGATATTATCTCTGGATTCTTTGGCTAGGCAAAAAAGTGCCGTTTGTGAGATCAAAGCATCAGAATGTTCCAGATAATGATCAAATACTACTTCCTTTTTAGCATCGGCATGCATAAGCAAATATTCCAGTGTAGCTGTAATAAGTCCTTCATCCCGGGAGGCTAATAATTCAGAAATTTCAGTGACAACCGTATTATTGTTTAAGAAATACATATTCTGGATAGCCGCAGTCTTTACCTTATTGGAAGAATGACCTAGTAATTTTTGAACCTCCGGTAAAAAACGTTTATCATTCAGCTCACGCAGCTTTCCAAGCATAAACAGTAGCTGTGACTCTGTCCCATTTTCAAAGACCTTCTTCATGCCATCAATGGCAGAAACTTTTTTCAGTTCAATCTTTTTAAGAGGTTCCTTTGTTTCCAATACAAGTGCCAGGTTATCCCTGAAAGTTTGGAAATATTCATCCCTAACCTTATAAACAAAATAGATCCACAAGACCATGAGAACAATTATGATGCCCGTAATATAGACGGAAGGTAAATCCAGGCCACGTACCAGAAAAATCAAAATAAATCCGGCAATACCGGTTGCAAAACTATCCACCACAACATCTATATAAGACTTGGTCTTGTTCTTAAGTTCAAAAGGTAATGGAAGGGCCAGTAGTTCCATGGCACTCTTGTTCACTGATTGCTTTAATGAACCATCTACCGCTTTTATAAAAATGATCACGGCTAGTTCAGGAAAAACGAGAAAAACTAAACAGCCTGCAAGGATGCCCAGAGGCAGGAGTAACATAGAGAAGCCTACACCCCAAACCCCTACTACACGGTGAGTCACAAAGAGTTGAATTGCAAGCGAAAGTAAATTGAAAGTAGAGAACCAGAATGCAAAAAAGGCTGTGAGTTCATCCGGATCTAAAATAGCAGCCGAGGCAAAATCGCTAAACTGATAATCTACTAATTTGGCCACCAGAACACTAACGCCCAAAATAGAAGCCAGATAAGTGAGATGTTTTGAATTTCGTATGAGCCACAAAGGCTTGTCCGCATCATTACCTCTTCTGTTTTGAAGCTTGAACAAGTTTAATTTTTCTACACGAAGGTGCCAGATAGCGTTCAATACAGGGATACAGAGTATCAATATTCCTATGGCCAGGAAGAACAGGTTGTCGTTCCCAATAATTGGAGCCAGGATGGAAGTGAGATAACCACCAAAGATACCGCCCAATATGGCCCCGGATCCAATAAATCCAAATAATCGTTTTGCTTCCCTGGGGTTAAATACGAGGTTGGCCAGCACCCAAAATTGAGAGGCAGATAGAACAGCATGGATAGCCACCCATACATAGAAAAAGTACAGCATCCAGGCGTTTATAAGATTCAATTTCAGTAGGATCGGTAAGTACAGCCAAAAACACAATCGTGATCACCAAAGTGGTTTTGATCACCTTCAGCAGTGAGAATCTTGTCAGGGCTTTTGTATAGAAGTAGGAACTCAAATAGGCAATGATGGCCACCCATAAAAAGGCGATGGGAAGACTTTCTACGCCAAGTTCCGAAAGGAAAAGTGAATTTACGGTTGGTTTTATGATCAATAAACTGGTAATGATCAAAAACACATAGAGTTGCATCAGAAAGGAGATCTTAAATTCTCCTTCCCTTATATTGAAAGTCTTTTTTACAAGCTCCTGAAAAAACATTAATTGTGAGGCGTCTAATTAACTTTTTTTGTAATTCTTGGTGCTTTTTAAGGCTGTTTCAACTGGTCGTACCAAGTTGCGTATGATCTGTTCACCAGCAGGATCTTCGATCAAAGCCACCAGGATATACCTTCTGTTCTTATCTATTCCCCAAACTAAGGCAGAATCTGAATGATAATTTCTCCATGACCCCGATTTTCTAAAGATACGGGCATCCGGAGCCAGGATATTCAGGGTATTAACAAATTTATGGTGCAAGGCCGGATTTTCAAGCAAATCCAGCATCTGAGAAGAGCGCTCTCTTGTAACAAGTTTACCGTTCGCTAATAAATAATAATATCGGCATACCTGGGTTACGGTTGCGGCATGACTGAGGTTTTTCAAAGGCTCTCTATTGGTGTCACCACCCCCTCCGTAGCGTTTGCCTACCCAAAGTCCGCCACCATTCTCCTCATCGTAGAACTCATATTTGGGATCTGTCATTACAGACTCTATCTGATCATAACCCACACGATCTATCATACGTGTTGAGGCCTGGTTATCTGATTTGCTGATCATTAAACGCATATCCTTCTTAACTTCGGCAGTTTCCTTTAATGTTCCTTTTTCTATGGCGTCTACAGCTGCCAATAAGATGGCTATTTTTGGCAGGCTGGCCGCATACATCATATGATTTCCATTGATCCGGGCGAACTTAACATTTTTAGGATCTCTTAGATCCACAACTCCAACAGACATAAGTTTGGAGTCTATCAACTTTTTCCATTTGGGGTTTTTCAAGATCTGATTTTCAAGACTCATTTGTAATTTGTTGTCCAGCAATGAACGCAAAGGTTTAATCTGATCATTGGGTATGGATAATGGAAGTTCCTCCTGTGCGGGAAGTATTCCACACCATAGCATAATTAGGACCAGTATTGTAATTCGAGTGTTCATAAATTTCGTAATTATTAAGAACGCAAAATTATTTCATTTAACAATAGGGTTGATGTTAATTTTTAAAGAGAGTTATTTTTGTCAGCTCCCATGAATAAAGGTGATTCCGAATGATATCGCACTTTAATATGTTAAAAATATAGTACCTTTATAAGTACATAAGGTCTTTAACACACAAGATGTATCACTTAGCCCTTTTATGATCATTCCATAAAACTTTATCAATTACAAATAATGGTTAGAATTAGTGAACTGGTTGTCTTCCAAAAACTCCTAATACACGAACTTATTGTAGAACCAAAAAGGGTAAAAGCCAGCTATACTGTTATTAAAAAAGACGGGAGTGAAGTAAGCAATCAGTTGATCTATTCCTATAATTCCGCTTACTTTGATGCAAAGAACGGCAGAGATGTCAACCTGGCTTCCATGATGGTGGCCCAGGTGGCATTGAATTACGGCCTTTTTTTTAAAGAAATTGTTTTTGACGGTCTTTATGATCATGCGGATCAACGATTTCTGAAAGACATGATGGAAAATACATCCCGGGAGATCCTCGTCTTAAAGTTTTACGGAAAGAACGAATTCCTAAAGCCTCCATATAATGCCTTAGAAATAGAAACTCGCTCCGAATACACGGCGGCAAAGATCACATTTACCAACTCCGGTTTTCAAACCCTGCAAGTACAAAAATCCGATCTGCATCCAAAAGAAGATGAATACGTTATTTTAAGCAGTGGAGGAAAGGACAGTCTGCTTAGCTATGGCCTTATTAAGGAATTAGGCATACCCCATCCGGTATTTATTAATGAGTCGGGGCGGCACTGGTTTACGGCGGTCAACGCCTATGACCATTATGAAGAAATAGAGCCCAATACTGTTAAGCCCTGGTGTAATAGTGACAGGATATTTAACTGGATGGTAAAACAAATGCCATTCATAAAGGAGAATTTTCAGAATATCAGGGCAGATATCTATCCAATTCGACTATGGACAGTAGCTGTTTTTCTTTTTGGAACCCTTCCGGTAGCGTTAAAAAGAGGCGCGGGAAATATTCTGATCGGGAATGAGTACGATACAACTGTTAAAGGGAATCATCACGGAATTACACATTACAATGGATTATACGATCAGAGTAAGTATTTCGACAATGCCCTAACACGTTATTACCAAAAAAAGGGCTGGAACATACGTCAGTATTCCATATTACGATCCTTATCTGAGCTGTTGATCCTAAAGATCTTAGTGAAGAGGTATCCGGATCTGCAGCAATATCAGGTTTCCTGTCATGCTGCCCATTCGGAGGATGGCAAAATGCTGCCTTGTGGTGCCTGCGAAAAATGCCGAAGGATCATAGGTATGCTCATGGCTTTGGACGAAGACCCAAAACGATGCGGCTATACAGATGAACAGATCAAAAAAGGATTAGCAGCACTTCAACAAAGAGGGGTAAAACAATTGGGAAGTGATGCAGCTCATCTGTATTTCTTATTGGTTTCTAGAGGCCTGATAGAGGTTACGGAACATACGCGGAAACTTGCAAAAAAACATGAGGAGATAGTTTCCTTACGATTCGATAAAGAACGAAGTGATATTGCTGATATCCCTGTTCATATTCGCAACCCCCTGTTTACCATACTCTCAGAATATTCCGAAGGAAGTGTACAACTTCATGACAGGAAATGGCATACTTTTACACTAGATACGGAGTACCTGGATCGAACATATTTTTTAATGAAACAAAATGAAAACAAAACCAAATAAAAACACATTTCTTTGGGAAGAAATGACCTGGCCGGAGATCGAGGAATACCTCAAAACTGTCGATACAGTAATCTTGCCCTGCGGAGCCATTGAGCAACACGGCCCGCATTTGCCTGTAGATGTAGATTATTACGATGCCAAATATATGGCTGCTAAAGTAGCTGAAGCTTGTGAAGATCCGAAGCCCCTTGTATTGCCTCCAATCCCTTATGGTGTTTCTTACCATCATGATGCCTTTAAAGGTACTCTAAGTGTTACCAATGATGCATTGTCCAGATTTGTTTATGACATTGGGATGAGCCTTGCCAAAAATGGCATCAAGAAGATCATCATCCTTAACGGGCATGGAGATAATGCTCCAACACTTACCTATGCGGCACAGATGATCAACCGCGATGCGCATATTTTTGTATGTGTAGACACTGGCGAAAGCAGTGATATAGACCTTTACGATCTAATTGATACACCCAATGACATCCATGCCGGTGAAATTGAAACCAGCACTTCGCTTGCTATTCGTCCCGATATGGTACAAATGGACAAGGCCGTTAATGAAACATTGAAATTTGGAAGTAAATTTTTAGATTTTGACGATGTGCGAAGTGTAAATTGGTATGTAAGGACCGATAAGATATCAGAAAGCGGGGTCATGGGCGATCCTACCAAAGCCACTGCCGAAAAAGGAGAGAAAATGTGGGAACTGATGATACATCACATGGTACATCTGGTAGAATCTATTAAGAATACGCCACTAGATGATCTGTATCAAAAAAGTTATTAATGACAATAACCCGGGTTTCCTACGAAAGAATAGATCTGCAATTATCTATTCCTTATACCATAGCTTATGAAACGGTTTCGGAAATAAGCAATTATATCCTGAAAATTGAGACCGATACCATGATGGTGGGTTATGGCTGTGCCGCCCCAGACCTTGAAGTGACAGGAGAAACCCCTGAAATGGTTGAAGCAGCCATACGGGATTTCATCATCCCATTATTAAAGGGATCATCACCTTTCCATTATGCCCGCCTGTTGCAAGATCTGAAGATTCATTGTAAAGACGACTCGTCAGCGCTGGCCATGGTAGACATGGCGTTGCTAGACCTAGTGTCCAAAAAGGCCAACTTACCTCTTTATCAATTCCTCGGCGGATACAGGGACAGTATAGCTACCAGTATCACGGTGGGCATCATGCCTTTGGATGAAACCCTGGACCAAGCAAAGGAATTCATTTTGCAAGGGTTCTCCATACTCAAAATAAAAGGTGGATTAGTGCTGGAGGAGGATATTGCCAAAATGATACAGTTGCGGGAGCGTTTCCCAGATATTGTGCTGAGATTTGATGGAAATCAGGGGTATTCCGTGAAAGAATCGATCGCCTTCGTCAATGCCACGGCCTCTGTGGGAATTGAAATTTTTGAGCAGCCTACCAGAAAGAAACGCGGCAAAAAATTAGGCAAGGTAACACATAGAGTAGGGGTGCCGGTGATGGCAGATGAGAGTTTGAAAACCCTGGCCGATGCCTTTAATCTGGCCCGTAATGACTGGATCGATATGGTAAACATTAAGTTGATGAAAGTGGGCGGTATTTTGGAAGGGATGCATATAAATTCGGTTGCCAGGGCAGCCGGTTTAGAGGCCATGGTAGGTTGCCTGGATGAATGTGCGCTGGGTATTTCTGCCGGGCTACATTTCGCCTTGTCCAGACCTAATATACATTTTGCCGATCTGGATGGTCATCTGGATCTGGAGAACGATCCCTTCACCGGACTTTTTCGTCTTGAAAAAGGAATTTTATATCCTTCGGAAGCATATGGACTGGGATACTCTGAGTAAAAATTGAAAAGATCCTGTGGGCAAATAAAAACGTATATCAGCTAATTAAACAAAAAAATGATCGACATAGAAAACATAGAACTGTCTTATCTGAGCATTGACGATTATCAGGAACTCAAGGAGGCCATGATTGAGGCATATTCCACGATGACCAATGCGTATTGGCAAGAACACCATATTCAAAAACTGATAGACCTGTTCCCTGAGGGTCAGGCTGTGATCAAGATCAATGGTGAATTGGCTGGATGTGCCTTATCTATCATAGTGGATTACACCGAATTTGATGGTAGTCACACCTATAAAGATATAACCGGGAATTATACGTTTAGTACGCATACTATGGAAGGGGATATGCTTTACGGGATAGACGTATTCATTAAGCCGGAATTTAGAGGATTACGCCTGGGCAGACGATTGTATGACTACAGGAAGGATCTTTGTGAACGCATAAACCTAAAAGGAGTAGCCTTTGGAGGGCGTATACCCAATTATCATTTACATTCAGACACTTTATCACCTAAGGAATACATACAGAAAGTACGAAGAAAGGAAATTCAGGATCCTGTATTAAACTTTCAGATCTCAAACGATTTTCACCCCGCTAAGGTTATCAAAGGCTACCTTGAGGGCGATGAAGCTTCCAATGAATTTGCTGTCTTGATGGAATGGGATAATATCTATTATGTGAAACCCAACAAAAAGGCTACAAGTCGTAAAAAGGTTATCAGGCTGGGCCTTATCCAATGGCAAATGAGACCTTATAAAGATCTGGATGAATTGTTACAGCATGCAGAATATTTTATAGATGCCGTTGCGGGCTATCGATCAGACTTTGCACTATTCCCGGAATTCTTTAATGCCCCTTTAATGGCAGATAACAATCATATGCCAGAATCGGAGGCAATACGTGAACTGGCCAAGCATACAGAAGACATTGTAAAGAGATTCTCCGAATTTTCCATTTCCTACAACATCAATATTATTACAGGTAGCATGCCTGAAATGAAGGATGGTAAATTGGTGAATGCAGGCTACCTATGTAGGCGAGACGGGAGTATGGAACGCTATGAGAAATTACACGTTACTCCGGATGAGGCCAAGGTATGGGGTATGCAGGGCGGTGATGAATTAAAAACCTTCGATACAGATTGTGGGAAGATCGGGGTATTGATCTGTTACGATTCAGAATTTCCGGAATTAAGCAGGTTGCTGGCAGACGAGGGCATGGATATCTTGTTCATCCCTTTCCTGACAGATACTCAGAACGGTTATTCCCGGGTGAGGCATTGTGCCCAGGCGCGGGCCATTGAGAATGAGTGTTATGTGGCCATAGCCGGTAGTGTAGGGAATTTACCCAATGTGCATAATATGGATATACAATTTGCCCAATCTATGGTATTTACACCCTGCGATTTTTCTTTTCCTACCAATGGGATAAAAGCGGAAGCCACACCTAACACCGAAATGATCCTGATTGCGGATGTTGATATTGATCTTTTGCGTGAACTAAATCAGTTTGGCGCGGTAAGAAACCTGCGCGATCGTAGAAAAGATCTATTTGATCTTAAGCGAACGAAACAGTAATTATGGAAACTGAATCTACGTAGTTTAAGTATCCAGTGTTTTTACCTCATCATTGAGTTGCTCAAGCGTGGCTTTTGCATCGCCAAAGAGCATTTTGGTCTTGTGGTGAAAGAACAATTGATTTTGAATACCGGCATATCCGGGACTCATACTCCGTTTCATTACCACTACATTCTTAGCTTCCCATACATTAATAACCGGCATTCCATAGACAGGACTTGCGGGGTCATCATAAGCCGCAGGGTTCACCACATCATTGGCGCCGATCACCAGGACCATATCCGTATTTGGCATTTCCTCGTTAGCGTCTTCCATATCCAATAATTTAGGATATGGGACGTCTGCTTCGGCCAGCAGTACATTCATATGCCCGGGCATACGACCTGCAACGGGATGAATGGCGTATTTCACATCTACACCGTTGGCTGAAAGCAGGTTGTCTAACCTTTTTACAACTTTTTGAGCCTGTGCAACCGCCAAACCGTAACCGGGAACAATGATTACACTTTTAGAATAGTAGAGCTGTATGGCCAGATCTGTATAGGTTATTTCTTTGGCTAACTGTTTATCTCCATTGTCGGTGGCTGTATGATTGTTTTCCCCAAATCCACCTATTAATACATTAAGGAGTGAACGGTTCATGGCTTTGCACATTAAAACGGTAAGTATGATCCCGGCAGAACCCACCAATATTCCACCCACCAACATGATCTTATTTTCATAGATAAGTCCTGCCGCAGCTGCTGAAAGCCCTGTAAAAGCATTGAGTAGTGAGATAACTACGGGCATGTCTGCCCCTCCAATGGGAGCTACAAACGAGAATCCATAGATGAGAGCAAGTACCATCAAAAGCACGATATACAAAAGAGATGGATCATTCATGCTGAGGTAAACATAGCCGCTCATAGCTAATAAGGCTCCTAATAAGATGAGGTTTACAATATTGTGTTTGGGAAAGGTTACTTGAGAATCCTTTAATAGTCCCTGTAACTTGGCATAGGCCAACATACTCCCGGTAAAAGCAATGGCCCCTATCAGTAGGGTTATCAATAAAATAAGTAGTTGTCCACTATTCAGAATTGAAGCACCATTTGCATATTGCGCCAATTCGGTAAATGCCAGTACCACGGCACAGGCACCACCCAGACCATTGAATACAGAGACCATTTGAGGCATGGCCGTCATTTCAATTTTAATCGCACTAATATAGCCGATAATGCCTCCCACGATCATGGCCCCAAAGATCCATAGATAGTTGTTGGGCGCATCAATGATAGGGATAAACAAGGTTGCCAGGATGGCCACTCCCATCCCAAAGGTTGCCAGGGCATTTCCTTTCCGGGCGGTGTCTGGTGAGCTCATCTGTTTTAAGCCAATAACAAATGAGGTAGCTCCGAGGAGATAAATAAGATTAATAGCGGTAATGAGCATTTTATTTTTTCTTTTTGGAGAACATCTTTAACATTCGGTTGGTCACTGCAAAACCACCCACTACATTGATCATTCCCAACACTACACCTAAAGCCCCAAGGCTAAGGCTGAAGTAGTCGGTTGGTGCTGCGTTACGAATGAGTAAAATAGCACCTATGATCACCACCCCGCTTATGGCATTTGCGCCAGACATTAAGGGGGTATGTAACACGGTATGGAACTTTAGAGATCACTTCAAATCCCAGGATGACAGTGAAGATCAAAAGATATATAAGGATCAGATTATTGTCCAGAAAGAGAAAGAATTGTTCCATATAGTCTATTATTTCATTTTTTATATCCCTATGTGAGTAAGGTTTTTGCTATGATCACATTATTTAGGTCTAGCTGTAGTTGACCTTCTTTTACGATCAGTTTTAAATAATTGGCCACATTATTACTGTAAAAAAAGCTTGCATCCTTTGGCATATCAGAGGCCAGATGACTATTTCCAACGATCTTTACGCCCTTGTGTAAAACGGTCTTGTTATTTTGCGTTACTTCACAATTTCCACCGGTGGAAGCTGCCAGGTCTATAACCAATGAACCCCGTTTCATTTTGCTTACGGTCTCTTCCGTTAGCAATATTGGTGCTTTTTTACCCATGATCTGGGCGGTGGTGATCACAATGTCTGATTTTGCCGCTCGGTGCTCCACTTCTTCTTGTTGTCGCTTTAAAAACTCTGGAGTCTGCTCAACCGCATACCCGCCTGCATCTTTTTTATCAATTGCCCCCGGGACTTCAACGAATTTAGCACCAAGGCTTTCTACTTCTTCTTTAGCCGCAGCACGCACGTCAAAGGCCTCTACCATAGCGCCTAATCTTCTGGCAGTAGCGATGGCCTGTAAACCTGCTACTCCCGCCCCCAACACCAATACCTTACATGGCTTTATGCTGCCTGCCGCTGTGATCATCATAGGGAAAAAGCTGGGAAATTCATTGGCTGCCAATAAAACAGCTTTATAGCCGGAAATAGCTGCCATGGAAGAAAGTATATCCATCGTTTGAGCAATGGTGGTTCTGGGGATAAGGTCCAGACTCACTGCTTTCAGCTCTAATTTCTTAATATGTTCAATTAAGTCTTCGTTTGTATAAGGCGAGAACATGGCCACGAGAAGGGCTCCTTTTTTAATGCTTTTAAGTTCTTCCTTTGGAATGGGATTGATGGTAACCAGAATATCAGCTTCTTTAAGGACGGTATCCCTGCTTTTGATGCTGGCGTATTTCTCGTATTTAGAATCAGGATAACTGGCCAGTTCGCCTGCTTCTTTCTCTATCCAGAAGTCGGTATTCGCGGTTTTAAACTTTTTGAGAGTATTTGGAACCAGGGCAACACGCTTGTCGTGAGGTTCATTAAGAATTCCTATGATCATATAAATGGGCAGATAAAATCTAAGACGCTTCAATGTAAGTATAAATTACTAAAATCAGAAATAGTATGGCATCAATTCATATCTAAAGTTGATTTAAGTTACTATGTTACCAGCTTATAATATCTATAATATCTTTAATCGATTACAGCAAGTAAAAACCAATTTTTCAATCTAACCGCAATCTGACCTTTCCATCCCCCGAAGCACGGTAAGAAGATACATCTTCCAAATGCAGTGTACTTCTTGGTTGCTAATTTAATAAAGCAATCGACCATATTTTTTTTGATAAGATTCAGGGTGCAGCCCCCAAAACCACCCCCCATCATGCGCGCACCCAGAACATCTCCGATTCCTTGGCTAGATCCACCAGGAAATCAAGTTCCGGGCAACTCACTTTGTATTGTGTCTGCAACCCTGCATGAGATCTAAACAAAAGTTCCCCAAACTTTTGCAGATCATTCTTCTTTATAGCGGTGACAGCATCGACGACACGCTTGTTCTCTTCAAAAACGAAAAGGACTTTTTGAAAGTCCTCTTGGGTGAATTGGATTCGACTTTCCAACAATGTCGGCTGATCGAGTTCCCTGAGCGAGGTAACCCCCAAAGCTAGCGTCCTGCCACCCCCGCGACGCTCGTTATAGGCACTATCTGCCAGCAGGTGGGTGACATTTGTGTTCAGTAAAATCAGCTGATACTCATCATCTTGGATTGGGATCGACTTCAGACTCTAAGGTGTTGCAATCCAAGAAAATGGCCAAGTCTTTTTGGCCAAACATACTCGCATATTGATCCATGATGCCACATTGTACTCCCACAAAATTATTCTCAGCTGCTTGCGAGATTAAGATCATTTCCATTTTGGAGAAGCCCAGCTGAAAAAGTTCATTCAGACCAAAAACCAATGCGTTCTCCAGGGCTGCAGAAGATGAAAGTCCGGCTCCCGGAGGAATGTCACCTCCAAAAACAACATCGAAAGGTTGTATTTGCTTTCCTTTTTTTTGGATCTCATCTACCACGCCCATCATATAGTTCTGCCATCCGCCATTGGCAACAGCCTCTAATTGGCTTAACTCGTATGTAAAGGTTTCTGATCTGTCAATGGCTATTGCAGTGCAAATAGGTTGATTACTTTTTTGGATTGCTAATGCTATGCCCAGGTCTATGGCCGCAGGAAATACAAAACCCTTATTGTAATCTGTGTGTTCCCCAATTAAATTGATCCGGCCCGGTGAGAAGACCAACAGAGGAGTGGTCTGGAATTGCTCCAGAAAATGTTCCCTGACGTTGCGAATAAGTAGTTGATCCATATGGTCATCAGCACTGTGGTATCAAAAATGCACAAAAAACCCGGAATAAGAAGAATCACATTTTGAAGTAGAGCAGGAATGACTCTGGAAAAGCCCCCCTTCAATTTAGTTACTCTTTTATTCCTAATTTATTGAGGATATCGTCCATGAGGCACCATTTTGTAATGGAAGATTGCAATAGGTTAACCCCAACAAAAGCGGTAAACCACAACCATTGAATGTTGACGTAGATAGCCAATATAAGGCTGATAAGGATAAAAGAACCGGCGATGGCCCGTACAATTCTGTTTTTCATATCACTGATTTTTTAAATAGACCTTTCAATAGGTACTACAACAGCCTTAATAGGATTGTTCGTTTCCATGTTTTGATTGAACTCTTCAATAAGTTTGAAAAGCAGATCAATATTAGCCTCCTGTGTAAAGGAGAAAAACAAACTAGATTCTACACCACCTTTTTCACTTGGGAACCAGCTTGCGGTTCTCACCATGGATGTTGTATTCTTATACCCATCAATATGACCTTCACTAAAACTTTCAATATTGGATTTTTTAAAGAGTCGTAGAATTTCTTTCTCGAACTCTTGAACGACTGTAACGATTAATAGTTTCATTTCTTTGTTTTTTTAAATTGACAGACTAGTTGTTGTCTGTTTTTATCTCTTCTACTTCAGTTGATACCTCCGGATAATTTTTGCGCTCTATCATATAATACACCAAAGGCACTACAAGTAAGGTTAGTACAGTAGAGACGATGGTACCTCCCATAAGGGATATGGCAAGGCCCTGAAAAATTGGATCAAAAAGGATGACAAATGCACCGAGAAGGAATTGGGCTACTTCCTGACTCACTACCGCAGTGCGCTCCAGGGTAGTGCCTTCCGGCATATCAATGACCACCTGAAATTCATTCTTATTGTCAAAGGGCAACATTTTAACGGCTACCGATTTTGTAAAGAATAGGGCGACGGAACCTAATAGTAGTAAGAAGGTAATTCCAAGGAACATCCATCGGTATTTTTTATTCTCGATCAATGGCCGTTCAAACTTGGCGTACATTCTGTAGATAAAGGTCTCCTCCAGGGTTTTCTCTGTTTTTCCGGCTGCCGTTTGCGAAGATTTCTCTTTTTCCCGAAGAAATATATACCCCAGATAGGGTGTAATGGTCAAGGCCACAAAAAGTGACAGTAACATGGCAATTGATGCCCCTATGGGCATAGGCGACATATATGGTCCCATCAAACCAGAAACGAAGGCCATTGGTAAGACCGATGCAATGACCGTAAACGTGGCCAGGATAGTGGGGTTTCCCACCTCATTAATGGCATAGAGAGCGGCCTGTTTAAAAGGCAATCGTTTCATCTTAAAATGCCGGTGCATATTCTCTGCGATGATAATGGAGTCGTCCACCACAATACCCGTAACAAATACCAACGCAAAAAGGGTTATTCGGTTCAGAGTATAATCCAGCATATAATAGCTCAACAAGGTAAGTGCGAAGGTGATGGGTACAGATAAGAACACTACCAACCCGCCTCGCCAGCCCATAGCCAACATCACCACAAAAGTTACCGCAATAATGGCGCCCATTAAGTGCATCAGCAGTTCGGATACCTTGTGGGAAGCGGTTTCCCCGTAATTTCGGGATACTTCTACATTTACATCATCGGGGATCAAATTCTTTTTGAGGTGGTCTACCTTGTCCAAAATGATGTCCGAAATCTTCATTGCATCTGCTCCTTTTCGTTTGGCTATGGAAATGGTAACTGCAGGATATTCTGATCTATAATTGTCTGCCTTATCACTTGCCTGTCCATAGCCATGGGACACATAATTTTTGGGTATTTCCGGGCCATCTTGAATACTCGCAATCTGCTTCAGGTAAATTGGCCGGTTTTGCTGAACGCCAACAACCAGATTCTCCACATCAGATAAGCTCTTCAAAAAATTTCCGGTAGTGACTAGAAATTCCGTATCGTTCTTGTTAAAAGTGCCACCGCTCAATTGTTGGTTATTAGCCTTGATCATCTCAGCAACAGACAGAAAATCGAGTCCGCTCGCTGCCATTTTATCTTTGTCTAATACCACGCGTAACTGCCGGTTACGGCCACCAATTTTTTTAATGGCTGAAACATCGGTTATTTTTTCGATCTCACTGGTCAGTTCCTGTGCAATCTGCTTTAAGCGATAATCGTCGTAATTTTCACTCCAAAGTGTCAACCCCAACATAGGCACATCGTCAATGGCACGTGTTTTTACGAGGGGAAAGGTTACGCCTTGCGGCATAATGTCCATATGCTTATTGATCTCGTTGTAGAGTTTTACGAATGAGCGTTCAATATCTTCACCTACATAAAATTGCACGATGACCATCCCTTGTTCCTTCATGGAAGTGGAGTACACGTATTCAACCCCCTTGATGTTAGAGATCAGCTTTTCCAGGGGTTTTGCTACTCTACTTTCAACTTCAGTTGGACTTGCACCCGGATAGCTCACAAAAATGTCGGCCATCGGCACGTCTATCTGAGGTTCTTCTTCACGCGGAATTAGAAACGAGCTATACACTCCAATGACCATGAATACTATCATCAAAAGCACTGTTAGTTTGCTGCCGATGAACATTTTGGCGATTTTTCCTGCTAAACCTTCTTTCATTTTTCGTAATGTTTTTGGTAATCGAACCTGCTATTAGCCTTTACTTTTAAATTTGTATAGATACCTATAGCGTAATCGCTTTATATTTTACCTGATCGATCTGTCTCCCAGACGTTTTGACGTACCGGATGACCAAACCCGGTGTTGTTTATTGAATTGTAATTTTAACTCCGTTATACAACTTTCCTTCTGCCGAGATAATATATCCTTCATCTGCGGACAAACCCGAAAGTACTTCCACCTTATCGCCAAAGGTCCGTCCAAGACGCAACCATCGTAACAAGGCTGTATTATTTTGGCTTACGGTATAAATGCCTGTCAATTGACCGTTGTGTACCAGTGCATCATTCGGTATCATGATTGCTTTTGAGGATTCCTTTGCGACCGGAAATTGAACTGTGGCGTACATTCCAGACAGTATATTGGCATCTGAGGCATCTAATAATACCTTTACCATATATTGCCCTCCGGTATTCTTGGCCGAAGTACTTACCTCAGTTATTTTACCTTGTACGATTTTGTCCAAAGTTTTTAATTGAACATGCACTTTAGTGTCTTTTTGAATGTCCAGAATTTCTGATTCTGGCACCATTGCCAACACCTGGTAGGCACCAGGAGATTCTACCTCCAACAGTGGCATACCCGGGTTTGCCATATCGCCGGTGTTTATAAACTTGTTGGTCACCACTCCGTTAAAAGGCGCACGAATATTTGCATACGATAATTGAGCATTCACTTCGTTTTTCATTTGTCTGGCGGCTTCCAAATGGGCCTTGGCCATTTCGAAGTGGGCGGTTATATCGTCTAACTCTTTTTGCGAAGCACTTTTTTCCTGAAACAAAGCTGTAAAGCGGGTATAATCCTTTTCAGCATTATTGAATGCGGCTTGTGCTTCTGTGATCCCAGCATTGACTTGCGCTAATTTGGCAGAAACATCGGCATTATTGACACTGATCAATAGTTGTCCACTTCGCACCTTATCGCCAACATTAACATAGATTTTATCCACATATCCCATCATCCGGGTACTGATGTTGGTACTTTTAGCAGCTTCTACTTTGCCGCTAGCCGTTACAAAAGGATTACTACTGTCCTTGGAAACCGAACTTACTTTTACAGCTATTGCCGGAGAATTATCGGTAACTGTTTTTTTGTCATCTGTGCCGCAGCCAATTGCCAGAAAGCTTAGTGCAAAAAGTCCGATTATATAGTTTTTATGCTTCATGTCTTTTTGTATTGAGTATTTCTAATGTTATGAACTGTGTTTATTCTTTGGTTAAAAACTGTACGTATGCCAAGACGTAATTATGTTGATAGATTGTTGTGTAATACTCCAGTTGTTTCTGGGAATATTGTGTTTCGGCCAATAGCAGATCGGTTGTCTTTTCTAAACCTTGCCCAAAACGATTCGTCCGGATACGCAATGATTCTTTCGATTGTTGTAAGGCCAGTTCAGTTAGTTTCAGTTTGTTCCGGGCATCGTCCAAACTTCTTTTGGCCTTGTTCAGTTCCAATTGACTTTCTGATTTGTACTGGGCTAACTGTAATTTTGATTTGTTGTATTCTGCCTTGCTTTTTTGTGATTTTCCGAACCGTTTGCTCCCCTCGAATAAATTCCATTTAAGTTCTGCGCCAAACAGATAGCCATTGGCATTGCTTTGAAAAATATCATCATCGTGTAACTCGTAGGTTCCAAAAGCATTTAATCTGGGAAGAAAGGCCATTTGATCTGCCTTGTGCATTTGCCAATACGCTTCTGTTGCGGAATTCAATGCCAGGATGTCTTTCCGGTTTTCCAAAAAATTATCCACCGGGATTGTTTGATTAACAATGGTCAGGGAATCAGAAGGTTTTAATATTTGATTACTGTCTGCATTCATCAATACAGATAAATAATTGCTGCTATTTAGAATATTGCTCTTTGCATACTGCAATTGATTGTCGATTTCAGTTACACGTACCTCTACGGCCAGGACATCAGATTTTTGCAGATATCCCTGTGTAAAACTATTATTGGCGATTCGTTGGTTTTCCAAGGCGGTTTCCTTTGCTATTTTTAGTACTTCCACCGTCTTGTATGCCAGTTGCAATTGCATATAGGCCTTTTCTATTTCCAGGGCTATATAGTCCTGTGTGCGTTCAGATTGTAATTCAGTAGCTGTCCATTTGGCCCTGGCAGCTTTGCGTTGATATATCCCATCGAAGTTCAGGAGGGGTTGCTGTATCTCAACTCTGGTCGCAAAATCTTCTATTTGATTTGGATTGTTTAATAGATCGGGATTAAAATCGGCAGAGGTCAGGATCTCCTGGTTGAGTTTTGATCCAAACGCCATAAGGGGATTTGTGGTAGCGATCCCGGTATGGGATACGCTGATATTGGGCAACAAAATGGCATTCGTTTGGTTGAAATCACCCTTAGCAGCCAAGACATCTTGTTCGGCCATTTTAAGAGTATTGTTGCTCTCTTTCACTTTGGCAATGACCTCATCTTTGGAAATAAGTATGGTAACCTGGGCTATTCCCATTTGAAAGACAAAAAATAAAAGCCATCCTAGTCTGTGCTTCATAGTAATTATTTATTTGATACAAAATTAGAATAGAAAAACGTTATAGATAGTAACCAATGTTACCGAAGGAATCAAGTGTTTGATTGCGATGATTACGAGGATATTTTAAAATGTAAAAAACACTCCCATTATAGAAGTGTCTTTTTACAACCAACCAATAACAACAAACTCAAACCTGAGGTCTGTTTATTTTTTGGGGGATTTTACAAACGTATTGAATAACAATCCTCCCATAAGTCCGCCGTATAATGTGCTGTTCAGAGGTTTAGATGTAATTGGACAACTACCACTTAAACAACCTATTTCAAGATAGTAGACATACCCGGCCAGAGCACCAATTGCGATACCTGCAACCGTTAATAGAATTGCCTTTTTTGTCATTTTAATTGCATTTTATGTTCTCAGGTTACATTTAATTTTGTGTCTTTTTGGGATGGAACCAATAACTGATTCCCGCCGAGAAGTAGAAAGTACTTTCCAATTCCTCCTTTATTACAATATCTTCATAGACAATGGTGGCACTGCTCTGTGGAAGTGCCAAAACTGGTGTAAAGGAAAAAATAAAGTGCTTATGCTGGTATTGCACAGGCAGACTTACCGCTACATTTAATAATTGGAATTTGGAGACTTCGATTATTTCTACATCAGCTGTTGAAGAAGGCATAGAAATTCCTGCTCCACTGCCATTACCTTTTCGATTTCCCAATCTACTGCTTTTGTAGTATTCCTGATAAAAGTATTGGGATCCCGCATATAGCGTTAGGGATGGGTTAGCCATGAAGCGTTGGTTTTGGCTATAAAATGTACGATCTAACATCAATCCTGTAAATATATCTGCCGAGCTACCTTTGTTAAAGAAAGTGCTGGCGAGTACAGATACCTCTACTACTTTTAGGTCATAGCTTAAGAAGCCGGAAAGATCTCCTATGGTTTCGGACCTAACATTATAGCTATCCTCATTATAAAAGTAGGCAGTTCCCGAAAATCCGGTAGTAAATTTTTTCTTTTCAAAAAGGTATCCTGCACTAATTAAAAACAAATCAATACGGTTCTCGTCGGAATTGGTAAGATAGGATAAGGAAGCAGCTGCAAAAAAACCCGATTTGTCAAAGTAACTGACAGAAGGATAAATATAGGGAGCTGCAATTGAATCCTTTCTTCCCATAAATACTGCATCATTTATAAAACTGACATCGGTTAAAAAAAAAGATTCGTTACTGGCAGCTATTCCCGATACGGAATTCTTATTGCTCTGTGCGCTGAGATTGACTTGCAAGAATATAAGTACGAGAAATCCAAGTCCTAAGTTGATTCGCATTAGAGAGAAGATTTATAAAGAAGAACAGGTTAGAATGAACCAATAAGCCGATGTATTCTAACCTGCCCAACTTTAATTATTTGGTACTTTTTTTCCCCTTCGTTTTTTTAACGCTTTTTTTCATCATCATGGTTTTGTTTCCCATCATTTTTTTCTGTGCGATTATTTTCCGGTGCTGATAGGTGTTTTTGAACATTGCACCTTCCATATTGATACATTCACCATCTTTCAAGAGTAATTGCTTGTTTTTTTGGTTTTGGTAGCTGCCATCAGGGTTAACAATTACAGCGTCACCAAGATGAACTTGTGCCTGGATTCGGTTTTGCTCTTGGTTCATGATTTGAAAGGCTTCCCCTTCTATCATCATAACCTGGTATCTATTTTGATTGCGTTCCTGAATTTGGGCCATATTTAGTCCCTTATTTTCTTGATGTACTTTATATCTGTATTGGTATTCGTTACGATATTTTACACCGTCACTGTCCAGGCATTCTCCATCATTTAAGCGTAGCCTGTCTTGATCTCTGGTCATATACGAGCCATCCGGATTTACAATTGTGCCATCACTTAAGGTGATAGGTTCCTGTAAGCGGATTTGATCACGATCCCGTATTTGCAGGACATCCCCATCGACCATCATAAAACGGTCCTGGTCGCGATCCTGATTTTTATCCTGATCTTGGGCGGTAAGTGCAGCGGTTCCTAGAACAGCAAACACCATTAACATAAGTGCTCTTTTCATGGGTTTAATATTTTAATTAGACACTAATTTCCGATATAATAAGCATATGGAACGCTACCTGTGTTACATAAGAAAACAACCCGATTCATAAAGTGTTGCTTATCACCCAAACCATAGAGGAAACGGGCAATTTTAATTTGAAATCAATAAAGCAAAAGGATCTAGACCAAGTATATTTTATTTAGCAACAATGACACATAAACATCCGGCAAATAAGGTGGAGATGTTGGAAGATAATATCAAGAAGATGAAAGTATAGAAGACATTTTGTAATTGAAAGCAATCTTAAGAAAAGATCTTATTGCCGTACTAAAGAATGAGTCTGGTTCCTTCACCAAGAGCAAACTGGTATGAGGCTATGGAGCTGTTAAAACGAGCAGAATATTTTTCATTCACAGAGCGAATAAAAGAATCGACCTTATTTTTTTTGATTAGATTCAGGGTACATCCCCCAAAACCACCCCCCATCATTCTTGCTCCCAAAACCTCCTCAGACTCCCGGGCCATATCCACCAGAAAATCGAGTTCTTCACAACTTACATTGTATTGGTGTTGCAGGCCGTCATGAGATCCAAATAAAAGGGTTCCAAATGCACTAAGATCATTATTTCTTAAAGCAGCGACGGCATCTAGTACACGAGCGTTCTCCTCCAATACAAAAAGGGCTTTTTGAAAGGTGTCTTCCGTGAATTGATCGCTATTCTCAAGCAAAGTCTGCAGATCAAGGTCTCTTAGTGAGGGAAACCCCAGTTGCTGAGCTACCTTATAACATACTTCCCGACGCTCATTATAGGCGCTGTCTGCCAATTTGTGAGTAATATTGGTATTTAATAAGAGCAGTTGGTATTCCTTACTTTTAAAAGGGATCACCTCAGACTGTAAGCTGTTACAATCCAGAAATAGGGCACTATCTTTTTGGCCAAACATACTGGCATATTGATCCATGATACCGCATTGTACTCCTACAAAATTATTCTCCGCAGCTTGTGAAATTAAGATCATTTCCATTTTGGAGAAGCCTAGCTGAAAAAGTTCATTCAATCCAAAAACCAGGGCGTTTTCCAGGGCAGCAGATGATGAAAGTCCGGCTCCCGGCGGAATGTCACCTCCAAAAACAAGGTGAAAAGGATGTATTATCTTTCCATTTTTTTGTATTTCGTCTATAACACCCAGAATATAATTTTGCCATCCACCAGTGGAAACCGGTTCTAATTGGTTTAACTCGTAGGTAAAGGATTCAGATCTGTCGATTGCTATTGCCGTGACAGCTATCTTCCTTACTAGCTTGTATGGCCATCACTATGCCCATGTCAATAGCCGCGGGCAACACATAGCCTTGATTGTAATCTGTGTGTTCTCCAATTAAATTAATTCGACCCGGAGAGAAGACCATAATAGGGGAGGTCTGGAATTGCTCCAGAAAATGATCCCTGACTTTGTGAACTAGTGTTTGATCCATAAGGTACTTAGCACTGAAGTATCAAAAGTGCATAAAATACCCGGAATTCTATTTATCAGACGCATATTGTTCGCCTTGTAGTATCGATTTCGGTTTGGTATGACATTGGCAATCAGTTAAGTTCTATAGACAACTATTAATGCACTATTAATAATGGATATTAACATACATTAACACTTATAACAGGAATCAAGGGTAAAATAGCATAGAAACTGGAAAATATTCTTGTTTTTTAGCCACAGCATTTGTCGGAATTTTGTCATGTTAAATTTAAAAATGACTATAATGAGTAAAATAATATATTATCCAACAATGTTCCATACAAATCCTTTTGCCTATAACTGGACAGAGCTCTTAGATATAAATGAAAGGAATGCCAAGGAATTGATACTAAAGAATACCCAGACAACGAAACTGGGGGTTTCAGAAATGTTTCTGACTATTACTAAGTTCTCAGCTTTTGATGAACATGGGAAAGAACATATTATCAAAGATTTCCCAAAGCAGGCAGAATTTAATCCAAAAGGGATAAATACAGAATTTTTTATTAAAATAAAAAGTCTGCTTGCGTTAGATAAGGGTACCTATACTTCATTTCGATTCTATCTGGGAAATTCGGGGAATAGTGTAAGGTATAATGACCGAAGCAGTGAGATTATCACTGATTTAAAATATCTTGATTTTGAAATAAAGAATGGCCTAAATGTAGAAAGCGATAAAGATCGGCAGGTAGTATTGCGGTTCGATTTTGCGCCCTATACCCTCGCCAGCTATTTTAAACCTATTCTAAATCTTTTTAACAGGGCCAAACCTTCTACCGGGAAGTTGGCAGGGAGTATTGGAAATTAACGACCACTTTTACAAGTATAAAAAGGCACCCAATTGGGTGCCTTTTTTGTTGAAATTTTAATTATAAAATTAAATTTCAGGTACAGTGATTTTCGTTTACATACCGTCCTTTGCAGGCATGGTGGTAACGCTCATGTCGCGTACACATTCGTATTTTCCATCGTTTTTTTCGAAGTATGACATATAATAGCCATTCTCTGTCTCAACGCCATCTGCATTAAATTCTGTCCAGGAACCTATCTCCACGGCTGAATTACCCTCGGCAAAAATGTCAACTACCTGATAGGTGTTATAATTGCCCAAAGTGTCATTTGCAAGTCGTGCTGCGATCTTGTCCTTAATAGCTGCCCTTCCTTTTGCAGGTTGTTCATTACGGCTATAACTAATGGCATTTTCGCTGTAATAGGCTGCTACAGCATCAGCATCTTTTGCCTTTTCCCCGGCAGCGTAGGCTTCTTCCAACGCCTGAATCTCTGCCTTAATAGTTGCCATATCTAATGGTGCTGGTTTTTCTGCAGTAGAACAAGCGGAAAATGCAAAGACCACAAGGGCTAATAAGCTCAATAATCGAATTTTTTTGATCATTATTTTAGTTTTTAAGTTTTAAAGGTTCATGAAAAAACATCATGACTGCCTCAGAATTATTAAAAGTAGGCTTTGTAGTCTTATTGAAGTAATAAAAAGGTCGAACATTACGCTTAAGTGTCCGAAGATGCCTTATTATTTATCAAGAGTATTCATTTTGATTGCGCCTCCTTAATTCAGACGCTACCTAAAACAAAAAGCGAGCTATTGTTTTAGCTCGCTTTAAATTCTGTGATCTTTTTGATTTGCTAGTGACCTGGCTGGGGCTCGAACCCAGGACCCTCTCCTTAAAAGGGAGATGCTCTACCAACTGAGCTACCAAGTCAAGATGTAAAAGGTCGTTTTTCTTCAGAAACCTCACAGGTACTCCTTAAGAGGCTGCAAATATACTATCTATAATCTATTTTTCAAGACCGAGAGGGTAGAAATTTATTTTTTTTTGAATATCCCGGTAATTGCGCCATTTTTACCAAAAAATAATAGAATGATCATCGTCCTTGTGGGGTATATGGGTAGTGGAAAATCGGTTGTAGGGCAACTTCTTGCAGATACCCTGGAGCTTCCATTCTTAGATCTGGATGAATATATAGAAAGTGAACTACAGGAAAGTATATCACAAGTATTTAGCAAAAAAGGAGAGATATATTTTAGAAAGAAAGAACACGAATACCTTCAAAAAGTGCTGCTAGATAATGATCATCTGGTGCTGGCAACGGGTGGGGGAACCCCTTGTTACTTCGGAAACATGGAGTTCTTATTAAAGCAAACCCCTTATGTTTTCTACCTTCAGGTATCTGTCCATGAATTATCCAGAAGACTTTCAAAGGAAAAACAGCACAGGCCTATCATAAGCCATCTTAACGATGATTCTCTCCCTGATTACATTGGCAAGCATCTCTTTGAACGCAACCCTTTCTATATGATGGCAAACCATAATATAGTCTGCGACGGGAAATCAATAGAGGAGGTCACAACAGAAATAGAGGACAAGCTAGTCTAGAAAAACTTCATCTTTTTTAGGTTGGAAACGCACATGTACGTGCTCCTGAAGAGAAGTTGAAAGAGAGATACCTTTATAGTCTGCCTTTACAGGATATCTTTTATGATTCCGATTTACAAGAACAGCGGTCTTTAGCTGTTTTAACGGTGTTTTAAGGAAGTGATGCACTCCGTAGATCAAGGTAGAACCCGAATTTAGTACATCATCAACAAGCACAATAGACCCATTTCTATAGTCATCTGCCGGAATGGAAGTGGTTACGCCGCTTTTTATAGGGTTGGTCTTATCCATGCTAACCTTGCACAATAGGATCTCAGCCTCCGTGATTTTCTTCAGCACTCGTTGTATTTTCTTGGCAAAATCTAATCCGCCTCCATCTATTCCTGCAATAATGATCCTTTTCTCTTCTACATTGGCTTCCAGGATCTGATATGCAATACGACGAATGATATGTTCTATTTGATGGTGATTCAGGATTTTATTTTCCATGGGTCAGTCAGATTTCTTCTCAAAGATAAAAAAGAGTTCGGTTCCCTGTCTAGGTGGGATGGAATTAAAGGCTCGTTCTAATATCCTGATGTGAAAATAAGTAGCAAAAAGTGTTCTGTATAGCTCCAGGTTACCACCAAAAGGGGGACCTTTTTCTGTTAAAGGGAAATCGAAGAAGAGTCCGGCCAACAGACCACCTTCCTTTAAAAGCGATCTCATTTTTTGTGCATAGCGTTCCCTGTCTTGGGGTAAAAGAGCACAGAAAAAAGTTTGTTCCAACACAAGATCAAAATCTTTTAGTTTCAGATCAAAAAAGTCACCCACCAGCAAATGGTTCTTAGGAAAGCCTGGGTGTCTCTTTTGAAAGTCGCGTAGTGGTTTTTCACTAATATCGAGTGCATAGACAGATTGAAAGCCTTGTTCATATAAGTAGCCTACTTCATACCCATTTCCTGCTCCCGGAACCAGGATTTTAAGATCCTTGGATGGCAGCTGATCTATAAATTCTTTCAAAGGTGTTGAGATTGTTCCAACATCCCAGCCTAATCGATTTTCCAGATAACGTTCGTCCCAATACCTTTTACTCCCCTTCATCCAGATAGTCATCTATGGTTCGCCTGTCTTTTTTTGTGGGTCTTCCCATTCCTTTTTTTCTATAGTAGTCCTTTGCAAGTTTCTGAACCTCCTGATGTTGCAATGCATCTTCCGGAGTGGTATCTACACGGTACAAGCCTACAATTTTTGCTGCAACTCTGCTATCCGGGATCTCGAGCACCGTAAGCTGATAATGGATCTGATTCTTCCGAATAATGAGTTTATCAGAAGGAAACACCTCTCTGGATGGCTTCACCACTTGGTCATTGATCTGTATATGACCTTTTTTGCAGGCTTCTGTGGCCTTGTTCCGAGTCTTGTAATATCGGGTACACCATAAGTACTTATCAATGCGCATAAACAAACAAAATTCTTTGTTAAGGTCTTCAACAAAAATAGGGGAAAATTGTATCTTGCGGGCGTTAAAAGAAAAGCTATGCAATTAAGAAAAGTCGTTCTTGCGATGACTGTAATTATTTTTGTTCTGTCTTGTAAAAAAGATGACGGTCTGGCATTAGAAATAGTACCTCCCAAGATGCTAAGTGAAGTTGTGGTGGAAGATGAAGCTGCAATTCAGGCATATCTGGAAACTCATTTCTATAATTATGAGGACTTTGAGAACCCTCCTGCCGATTTTGATTTTCAAGTACAATTAGACACAATAGCAGGAACTAATGGTGATAAGCGCCCCCTTTCACAAGATATTCAGTCCATGACAATTGAGGTGTCATCAGAAGATTTTGGCCTCGATGACAATGAGACCGTGGCACATACATTATACTATCTGATCGCTAAGGAAGGCGAAGGAGGAATGCCAACCGCCGCAGATTCTACCTATATCCGTTATCAAGGGTCTTTTTTAAGCGGGATTTTGTTTGATGGCACAGCAGATTATACCTGGCAATATTTACCATTTTTCCTTCGCGGGTATTCTCAGGGAGTATCAAAATTCAGAGCGGGAGACGCTATTGTCGAGAATCCGGATGGCACCACGGAAATTACCAATGGAGGAGTAGGAGTAATGTTCCTTCCTTCAGGATTGGCATATTTCAATGGTAGTTCTAATGGAATTGCGCCCTATTCCCCTTTGATCTTTAAGATCTCAACCGGACTCTACATACCAGATACGGATTATGATGGAGATGGTATCCCATCTATTATGGAGGACCTAAACGGGGATGGTGATGTTACAAATGATAATACAGATGTTGAACGCGAAAAAGCCATTCGCTCACAATTAATCGCAAATCACCTGGATCCGGATGATGATGAAGACGGAATACTAACCAGAGATGAAATAGTCATTGATGCACAGGGAAATATTAGTTTCCCTGATGATGACAATGACGGTATCCCAAATTATCTGGATAGTGATAGTTGATCTAAATTATAAAATAAAAAAGCCCTGAAATTTTCAGGGCTTTTTTTTATTGCTATAATTTTAAGGAAAAGCTTACGATAAGCTGGTCTGGTCTGGTATCAATTCTGCTTCTTATTCCTTCCGTAGGGAGGTTAGTATTGATAAATGTGGCCTCATTATCGCTAAACCCTCGTTCGTACCGCAGATCTATCCCTAACATACCCAGGTTGATCCCTGCGCCAATATTTAAGCCTACAGTAAAATCATTCTTCACATCGCTGATGGTAATGCCATCGTATTCTGTATCCAGAATATATTGAAAGGCAGGACCGGCAAAAACATGTAACGGGCCAATGACCTTTATCCCCAACAATAAAGGAAGGTCTAGCTTTTGCATTTTAAAATCGTCATTATCATAATCAGATTTTGTGCTGGTGTAGACCAATTCCGGACGTAGGTATACTCTGGAACCTACCTGGCCAAAAAAGCCAATATGGTATCCTACATTTCTACTGGGATTCTTTGCCGCCGCACCGACAGATTCAAAATAATCCCCGTTAGCATTGTAGTTGAGTCCGGCTTTTACCCCAAATTTAGAATCGGTCTGCGCAAAAGAAATGGCAGTAAAGGCAGCAATAGCCACCGTGAGAAGTGTTTTTTTCATAATGTGTTCTTTTTAAGACATAAACCTAGTATCAAGAACGATACCGAAGCTTATACTTTTCTTTTTAACACCTGATAAACGGCCTTCTCTATGGCTTTATTGTTTAAACCGTATTTTTCCATTAATTGATCTGCAGTACCGCTTTCTCCGAAGGTATCCTGGGTGGCAACAAACTCTTGTGGAGCCGGGTGCTGCTGGGTGAGCGTACGAGCCACACTTTCGCCCAGACCACCTAAAAAGTTGTGTTCCTCGGCGGTAACCACGCATCCTGTTTTACGGATGGATTTAAGTAGTGCTTTCTCATCCAATGGTTTTATGGTGTGGATATTAATGACCTCTGCAGAGATACCCTGGGTTTCCAAAGCTTCCGCAGCTACCAAAGCTTCCCAGACCAGGTGGCCGGTTGCTACAATGGTCACATCGGTACCTTCGTTTAGCACCAATGCTTTTCCAATCTCAAATTTCTGGTCAGGAGCTGTAAAATTTGGCACTTTTGGTCTTCCAAAACGAAGATATACCGGCCCGTGATGCTCGGCTATGGCAAGGGTAGCAGCTTTGGTCTGGTTAAAGTCGCATGTATTGATCACCGTCATTCCCGGTAACATCTTCATCATCCCAATATCTTCAAGGATCTGATGTGTAGCTCCGTCCTCACCCAATGTAAGACCGGCATGCGAGGCGCATATCTTTACATTTTTATCTGAATACGCAATAGATTGCCTTATCTGATCGTACACCCTTCCCGTTGAGAAATTCGCAAAGGTTCCTGTAAATGGAATATACCCTCCAATGGTTAGTCCGGCTGCGATGCCCATCATATTTGCTTCAGCGATCCCTACCTGAAAGAAGCGTTCAGGATTCTCTTCTATAAACTGTTCGATCTTTAATGAGCCCACAAGATCGGCACAAAGGGCCACCACTTTTGGATTAGATCTTCCCAGTTCGGTCATACCTGCTCCATAGCCACTTCGAGTATCTTTTTTTCCTTGATCGATATATTTTTTCATGTAGTAGTCTTAATAATTATATTAATAATCCCCAAGGGTTTCGGTGTTTTGGGCCAATGCAGTGGCAAGTTGTTCATCATTGGGAGCTTTTCCATGCCATGCATGGGTATACATCATAAAATCGACCCCATTACCCATGATAGTATGCATGATAATGCATACTGGTTTTCCTTTTCCAGTTCTGCTTTTAGCTTCTTTCATGGTTTTGATGATCGCATTTACATCGTTCCCTTCCTTAAGTTCAATAACATCCCATCCAAAAACGGTAAACTTAGCACCAACATCGCCAAGAGACATCACATCTTCGGTAGCTCCATCAATCTGCTGTCCATTTCTATCTATCGTGGCAATAAGGTTGTCTATTTTTTTACTGCCGGCATACATAATGGCTTCCCAATTCTGACCTTCCTGCAATTCTCCATCGCCATGAAGGCTATAAACAAGATGTTTATCTCCATTGAGTTTTTTCGCATGTGCAGCACCAATAGCCACAGACATTCCCTGGCCTAAGGATCCAGAGGAAATTCGTACACCAGGTAACCCATCATGGGTAGTAGGATGTCCCTGTAAACGAGAATTCAGCAATCTGAATGTATTTAATTCCTTTATCGGAAAATATCCTTTACGTGCCAGGACACTGTAATAGACAGGAGAGATATGTCCGTTGGAAAGGAAGAATATATCTTCTCCAATACCATCCATGGAGAAGGTCTTCTTCAGTTCCATGACCTCGTAATAGAGGGCCACAAAAAATTCTGTACATCCCAGGGACCCACCGGGGTGTCCGGAGTTTACCTTGTGTACCATACGCACTATATCCCTGCGCACCTGAACAACGATCTCTTCTAGTTCTTGCAATGTTGGCATAATTATGTTCTTATTTTTCGAGCTAAAAGTAACCGCAATCTTTGGCTTGTACAAGGGGAGTTATAATATTTTATCAACGAGTACACGGCCTTTGAACTTTATTTTTTTGTTAAGTAAAATCTATACTGTGTTACCTATCTTTGCGTACTCAATAAGCTACTTGCAATTTTCACTACTACATACAGATCCATCTACTAAGGCAAGGGCCGGTGAAATGATCACCGATCACGGCGTAATTAAAACCCCCATATTTATGCCGGTGGGAACGGTAGCCTCAGTTAAGGGTATTCATCAGAAAGAATTGCGGGAGGAAATAGATCCAGATATCATCCTGGGAAATACCTATCATTTGTATTTAAGGCCCGGTACAGAAATTTTGCGCAAGGCTGGTGGTTTGCATGCTTTTATGGGATGGGATCGAAATATTTTAACGGATAGCGGCGGCTATCAGGTGTATTCACTTTCCGCAAACAGGAAGATAAAGGAAGAAGGAGTAAAGTTTAAGTCGCATATTGATGGTTCTTTACATATGTTTACTCCAGAGAAAGTCATGGAAATTCAAAGGACGATAGGGGCAGATATCATCATGGCTTTTGATGAATGTACACCCTATCCGTGTGAGTACAACTACGCGAAGAAATCTATGCATATGACCCATAGGTGGCTAGACCGATGTATAGAACATCTTAATAAGACACCTGGTCTGTATGGATATTCTCAGACATTCTTCCCTATTGTTCAGGGGTCTACTTTTAAAGATCTCAGAAGACAATCGGCAGAATATATAGCCGGTGTGGGAGCCGAAGGGAATGCCATTGGTGGCCTGTCTGTTGGAGAACCTGCAGAAGAGATGTATGCCATGACCGAGGTAGTTTGCGATATTTTGCCTGAGGATAAGCCCAGATATTTAATGGGTGTGGGTACACCTATCAATATACTGGAGAACATTGCACTGGGGATCGATATGTTCGATTGTGTAATGCCTACCCGTAATGGGCGTAATGGGATGTTATTTACGGCTCACGGTACCATCAATATCAAAAATAAAAAATGGGAAGATGATTTCTCACCAATAGATGAACATGGACCAACCTTCGTAGACAGAGAATATACGAAGGCCTATCTCAGGCATCTTTTTGCTGCTAATGAATATCTTGGGAGACAGATAGCCAGCATCCACAATCTCGGATTTTATCTATGGTTGGTGCGCGAAGCAAGAAATCATATTTTAGCGGGAGATTTTGGTGCCTGGAAAACGATGATGGTAAAACAAATGGATAAACGCTTGTAATGCTAAAGATTCTGGATTGGTTTATTTTGAAGCGATATCTCGTCACTTTCGGGATGATGCTTCTTTTGTTTGTGCCAATTGGTATCATGCTTAACCTGGCGGAACAGATAGGGAAAATGATAGATAACGAGGCTCCTTTGAACGAGATCCTCATCTATTATATGAATTTTACAATTTACATTGGGAACCTACTGTTCCCTATATTTCTCTTTCTCTCTATTATATTTTTTACATCCAAGTTGGCGAATAACACGGAGATCGTGGCTATTTTGAGTTCCGGGGTCTCTTATAGCCGGTTTTTACGCCCTTATTGGATCGGGGCCTCAATGGTTGCCATACTTATGTTCTTTATGAGCATGTTTATTGTACCTAACGCAAGTATAGGCTACCATGAGTTTAAATTTAAATATCTCAAAAGAGGCAAACAAGACCGGGTAACGAGCAATATTTTTAATCAGCTGAATGAGAACGACTTTATATATGTAAGCAGTTTTGATCCGGATCGCCAAATAGGCTATAACTTCACTTTTGAACATTTTGATGAGAATAATGAGCTATCGGAAAAAATTAGCGCCGGGAACATTAGATGGGTGCCAAAAGACAGCGTCTATAGGCTTACAAGCTATACAAATAGAAAGATGTTAGGAAAGGAAGAAGTAGTGGTCACTAAACGGAGACTCGACACTATTTTTAACTTTAAAATAGATGATCTGACACCGGTTTCTTATGTGGCCGAGACGAAAAACCTCTTTGAACTGAATAAGTTTATTAACGTCCAGCGAAATAAGGGTGCCTCAAACATCAATACCTATATATTGGTAAAATACAAACGATGGGCCTTACCATTAACTGCTTTCATTCTCACTTTTATAGGGGTGGCTGTATCTTCAGTAAAACGCAGGGGAGGTATGGGTGTCAATCTGGCCTTCGGTATTGGGGTAGCTTTTATTTATATCTTTTTTGACAAGGTATTTGGCACGCTTGCTGAGCAATCCGGTTTTTCTCCCATGCTGGCAGTGATCATTCCAAACCTGGCATTTGGTGTACTAGGTTTCTACCTTCTTCAAAATGCAAAACGATAACCTAAAGAATTATCTGCTTCTTCACCTCATTGTTTTTATCTGGGGCTTTACTGCGGTATTAGGAAAATTGATCAGTATTGATGCCCTGCCGCTTGTATGGTACCGTATGTTTTTGGCTGCACTTTGTATCCTTATCTATATAGGAATAAGAAAGTTTTCGTTAAAGGTCTCTTCAAAGACACTGTTAGTCTTAGTAATTGCAGGAATTACCATTGCATTACATTGGATCACTTTTTTTAGTGCCATTAAAGTATCTAATGTTTCAGTGGCTTTGGCCACTATGGCTACGGGAGCTTTTTTTGGATCTCTCTTAGAACCTCTGTGGTACGGCAGAAAGATCATTGGTTATGAAGTTGTTTTTGGTTTGATAGTGATCATAGGCCTGTATTTTATTTTTAATGTAAGCACAGAATATACCCTGGGGATCATACTCGCCCTTATTTCTGCTCTTTTAGGGGCTGTATTTACCCTTATCAATGGACAATTAATAAAGACCCATAAACCTTCTATCATTGGATTTTATGAACTTTTCAGTGGCATGCTCTTTATTACAGTCTACATTCTATTTCAGAAAGGATTTAGCAGGGAATTCTTTGATTTAAGTGGACAGGATTGGGGATATTTGCTCATCCTTGCCTCCATATGTACAGCCTATGCCTTTATTGCCTCTGTAAAGATCATGCGCTTTATTAGTCCATATACCGTATTACTTACCGTAAACCTGGAACCAGTTTATGGAATTCTTCTCGCCTTTGCTATTTTCGGTGAGAGCGAAAAAATGAACAGCTTGTTTTATGTAGGAGCCTTTATAATTTTACTCACTGTAGTAGCCAATGGTATTTTGAAGAATCGTAAGCGATTAAAAAGAAGTAGGTGACCAAATTGGTTCCCATTAATATTTTATATTTGTGGGTTGAACTAAACGAAATTTACAATAGATGGAATATTTGGATTTTGAACTTCCTATAAAGGAGTTGGAAGAACAATTGGAGAAATGTCAGGTCATAGGAGAGGAGAGTGATGTAGATGTTACTGAGACTTGCATACAGATCGAAAAAAAGCTTTCCGAAACCCGTAAATCGATCTATAAAAATCTTACCGCCTGGCAACGGGTACAATTATCGAGGCATCCCAACAGGCCATATACACTAGATTATATCAAAGCAATCTGTGGAGATACCTTCCTGGAACTGCACGGAGACAGAAATGTGAAGGATGATAAAGCAATGATCGGTGGCTTGGGAAAGATCGATGATCAGAGTTATATGTTTATTGGGCAGCAAAAAGGGTATAATACAAAGACCAGACAATTTCGAAATTTTGGAATGGCCAACCCGGAGGGTTATCGAAAAGCACTGAGATTAATGAGATCTGCTGAAAAATTTGAGATCCCAGTAGTTTGCCTAATAGATACTCCTGGTGCCTATCCGGGAATAGAGGCTGAAGAACGTGGACAGGGAGAGGCCATAGCAAGGAATATACTTGAAATGACCCGACTAAAGGTCCCAATCATAGTAGTGATCATAGGAGAAGGTGCCTCAGGTGGCGCTTTGGGTATTGGTGTTGGTGATAAGGTATTGATGCTGGAAAATACATGGTACTCTGTGATCTCACCAGAATCTTGTTCTTCTATCCTATGGAGGAGCTGGGAATACAAGGAAATAGCAGCTGATGCCCTGAAACTTACTGCCATCGATATGAAAAAATTAAAACTCATAGACGAGATCGTAAAAGAACCAGAAGGTGGTGCACATTCCAATAGAGAAAAGACATTTGCGATTGTCAAAAACAAAATTTCCAAGCATTACGAAGAGCTCAAAAAGTTATCACCAAAGGAGCTGGTTAAAATGCGAATGGATAAATATGCCGATATGGGTGTTTTCAGCGGGTAAAACGCTGGGTTAAAAGCTAAAACGAAAACCGAAGTTATTCCACTTCGGTTTTTTTACGTTATCAACACAAATTCGTAACTTATCAACATACCAATTGTTGATGACCCGTTAATATCGGAATTTCATTTTTAAATGGTAACTTAAGGTTAATGCATACTTTAGCAGCTATGGAGAAACCAAGTCCTGTTATAGGTCATAAAATAGGGAAATCTACCCTGATCAACCTTGAAAAGGGTAAAATACCACCTCAAGCGGTTGATTTAGAGGAGGTTGTGCTTGGTGCTATGATGATCGACAAGAAAGGGGTAGATGAGGTAATTGACATTCTTCATCCCGATGTCTTCTATAAGGACGCACATCGTTATATCTATGAAGCGGTCTTTAAATTGTTTGAAACCTCCGAACCGGTGGATTTATTAACCGTTTCTGCCCAATTACGGAAGGAAGGAAGATTGGATCAGGTAGGAGGTGATTTTTACCTCATCAAACTCACTCAAAAAGTAGCCAGTTCTGCCCATATTGAGTTCCATGCCCGCATCATCCTCCAAAAATATATTCAGCGTAGTTTAATAAAGATTTCAAGTGAGATCATCGAAGATGCTTATAATGAGTCTACTGATGTTTTTGATCTCTTAGATAATGCAGAAGCAAAATTGTATGAGGTTACCCAGGGTAATTTAAAACGCTCTGCAGAAACAGCTCAAAATTTGGTCATTCAGGCCAAGAAAAAGATAGAGGAAATATCCAATAAAGATGGATTAAGTGGTATTCCTTCCGGATTTGATAAAGTAGACAGGCTAACATCAGGATGGCAACCGAGCGACTTGATAATTATTGCTGCAAGACCTGGGATGGGAAAAACGGCCCTGACGCTTTCCATGGCCAGAAACATGGCGGTAAATTCTAATATTCCGGTGGCCTTCTTTTCCCTGGAAATGTCTTCAGTTCAGTTGATCACTCGTCTTATTTCTTCAGAAACGGGTCTGTCTTCTGAAAAACTTCGTACCGGAAGACTGGAAAAACACGAATGGGAACAATTGAATGTAAAGGTAAAAGCGCTGGAAACGGCCCCATTGTTTATTGACGATTCTCCATCATTATCAATTTTTGATCTTCGGGCAAAGGCGAGACGTTTAGCTTCACAGCACAACATCAAACTCATAGTATTAGATTATCTGCAGCTTATGACAGCTGGCGGCAGTCAAAAAGGAGGGAATAGGGAACAGGAAATATCTATGATCTCAAGAAATTTAAAAGCCCTGGCGAAGGAACTTAACATCCCTGTCATTGCTCTTTCACAGCTATCACGGGCAGTAGAAACGCGTGGAGGTAGCAAAAGACCGATCCTTTCAGACCTTAGGGAATCTGGTGCTATTGAGCAGGATGCGGATATTGTTTCCTTTATCTATAGGCCCGAATACTACAAAATAGATGAATGGGATGATGAAGAACGCACTCCAACCCAAGGGCAAGCCGAGTTCATTGTTGCTAAGCACAGAAATGGAGGCTTAGATAATATTAGGTTAAAGTTCATTGGACAACTAGGTAAATTTGATAACTTGGATGACTTTGATTCACCTTTCGAATTTCAATCAAAAATGAATGCCGATGGGGATAATCCGTTTATTACCAAAAATCTTCCGAATGCAGATGAAGCCTTTGGAAGTGCAATGAACGACAATCCAGATCTAGACCCGGATGACAACGAAGTCCCATTTTAAGAATAAAAGACCAGTACTTACATTTTCAATACCCTTTCTTTTTCCTTTTTTGAAAAGTGTATCCCTTGTTTTTTTTAAACCTGGTTTTAGAAGAAAGCATTTCCTTTTATTATTCATACTTCTTGCTTGCAATTTTTTCTCTATGGCATCTATGATCCTCATCCCCATGGATGCGGAAAGTCAGGAAAACCATTTAAAAGCCTACGGCATTACCTTCTGGATCCTTACAAAAGAGCAAAAAGTACAATGGTTGTTGAATTACCGGGGAGGCTCATTTTTATTACCAGATGGGGAGGCGATCAGAAGTGAATGTCAGATAAGGGGTGTTTCCTATGAAGTTATTTCAGATGCACAGGCGGAAGCAATTTTAGATGCCATAGCCAGTCCTTCACAGAACCAGGAGGCTGTCATCCTTGAGAAGGCGCCAAAAATAGCAGTCTATAGCCCTAAAGAAAATCAACCCTGGGATGATGCGGTTACTATGGTATTGACCTATGCCGAAATACCATATGTTACTGTATATGATGAAGAGGTCCTAGATGATCAGCTGGCTCTTTATGATTGGTTGCATCTGCATCATGAAGACTTTACCGGGCAGTATGGAAAATTCTATCAGGCCTATCGTTCACAGCCCTGGTATATTGAAGGGAAACTAAATGCCGAAGCACTGGCTTCCAAACTGGGATATTCCAAGGTTTCTGAAGAAAAGGGCGCAGTAGCTTTAAAGATCAGGAATTATGTCATTGGGGGAGGATTTATGTTTGCTATGTGTTCTGCTACTGACAGTTTTGATATAGCGCTGGCAGCGCAGGGAGTAGATATTTGTGAACCCATGTTCGACGGGGATCCCTCAGAGCCTAATTACCAAAGCAAATTAATTTTTGGAAATACGTTTGCCTTTCAGAACTTCAGCTTGGAAAGAAACCCGCTGCGGTATGAGTTCTCCTCCATAGATATGACCAATAAGCGACAGCGTGTGCCAAGGGAGTCGGATTATTTCTCCTTGATGGATTTCTCCGCCAAATGGGATCCGGTCCCTACAATGCTTTGTCAGAACCACACCTCTCTGGTCAAAGGATTTATGGGGCAAACCACAGCTTTTGAAAGAAGTGAGATTAAACCCACGGTGCTGGTGTTGGGTGAAAATAAACTCAATGGTGAAGCACGCTATATCCACGGTATCAAAGGAAAAGGTTTTTTTACCTTTTACGGAGGGCATGATCCGGAAGACTACCAACACCGGGTTGGAGACCCAAAGACCGAACTCGAATTACATCCTAACTCCCCTGGATATCGGCTTATTTTAAACAATGTACTATTTCCGGCAGCACGTAAGAAGAAACAAAAGACCTAACTAAGGCTCTTCAATAAAACTTCCAGGATGCTTTCCACACCAAATTGGTCATTGCTATCTGTTCGGTATTTTGCCGCTTTCAGTACATTAGGATGGGCATTGGCCATTGCAAAGCTATAGTCCGAAAGGGCCATCATCTCCAGATCATTGTTATAATCTCCGAAGACAAGTGTTTCACCGGGCCCAATTCCTAATTGGTTCTGTATCTTTTTCAGGGCATATCCCTTATGAGCATTGGGATGGGAAATATCTACCCAGTGCTGACCGGAAATCTTGACCATTAGCGATTGTTCAAATGGAGCAACAAGTGGGTAGATAAACTTCTCCGAACTATCAAAATGGTAGACGGCAATTTTCATGACCTCTTCCTCAAAGTTGTATAGATCATCAATGATCTCAAATTCTGTGTAATATTCTTTTAAGATCCTAAGAAAATCTTCTGAATGTCCTGAAACATAGGCGTTATTCCGGGCACAGAGTACAGCGTGAACTTCCTCAGAGCCATTCAGGGAATCTAGAATGGTATTTTTTATGGACCCATTTAGTGGGGTTGAAATGATCTCCTTATCACCAAACATGGCAAGGCCACCATTTTCTGCTATTACAAAGATCTCGTCCTTAATTGGATGTAACTTGGAAACAATACTATTATACTGTCTGCCACTGGCCGCGGCAAATTGGATACCCTTTGCACTTAAGGTTTTATAAAGATGAAAAAAACGAGGACTTACTTCATGCTGAGGGTTCAGCAATGTGCCATCCATATCGGTTACTACTAATTTTATTCGGGAAAGATCAATCAAGACAATCAATTTAAGCTACAAAGGTATTTCTAATGTTTAATTTCTTGGCATCTTTGGAAAAGTATTCTAATTTATAAAATTTCAGGCCGATGTTGATGCTTCAAAAAGAAATGATTTTACCCCCTTTTCGCAGGGGTATGCACTTGATCACAGATCTGATTACCGACGAATTTTTAGATCTAAAGAAGATCGAAGTAGGTATGGCTCAGATTTTTATAAAACACACTTCTGCCAGTCTAACCATCAATGAAAATGCGGATCCAACTGTGAGGACCGATTTTGAAAAGCATTTGAATGTGATGGTACCCGAAAATGCGCCTTATTTTATCCATACCTACGAAGGTCCGGATGATATGCCTGCCCATATCAAAGCCTCACTCATGGGATCGTCTGTTGTAATACCTGTTACAAAAGGCAGTTTTAATCTAGGAATTTGGCAGGGTATTTATTTGTGTGAACACAGGAACAGTGCAGGTGGCCGGCATTTGATTATATCGGCTTGGGGCATGTAACTTCTGACATAAGCATAAAGTAGCCACTGTATTAGAATTACTTTCTTGTTTTGATGAGCTAAATGAGACCGGGTTTTAACATTATTTCTCCTTGAAAAAGAGTACTTTAAGGTCAATTAACCAATTAAAACTAACTAAAATGAAAACAATTTTTAAATTAATTCTGACAGTGCTGCTAGTTCCTGTAGTACTCGTCTCACAGGAGACTGAAGCCCGGGGTATTGAGTGGAGTGGTGATGATGACATTGCCAATGCCATGATATGGCAGGGAATGGATCATCATATGAACATTGAAAGGGAAAAGGCTTATACCTTTTTTGATGCCGCCGTAACAAAAGATCCGACCTTGTTTGCTCCTCATGTCGCATTGGCATTGTTATCAAATGGTGATATCAAAGCCCATCACATAGCAGAGGCAAAGAAGTTAGTAGAAGGTAAAGGTGAAGTGTCAAAATTATATGTTTCCCTATTAGATATTACGAAAGACACAGAAAATCCCGGAGATGTATGGAGATCAACATGGGAAAAAATGTATGAGCTTGCCCCGGATGGTGCATTATTTGTGAATTTTAACTATGCCAGGTCTCGTAAAGATGTTAAAGAGCGCATAATGGAGCTCGAAAAACTTGTGATGAAACTAGAAAAGGCAGAAAGGAATACTGGTCATGTACATAATCATTTAGGGTATAGTTATTATGCTGAAGGAAACAAGGAGAAAGCAAAAGCACATTTAGACAAGTATTTGGAGTTGAGGCCTAATGGATACAATGCCTATGATTCAATGGCAGAATATTTTTTCAATGAAGGAAATATGGAAGATGCTTTGGTGTACTATCAGAAGGCAAAGGAGCATTATCCCGGTGCAGTGAGTGCCATCAATAAAATTCGTGAGATTGAATCAAAAATGGCTGAAAAGGAAGAAATTGAGAAATAAAATATTATTTCGATCTTTATTAAAGCATATAACTTAAAAAAGAAAATCCCGCCAGACAGGCGGGATTTTTTATAGCGAGATATTTGTTTGTATTATTTTACCTTTTCAATAATGGCCTTAAAAGCATCAGGATGGTTCATAGCCAAATCTGCTAACACCTTTCTGTTAAGCTCAATATTGTTGGCTTTTACTTTTCCCATAAACTGAGAATAAGACATTCCGTGCATTCTGGCACCGGCATTGATACGGGTTATCCAAAGAGAGCGGAAAGTTCTTTTCTTGTTTCTGCGGTCTCTATAGGCATATACCATTGCCTTTTCTACGGCATTCTTTGCAACGGTCCAAACATTTTTACGTCTTCCAAAGTATCCTTTGGCAAGCTTCATCACTTTTTTTCTTCTAGCTCTTGAAGCAACTGAATTTACTGATCTTGGCATTTTTTCTTGTGTTTTTTTGTAGCAGGCGGCTTTTTAATTTTTAGCACTTTAATGGCCCGGCTCCACGGTTTATAATTTTACCTTTTGTTGCGTTTATTTCAATCGCAACTGTAGCTTTATGTTATCCGAATCGGCTTGGTGTACCAAACCGGAATGGGTTAAGCGCAGCTTACGCTTTTTGCTTTTTTTCGTCAGAATGTGACTTTTAAAAGCGTGCTTTCTTTTGATCTTTCCAGAGCCGGTAAGCTTAAATCGCTTTTTGGCACTAGATTTAGTTTTCATTTTAGGCATTGTTCCTTCTTATTTTTATTAATCTCGCTTTGGTATTCTTATTTTTTGGTCTTTGGAGCAATGAACATGGTCATTCTCTTTCCTTCTAATTTCGGCATTTGCTCTACCTTCCCTAATTCTTCTAATTCCTGAGCTAATTTCAATAATAAAATTTCACCCTTGTCCTTGTATACGATAGACCTTCCTTTGAAAAAAACGTAGGCCTTTAATTTTGCACCTTCTTTAAGGAACTTTTCGGCATGTTTCTTTTTAAAATCGTAATCGTGGTCATCTGTATTTGGACCAAATCGTATTTCCTTTACGATCACTTTTGTAGCCTTGGCCTTCATTACCTTTTCTCGCTTTTTTTGCTCGTAAAGGAATTTCTTGTAATCTATAATCTTGCATACCGGAGGATCCGCATTTGGTGAGATTTCAACCAAATCCAATTCTAGTTCTTCGGCCTTATCCAGGGCTTCTCTTATGGGGAACACCCCCATCTCTACGTTGTCACCTACCAAACGTACGCTTGGTGATAAGATCTTTCCGTTGATTTTGTGAGGGTTTTTATTTTCCCTCCTAGGTTGGGGCCTAAATCTTCTTCGTATTGCTATGGCTACGTAATTTTAGTTAAACTTTATTTATATCGTTAAAACGACTTTAAGGTACTATTTATTTCTTTTTCAACCAAGTGGACA
>CAWAEX010000024.1:0-3308 GCA_963781045.1 uncultured Flavobacteriaceae bacterium | reverse complement strand
AAAACCTTTCAGCTGAGGAAATTGATTACTATGTTGAGGTATATAAACCATTAGATAAGGCAGGTGCCTATGGGATACAGGAATGGCTTGGGTCTGTTGCCATCACAGAAATAAGGGGGTCTTATGCTAATGTAGTAGGACTGCCAACAGATTTAGTTTACAAAATGTTAATGACCATGGCATCCTGAGGTGCTTTGGGCAGCGTTGAGAGTACAATAGTTATGTTACCATCCATAGCTGAAATGAAAGCTAAAGAGGAATTTTAGGACTTCTTCCCCATAAGGTATTGAAACTAATACAGATCCTGATCTCAGTATTTTTGGCCATGATGCAGAGTTTCTTACTACCAAGGTTACAAAATATTAAAACCTTAAAAACACCTTATTTGCGTCAAAATTGAAATGAGAATGTATCTTTGCAGGATACTTTGGGAATCTAGTTTTGTATGGAAGATTTTTTTGTTCGTAATTATAATGAAGTTTTAAGTTCTGGAATCACAATACTGGTGGTTGTCATCGTAAGATTCTTAACCAACAAGACCATAAAAAAAGGTTGGTAGTCTTTCTGACCTGAACGAGGCCAGAACTCGACTGGTAAGCAAGTATTTCTCCTTTGGATTTACCGCATTAACCATTGTAGCCTTTACCCTGATCTGGGGGGGTAAATGTAAGAGAGCTTGGACTAATTTTGTCCTCAGTATTTGCGGTTATCGGCGTTGCATTATTTGCTCAATGGTCTATCCTTAGTAATGTAACTGCGGGTATAATTCTTTTCTTTTCCTTTCCTTTTAAAATTGGAGACCGAATTATGATCATGGATAAAGAAATTGAAAATTCGGGAACCTATATCATAGAGGATATACGAGCTTATCATATTCATTTGCGTAAAGAAAATGGGGAATTACTGACCTATCCCAACAATCTAATGCTTCAGAAAGCGGTTTGTGTGATCGCAGATGAAACAATTGAAAATGAGGGCAGTGACGCCGTTTAGCCTGTTAAAGAAGTTGTAAAATTCCGCCGTAGCCTATTTATCTTTCTATCTTTGAGAACCAATCAAAAATGTCAATTCATGCGCCACTACCTGTTATTTTTATTGGGAATTCTCCTCAATATTACTCTCAATTACGGTCAGGCACCCAAGAAATCATCTTCCACTGACATATATCACAGCCTCGAAAAGTTAAACTTCCTGGGCTCTGCCATGTACCTTGCAGCTCATCCGGATGATGAGAACACAAGGCTTATTTCGTATTTGTCTAATGAAGTGCATGCCCGTACGGCATATCTTTCAATTACACGAGGAGATGGGGGTCAGAATTTAATAGGTCCGGAACTAAGAGAACTTTTAGGTGTCTTACGTACCGAAGAACTGCTTGCAGCGAGAAGAGTAGACGGGGGAATACAATTCTTTACCCGAGCGAACGATTTTGGATATTCTAAACACCCAGATGAAACTCTTCAACTCTGGGATAAGGAAAAAGTATTGGGTGATGTAGTGCATCTTATCAGAGCCTTTAAGCCTGATGTGATCATTAACCGCTTTGATCATCGCACCCCGGGATCTACCCATGGGCATCATACCTCCTCGGCTATATTAAGCGAGGAAGCCTTTGATCTGGCGGCAAATGGCAATGCCTATAAAGAACAGCTCCAATCTGTAGATATTTGGCAGCCTAAACGACTGTTTTTTAATACGTCCTGGTGGTTTTACGGGAGTCAGGAGAATTTTGAAAAGGCCGATAAATCCAGACTAATAAATCTGGATATAGGAGTTTATTACCCAATGCTGGGAATGTCTAACAATGAAATTGCGTCAATCGCCAGCAGTCAACACTTATGCCAGGGATTTGGGAGGCCTACCTTTCGGGGTTCTGAACAAGAATATATTGAATTGCTCAAGGGTGATATGCCCATCAATGATCCTTCGGACCTCTTCGAAGGAATTGATACATCCTGGTCTCGTATAAAAGGTGGGGAAGCCATTGGGAAAATTTTAAATACAGTAGAAGAGCAATTTAATTTTAGAGATCCGTCTACTCACCTGAATGATCTTGTTCAAGCGTATAATTTACTTCAAAATGTTGAGGATAAACATTGGAAACAGATCAAGCTCAATGAACTCGAAAATCTAATAGCTGACATTACCGGACTTTATCTTGAAGCTTCTTCAGAATCACCTTATTCTAATCCAGGAAACTCTGTAAACGTGGATATTGAAGCTGTTAACAGAAGTAATACTTTAATACAATTAAAATCAATTTCTATAGGAGATCAGGTTGTAGCTGAACCAAATATAACCTTGGATAATAATATTAAAAAGACGTTTACACTTCCACTTAATGTTCCTTCTACCAAAGGATTTACAAGTCCGTACTGGCTTACGGAAAAAGGAAGTTTGGGAATGTACAGAGTAGATGATTTTGATCTAATAGGCAGACCGGAAACACCTCCTGCGTTTATGGTGGCGTTTTTACTTGAGATCAATGCTATACCGGTAATCATAAAAAGACCGGTTGTATATCGCTATTCTAAGCCAGACAAGGGAGAACTGTATAGTCCTTTCGAGATCCTCCCTCCTGCCACCTCCGGTATCCGAGATAAGGTGCTCATCTTTGCAGATGCTACACCGAAAGAAATTCCTGTAACAGTTAAGGCCTTGAGGGGAAATGTACAAGGAACACTGAAACTCAATGTTCCTGAAGGATGGAAGGTAGACATTGCAAGCCTCCCTTTTAAGATCGAAAAGAATGGGGATGAAAAAACGTATTCTTTCTTAATTACGCCTCCTGCATTGGAAAGCGAAGGCATCACTTCACCGGTACTTACTATTGATGGTACCAAAATATCGAAGGAATTGGTGACAATTGCCTATGATCATATACCTACCCAATCTGTATTGGTACCCTCTGAAACTAAGGTTGTACGTTTAAACATAGAAAAGGCAGGCCAGGATATTGGTTATTTAATGGGGGCTGGTGATGAGGTACCGGAAAGTCTGGAGCAAATAGGATATATCGTACACCGAATAGATCCAATTGATATTCAGCCTGGGTCCCTGGATAAATATGATGCAGTGGTCGTAGGGATACGAGCATACAATGTTGTAGACGAATTAAAGTTTAAGCAAAACTTTCTTTTAGATTATGTGAAGAATGGCGGAAATCTTATCCTTCAATACAATACTTCAGGGAGAACCGGACTTAAAGTTTGAGTAACCTAGCCCCTATATTCACTGGAAGTTTCGAGAAGACAGGGTCACCGATGAAAACGCTCCTGTTACGATCTTGGACCCAAAGCATCCAATTA
>CAWAEX010000023.1:0-3313 GCA_963781045.1 uncultured Flavobacteriaceae bacterium | reverse complement strand
TATGCAAACCAAAAATGATTCATTGGCCTTTATCAAACAGAAAACTCTTTTCGGGGACCTAGCGGAACATAAACGATTTACTAGCTTATACACTGAAATGATACTTCAAATTTATAAGGATGGTGATGTTAAAAAGCTTATGCAGAACATGATTGAGAACATAAGACCCACCCCTAATCCTTCCCAGGAAGGGGAAAGTAAATAACTATGATAATATTCTTTCGAAAAACTGGAAGAAATGGGTCATACAACTTATGGAACTAGCAATCTGGGCCGACTAATGGGTATACTGTATTCTATGGGCCAGGGCGTTTTTATTGGAGCTTCAGATTCCTCCAGCCCGGATGGAGCAGCTGTATGATACTAAGAAAATCTCTAAGCGGAATCAACACCTCATTGTAAGTTGCTTGCAGGAAATTTTTGTATTTTCATATAAAGCCGTGTCATCTTGGAAAAAAGATGTTTAGAATGTAATGAGGTCATTAAAGGACGAATAGATAAAAAATTCTGTTCAGACTATTGCCGTAATGCCTATAATAACAAGCTGAACAAAGACAGTAAGAATCTGGTGCGTAACATCAATAACCGCCTAAGGAAGAATTACCGCATCCTGGACAGTTTCCCCTTAAAAGATGGCAAAACAAAGACTACCAAAACGCGACTGCTAGATAAGGGATTCGACTTTGAATATCTTACCAACCTTTACACTACCAAGAAAGGAACGACCTATTATTTTGTGTACGACCTGGGATATCTGCCGCTGGAGAACGACTACTATATGATCGTAAAAAGAGAATAGCCCCAGACAATGTCCAGGGCTATTTTATAAGAATTATTTTTTTCTATTGATAATTATGACTGGTAAGCTTTAATGCAGCCACCACAATATCCTTACGACTTATTTGCCCTACCAACAGGCCTTCCTTCATCACAGGTAAACGGCGGCGATGGTTCTTGTGAAACACCCCGGCAGCATCAAAAATGCTGATATCATGCGGAATGGTCTCAACCTTTTTGGTCATAAATTTCTCAACACTTTTATCAAGGATAGGCTGATTGAAATATCGGCTTTCGGAAATTTCTTTCATACAGTCTGCTTCCGAGATGATACCCACTAAAAATCCATTGTCATCCAATACGGGACCACCGGAAATATGATTTTTTGCGAAAGACTCCATCACATCCAAAATGGAATCATCCGGACTATAAGTAATCAACTTTTTAGTCATATAGTCCTCCACCAAAATAGGGGCATCGTACTCTTTTTTGGAAACCTCCTTGGCTCTTCGGCCCATAAAACTTTTAATCCCCATACTTGTTCGTTTTAAATTGGTTAGCCTTAAATATACATATTTTGAGTGAATCTTCTAAAATTAGTCGTCAAACGGCATAGACCGGTCAGAATTATTTACTTTTAACGGAGATTTTATTTAGCATGAAAAACTTTAGGCTTTGGGTCACCCTTCCCCTATTAATCCTGGCAATTTTTTGGAGTTATAGATCACTGATGCCCACAAATGGCAATACCAGTGTGGAGGAAGAATACGGTTTTTCTACAGACAAAGCTCTTACACATGTAGAAGCAATTTCTAAACAGCCGCATGCCGTTGGGTTTCCTGCCCATGAAAGCGTAAGAGCTTATATTGTGACTGAACTGGAAAACATGGGACTGGAAGTGTCCCTTCAGGAAGGTTATACAGCAGGTGATTGGGCCAATTTTAGCAAAGCTGTCAATATAGTAACAAGGATCCAGGGAACAGGAGAAGGAAAGGCATTGCTGGTTCTCTCCCACTATGATAGCAGCCCCCACTCCTCCCTTGGTGCCAGCGATGCCGGTAGCGGCGTGGCCACCATTCTGGAAGGCATTCGTGTCTATCTGGCAAAAAAAGTGACCCCAAAGAACGATATCATCATTGTGATCACAGATGCCGAAGAGCTTGGTCTTAACGGAGCAGATCTTTTTGCAAACCGGCACCCATGGACAAAGGATGTAGGCCTGGTGCTGAATTTTGAGGCCCGGGGTAGCGGAGGACCAGGCAATATGTTTATGGAGACCAACCGTGGGAATGAGCAGCTTATCAAGGAATTTGTAACCGCAAATCCACAATTCCCGGTCACCAATTCTCTGGCATATAGTATTTATAAATTGTTGCCGAACGATACAGACCTTACGATTTTCAGAAAGGACCAGGACATCGAGGGATTTTTCTTTGCCTTTTTCGATGATCATTTTGACTACCATACGGTTCGCGATTCCTATAAAAGATTAGACCGTAATTCGCTCACACACCAGGGCAGCTATCTAATGCCCTTATTGACCCATTTTAGTGAGGCAGATCTGGGTGATCTCAAAAGCCTTAATGACTACATTTATTTCAACATTCCGGTATTTAAGATGGTAACCTATCCGTTTGACTGGATATGGCCCATGTGGCTGCTTGCTCTGGGAATTTTTGTCGTTTTATTAATACTAGGATTCAGAACGGGAAGTTTGAAGTTGAAGGAGGTTTTACTGGGTTTTATTCCAATGCTTTCCTCTCTGCTCATCAATGGTGTGTTAGGGTATTTTGCCTGGACAATGATCACAGCACTCTATCCGGGATATAAAGATATTTTACAGGGATTTACCTACAATGGCCACACCTACATCCTGGCATTTGCCCTCTTCTCCTTGGCGATCTGTTTCTGGGCGTATCACATGTTTAAAAAAATTAGCATTCCTAACCTTCTGATAGCTCCCGCATTACTTTGGTTACTGATCTGTTGGGTGGTAGCACAATACCTGCCCGGTGCCAGCTTATTTTATCCTGCCCGTATTTGCGCTACTTGTTTGTCTTGCCATCTCGATCTATCAAAAAGAGCCTGATCCGTTTTTACTCTTGTTTCTGACGCTCCCGGCTATATTTATCTATTCCCCATTTATAGCTATGTTTCCTATAGCCCTCGGCCTTAAAATGTTGGTGACCACTACCCTTTTTACCACGCTTACGTTTTGGTTACTATTACCTCTGCTGCACAGGTATCCTAAGAAAAAGTTTTTAGGTTCACTCTTATTTACAGGCTTTATAGGTGCCCTGGCAGTAGCACATTATCAATCGGGCTTTACTGAAGAAAATGCAAAACCGAGTAGTTTGGTATACATTCTGGACACGGATACTAAAAAGGCACAGTGGGCTACTTATGAACATAAGCTTTCCGATTGGACCTCAACCATAATTGGTTCGGAGTATACCTTGCCAGAAACAACGAGTAGCACCACCATTTACAGCAAATACAACTCCAGGTTCACACAAGTGGCAATAGCACCTGTAAA
>CAWAEX010000022.1:0-114033 GCA_963781045.1 uncultured Flavobacteriaceae bacterium | reverse complement strand
CTCTATACCCTTACATTTGATTCACATTTTCTTTTTAAAAAAATGAAAAAGTAAGAAACATCCATTTGTAATTCAACTTTATAATTGTACATTTGCAGCCCGTTAAACGGGATTGAGTTGTTTAATAATTAAATAAAATAGTAGTGGATACATTGAGCTACAAGACTGTTTCTGCCAACAAGGCTACCGTGCAAAAGCAATGGGTGCTGGTAGATGCAGAAGGACAAACACTTGGAAGACTAGCCTCTAAAGTGGCTATCATACTAAGAGGTAAAAACAAACCAAATTTTACGCCTCATGTAGATTGTGGAGATAACGTAATTGTTATCAATGCTGAAAAAGTGCATTTGTCAGGTAATAAATGGGAGGAAAAAACTTATGTCCGTCATACCGGGTATCCTGGTGGTCAGCGTTTTACTACAGCCAATCAGTTAAAGGCTAAGAATCCGGCTTCAGTGGTGGAGAGAGCAGTTAAAGGTATGCTTCCTAAGAATAAATTAGGAGCGGAACTTTTTCGCAACCTTAAGGTATATGCAGGAGCAGAACACAATCAGGAAGCTCAAAAACCAACAACAATAATTTTAAAAGACCTTAAATAATGGATGTAATACATAAAATAGGCAGAAGAAAGACAGCTGTTGCACGTGTATATATTTCTAAGGGAAAAGGTGCTATCACGATCAATAAAAGAGATCTGACAGAATATTTTCCTACTGCTACCCTTCAGTACAAGGTAAAACAACCTTTTGCTTTGACCAACAATGAAGATAGCTTTGATGTTAAGGTAAATGTTTACGGTGGAGGAATTACAGGTCAGGCAGAAGCCATCAGGCTAGGCATATCCAGAGCTTTATGCGAAATGGATGCTGAGCATAGATTGGTATTAAAGCCAGAAGGCCTGTTAACCAGAGATCCTAGAATGGTGGAACGTAAGAAATTCGGACAGAAGAAAGCCCGTAAGAAATTCCAGTTCTCTAAACGTTAAGAATAAAAGAAAAGAGTGCCTTATAGGGCATTTATATATAGTAACCCAAGTTCATTGAAAGTCCCTCGTCATGGGACAATTAAAATTCTGAAATCCTGTTTCTAGTCGCTCATCGGCTCTGACAGAAATCAGTAACATTTAGTTTAGCATCTAAATGACCAAGGCTTTCTATTGTAGAATACCACTTGGTTATTGCTAATTCATAAGAACGTAAACTAATTAAAATGGCAAAAAAAGTAGAAGTTAAAGATCTTTTAGACGCAGGTGTACACTTCGGTCACCTAACAAGAAAATGGAATCCCAACATGGCCCCGTATATTTATATGGAGCGAAATGGGATACACGTAATCAATTTATACAAAACAGTAGCCAAACTTGAGGAAGCCTCCGAGGCCCTTAAGAAAATTGCTTCCTCCGGAAGAAAGGTACTCTTTGTAGCTACCAAGAAACAGGCAAAAGACATCGTGGCAGAAAAAGTGGCGAATGTAAATATGCCATTCATCACTGAAAGATGGCCTGGTGGAATGTTAACCAACTTTGTGACGATCAGGAAAGCCGTTAAAAAAATGGCCTCTATTGATCGTATGAAAAAAGACGGGACCTTTAACACCTTGTCTAAAAAAGAGCGTTTACAAGTAGACCGTCTTAGAGCGAAGTTAGAAAAGAACCTTGGTTCTATTTCGGAAATGACCAGACTTCCTGGTGCACTATTTATTGTGGACACCATGCGTGAGCACATCGCGGTAAAGGAAGCCCAAAAATTGAATATCCCCATTTTTGCAATGGTAGATACCAATTCGGATCCTCGACCAATTGATTTTATCATTCCATCTAATGATGATGCTTCAAGATCTATTGAGGTGATCATGACCCAAGTGACCAATGCAATAGCTGAAGGATTAGCTGAACGCAAATCCGAAAAACAGGCAGGTAATGAAGGTGAAGAAGGTAAAGCTCCCAGACCTAAAAAGAAAGTAGTAGAGGCCGTTGATAAAGATGAGGTAGCCGGGACCAAGCCAAAAGTTGCTAAAAAGGAAAAAGTAGCTGCTGTAGTTGCTGAAGAACCAGCAAAAAAAGAAGCTCCTAAAAAGGAAAAAGAAGCTGCTGTAGTTGCTGAAAAACCAGCAAAAAAAGAAGCTCCCAAAAAAGCTAAAAAAGCAGCTGCCGATGATCTTACCAAGGTAGAGGGTATTGGACCAAAGATCTCTGAGGTTTTCCAAAGTGCAGGCATCACTTCTTTTGCTGACCTGGCAGGAAAATCGGAAGAAGATCTTAAAACCATCCTTGCTGAGGCTGGTTCCAGATATGCTTCTAAAAATCCGGCATCATGGCCAAAACAAGCAAAGATGGCTGCTGATGGAAAATGGGATGAACTAAAGGAATGGCAAGACAACACCAAAGCTGGTGTAGAATAAGAATAAAAACTATATAAAACTAGATACCAATTTTGGTATCAAAAAAAATAATAGACATGGTAAAAATTACCGCTGCCGATGTTAATACATTGAGAAAAACTACCGGTGCAGGGATGATGGATTGTAAAAACGCTTTGGTTGAAGCTGAAGGCGATTTTGACAAGGCTATTGAGATCCTTCGTAAAAAAGGTCAGAAAGTAGCTGCTAAAAGAGCAGATAGAGATTCTTCGGAAGGAGCTGCCATTGCAAAGGTCAATGAAAGTAAAACAGAAGGAGTGATCATCTCCCTGAATTGTGAAACAGATTTTGTGGCTAAGAATGACACCTTTGTAAGTCTGGCTAATGAACTGGCAGATCTAGCGCTTCAATACAATGACAAGGACTCTTTATTGGCTGCCAATTACAATGGCATTTCAGTACAAGAAAAACTTACGGAGCAAACCGGTGTTATTGGTGAGAAAATTGAGATAGGTGGATTTAGGAGACTGTCTGCACCTTTTGTAGGCTCTTACATTCACGCAGGAAACAAGATTGCTACCTTGGTAGGATTATCAGCTGCGGTTGATGGTTCCGCTGAAGCCGCTAAAGATGTTGCCATGCAGGCTGCTGCCATGAATCCTGTGGCCTTAGATCAGACTGGTGTAAATCAGGAGATCATTGATAAGGAGATCGAGATCGCTAAAGATCAGCTAAGACAAGAAGGAAAACCAGAAGCGATGTTAGATAAAATCGCTCAAGGGAAACTAAAACGATTCTTTAAGGATAATACCTTAGTGAACCAGGACTTTATTAAAGACAGCAAACAAAGCGTTGCTCAATATGTAAAGTCGGTCGATGCTAATCTTAAAGTAACAGGTTTTGAACGTGTTGCCTTAGGGTAGGTAGTTAACTGCTCAAAATAAAAAAACCGCCTTCAATTGAAGGCGGTTTTTTATTTGTAAAATTTAATTCTTTAACCAGGCCTCTCTAAGCGCCATAGCTGCTTCCGATGGTGAACTTACACCAACGATCATTCTTTCATAATAGGTTGGTGTCCCTGCTTTTCCTGAGAGTTCTATGGTTTCTCCATCGCGCGCTACGCTCATGGTGATATCTTTCTCTGCATCCCAGCCAAAGCTTTGCCCAATAATACCCCTCATACTTTCCAGGGTAATGGCAGTACCATTGATATTTGTAATGACATCACCTCCTTTTGCCCCTAAATCACGAAAAAAGGAATTCAATTCTACTCCTTTCCTGATAAAAATAGTATCCAGGTTAGCCGGTTTGGCATCTATATAGGGCATTTGACCTAAAAAGAAATAGGATCCAGGTTGTTCTGAAGAGGTGATCTCCAGGCCTACCTTCTCGAGATATTGATCATAAGGAATGGGCTCATTGCCCAGCAGGTGTTTATCAAAAAAAACTGAAACCTCTGGATAGGTCATTGCTATAATCTCGTCTATAAGGTCTGGGTCATTAAAAGGTGTATTTACATCGTATTTGTTGGAGAGTTCCTTCATTAACCAACGCACGCTTTTTTCTCCTCCGCTAAGTTCTCTTAGTAATATGTCCAGGCTCATATTGATCAACGCTCCTTTTTCATAGACATTTGTGTAATTCTCTTTATAAGGTTCTACCAATATATTCTTGCTCATAGTAGTAAATGACATGGTATCGTCATAACCCTTAGCGTTACTTATCTTATCCATGATCCTCGCATAAAAAGCTGTTTCATCAATAAGTCCTTGTTGAATCTGAAAGAGATTTGCAAAATATTCTGTGGTACCCTCGTACATCCATAAATGCATGGACATCTTTGGTTCATTGAAATCAAAATATTGTATCTCACGGGAATGCACGGACAAAGGAGTAACAATATGAAAAAACTCATGAGAGACGACATCTACCATTGATTCTTCCAAACTTTCTTTTGGTAATTGTTCCGGCAGGACCACAACGGTTGATGTATGATGTTCCAAAGCTCCAAAACCAGTTGCATCAGTATTGGATAATTGTGAGAGGTAAAGTAAGATGGTATATTGTTTGGTTCCGTCTATCTCTCCCAAAAAATTCTTTTGAGCCTGCATCATGGCTTCCATTTTAGGCTGCAGGTCTTTGGCCTTGATTGTACCATTGGGTGAATACACACTTAGGGTTACCGAGATATCCATTATCTGGAAGGTAACGGAATTTGGTTTTGAGTATAAAATAGGATTGTCAATGACTTCGAAATATCTGTTTGCCAAAAACGTTCTCTGACCCTGTTTTGGACCTCCTTTTGTTACCTCATTCAATGAAGTTGAAGGCTGCAAAAAAGTTGGAGCTGTAATGGTTACCTCATATGGTATTTCTTTTAATCCTTGGAAATAACCCACAAAGCCATGTAAATTCAACAAGAAATTCTCATTCTTCAGGATATTGGTGCCTGAGGGGGAAAAAACAGGCTCTTCTATTTCTGTTTCTGTGTCAAAAGTGTCATTGACAAAATAGGTGATCTTATCTACTTTTTGGGCAGTTGTTAAGAGCCAGCTATTGGTGTCGATCTTATTAACAGGTAGGGTTCTTCCTTCGTAATCAATGGCGGTAAGCTCATCAATATACTTACCATAATTGTCCTCACTGTAGGTGCCTGGTACCATCTTGGGGATATAAAAATATATTTCTTCCTGCGTGAACTGACCGGGATCAATGGTAACTATTACCCTATCATCCCGAACATTAACAAGGTCTATACTAACTGCTACAGGTGCCTTATCTGCCGTTGTCAGGGTTTTGGTTGCCCCACAACTTAGCAGCAGTACCAGGGAAGATAGAATCAGAAATTTCCTTACCATAAATTCAGAATTTAGAACGCAAGATCATTAATTTTAAATAAGTATAACAGAAATAACATGGAAATATTATAGTTGGATTATTACACAGGGAAGCAGTTTGGCATCAATATTTTTGACTATTTTTGTCCGTAAACAAGGACATTCACATGCCATACAAAAGAATACTTCTTAAGCTCAGCGGGGAAGCCCTAATGGGTGACAAACAATATGGGATAGACCCTGCGCGACTTTCAGAATACGCCGATGAGATAAAAATGGTGGTAGAGAAGGGTATTGAAGTGGCCATTGTCATAGGTGGAGGCAACATCTTCAGAGGCTTGGCAGGAGAAAGTAATGGCATAGACAGAGTACAAGGGGACCACATGGGAATGCTTGCAACTGTCATCAATGGTCTTGCACTTCAGAGTGCTTTGGAAGACAAAGGGGTACAAACCCGCTTACAATCGGCCATAAAGATCAATGAAGTAGCCGAACCATTTATTAGAAGACGTGCAATGCGCCACCTGGAAAAAGGACGGGTTGTAATTTTTGGCGGTGGAACTGGTAACCCTTATTTCACTACAGATTCTGCGGCAGTTTTAAGGGCGATAGAAATTGAAGCCGATGTGATCCTCAAGGGTACACGTGTGGATGGTATTTACACCAGTGACCCGGAAATAGATAAAAATGCGACAAAATTCGATACTATCTCCTTCAATGATGTACTTAGAAAAGGTCTAAAGGTGATGGACTCTACGGCCTTTACTCTTAGTCAGGAAAATAAGCTTCCTATTGTGGTCTTCGATATGAATAAAAAAGGAAATCTACTAAAAATTGTTTCGGGACAGAACATTGGAACGGTTGTAAATCTTTAGTTTTTCAAAAAATTATGTTACTTTGTTTTAAAATAATACTATGAACGAAGAGGTTAGTTTTGTAATAGATTCAGCGAAAGAAAGTATGGACGGTGCTATTTCCCATTTGGAAAAAGCACTGGTAAAGATCCGTGCAGGAAAGGCCAGTCCGGCAATGCTCTCATCTGTAATGGTTGAGTATTACGGTTCTTTAACGCCATTGTCACAAGTATCAAACATCAATACGCCCGATGCCCGTACTATATCTGTACAGCCCTGGGAAAAGAATATGCTTCAGGTCATTGAAACCGCCATTACGAATGCCAACTTAGGCTTCAACCCAATGAATAACGGTGATTTTGTGATCATCAATGTGCCACCACTAACGGAAGAACGCAGAATACAATTGGTTAAACAAGCTAAGGCTGAAGCTGAAGATGCCAAAGTAAGTGTGCGAAGCGCCAGACAGGAGGCGAATAAAGAGATCAAAAACCTTGAAGTTTCAGAGGACCTTGAAAAAAATGCCATCATTGATATACAGGAATTAACGGACTCCTTTGTAATCAAAATTGATAGCATTCTGGATGCTAAAGAGGTCGAGATCATGAGAGTTTAGTCTCCAATAACTCCCTGATTAGACCTTGTATCATTCGCTGCTTTATAGTATTTCAGTATCCCCAAAAAAATACATGACCAAAATGGCTGTGATCACAGCCAAAGCACAAATCACTATTAGAACACGGTAGATTGCACGTTCATATCTTCTGTATTTTTTATGCTCGGTCATTCTTTCAATACCTATTTATCTGATCATCAGAGGTGGTATCCCCAATATACGAACTGATACGTGGTTTTCACGGCTTTATTTCCCAATTTGATACTAGGAACACTGCGAGGCATTTTCTACCTTTGACGGCATTTGAACGGCAGGCGTTCAACATCAAAATTCTGCTAGTCTTTTAAGGAATTAAGATCCATTGAAGCGGAAAAAGATCCGTTGGCTTGCTAAAAAAGAATATGGTAGCAAAGCTCACACAAAATTTTTGGACAAAGACCGCGAGGATCATCCTGAGGAATCGTATTCTTATCTTAATTGCGATTGCCGGCATTACCGTTTTCTTTGGCTTTCAATGGCAAAACATGCAGTTTTCCAATACGCAGGCCAATCTTCTGCCAGACGATCATCCTGCAAATCTGGAATATGATGCCTTTCTTGAGCTATTTGGAGAAGAAGGTAATGCCATAGTACTCGCTGTTAAAGATCCTACCCTATTTACACTTGAAAAATTTAATCGCTGGAATATTCTCAGTAAACAACTCGCGGCATTTCCCGAGGTAGAATTTGTGGTTTCTACAGATAATTTGCAAGAATTGGTCAAGGATAATGAGCGTCAGGAATTTATTTTAACTCCCTTTCTGATAGGCGAACCAGAAAGTCAGCAAGTCCTGGATAGCTTAAAACAGCACCTGTTCAATGATCTTCCATTTTACGACCAGTTGCTTTTTAATAAGGATACTGAAACACTCCGAACCATTGTATACCTGGATAAGGACATTGTGAACACCTCGGTGCGCAAAGATTTTATCCTGAATGATTTTACCAACTTAGTTCACAATTTTGAAAATGAAACTAAGTTAGATGTTCGTATTTCTGGCATGCCCTATATTCGAACTTTGAATGCCCAAAATATCATTGATGAGATTGGGATGTTTATAAGTGCTGCCTTGCTTGTCACCTCCCTTATCTTCTTTTTCTTTTTCCGAAGTTTTAGGGCTACACTTATTTCCATGTGTGTGGTGATCATTGGGGTTATGTGGGCGTTTGGTGTCTTGGGATTACTGAGATACGAGATCACTGTACTTACTGCCTTGATCCCTCCCCTTATCATTGTAATCGGGATACCAAATTGCATCTTTCTGATCAATAAATACCAGCAGGAAGTAAAAAAGCATGGAAACCAGGCGCTTTCATTACAGCGGGTCATTTCCAAAATTGGAAATGCAACCTTAATGACCAATATCACTACGGCCTCGGGATTTGCCACTTTTATCATCACTGACAGTAAACTACTCACAGAATTTGGTATTGTAGCCTCCATCAACATCATTGGCATCTTTATTCTATCCTTATTGATCATCCCTATTGCTTACAGTTTTATGGCCTTGCCCAAGACCAAGCACTTAAAGCATTTGAACAAGCGCTGGATAGATACCTTCGTTAATTGGATGGAACGAATTGTACGTGACAAAAGAATAAGCGTGTACGTAGTTTCCGTTGTACTTCTGGTAATGAGCATCATTGGCATCTACCAAATAAACATATCCGGAAGTCCTATTGAAGATATGCCCAAAAAAGCTGAATTCTTTAAGGACATCCGTTTCTTTGAACAAGAGTTCGACGGTATAATGCCTATTGAGATAGTCATAGACACAGAGCGCAAGAACGGAGTTTTACGACCGGTCAATTTGCGGAAAATGGCTCAAATAAGTGAACTGATCCAGGAAATTCCTGAATTATCCAGACCTACCTCTGTAGTAGAATTGGTCAAATATTCGAAACAAGCCTTTTATAACGGTATTCCTAAGTACTATCAATTACCTACTTCTCAAGAGAATACCTTTATTATGGATGTGGCCAGAAAGTCGCAAGGAAATGGTAATCTTCTAAAGAATTTCGTCGATTCTACAGGTCAGGTAGCCCGCATCACAACGTTTATCCGTGATGTTAAGACCGAAAGGATGGAGGAAATAGAAACCGAGCTCAGGGTAAATCTCAACAAGATCTTTCCTCCCGATCGCTACAAGGTTTCTTTAACAGGCAAGGCTCTGCTGTTCCTTAAAGGCACAAAATACCTTGTAAAAAACCTGATCTTATCCTTATCCCTGGCCATTGGATTAATCGCTCTTTTTATGGCTTATTTATTCAGGTCCTTCAGGATGATCGTGATCTCCCTGATTCCCAATTTACTACCTCTCTTGGTAACGGCGGGTGTTATGGGCTTTGTTGGGGTTCCTATAAAACCCTCAACCATTCTTGTTTTTAGCATTGCCTTCGGTATCTCGGTAGATGATACCATTCACTTTTTAGCAAAATACAGACAAGAATTATCTGCTAATAGATGGCGAATTCAAAAGTCTGTTTATGCAGCTTTACGTGAAACAGGGGTAAGTATGTTCTACACGTCCATTGTTCTCTTCTTTGGTTTCTCAGTTTTTGTTCTTTCCAGCTTTGGAGGTACGGTTGCCCTGGGTGCCCTTGTATCCGCAACCTTGCTTTTTGCCATGCTGGCAAATCTTATCTTATTGCCTTCTCTCCTGCTATCTCTGGAACGAAGTATTGCGAACAAAGAAGTACTTAAAAAACCACAGATCGATATCCTGCCTAAGGACGAACTACCGGAAGGCGAAGATCTGGAACTTTAGTGACCTACCTTATTTAAATATAGATCTTTCTGGCTATATAGTTTTACTCAATAAACTATCTTTGCGGGGCAAAACAGAAATAGTTTTTCATGGCTTTGATGCAAATAAATGAGCTCCTCCAACAATCACCTAAAGAGCAAAAAGTAGAAGTTAACGGTTGGGTAAAAACCTTCAGAAGTAATAGGTTTATCGCCTTGAATGATGGATCAACCCTGCACAACATTCAGTGTGTTGTAGACTTTGAGAATTTTGATGAAGAGCTTTTAAAACAGGTTGCAACTGGTGCAGCTCTGCATATTAAAGGGCTTCTGGTGGCAAGCCAGGGAAGAGGTCAAACAGTAGAGATCCAGGTTACTGACCTCATGGTTCACGGTACTGCCGATCCGGAGACCTACCCTATTCAACCAAAAAAACATTCCATGGAGTTCCTACGGGAACAGGCACATTTAAGGGTTCGCACCAATACATTTGCTGCAGTAATGCGAGTACAATCTAACTTGTCCTTTGCCATTCACCACTATTTCCAAAACAACGGCTTCTATAATATGCATGCCCCAATCATTACAGGGTCTGATGCGGAGGGAGCAGGTGAAATGTTCCGCGTATCTACTCTAGACCCTAAGAATCCACCCTTAACAGAAGAGGGTGAAGTAAATTATAAAGAAGATTTTTTTGGCAAGGAAACCAATTTAACCGTCTCCGGGCAATTAGAAGCTGAGGCATATGCGATGGGCCTTGGTAAGGTATACACCTTTGGACCCACCTTCCGGGCAGAAAACTCCAATACTTCAAGGCATCTGGCCGAATTCTGGATGGTGGAACCCGAAATGGCATTCTTTGATCTCAATGATAATATGGACCTAGCGGAAGACTTTATAAAAAGTGTACTGAGCTATGTGGTCTCTCATTGCCAGGACGACCTTGAATTTTTGGAGAAGCGATTACTCGATGAAGAAAAAACAAAACCTCAGGCTGAGCGCAGTGAAATGCCCCTGATGGAAAAGCTGCGATTTGTGATCGATAATAAATTTATCAGGCTCACCTATACAGAGGCCATAGATATCCTCAAGAACAGCACCCCTAACAAGAAAAAGAAGTTTAAATACCCTATTGAAGAATGGGGCGCAGATCTACAAAGCGAGCATGAACGCTTTCTGGTTGAAAAGCATTTTAAATGTCCGGTCATCTTATTCGACTATCCCGCCAAGATCAAAGCATTTTACATGCGACTTAATGAAGACGGTACAACAGTGAGAGCAATGGATATTTTATTCCCTGGTATCGGGGAGATCGTTGGTGGATCTCAGCGTGAAGAGCGCTTAGATGTCTTACTCGATAAAATTAAGGCGTTAGGGATCGATGAAAAAGAACTTTGGTGGTACCTGGATCTGAGGAAATACGGAACGGCAATACACAGTGGTTTTGGCCTTGGTTTTGAAAGACTTGTGCAATTTGCAACAGGTATGGGCAACATTCGGGATGTTATTCCGTTTCCCAGAACACCGCAGAACGCAGAGTTCTAAAGGTATTTTAGTTACTTTTATGTAAGAAAGAACAATGAGTCCCAATGCTAAAGCAACACTTACAATTCAAACTCTCACAAAAGCTATCTCCTCAGCAAATCCAGTTGATGAAGCTTATTCAATTGCCAACTCAGGCTTTTGAACAGCGCCTGAAGCAGGAATTGGAAGAGAATCCGGCTCTGGAAACAGGGAAGGAGGAATCTGACACCTATGAGGATGAATTTGAGGATCAGTATGAAGGGGACGATGACAATGATTCTATCAACACAGATGATATAAATATAGACGATTATCTGAGTGATGATGAGGTGCCAGATTACCGTACACGAGCCAATAATTACAGTACTGATGATGAGGAAAAAACAGTTCCTTATGCTGCAGGAATCTCTTTTAATCAATACCTCATCAACCAATTAAATACTTTCTACCTCAATGACAAGGAATGGGCCATTGCCGAATTCTTAGTGGGCAGTGTAGATGAGAGCGGGTATATGAGAAGGCCTATTGCAGACATCATGGATGATCTTGCTTTTACGCAAAATGTATATGTGGAACAAGACACTATTGAGAAAGTATTGAAGATCGTTCAGGATATGGATCCACCTGGAGTAGCTGCCAGATCACTGGAGGAGTGTTTATTGATTCAACTCCGAAGAAAAGAGCCAACACCGGCCGTTGAAATGGCCATTAAAATTCTGGAGAAGTCTTTCGATCATTTCACGAAAAAACACTATAACAAGCTGCTTCAAAAGCATAATATCACGGAAGAGCAACTTAAAGAGGCAATTTCCGAAATTGAGAAATTAAATCCCAAACCAGGAGGCTCATATGCAGGAGGCAACAAGATCATTGAACATATTGTTCCAGATTTCTCAATTCGCATTGTAGAAGGTGAGCTAGAATTAAGTCTTAACAGCAGGAATGCCCCTGAACTTCATGTATCAAGAGAGTACAATAATATGCTTGCGGGATACAAGAGTTCAAAGGAGCGATCCAAATCACAAAAGGATGCGGTTCTTTTTATTAAACAGAAATTAGATTCCGCAAAATGGTTTATAGATGCTATTAGACAAAGGCAGCAAACTCTGTATATCACTATGAATGCGATCATGGTTTATCAAGAGGAATACTTTCTCACCGGTGATGAGCGTAATCTACGCCCCATGATCCTCAAAGATATTGCAGATGCCATTAATATGGATGTATCTACCGTTTCCCGTGTAGCTAACAGTAAATATGTTGATACCCCATATGGCACTAAACTTATTAAGGAATACTTTTCGGAGTCGATGAAAAATGAGCAGGGTGAAGACGTCTCTACCAAAGAGATCAAGAAGATCCTAGAGACTGTTATTGGAGAAGAGACGAAACGGAAACCACTTACCGATGATAAACTGGCAGCAATCTTAAAGGACAAAGGCTACCCCATTGCAAGAAGAACCGTGGCTAAATACAGGGAACAATTAGGTATCCCGGTTGCCCGATTAAGAAAGGAGATCTAATGCGACTTCTCTCCAAATTAGTATCATATATCTTTCATCCTATTTTTTTGCCCTTGGCAGGTACAATGTCGTACTTTCTTATTACGCCTAAGTATACTACCATTGAGTTAAAGAGTGGAAACATCTTACCCATTTTTATACTGACCATATTAATTCCTATTCTAAGTTTTTTTATACTGAAAAATATAGGAGTAGTGAGTTCTGTCTTTTTGACAAAACCAGAAGAACGCCGGTATCCTTTAATGATCAATCTCATCTTGTTATTAATGATCCTGCTAAAGGTGATACCCGATAATTACACTATAGAGCTGTATTTCTTTTTTCTAGGACTAATCGCAGCTACCAGCACATGCCTACTATTATTGCTTATTCGCTTTAAAACCAGTTTACATATGATGGCGATGGGTAGTATACTAATGTTCCTAATCGCTTTGAGTTTTCATTTTGAACGAAATATCGTAATAGCCGTAAGTTTTATGGTATTTGCATCGGGTGTGGTTGCTACTGCCAGACTTTATCTAAAGGCACATTCCCGGACAGAATTACTTATTGGGTTTTTAGTAGGAATGATGTCACAACTCCTCACCATTAAATTCTGGTTATAAGGGCAACTGACCGGTGTAGGTCTAAAGGATGTAAAAGATAAATCCAATACGCAAAGGAGTAAAGGTAAGATCCTGGCCCGTATCCAAACTTAATCCATCCTTAAAGAGGTTATTAAGAGCGTAGTACAAATGGATATTAAAGGTATTATAACCAAAATTAGCCATCAGTCCATATCTAAATTTTTCCACATCCGTCACATAAAACGAATCCTTTCCAATATCCGTAACTAATTTAGACCTGCTTCCAAAGGCATATCCCAATTTAGCACCCAGGTAGAAACGCCAAAACTTGTATTCCGTTGGGGTAGAATTACGTAATCTGAACTCTATAGGGATCTCCAGTAAATGGGTTTCCAATTTATTGCGTTTAGCTCCCAAATCGCTTCCCACAATTCCATATTGAAAATCATTGGTAAGTTCTACTATTTCCAAATTTGTATAATAGGAGTTTACCGCATAGCCCAATCCCACTCCAATTGCGAATGTTCTTGAGGAATTAAGGGGCAAGTCTTTTATAAATCCCAATTGCAGGCCATACGACAAATTCTGTTGATTAATATCTGCCGGTTTATTGAGAATAAAATTATAAGTAAGACCCACATAAAACTGATCCTCAAGATAGTTAAGATCCACCTCTTGATCTACTTCCTGTGCGTTCATAGGTGTAGTCAAAAAGAAAAGCACTACTACTATATAAAAGGCATTCCTCATATTTTTAAAGGTAGGATATTTGGCTAAAAAGCAATAAAAAAACGCTCCAAAAAATTGAAGCGTTCCTAACTAAATTTATTGAATATTGATACTACTGTACGTTTCTAAAGGCGTCCCCTTCGTAAGTAGTATAATTTATTTTCAAGGCGTTTACCTTTCTCAGTTGCAACTTTATGTCTGCAATTAATCCCATACTGGCATTCTTATCTACCTTTAGGGCCGTGGTGAGCACGTTTTGAAGTTCTTGTGGTTTCTTAGCTCTTTCGGCTAGAATAAAATCCCCAACCTCGCTAACCTGCGCAAACTTATCATTCAACTGAATTCTTGGCTCAGTACCAAAAACCTTTTGATAATCTCTGGTAGGAGTACCTACATATATGTATAGTACTCTATCCTTTTTCTCCAGTTTTTTTACTTCAGATGCATTTGGCAAAACATTCTCCACCATAAGTGAACTGTCTTTCATAACCGTTACCGTCATAAAAAAGAACAATAACATAAAGACAATGTCTGGCAATGAAGCAGTATTTACCGGAGGTAATTCTGACCCTTTTTTCTTAGTGAATTTAGACATAATATGCTGTTTCTAAGGTGTATTATTTAGAGGATGAGGTTTCAGCTTCTGATAATTTCTGAGGGAAAAGCTCCTGTATTTTTTGAACTTTTTCCTTTAAACCATCCCGAATATTAGAAGGAGTTTCCGGGTTTAAATACTCCGATTCCATCTGTGTAAAATTTCTACCGTAAAGACGTTGTGCCTCCCTGTTCCTAAGCTCGTTATAGGCACCAACCAGTTCGTTTTGAACCGTTATATAGGTAGCGTATTTTGTTTCCCTGTCATTCTTTAAGGAAATGATGGCCTTGGTAGGATTATCCGAAGAAGACGCATCTTTTCTTCCCATGCAATAGTTACAGGTCCCATCTCCACCGTTATCCAAAAAAGTCATCGCTTTTTTACGGAGCTCCTTTAAATTGGTCAGTTCTTCTTCTACAAGTAATTGACCGTTTTTGTTGATGTTCACCGTAAAGATATTCTTTTGCTTGATTACGACTTGTTCTTCATCTGGCGGATCTATAGGTGGCAACATCCTGTCTAGTCCTGCATCTGTTTCTATGGTAGTAGTTACCAGGAAAAAGATCAGCAATAGAAAGGCAATATCTGCCATAGAGCCTGCATTTACTTCTGGTGGTCCTCCTCTTCTAGACATACTATTTAATTTATTTGTTAGTCATCTTTTTAACTCCTCCTATTAGCATTGCTCCAATGGCAATGGCCACAAGGAAAAAGAATAAGTTGAGTCCGGTTCCGATCCTTCTTACAATAGTTTCTGAAGTGATAATACCCCTGTTGGCCATTTCATCCAGATTCACATCTGTTCCTGAGGCCAAAAGATAGGAGAATACTACAACAACTAAGAACGACCCAAGAATGATGAGTGTTTTCTTTAAACTTTGTGGATTCGTGAACAGGTTCAGTAAGGTAAAGACCAGACTTACTGCTATCGCAATTCCCAAAAGAATAAAAGTAATGGTGAACATTCCGCTTATGGCTGCACTTTCTGCTGCTACTGTCGCTGGAACTTCCGAGCCAGGTAGAAAATACCACAATCCAGCGGATATAAGACCCAGTACTGCTAAGGCTATTTTTACAATTTTATTCATAATATCTTGATTTTAGGATCTTACTATTTCTTGTGGTCTACCAACATATCGATCAAAGTGATCGAAGAGTCTTCCATGTCATTTACTATACTATCGATCTTGGCGATAATGTAGTTATAGAACACTTGAAGTATGATAGCCGTAATAAGACCAAAAACCGTTGTTAATAATGCCACTTGAATATCACCTGCGATCAAAGAAGCACTTAGGTTACCTACCGCACTAATCTTTTGGAAGGCCTGGATCATACCAATTACCGTTCCCATGAAACCAAGCATTGGAGCAATGGCGATAAATAATGTTAACCAGGATACGTTCTTCTCTAACTGACCCATTTGAACACCACCGTAAGCAACAACAGCTTTCTCAGCAGATTCGACACCTTCTCCGGCGCGGTCTAATCCTTGGTAATATATAGAAGCAACAGGACCTTTTGTGTTTCTACAAACCTCTTTGGCAGCTTCAATTCCTCCGGAAGCAAGAGCATCCTCAACTTGTTGTTTCAACTTGTTGGTGTTAGTACTAGCCATATTTAAATAAATGATTCTTTCAATAGCTACTGCAAGACCAAGTATCAAACATAAAAGTACAATTCCCATGAAGCCTGCACCCCCTTGGATAAATTGTTCCTTTAAAACCTGTGTAAAACCTTTTTCTGCTTCAGCAACTGCCTCTTCTTGAAGCATCACTGTGGCAGCAGAAACTGTTGTAGATAGATTTGAAACTATTGCATTCGCTTTTGCGCTTACCGTATTTGTGCTTAGGACAAATAGCCCGGTCATAACCAGGATCGAGAATAATCTTTTCATTTTGTTCAACTTAAATTTAGTTAGTTAATAAGGTTAAAGATATAAAAAATATACAATTAAAAATTAAAAGTTTTGCGTTATAAGCTATATAAACAACCTATAATTGTCAACTTGACAAATATAACTGGAAAAATTAGAAATCCTAATTTTTGTGCCAACCTGTTTAGAAAAATTTTAAACTTTTGCAGAGAGGAAGGGATTCGAACCCTCGATACACTTTTGGTGTATACACACTTTCCAGGCGTGCGCCTTCGACCACTCGGCCACCTCTCTAAATCCCTTTTTTAAAGGGCGGGTAAGAAACAAAAAAAAACTTAGTTACTGAAATTTTGAGTAGTTAATTTTAGGTCATTTCGCCCCGCAAAGAAGTTTCGAAAATAGTGCCAAAAGATTTTCCGGAAACCTCGCTTCCCAGAAGATACATTAGTTTGGTGATAGCAGCTTCTGTGGTTATGTCTCGTCCATTGATCAGGGACATACGCTCTAACTCCATACTGGTCTCATAGCGACCCATAATGACACTTCCTCCGGAGCATTGGGTGACGTTCACTATGTATAATCCTTTTGCTATTGCCTTTTTCAGATCGGATAACAACCAGGAATCTGTAGGGGCATTGCCCGCTCCATAGGTTTCCAGCACCAGTGCTTTAAGGCCTGGAATATTGAGAACACTCTGGAGTAACTCCCTGTTAAACCCCGGAAAGAGCTTTAAAATGGCAACCTTGTCATCTAATACCGTATGAACTTTCAGTGGTTTTCTTTTACTTCCTCTCCATAGATTCTCATGATACACTTTTAAGTGCACCCCAGATTCTGCCAAAATAGGATAGTTCAAAGAGGCAAAAGCTTCAAAATGCTCAGCATTTATCTTGGTTGTTCTGTTCGCCCTAAAAAGCTTATTTTCAAAATATAGTCCCACTTCCTGAATAACAGCTTCCCCTTTTTCTTTCAGTGCCGCAATTTGGATGGAGGTAATAAGGTTCTCTTTTGCATCCGTACGCAAATCCCCAATGGGCAGCTGTGAACCCGTAAATATGACAGGTTTAGCAAGATTTTCTAACATATAGCTAAGGGCCGAAGCTGAATAACTCATAGTATCGCTCCCATGTAAAATTACAAATCCATCATACTCAGCATAATGACTTTCTATAAGTGTTGCAATAGAAACCCAATGCGTTAGATTCATATTGGAGGAATCAATCGGTTTCTTAAAGGAGACACTATCTATGGCGCAGTCTAGTTGCCCCAATTCCGGAATGTTGTCAACTAATTTTTTAAAATCGAACGCTTTTAAAACACCCGACTTATATTCTTTCACCATTCCTATGGTGCCGCCTGTGTAGATCAGCAAGATCTTGCTTTGCTTGTTCTTCAATGATATGTTATTTAAATATTCTTAAAATCCGACCCCTGTCCCATCCTACTAATTTATATACCAAAAACATCTCGGGAGTTCTCCGTGGTAATGTTGGCAATCTCTGCAACGGGCAGTTGGTAAATATCAGAAAGTTTATTCAATACCTCCATTAGATAAACCGGTTGATTTCGCTTCCCCCTGTAAGGTACGGGAGATAAATAAGGTGCATCTGTTTCCAGGACAATATGTTCTAATGCTATTTGATTCAGAAACCTATCTATCTTGCCATTCTTAAAGGTCACCACTCCCCCAATGCCTAACTTCATATTTAAATCGATGGCCCTTTGGGCTTGTTCCAAACTACCGGTAAAGCAATGAAAGATCCCATAGAGATCCTCCCCTTTTGCATCATCGAGTACCTCAAAGATCTCATCGAAGGAGTCGCGACAGTGGATCACTATTGGTAATTTAAATTTCTTTGCAAGGGAAATTTGCTTCTTAAAAGCCTCTTGTTGCTCTTTTAAAAAAGTCTTGTCCCAATAGAGATCGATACCTATTTCGCCAATGGCATAAAAGGATCGTTGCTGTAGCATTGTCTCAACATGCGCCAATTCTTCCAAATAGTTCTCCTTTACATGCGTTGGATGTAAGCCCATCATTAAATACACATTCTTTGGGAATGCTTTTTCAAGATCTAGCATAGCCTGTGTATACCCAGAATCAATGGCAGGGATAAAAAAGCGTTCAATCCCCTTGTCTATTCCTTTTTGGATCACCTCTTTCCGGTCCTCATCAAAAGCCTCACTGTAAAGGTGTGTATGTGTATCTGTTATGAGCATGGAACAAAAATAGGATTATCTTTATCAAAATTTAGCTTGATGGCGGCATTAAAAAAGTATTTAAAAAAGAAAAAATATACCCCTATACCTTTAACACTAACCGCCACCCATCACCTGGAAGTGAATGCCAGTATCAATGGAGTAAGTGGCCGATTTATTCTGGACACCGGTGCCTCCAATTCTTGTGTGGGCCTCGATAAAATTGCAAATTTCCACCTGGTTTCAAAAGTATCTGAAGTAAAGGCCGCAGGGGCAGGCGCCACCAATATGGAAACTCAACTTTCTACCAAGAATGCCCTGAAAATAGGCGACTGGAAGCAAAAAAAATTAAAGATCATTCTCTTTAATTTGCAACATATCAATGAAGCCTTAACGGCTCATGAGGCACTTCCGGTAGATGGGATCATCGGCGCCGATGTTTTACAAAAAGGCAAGGCAATCATAGATTATAAGACTGCCACCCTTTATCTTAAAAAGAAGAAATAATACGAGACTTTTTGCGTCTGAGGCTTCTTAATTTTGTGAAGCACTACATTTCCAATGCCTTTTTGATATTGCCGTCCATTAGGTGTTCAACCGGATTTTCAAGGGCCTCTTTTACAGCTACCAGAAAGCCAACGGACTCTTTCCCATCAATGATCCTGTGATCATAAGACAGGGCAACAAACATGATAGGTGCTATTGCAACGGCACCATCTTTTACTACGGGCCTCTCAACAATATTATGCATCCCTAAAATTCCACTTTGTGGCGGATTTATGATGGGCGTAGACAACATGGATCCAAATACGCCCCCATTGGAAATCGTAAAGGTTCCACCCGTCATTTCATCAACGGTGATCTGGCCTTCCCGTGCTCTGATCGCCAAACGCTTTACTTCGGCCTCTATACCACGGAAGGTGAGGTTCTCTGCATTTCTGATAATAGGCACCATAAGACCTTTGGGGCCCGAGACTGCAATACTAATATCGCAGAAATCGTAGGTGATCATATCTTTTCCATCGATCATTGAATTAACCGTTGGGAATAGTTGCAATGCCCGGATCACAGCTTTGGTGAAGAAGGACATAAAGCCGAGACCTACATCGTGCTTTTCCTTAAAAGGTTCTTTGTAACTAGTCCTCAATTCAAAAATTGCAGACATGTCTATTTCATTGAAAGTAGTAAGCATGGCCGTTTCATTCTTGGCAGCCACAAGGCGTTCTGCTACTTTACGACGCAACATGGAAAGTTTGGTTCTTGTTTCTCCTCGTTTTCCTCCTGTGGGTGAACCCATAGATGGAACAGCGTTCATAGCATCTTCCTTAGTGATGCGCCCATCCTTTCCGGTACCTTTTACTGATGAGGCAGCGATATCTTTCTCATCCAGGATCTTACGTGCCGCAGGAGAGGGAGACCCACTGGCATAAGTCTTTGCAGTTTCCTTGGGCTTAGCATCCTTTGCAGGAGCTGCCGTCTCATCAGAAGAAGTTTTTGCAGTAGTTGCTTTCTCAGAGGTTGATTTTGTTTCTTTAGCACCTTCGGGTTTGGAGGCGCTTGTATCTATTAGACAAACTACTTCCCCAACCCCAACAGCATCACCTTCTTCGGCCTTAAGTGTAATGATCCCACTTTCTTCCGCAGGTAATTCCAGGGTAGCCTTGTCCGAATCTACTTCGGCAATAGTCTGGTCCTTTTCCACATAATCTCCATCCTTCACCAACCATTCGGCGATCTCTACTTCGGTTATGGATTCTCCCGGAGAGGGAACTTTCATTTCTAATATCATGTGTTCTACTTTTTGTAAAGAATTGGTTACTCCAAATTTCTAATAAAATCTTCTTTTAAAGGAAGGTAATCGGTTTTTATTTCTCCATTGACCTATATCTGATCAAAATATAATTTTGCCTCATACCCTCTTCCCCGCCTACAGTATATTCAAAAATTATCTAACATTTGGGCTCGATTGAATTGCCAGACCATTGGTCAATAAAAGCAATTGAAAAGCTGTCTTCATTGCAACAGATCATTTTTTAACGCCTGGCCTTGTCATATTATCCTTGGTCTTATCAAAAACATAATCAATGACTTGCTGGTGTCTCATTTTAGAACGTACTGAACTTCCGGCTGCGGGAGAAGCGTAAAAACGTCTCGAGGCCACACGGAATTTTTGAGCTCCTTTGAAATGCATCATCAAATGAGACCATGCACCCATGTTTCTGGGTTCTTCCTGTGCCCAAACCAGATCATCGGCGTTCTTGTATTTCTTGATGATCTTATTCATCTTTTCAGAAGGCAATGGGAACAATTGTTCTACACGTACAAGGGCTACATCCTTTCTGTTTAGTTCTTCTCTGGTTGCCAGGAGGTCATAATAGAATTTTCCTGTGCAAAAAACCAAGGTCTTGATTTTATCTGTCTTCGCTTCCTGATCATCAAAGACCTCCTCAAACCTTCCATTTGCCATCTCCTCAACTGTTGAAACAGCCTTAGGATGACGAAGCAAACTTTTAGGTGTAAATACAATAAGCGGTTTTCTAAAATTACTCTTCAATTGTCTTCGCAACAAATGAAACATATTTGCAGGTGTTGTTACATCTGCTACATACATGTTATCCCTTGCGCACAATTGCAGGTAGCGCTCCATTCTGGCAGAGGAGTGTTCCGCCCCCTGGCCCTCATACCCATGTGGTAAAAGCATTACCAATCCATTCTGCAACTTCCATTTATCCTCCGCAGCAGAAATATATTGATCAATCATGATCTGGGCACCGTTACTGAAATCGCCAAACTGGGCTTCCCATATAGTTAGTGTTTTTGGACTTGCCATGGCATAACCATAATCGAAGCCAAGTACCCCATACTCTGAGAGCAAGGAATTATAGATCTGGAACGTTCCCTGTTTATCCGAAATATGATTCAGGAGCAATACTTCTTCTTCACTTTCTTCTACTTTCATCACGGCGTGCCGGTGAGAAAAAGTGCCCCGTTCAACATCCTGGCCACTCATACGAACACCAAAGCCCTCTTCCAGCAAAGATCCATATGCCAGTAATTCGCCCATGGCCCAGTCTAACTTATTGGTTTCGAAGAACATTTTTCTGCGATCCCCTACTAACTTTTCTACCTTTCTAAGGAATTTCTTGTCCTTTGGCAAAGTTGTGATGGTCTCGCCAATCTGTGTTAATTTTTTCTGGTCATAACCGGTATCTACCACATCCATCATTTCCCATTCGCGTACATTTACGAATCCTTTCCATTCATCTGCCATAAAAGGCGTGATCACGGTTTTATCTTCCTTTCTGGAATCCTGCAACTCTTCTTCCAGGCTCGACTTGTATTCTTCTTCCAGTTGTTTTACGTAGTTATTGTCAATAACCCCTTCCTGCACTAATTTCTCAGCGTAAATATCCCTTGGATTTTTATGCTTGGCTATGGCCTTGTATAATTTTGGCTGTGTAAATCTGGGTTCATCTCCTTCATTATGCCCGTATTTACGATAACCCAGCAGATCCAGGAACACATCGCATTTAAAACGCATTCTGTACTCCAATGCAAAAAGGGAGGCATGAACTACCGCTTCCACGTCATCTGCATTTACATGCAACACCGGACAAAGAGTTACTTTGGCCACATCGGTACAATAGGTTGAGGATCGACCATCCAGATAATTAGTAGTAAATCCAATTTGGTTATTAACCACTATATGAATAGTTCCATTGGTTTTGTAGCCGTCCAGATTGGCCATCTGCACCAATTCATAGGCAATGCCCTGGCCGGCAATTGCAGCATCACCGTGCACAACTATGGGTAAAACCTTGGAATAATCATCCGGGAAATGTACGTCTTGTTTTGCTCTAGTAATACCTTCAACCACAGCGCCCACTGTTTCCAGGTGCGAAGGGTTTGGAGCAATGTTCATGCTGATCTTATGGCCATTATCTGCCGTGCGTTCGGAGGTCCATCCCAAATGGTATTTTACATCGCCATCAAAAACCTCTTGTTCATAGTCCTTCCCATCGAATTCACTAAAAATATCTTTCGCTGCCTTTCCAAAAACATTGGTAAGTACATTGAGTCTGCCCCTGTGGGCCATACCCATTACAAATTGTTTTACTCCCAAAGAGGAGGCCTTTTCAACAATGGCATCAACGGCAGGAATAAGGGATTCGTTTCCTTCAAGGGAAAATCTTTTTTGCCCTACGTACTTAGTATGTAAGAAACCTTCAAATGAAACCGCCTGATTGAGCTTTCTTAGAATATATTTTTTCTGATCCGCTGCAAAATTGGGATGATTGTCATTCTTATTCAACCAGTTTTGTATCCATTCTACGCGTTCAGGACTCCGTATATACATGTACTCAACACCTATTGCATCGCAATAGATCCTTTTCAGGTTACCGATGATCTCTCTAAGGGTGTTAGATCCTATTCCAATGGTCTCCCCTGCATTAAATACCGTATCCATATCGGCTTCGGACAGACCGAAATTTTCAATGTCGAGGGTAGGAGTATATTTTCGTCGTTCTCTTACCGGATTGGTTTCGGTAAATAAATGCCCCCGACTTCTGTATCCATCAATAAGCCGAACTACCTGAAATTCTTTGAGTAGATTTTCCGGGATCTCAACTTGTTGTCCGTTAGACATGGTTACTGTCCCTGTATGGGTGTCTATCCCTACTTCGTCCAGGGCGCTTTCCATACCAAAATCGAAGCCCTGAAAAAAGGCCCGCCAGCTAGGTTCTACACTATCCGGGTGCGAAAGATATTTCTCATACATTTCGGCAAAAAAGGAGGTATGGGCGGCATTTAAAAAGGAGTATTTATCCATGGCTGATCTTGCTCTTTCTTTGGTAAAACTTAATCAAAAATACAATATTTAATACTTTATAGAATGATCTTGCGTTCTAATATTTCCTAATTTCAAACCATGAAGTTACTTCATTTTAACAAAAGACATTATCTGCTTTTCCTAAGTTTTCTAGGGAGTGCTTTTATGAGCTGTTTTTCTCAGGGATATGGCACTCAGAATCCATTTTGGAGCCAGGTGAGATTTGGTGGATCCTTTGGTGTAGGATTTGGCAATAATGTAGTCAATATTGTTGCTGCTCCAAGTGCCATTTATCAATTCAATGACCACTTTGCATTGGGCAGTAATTTGAGTTTTAACTATGCCAAATTTGGTGACAGCAGATTCACAGCATATGGCGCCGGGGTCCTGGGGTATTACAATCCTATCCGTTCCCTCCAATTCTCTTCGGAATTTGAACAATTACGAGTGCACAGAAGCTACGGAAATAATTTTCCTGATCTGAAGGAAGACTATTGGCTGCCTGTACTGTTTATGGGGGTTGGATATACTAGTGGTCCGGTCACTTTCGGGATTCGTTATGACGTACTATACGATAAAAACAAAAGTATTTATGCCGATCCATGGATGCCTTTTATCAGGGTCTTTTTTTAAACTTCTTTATTCCCGGTACCCCCGGTACCATAAGACTGTTTCAGCCATACCTTCTGCCATTCTCGCTTGAGAATAAGAAAACTAACCCCTTCCGCTACCTCTACCACATTGGTGCTTTTTATAGAAGAAAAGGCCTTCTCCGGCACATCAATTATATAAAGCAAGTTAAGGTAGTCCGGAAAGCGTTCTAATAGCAGGACATATATCTTTTCTTTGAGGATAGTTTTTAGAGCTAAAGGGGTGATCCCATAAGGAAGGTCTAAGGCAATATTGGCCAGTGAAAAATCTTTCTTTAACTGAATTACCAGTTTCTCATATAAAGCGATAGAAGCCGCATACTGCAATAATTCCAGACTTGTTTTGTGTTCCTTCGGCATATCTTACATACGATGTCCTGCATCAACCGGATCTTTTAAAGAAGGAAGCGAATTTAGTCCTTTCTTATTTTTTGCTCCCATTTCCAGGCAGAAAGCATGGCTTCATCTAATGTAGATTTGGCCTTCCACTCAAGTGTTGAATTGGCTTTGGAGGTATCGGCATAGGCTTTAATAACATCACCTTGTCTTCTTCCCACTATTTGATAATTCAATTTTTTCCCGGACACCTTTTCAAAACTATGGATCACTTCCAGTACACTGCTTCCGGTACCGGTACCTACATTAAAGACCTCATAATTCTTTTTATTCTTACCCTCTATAAGCCGTTTTAATGCTACCACATGGGCTTTCGCAAGATCAACCACATGTATATAATCCCTGATACAGGTTCCATCTTCTGTGGGGTAATCATCTCCGAAAACCGAGAGTTTTTCTCGCATGCCAATCCCTGTCTGGGTTATAAAAGGCACAAGGTTTTGTGGTACCCCGGTTGGCAACTCCCCTATCTCTATACTGGGATGGGCGCCCATGGGATTGAAATACCTCAGCGCAATAGCATGTAAATGAGGTGTTACCTTACAAGTGTCTTGTATGATCTCTTCGCCAATTTGTTTTGTATTTCCGTAAGGCGATTCTGCCGGCTTCACAGGGGCATCTTCAGTGATGGGCATTGTGTCTGCCTGGCCATATACGGTGCAAGAAGAACTAAAGATAAAATGAGCCCTCTTTTGTTTGGATAAGTGTTGTAGGAGATATACCAGGGTGCCTAAATTGTTTTCATAGTACAACAAAGGTTTATCCACACTTTCACCTACCGCTTTGGAGGCTGCAAAATGAATAACACCATCCAGATCCGAATGCCGTTGAAAAAAGTCGGATACATCCTCTTTATTCCGGAGATCGATCTTTTCAAAAAGTGGTTTTTTACCGGTGATCGCAGTGATCCCATCCAGCACCTCTTCTGAGGCATTAGAGCAATTATCAATGATCACAACCTCATAGCCTTTTTGTTGTAATTCAACTGAGGTATGAGAGCCGATGAATCCAAGGCCTCCTGTTACAAGTATTTTCATATTATTCAGATAAAATCAAGTATTGTTTGAGTGATAAATCCTATTTGTTCATGGTCTAATTCGGTATGCATGGGAAGGGAGATCACTTCTTTCACTAGTTGGTTGGTCACGGGAAAATCCTCTTCCTTGTAACGCGAATCCTTATAGGCTTTCTGACTGTGAAGCGGGATAGGATAATAGATCCCAAAGGGAATCCCTTTCTCAGCTAGATGGGATGCCAGGGCATCTCGTTTTCCATTAGTGATCCTAAGGGTATATTGATGAAAAACATGACAATCACAAGTACTGCAAATACCCTCGCAATTGTTCACAGTTTTTGGCAGGATGATAGCATCGTTCCCCTGAAAAGCGCGATTGTATTTCCGTGCTGCTTCTCTCCTGCGTTCACAATAGGCATCCAACCGTGGTAATTTTGCTCTCAGCACAGCTGCCTGAACAGAATCAAGTCTGGAATTTACCCCGATCACATCGTGGTGATAGCGTTCGTACATCCCATGATTAACAATCCCCCTTATGTAATGGGCCAAATCATCATCATTCGTAAATATTGCACCGCCATCGCCAAAACAGCCTAAATTCTTTGAAGGGAAAAAAGAGGTAGCTCCAACATGTCCCATGGTCCCTGCTTTCTTCTTACTACCATCTTTAAAAGTATGGGTTGCACCTATGGCTTGGGCATTATCTTCAATTAGATAAAGCTTATGTTTCTCTGCAATTTCCAGCAAGGTGTCCATAGGTGCACATTGCCCAAACAAGTGCACAGGAACAATGGCCTTTGTCTTTGAGGTGATCGCTTTTTCCACGGCAACCGGATCTATGTTGAAGGTTTCAGGATCCACATCAACCAAGACCGGAGTAAGCCCTAAAAGTCCAATGACCTCTACGGTTGCCGCAAAGGTAAAATCGGCTGTAATAACCTCATCCCCTGGTTTAAGTCCCAGTCCCATCATGGCAATTTGAAGTGCATCTGTTCCATTGGCACAAGGGATCACATGCTTTATCCCAAGATAGACTTCAAGTTCTTTCTGGAAAGCCTGTACCTCTGGACCATTAATAAAAGCTGCCGTATCAAAAACCTGTTGTACGGACACGTTCACTTCTTCCTTGATCTCCTGATACTGACCAACAAGGTCAACCATTTGTATTTTCTTCATGTCTGCAAAATATGCTCGCAAAATTACATAATTAAGGAACGGCTAACAATGTAATTTCCCAAAGAAGCGTATTTTAGCGACAAACGGACCATTGGTGTATTTCCTCTATAATATTGCGATCTCTTTTAGCTGGCATTTACTAAAGATCCCGGCATTCTTCAATCCAAAATTGAAGCTTTTTGTTAAAGGTCGCCAAGGGGTCTTTGCATATTTAGAGAAACATCTGAGCAAGCAGGATAAGGTTATCTGGGTACATACGGCTTCCCTGGGTGAATTTGAACAGGGACTCCCTGTGATCAAAAAATTGAGGTCATCATATCCAGATCATAAGATCCTGGTCACGTTTTTCTCCCCTTCGGGATATGAGGTTAAAAAGAATTCCGAGGAAGCCCATCTGATCACTTATCTCCCCATGGACACTGCAAGAAATGTGGATCGCTTTCTGGAAATGGTTCAGCCTGTTTTGTCCATTTTTGTGAAATACGAGGTATGGCCCAATTATCTTAGAGGCCTTAAAAGAAGGACCATTCCCACGTTAATGATCTCCGGCAGATTTAACTCAAATCAGGTTTTTTTTAGATGGTACGGAAGTTTTATGCGAACAGCATTAGGGCAATTCACCCACCTTTTTGTGCAGGATGATGCCTCCCTAAAATTATTGAAAGGCATTGGGTTGCAAAACAGTTCAATTTCGGGCGACACCCGCTTTGACAGGGTGAGCGAGATCATGGAAAGGGACAATAGCCTACCTTTTATGGAACAATTCAAAGCAAATTCCCTTTGCCTGGTGCTGGGCAGTTCCTGGCCAGAAGATGAATCGCTGTTAGCACAATACTTACAGGAGAAAACTACCTCCATAAAAATAGTGATCGCACCACACGATATTAAAGAAGGACATCTCACTAAATTAAAAGAATCTATTCCCGGAAAGCATGTCTTTTATTCTGAGATAGCGAACCAGGACATTTCAGATTATCAGGTTCTTGTTCTTGATACCATCGGTTTGTTGACCAAGGTATATTCATATGCCGATATGGCGTATGTAGGGGGAGGATTTGCTACCGGACTCCACAATACCCTGGAACCAGCCGTATTTGGGATACCAGTCATCATTGGGCCTCAATACGACGGATTTAATGAAGCCAGAGAGTTGGTTAAGCTAGGTGGTATTTCGGTAGTTGATTCAGAAACGGCTTTCACACAGGTCATTGATAATCTGATCAGGGATAGCTCTTTTCGAAAAAAAATGGGAACGGTCAACGCTCGCTATATTGAAGATCAAAGAGGTGCAAGTAAAAAGATCTTAAATTATATTTCGGAACATTTGAGTTTGTAGAGTAATTTCCTTTTATCACTTCTTGAAAGAATTTTACATAGATTTACATAAAACCAACCCACCATGGACAAGAAGATCCTCCGCTTTTCAATCACCGCAGCATTAGCCGGCTTCCTTTTTGGTTTTGACACGGTAGTAATCTCCGGGGCGGAAAAAAGTCTACAGGCCTTATGGCAATCTTCTGATAGTTTTCACGGGATTGTTGTCATAGGCATGGCTTTGTGGGGCACCGTAGTAGGAGCCCTGCTGGGAGGTATTCCCACTAACAAATTAGGACGAAAGAAGACCTTGATATGGATAGGGGCGTTCTATACGCTATCTGCCGTGGGTTCTGCATTTGCCAATGACCCTATAACTTTTGCAGTTTTCAGATTTATTGGGGGTCTCGGGGTAGGCGCCTCTACGGTTGCTGCTCCTTCTTATATTTCAGAAATTGCGCCCGCCAAAGACAGGGGGAAATTAGTAGGATTATACCAGTTCAACATAGTATTTGGTATCCTTATAGCCTTCTTCTCTAATTACTTATTAAGTGGCATCGGAGAAAATGCCTGGAGATGGATGGTAGGAGTTGAGGCCATTCCGGCAGCCATTTATACCATTATGACCTTTGGCATCCCCAAGAGTCCGCGATGGTTATTAAGCAAATCGCGTTTTGAGGAAGCCAGAAATGTCCTTACTAGTATTAATCCTAAGGGGGATATAGATAAACTCTTAGAGGATGTGAAGGCAGAGAATCTGAATACCATCCCCGGAGAAAATATCTTTATCCGAAAGTATAGATTTCCATTGATGCTGGCATTTTTACTTGCCTTTTTTAATCAACTTTCCGGAATTAATGCATTTCTATACTATGCCCCCCGGATTCTTGAAGAGGCCGGGCTGGGTACAAGTACCGCTTTGTTGAGCAGTATTGGTATTGGCGTTACTAATATGGTATTTACCCTGTTAGGTATTTACCTAATCGACAGGATGGGAAGAAAACAATTGATGTATATAGGATCTGTAGGCTACATTGTTTCTTTAACACTGGTAGCATGTGCCTTCTTTTTTGATTGGGAAGGTATGGCTGTCGTTATTTTCCTTTTTGTTTTTATCGCTGCACATGCTATAGGACAAGGTTCCGTGATCTGGGTTTTTATCTCAGAAATATTCCCAAACCACCTCAGGAGTTACGGACAGAGTTTCGGCAGTTCTGTGCATTGGGTATTAGCTGCTATTATTCCCTCTTCCATCCCCTTTCTTTTTGGCAGTATCGGACCCGGTATAGTCTTTAGCATCTTTGCCTTTATGATGGTATTGCAACTCCTTTTTGTCATCTTTATGATGCCTGAGACCAAAGGGTTATCCCTGGAGGAATTAAGCAAGAAATTAAGCCCACAAAAAGCTCCATAAGCAGCGATTAACCTTTTATCGAGAATTTTAGTCGCACATCTTTAAAATGCAATATGCCGTCTTTTTTTGATGAAATTGTCCGACGCTAATAGGCCATTTTTGGCCATTATTTAGTAAATTGGACTAAACCACATGAATCATGGATGAACAAATTACCTTCGGAACAAAGATGTTAAATGGGTTTTTAAGCGTTATGGTCGTGGTCCTTGTAGGTATTCTGGCCGCTGTGGTCGTTTGTTTGATTTTGGCACTTTTTGGTGTCTTTTCTTAACTACTTCTTCTCTGGATAATAGACCAGAATTATCTCATCTCCTTCGCATGCATTCTGCAAGCCGATTTACCTAAAGGTTTCTTAATTCTCTTACTACATTTTTAGACTTTAATTACTCTATTTTTTTTTTACAAGGGTGATGTGATATACTCCTTTAATATTTTGGCCTACATTTATGGACCAGATTTATGGCATATGATTACATTATTCATGGGGTTAAATAAAACTCTCTTTCCTCTTTTCCGATCCTTCTTATTAATTGCTATTGTTCTTTTCCTTGGTGGTCAATCAAAATTAAATGCCCAAAGTAAGGGTATTGAAACTTCTGGAGATATTTTGTTATTCGCGCTCCCGGCAACTGCCTTGGGTAGCACACTTATTAAGGGGGACAAAAAAGGGACCTGGCAATTCACAAAAGGATTTTTACTAAATCAGGCGCTAACCTTAGGGCTTAAATATGCTACCGACAAAAAAAGACCTTTTAATAATGGGGACCGGGCTTTCCCTTCCGGACATACCTCTACTACTTTTCAAAGTGCTTCCTTTATTCAACGCAGGTACGGATGGAAATACGGTATTCCTGCGTATGCCTTAGCAGCTTATACAGGGTACAGTAGGATCAACGCTCAAAAACATGATGGCTGGGATGTATTGGCAGGAGCTGTTGTAGGGATTGGGAGTTCGTATTTGTTTACAACTCCCTATCAAAAGGAACATATGGAACTTACGTTTAAGAGTTGGAAAAATCAATATCTTTTGGGATTCACCTATAAATTCTAACTAATTAGACACCTTAAAAGGCTATTTACAATCATCCTTAATATAGAAAGTGATCTAAAAAATTACTTTCCTTGGTAACAACTAAATAACAAACTTTATATTTGGAGAATCTGCAAAATCAGATGACCAATTCATTACAATTAAATTCAAAAACATGGAATTAAACAGAATTATTTCAAAACTATTCATAGGTCTTGGAATATTTTTATTCAGTCAAAACATCTATTCACAAACTACGAATATCGCGGTTATTGACAGCACAAACATTGCCGTTTTAGACAGCACGAACATAGCAGTTATGGATAGTACAGCCATAGAGCAAAAGAGATTAAAATTTGGTGTGGGGTTTGGGCTAAATTTTGTGGGTGGCACCAATATTAGTCTATCACCTAATTTGATGTACAGTCTTAGTAATAAAGTGGCCATAGGGGCAGGTATCCAGGGGAGTTATTCAGCAATTAAAGATCTACAAAATACTACCACCTTTGGAGGAAATCTATTGACGCAGTATAATCCCAGCAAAAGAATACTAACGTTATTAGAATATGTAGGCTTGAATGTTACTACCAAAACAGAAACCCCAACCGAAGAGAGTAAGGATACATATTGGGACTCCGCACTATTTATAGGGGCAGGCATAAACATAACGGAGAAAATAGCAGTAGGGGCCAAATACAATATGCTATATGATAAAGATAAAAGTGTTTATACAAGTCCTATTCTTCCGTTCGTTAATATCTCGTTTTAAACAGAAAAAATTTAGATCGACAGATCACAAAAAGAAAGGCCCCAAATATGGGGCCTTTTACTTTTTTTGTTGCTAGTTTTTAGTGCGCCAGACTCTGTACCAAATTGGTAGTGAATGACTTAGATTTTTTAAAAAGTGTACTTACAGGTTTAAAATAACTTGCCAGTGTATACGGTTCAAAATCGAATCGTAAAATGATCTCACTTGCCTCACCGTCGCATATTTCAAGTCCATCTTCTATCTCAAAATCGAGATAATTCACGCCCGATATCGGCTCGGAGCTTCTATCACTATAGGTAAAACTATTACCCGTCTCTTCTATGTAAAACCGTAAGCTGCTATACGTTCCTTTAGGTAAGTCGAGTACACGCTTCGATTTAATAAAGAGTCCCGTATGTAGTCCTTTAAGATTTACTACAGATTGTGATGAGAAATCTGTAATAAAATGTTCCACACCATCTTTATCAAATGCGGTGAATTTTATAAGTGTAAGATTCATTTCCGAAACCCCGAATTCTGAGGCCAGCTTATTATTGAGTGTCAAATCCTTGATTTGTCTTCCTTCTGCATCCAACTGCCCCATATTATATAAGGAATAGGGTACTGTCTGCCATATTGTTGGATAAAATTTTGTTTCTTTCATTACGCTGTATATTTAAATTATACACCGCAAATGTCCGACAATGCTATAGCTTTCAAAACAACTATATTTTCCAATTTATATGCTATTTTACCCTTAAATAGGTCAATGTCCCAATTCTATGTTAATATATTATATATTTACTGTTTGAAAGAAAGCTTGATTCTATCTTCGAAAATGAGATTTAAGTCGATTGATTGAAAATGAATAAAAAAAGCCTCTCTAAAAAGAGAAGCTTTCTTCTGTACAGGCGGAGAGACTCGAACTCTCGCACCTTGCGGGATAAACTTCTACGTCTCTCAAACAAGGGCTTTGCCCAAATAAAAAACCCCTGAAAATCAGAGGTTTTCTTCTAGTACAGGCGGAGAGACTCGAACTCTCACACCTTGCGGCACTAGATCCTAAGTCTAGCGTGTCTACCAATTCCACCACGCCTGCATCAATATAATAATATTAGGCACTAGATCCTAAGTCTAGCTTGCTACCTCCCGATAGCTATCGGGACCACCACGCCTGCAAGTCCCGTTTCATACGGGGCTGCAAATATAAGTCAAATTTTCAATTTTAAAATAATTCATACGCAAAAAAATACTTACAGTTTTCGTATTTTTAACAGCAAACCAAAGTAGTTTCCATGCAAGAGCCAAAAGCCTATATTGAAGAGAACAAAGACCGATTCATAAATGAACTATTAGATATTCTTAAAATTCCATCCATAAGTGCCGACTCTGCCTTTTCGCATGACGTACTTCATATGGCAGAAATAGTAGAGAAATCCTTGCAAGCTGCAGGCTGCAGCCATACTGAGATCTGTGAGACAGAAGGCTACCCCATCGTTTACGGAGAGCGCATGGTAGATCCTTCCCTGCCAACTGTATTGGTCTATGGTCACTATGATGTTCAACCTCCAGACCCCCTCGGTCTCTGGAACTCCCCTCCTTTTGAACCGATCATTAAAAAGACATCACTGCATCCGGAAGGTGCTATCTATGCCCGGGGAGCCAGTGATGATAAAGGCCAGATGTACATGCATGTAAAGGCCCTGGAATACATGGTAAACAATGATGCCTTGCCCTGCAATGTAAAATTTATGATAGAAGGGGAAGAGGAAGTAGGTAGTAATAGTTTGGTGACCTTCGTAAAAGAACACACCGAAAAACTGGCCAATGATATCATCCTTATTTCGGATACCGGAATGATCGCAAAGGATGTCCCATCCATTACCACAGGTTTGCGGGGCTTGAGCTATGTAGAAGTAGAAGTGACAGGTCCCAACAGAGATCTTCATTCAGGATTATATGGAGGTGCCGTAGCCAATCCTATCAACATCCTGGCAAAAATGATCGCCTCCCTGCACGATGAAAACAATCATATCACCATCCCAGGTTTCTATGATAAGGTTCAGGACCTTTCTGCCGAAGAAAGGGCGGCTATGGCGAAAGCTCCTTTTGATCTGAAAGACTATCAGAATGAAATTGGGATAGAATCTGTTTATGGAGAAAAAGGCTATACCACTAATGAACGAAATTCCATACGGCCCACGCTCGATGTAAATGGCATTTGGGGCGGCTATACGGGGGAAGGTGCAAAAACAGTCATCGCAAGCAAGGCATACGCCAAGATCTCAATGCGACTGGTACCACACCAGGACTGGCATGAGATCACTGAACTTTTTTCTGTCCATTTTAGGGCCATCGCTCCTGAGGGCGTCACTGTAAAAGTGACCCCGCATCACGGTGGGCAAGGATATGTTACACCCATAGATTTTGTGGGCTATAAGGCCGCCGAAAAGGCCTATAACAAGACTTTTGGCAAAACACCTATTCCTCAAAGAAGTGGAGGAAGCATCCCCATTGTTGCTTTATTTGAACAAGAATTACAAAGCAAAACCATCCTGATGGGCTTTGGTTTAGACAGTGATGCCATCCACTCACCTAATGAGCATTTTGGCATAGGAAACTACCTGAAGGGCATTGAAACCATCCCTTATTTCTACAAGTATTTTACTGAATTATCTGAATAATAATTCTTTTTTAAAAATAACTTCATTTTCCTGTAACAATTTTACCGGGGTTGCGTTCTAATAGTCTATCAATCAATTTAGAACACTGTTATGATACAACGATTTTTTATCCTCTGCTCGGGGGCAGACGCCTCTATTCTTGAAACTTGCTCACAAGGTGAACGAAACAAATACGCCGGTATTGGTGCTACTGTATTCTTTACCGCTGTCATGGCTTTTATTGCTGCCAGTTATGCCCTCTTTACTGTTTTTGACAATGTGTATGCAGCCTTAGCCTTCGGATTTATCTGGGGTCTTTTGATCTTTAATTTAGATAGGTTTATTGTCTCTACCATCAAAAAAAGAAACAGTTTTAAAAGTGAGTTTATACAGGCTACACCCAGGATCCTACTCGCGGTGATCATTGCCGTTGTGATCTCAAAACCACTCGAAATGAAGATCTTTGAAAAAGAGATCAACCAGGTTTTGTTAGAACAAAAGAATGAGCTTACCCTCGCTAACAAGGAGCAGATCGCACAACAGTATACTCCCATCCTTCAGGATCTTGAAGGAGATATTGTTGCTCTAAAAGAAGAGATCGCTACCAAAGAAACAGAGACCAATGCCCTATACGATACATATATTACAGAGGCAGAGGGAACAGCTGGTACCATGCTTTTAGGTAAAGGTCCTGTGTATGCTGAAAAACGTGAAAAGCACGATGCGGCTTTACTGGAGCTAAGAGAGCTCAAGTCACAGAATGCCGAGAAGATCGCGGCCATAGAAACCCAGATGAACACACTGAACTCAGAATATGATGCTTCCGTAGTAGCTTCACAACCCATTATCGATGGTTTTGACGGACTAATGGCCCGGATCAATGCACTTGGAGAACTGGCCTGGTTTCCCTCCTTTTTTATATTTCTTTTGTTTCTGGCCATTGAAACTTCTCCAATAGTTGTGAAATTATTAGCTCCCAAAGGGCCCTATGATTTTAAGCTGGAAGAGGAAGAAAGTACAGTTGAGGCCTGGGTCACCCAAAAAGTAACCCAACGTCAGCATATCATGGCTACAGATGCCGCCTTAAATGAAAAGATCTATGGAGAAATACAGGAAGAAGAGCGCGTCTATGCACACAAGAAGCAAAAGGCAGAAGAACTGTTGCGTTTACAGGCAGATGCCTTTCATGAGCTGCAGATAAAAAGTCTTTAACTTATAAAGCATCTAAGGCAGCCTTTAATTTTTTGGTAAAATTTGCGACCACCAGCTCATAAGAATGATCGGTGAGTTCGGTTAAGATCTTCGTGGGTAATTGTTCAAAATAAAGTGTATTCCAATGGGTCTTACTCATATAGTAGGTTGGCATTACGATACCATCATACTGTTCTCTGAGTTCGATAGCTCTTTCCGGGTCGCATTTTAGATTCACTTGTGATGGGATCCTTTCCAATGGAACAATAGCGAACATCTTTCCCATTACTTTAAAGACCAAAGTTACCTTATCAAAAGGGAATTCTTCGGTTACTCCTTTCTTGGCAAGACAATAATGCCGAAATTCTTCAACATTCATGATCTACATTTTAGATACTTTATTCAGCTACTAGGCTATTGGCATCATAGACTACTACCCGCTCCCAAAGTTCCTTGGATTCCTCAATAAAGACAAGATGGGCTTCTTCATTTTGATACAACTCTTGTTCTTCTGCAGAGCCAAAGGTCAGTACAAGATTATAGGCAAATGAATCGTCTACTACGTCCCTGCTTGCCTTAGGAGGAATACCTACAAATTTTGTTTTTGCATACTTAGAATTCAGCATGAATTTTTCCAAAGATGCCTCCAGAGCCTTCCGGTCTTCCATATTTCCCGGGTCTTTTAACCAAAAATATACAACATGTACGAAGGAAGGGTCAAAATTAGTAGTCTCTTTCTGCTCTTCAGAACAGGAACCCAGCATTAATAAAATAATGGTCGAACAAAGTATATTCTTCATCATAAGAGTAAAATTTAGGTTGTTGTTAATAGTTTAATTTTTCCTTCTCCTCAGTGGATATTTCCAATGCAGAATACTCCAGTTTCCACCCAATAGTTTCTACCAATTTTTCCATTAAGAAAATAGCTTCCAGAGCTTCCCTCCTGGCCGTTTCCATCAGGCCACTTTGGGGTATCTTATCCCTGATGTGCTTAATGGCCTCCTGATTCAGCGCGGTAAGGTCGCTTGGGGTAAATGCATTAAAAAGACCATTTTTTATGTCGTAAAATTCCAATTGTGGATCTATGGAGAGGATCTGAGGTTGTGGGAAAGTGGATAACACTATCTGCTTCTTCTCATTGTTGGCTTGTAACTTAATCTTTTGAAGATCGTATCCTATATGCACTTTGGCATTGATCACGATCAGTGCTTTTTTCTTGCTGCTCACCAGGCTCATAAACCGTTCCCTGGTATTCTCGTATTTATAGATCTCGGCAAAGTCGCCTTCCACAGAGATCAACTTACACACATTCTTGATGCGTTCGAGCAATACAGTAGACTGCACCTCAGTTGTTTCTTTGTTTCGTCTCCTTCGAAACATTGAGAAGAGCCAATACATAGCAATAGAACCAAGGGTCAGACCTAATAAAACTTCGAACACACCATCCATATAAAGGTTTCTACAATTAGCGGATAAAGGTAAGGAATGCGCAGAAAATAAAACCCAATCAGAGCAATTCAAAAAGTACAGGCCTGCTGGGACTGGCATCATTCTCAAAGGGTGCCAACTGTAAATTCAGGAAATAGTCGCCATCCTTAATATGATGGGGCACATAAATAAATTCCGTAATGGTGGCGGCAGGTCTTAGAGTGCTGTTTATTCCCCAAAAAGCCTTATGTGCGAGCAATGCGCCTTCGTCCTTTTCTTTGTCTACTGAAGGGAGGTCTACCAATAAATGCATTATCCCTATTTCCACCAAAAACAACATCCCATCTTTTGTTAAGTAAGGTGGGTTGGTATTGGAATATTGCCTGGAAAGCTTCTCTTTTGTATTGGGAATTGTTCTGATCACAAGAGCCTCCGGCGATCCTCCATCCAAAGCTTTTTCGAGTTGCTTTTTAGATATAATAAAGTCATTCCCCGCTTTTTCCGGAGCAAGGGTAATTAGTGTTGCCGTAAAAAAGTAACGGTCAAAAACCTTGTTTACTGAGTGAACTTCTGGGGTAATATGACCTAAACTTTCGGTATGGGTGCCATGGGCATGTGGATTAAAATAAATGTCGTTAAAGTTGGTACTACTCCCCTGCTCTACACTGCCAATAAAATCGCCTTCAACATGAGGTTCAATCTTTGGAGGGCCTACGTACCAAGCGTTGACATTGTTTTTGTTTCCCCGCAAAGGAATTGAAATATCCAAAGGTTTGGACAAGTCTATCTTGTATATTTGGTTTTTAAGGGAGATGGAAGCAATCATGATTTTTGTAGATATTCTGCAGGTCTTAATTCTTCTTTTCTAAAGGTAGCATAAATAAATCGGCCGCCAGACCATCACTTAAAAACTTCCCTTTTTTGGTCACCAATAAGGTATCGCCATCCAGGAATAAAAACCGGTCAGCAAGATGTTGTTCTGCTTGTTGTAACAAGTAGTCATGAAAATGTTGTCCAAATTCCTCTGATACTCGCGTTAGGGAAACTCCCCACATGGTGCGGAGGCCGGTCATTACGTATTCATTATAGCGATCCCTTTGGCTTAAGGTCTCCACTTCCTGAGGCAAAGTGCCTTTCTCTATGGCTTGTATATACCTGGTATTGTTGGCAATATTCCAGGACCTTTGAGTTCCATTAAAGGAATGTGCCGAAGGGCCGATCCCCATATACGTTTTCCCCTGCCAGTAGGCCGTGTTGTTCCTGGAAAAATACCCCGGTTTTCCAAAGTTGGAAATTTCATAATGGACAAAGCCTGCCTTTTCAAGCGTGGAACATAGCATTTGAAATTGTTCTTCTGCGATTTCATCGTCTACATCCGGGACGATCCCTTTTTCGATAAATTTTTTCAGGGCTGTCCTGGGTTCTACGGTAAGGGCGTAACTCGAAATATGCGGAATATTAAAGGATAAGGCGGTTTCTATATTCTTCTTCCAACGCTTGTGATCCGCATTTGGGATACCATAAATAAGGTCGATGGAAATATTGTTGAACAACGCTGTCGCTTCCCGGAGAGATGATTTTGCTTGCTCAGCGTTATGCGCCCTATTCATAAGTGTTAAGTCCTCATCAAAAAAAGACTGTATTCCTATGCTGAGTCGGTTTACCTTGGAATTCGCTAATTCCTGCAACTTCTCTGATGAAAGGTCATCCGGATTGGCTTCCAGAGTAATTTCGGGGTCCTTTTCCACCTCATAGTTATCATACACTGTTTGGATCAGCAGATCGATCTCCTCCGTGCTCAAAACCGAGGGTGTTCCGCCTCCAAAATATATAGTGGCAATTTTTTGACCCTGATATTCCTTTTTCCGCATTATAAGTTCCTGCTGAAGCGACTGCAACATTTCATCTTTCTTTTTCAGGTTGGTAGAAAAATGGAAGTCGCAGTAATGGCAGGCTTGTTTGCAAAATGGAATGTGAAGGTATATGCCGGCCATTATGCAAGATTCAAATAAACGATCAAGACTGACATCCCAAATGCTAATCCGAAATATGACATAAATGCGAGGAAATACAGCACAATGCCTTTGACAATTATTAGAAATATGGGTTTTCTTAAAAAAGAAAGCATGGCATAGAGAAAATAAATCAGCATTAAAAGGATTGCCAGGGGCTGAAACGGTGAGCCCAGATATTTAATTAAAAACAGGTTTAAAGTAACAATGATTGTATAAATCCCCACCAGATAAAAAGAAACCGCCAGATACTCTGCCAGGGTTTTCCTCCTATAGAAGAAGAGTTTTGTAACAAATGCGAGTGTAAACACAAAAAAGAATAATAGGTTATTAATATTCAACAACATAAACTCCCTTCCCTTTGTAAGTAGTTCTCCTGTTTCTGCACTATCCTGAACCACGATATTCGAATTTTCAAATACATTAATCCCAATGAGTGATCTTATCAAAAGATAGACCAGGGTGGTTAAAAGAAAAAAAGCAACCGGTTTGTAATACCTTCTTCGCTGACCCTCAAGATAGGATGTAAAGAGTTTTCCCGGATTTATGATTAATAATTTGAAGGTAATAATGAGAGGTGCGTTAACTGTAAATAAAGCATCTGCCAGATCATCAAAGGTCTCTTTAAATGTCACCTTGTATACAGACGTGCGTTGCCCACAGGCAGGACAATAATAAAGCTCCGTACTGGTGCCGCAATTTTTACAGCTATTGGAAGTTTGCTCACTCATCACTTATTTAATTCGATCTTCATTCTGTTTTACAAACGAGGCCCATCCGGAATAGCCTTTGCCGGTCTCTAAACGACCTTCGTTATAGAAATGACAAACAGCCGCCGCCAGCCCGTCCGTACTATCCAGATTCTTTGGTAGTGTTTTTAAGTTGAGGATACTTTGAAGCATCTTGGCCACCTGTTCTTTGCTGGCATTCCCATTCCCTGTGATCGCCATTTTGATCTTTTTTGGGAAATACTCGGTGATGGGAATCTGTCGGCTTAATCCCGCTGCCATGGCCACCCCCTGTGCCCTGCCCAATTTTAACATGGACTGCACATTCTTCCCGAAAAAAGGAGCTTCAATGGCTATTTCATCCGGATTATAGGTGTCTATGAGCTCAATGGTGCGCTCATAAATGAGTTTTAATTTCGTAAAAGGGTCCTTGTACTTATTGAGTAGGAGTTCGTTCATTTGAACAAATGTCATTGTCCCACCTGTCACCTTTATGATCCCAAAACCCATGATGGTGGTTCCCGGATCTATTCCCATGATGATCTTTTCCTTACTCACTCTTTCTATTTTGTTTTTATTTGAAGGGGTAATCGAAATCGGGTTTTTACAGGCACCCCACGTTTCAATGCCGGAGCCGGATTTGGCATACTCTTAAGGCCTTTAGCGATGATCCCACTGAATTGAGGCAACTGCTCTTCCAGCACTGTATTTTTATCGATCTTAACCACCGAAATTTCACCCTTGTTATCTACAAGAAAATCTACATAGATGGTAGTTTCTATTTCACTGTCTATCACAAACTGAAAATCCTGCAAGGTCATTGCTAAATTCTGCAACAAGGTATTTTCAAAACATAGGCGCTGTTCTAACTTGGCTGCTGTCTCATCACATCCCTCAAAAAGAGGGTATTGATCCACATCATTCCAATCGATCCCGCGAAGTTCATCTTCCACTATTTTTTGGGTCTTGGATTCAGTAGAAGCCATCCAATCACAGGATTGTAAGAGAATAAAACAACACAGAATACCAAGAAACCTCATAAAAATCGCTATTCAATGCCGAAAATTACGCTTTTTTTTAGTCAATAAGAATTCCATTTCAGCCCTTAAAAGGATTTATAAAAAGAAACAGATGTAACAAATCTGATGTACTTTAGTCCTATTACAAAACTATATACATGGATATTGTTTTATTGGTCCTTGGTTTTATTCTGATGCTAATGGGCATCATCGGTAGTTTTCTTCCGGTATTACCGGGAACACCGGTAAGTTGGTTGGGACTTCTTTTGCTTTATCTTACGCAAGCAATTCCCAATGACTGGTGGTTCCTGGGTATTACGCTTGCGGTTGCTTTGATAGTCTTTGCCATGGATTATCTTATTCCGGCCCTGGGCACCAAGAAATTTGGTGGTACAAGAGCAGGAATGATAGGTACTACCCTTGGCCTTGTGGTGGCCATTGTCTTTCCTATACTTGGAATACTGGGAATCATTATCTGGCCTTTTATTGGCGCATTTCTGGGAGAGTTACTCAATAAAGCAGATCAAAAGTCGGCCCTCAAAGCTGCCTTCGGCTCCTTTATAGGCTTTCTAACCGGTACCTTTTTAAAGTTTGTGGTGACTATTATTTTTATGGGCCTTTTTATTGCCAAGGCCTGGGAATACAAAGCCGCTTTGTTTCCATATTTTAATTAAATGGAACAGAAAGAGAAAGTTTTACTCAAACCAGAGCGTTTTATCTTCAATCGGGGTCCGAATACCTGCCTCTAATTCCGTATCATAATACCCCATATAGAAAAATCCAAGACAGTTTTCACCTGGCTCTAGCTCAAAGAATTCGTCCATATACTCGATGAGGCCCGGGGAACTCCAATAGCTGCCGATTCCCAATTCCGTGCAGCACAACCACATGTTTTGAACGGCCATGGCCGTAGAAGCGATCTCTTCCCATTCGGGGACCCTTTGCTGTGGGTCTCGCTGCATACAAATGGCAATGACTGCGGCCGACTTTCTAGGGTTTTCCATCAACTTCCTGGTCTTCATCTCCTTCGGCTTAGCCTCCGTGTCCATGTATTTATAGGATAAGAACAGGCCTAACTTTTCCTTGGACTCCCCTAGTAGTACCTTAAATCTCCAGGGTTCGGTCTTTTTATGTGTTGGAGCCCAATTGGCTGCTTCCAGGATCCTATTTAGGTCCTTTTTGGCAATTTCCTTTTCATTGTACTGGGCGGGAAAAACGGAGCGTCTTTTTTTAATAAGGTCGAATATCATAGCAATTCAAATTGATTTCTTTATTGCAAAATAGGAACATGTCCTCTATAGACAAGTCCTTTTCCTAGTGCATCTCAAACATAATGAATACATTTAGGGTACTAAAATTATTTGAAGAATGGTTGACCAACCCAAGACCTTTTCATTTGGAGAAGATACACTTACGGCAGGAATAGCTCTGTCTCTTGCAAGTGGCGTCACCAAAGGGCAGATCAGTGAACAAGCGCTGAAAAAGATCATTGAAAGTCATAAAATAGTTCAGGACATTATTGAAAAAGGATCTCCCGTATATGGTATTAATACCGGGTTTGGTCCGTTGTGCACCACCAGTATCTCAAAGGAAGAAACCCGCATCTTACAAAAGAATATTATACAAAGCCATAGCGTTGGTGTAGGTGCACCCATTGCTAAAAAACTGGCGAAGTTAATGCTGGTCCTAAAAGTACATTCCCTTGCAAAAGGATATTCAGGGATCTCAGAGAATACTTTACAGCGTATACTATGGCATATAGATCATGATGCTATTCCTGTGGTTCCCTCTCAGGGCTCCGTAGGTGCCTCCGGTGACCTTGCTCCTTTATCTCATCTCTTTCTACCCCTCTTGGGGCTGGGAAAAGTGGAGTACAAGGATCGTGTTATTACAGGGGCTCAACTTTTTGAAGATACAGGATTACAGCCTATAGAATTAGGTCCGAAAGAAGGATTGGCCCTGATCAATGGAACCCAGTTTATCACATCACATGCAGTGATGGCCCTTGATAGCCTGCACAACTGCCTTGCACATGCAGATGTCATAGGGGCCATGATGGTAGAAGGACTTCAAGGCTCTATAAAACCCTTTTTTCAGGAGCTACATGCCCTTCGCCCTTACAAAGGGACAATTCATGTTGCTAAACGCATTCAATTGCTATTACAGGGCTCCGAGATCATGGAAGATCATATAGATTGTGAACGGGTGCAAGACCCTTATTCCTTACGTTGTATTCCGCAGGTTCATGGGGCCTCCAGAAATGCCTGGTTACACTTAAAGGAGTTGTTAGAGATTGAATTGAATTCTGTGACAGATAATCCGTTGATCATTAACAAAGATCTTACCATTAGCGGCGGTAATTTTCACGGGCAACCCCTGGCAATGGCGTTAGATTATGCCTGTTTGGCAGCATCTGAACTGGGAAATATATCGGACCGCCGTATCTATCTCGCCCTGGAAGGTAATAGCCCTGGGATCCCAAAATTATTGATGAAAGAGACCGGTACTAATTCCGGGTATATGATCTTGCAATATACTACGGCCGCCCTTGCCAGTGAAAATAAGGGATTGTGCTTCCCTGCCAGTGCAGATAGCATTCCCACGTCCCTTGGACAAGAAGACCATGTAAGTATGGGCTCAATTTCGGGAAGGAAGGCACTACAAGTCATAGGAAATGTTGAAAAAATATTAGCCATTGAACTGCTCACCGCGGCACAGGCTTTTGAATTCAGGAAACCATTAAACAGCGGCGTAATTTTGGAAATGGTTCATAAAGAAGTAAGAAAAAAGGTCTCGTTCGCAACACAAGACAGGGTCTTTGCCGATGACATTGAATTGGGTATCCAAATGGTACAAAACAAAACCATTATTGGGGTAGTGAACTCCGTTAGTAAAAAGAAAGGGCTTTCCTTACGGACCCCATTCAGTAAAGAATTTGAAGTATACTAGGTTATGGGAACATTCTCTTACATAGGTCCGATAACGGAAGTACTTACCATGGATCAACTGCCTCTTAAAGGTGCTGTTCCAGACAGTGCGTTGCCCATGCTCAAGGATGCCGGCATTTTAATGCAAGGAGAACGGATACACACCCTTGGAAAACACAAAGATGTCCTGGCTGTGGCCAAAGATCTAAAAGCGGAGATCATCCTACTTGATAGCCCGGTTGTGGCAATACCCGGACTCATAGATTGCCATACCCATATTTGTTTTAGCGGATCCCGGGCCAGGGACTATGCCCTGAGAAATGCAGGAACCTCCTACCTGGAAATTGCCAAAGCAGGGGGTGGTATTTGGGACACCGTGACTCAAACTCGTGCAGCTACCGAAGAGGCATTGATAGATGGCATCATCCAGAGAGCAACCAACCATTTGCACCAGGGTGTAACTACCATTGAAGTGAAAAGTGGATACGGCCTTAGCCTACCCCATGAATTAAAAATGCTACAGGCCATAGCCAAAGCAAATGCATCCATGCCGGTTGAACTAATAAGTACGTGCCTGGCTGCCCATATGTTCCCTAAGGATTTTGAAGGATCCAAAATGGAATATTTGGAGTTGATGGCAAATGAACTATTGCCAATTATAAAAAAAGAAAACTTGTCTCACAGGGTAGATGCCTTTATTGAAGAGGGGGCATTTTCCAAAGCAGACATAGCGCCTTATTTTAATAAGGCTGCATCTCTTGGTTTCGATATTACGGTTCATGCAGACCAGTTTAGTGTGGGGGGCAGTGAAGTGGCTGTTCAGCATAAGGCACGAAGTGCTGACCATTTGGAGGCCAGCACTACCAAAGAAATTAATCTCCTGGCAAAAAGCGATGTGATCGCCGTGGCACTACCCGGGGCCTCTTTGGGCCTTGGGTGTAATTTTACTCCGGCAAGAGCCTTGTTAGATGCCGGGGCATCAGTGGCCATTGCCAGCGACCATAATCCTGGCTCAGCGCCAATGGGACAGTTGTTAACTCAGGCTGCCATTCTTGGGGCTTTCGAAAAGTTAACTACTGCCGAGGTTTTTGCAGGAATTACCCATAGAGCGGCCGCAGCTTTGGGATTAAAAGACAGGGGGATACTTGCCAAAGGAATGTTGGCAGACCTTGCTTTATTTAAAACACCCGATCACCGGGAGATCTTATATCAGCAAGGGAGTTTGCAGCCTTCTGTCGTTATTAAGAAGGGAGCACTTGTTTATTCAAATTTGTAGAATTTTACCGAATGAAAACTTCAACGAATACCGACTTTAATTCGCAGATCCTTCAAGGCATTCCCGCGGAATTACCACCAAAACCATCGGTGCGAAGTAGGTATAGTCATGCTCCAAACCGAAAACAGATCCTTACCAGAGAAGAGAAATTACTGGCCATTGAAAATGCCCTACGATATTTTCCTTCAAAATGGCATCAGGAACTGGCTTCGGAGTTTGCGCAAGAATTGGAATCATATGGCCGAATTTATATGTACAGGTTTAAACCTACCTACCCGATGTATGCCAGGCCTATCTCCGAATACTCTGCCCGTTCAACAGAGGCAGCGGCCATTATGCTGATGATACAAAATAACCTGGATCCGGCTGTTGCCCAGCACCCCGATGAGCTGATCACTTATGGAGGCAATGGCGCCGTATTCCAGAATTGGGCTCAGTATTTGCTCACAATACAATACCTGGCCACCATGACCGAGGAACAAACACTTCATATGTATTCTGGTCATCCTATGGGTCTCTTTCCCTCTTCTAGATCTGCCCCCAGGGTGGTGATCACCAATGGGATGATGATCCCAAATTACTCGAAACCAGATGACTGGGAGCGGTACAATGCTCTTGGCGTTACCCAATACGGGCAAATGACCGCCGGCTCCTATATGTACATTGGTCCACAGGGTATTGTACATGGCACCACCATAACGGTCATGAATGCTTTTAGAAAGGTCCTGAAAAAAGGAGAATCTTCTGAAGGTAAATTATTCCTGACCTCAGGATTGGGTGGCATGAGTGGAGCCCAGCCAAAAGCGGGAAACATTGCACGTTGCGTTACCGTTTGTGCGGAGGTAAATCCGGCTGCTGCCGAAAAAAGACATAAACAAGGTTGGGTAGATGAGTTACATTACTCAATTGGCTCACTGGTTAAAAGAACCCGGGAGGCCATGAAAGGAAGTGAGACAGTATCGCTCGCTTTTGTGGGGAACATCGTAGATGTTTGGGAACAGTTTTATGAGGCAGATATTTTTATCAGCCTTGGATCGGACCAGACATCCCTTCACAATCCATGGGCAGGAGGATATTACCCGGCATCACTTTCCTTTGAAGAATCGAATGCTATGATGGTAGACGATCCAGAACTGTTTAAGGAAAAAGTACAGGAATCGCTTCGCAAACAAATAGATCTGATAAACAAACATTCAGAAAGAGGTACTTACTTTTTTGATTACGGAAACGCATTTCTCCTGGAAGCATCCAAGGCAGGGGCGGAGGTAATGGCAGAAAACCAGATAGATTTTAGATACCCTTCCTATGTACAGGATATTTTAGGTCCCCTGTGTTTCGACTATGGTTTCGGGCCCTTTAGATGGGTTTGTACTTCCTGTGATCCTGAAGATCTTAGAAAGACCGATGCCATCGCGTTAAGCGTAATGCAAAAGCTCAAAGTAACGGCGCCACAAGAAATTCAGCAGCAAATGCAGGACAATATACGCTGGATAGAGGAAGCCGAAAATAACCAACTCGTTGTTGGTTCCCAGGCTCGCATTTTATATGCCGATGCAGAAGGAAGAACCGCAATTGCACTTGCTTTTAATGAAGCGATCCAAAAAGGAGAACTTAGCGCGCCGGTTGTTCTAGGGAGGGATCATCACGATGTGAGTGGTACGGATTCTCCTTTCCGGGAGACCAGTAATATTTATGACGGCAGTAAGTTTACAGCAGATATGGCCATTCACAATGTCATTGGTGATAGCTTTAGGGGCGCCTCCTGGGTGTCTATCCATAATGGAGGAGGTGTTGGTTGGGGCGAAGTGATCAATGGCGGATTTGGAATGGTGCTCGATGGTTCCCAGGCAGCTTCAGTAAGGATCCGAAGCATGTTGTTTTACGATGTGAACAACGGTATTGCCCGCCGAAGCTGGGCCAGAAATAAGGAAGCCCTCTTTGCCATCAAAAGGGAAATGGAACGTACAGATACCTTGAAAGTAACCTTACCAAATAATGTAGAAAAAAGTATCTTAAAAGGGCTTTTTGAATAAAAAAGAAGAAAATATAGCACATAACCCATGAAGGATAGATATTCCATACCAGCAACGACCAATTGGACAGGCAGAACAACTGGTTCTATGGCATATCTTCATGAGAAGGTTGTTCTACAAAATGCCATGGACGCTTTGTCTCCAATAGTAACAGAAAAGGCATTTGCCCTATTGGGATATGCCTGCGATGAAGGGGTAAGAAGAAATTTAGGTCGGCCGGGAGCGGCTAATGGTCCAAATGCTATCCGTGCCCAACTGGGAAAACTGGCTAACCATCTGTCGGATAAAGTTTCATTCCTTGATATGGGCAATTTAGATTGTTTGGATGGGGATATGGAAGCGACACAACAAGCCCTGCAGAAACAGGTTCAAACTATTTTAAAGAACAATACATTTCCTCTGTTACTTGGGGGAGGTCATGATATAGCATATGGACATTACTGCGGACTAAGGGACTATTTAGGCAAAAAACAAACCTTGGGAATCATAAACTTTGATGCGCATTTTGATCTTAGAAAAAATGAAAAGGGGACTAATTCTGGTACTCCTTTTTATCAAATTGCAAAAGACTGTTCTAAACATGGTTTCCCGTTTCAGTATCTCTGTCTTGGTATCAGAAAAGAGTCTAATTCCAGAGAATTATATAAAACCGCTGATGAGCTAGGAGTTAAGTATATGTCCCAGACTGAATTTTCTATTCAGCATATTGAACAAGTTGAGAAGGCGATCAAAACCTTCCTCTCCAAGGTAGATACTGTATATGTTACTATTGATATGGACGGGTTCTCCTCGGCCTATGCCCCTGGAGTAAGTGCTGCTTCCCCCATAGGGTTTTCACCGGAAATTGTGCTGGCCAGTTTAGGCTTTATTATTCGATCCAAAAAGCTGATAAGCGTGGACGTGGCCGAAATGAATCCTGCCTATGACCGGGACGACCAAACAGCGAAATTAGCAGCCTCATTGCTACACTATATCATACATGAAGTAGCCCTACTCTAACCATGATTTAAAATACTTCCCATCGTCTAAATTAAGGGCAGTTTGTGTAAGCTGTAACGGCCTGAAGGTGTCTATCATTACGGCCAGTTCTTCGGTTTTTTCCTTCCCGATACTTGCCTCATAGGTTCCGGGGTGCGGACCATGCGGAATACCTGCGGGATGCAGGGAGATATACCCCTGTTCTATGTTCTTACGGCTCATAAAATCGCCATCAACATAATACAGTACCTCATCCGAATCTATATTGGAATGATTGTAAGGCGCAGGAATTGCCTGCGGGTGATAATCATACAACCTTGGGCAGAAAGAACAAACCACAAAGGCACTCGTCTCAAAGGTCTGGTGCACCGGTGGTGGCTGATGTACCCTTCCGGTAATAGGCTCAAAATCGTGAATTGAAAAGGCATACGGATAATTATATCCATCCCATCCAACCACATCGAAAGGATGTGTAGCGTAAACCAGGTGATGTAAATGACCTTGTTTTTTAACTTTGATCAGAAAGTCCCCTTTTTCATCGTGAGTTTGGAGATTAGTTGGTAATCTGAAATCGCGTTCGCAAAAAGGAGAATGCTCCAAATGTTGCCCAAACCAATTCCTGTATCGTTTTGGAGTGTAAATTGGGTGATATGATTCTGTGATAAGTATCCGGTTATCTTCCGTATCAAAATGGATCTGGTAGATCATTCCCCGTGGGATCAGGATGTAATCCCCATATCCGAATGTAATTTCGCCCAACAATGTTTTTAACGTTCCGGTGCCTTTATGGATGAACAATAATTCATCTGCATCTGCATTTTTGTAGAAATAGTCCGTCATTGATTTCCTGGGTGCTGCAAGTCCCACATGAACGTCCGAATTAAATAGGATAACCTTTCTGCTGATCAAAAAGTCGTCTTCAGGAGGAAGTTCTAATCCCTTTAGTAAACGCGACTTTACATGATACTCTACCGCAGCTTTTGGACTTATGTCCTGAGTTTTGATGATATTCTTTACCTGGGTGGGCCGATGCACGTGATACATCAAGGAAGACATTCCATCAAAACCAATGGTCCCGAATAATTGCTCGTAGTACAAACTACCATCGGGCTTTTTAAAAATTGTATGTCTTTTATGTGGAATGCTACCTAAAGAGTGATATCGTGGCATGAAAATCTGAATTAAAATTCTAGCCTAAAATTACGACAATTTGAAGGTTCTTTAAAATTTCTACCTGAAAGATATTAGGTGTAGAAAAGACATTTTACAATGGAAAATAAAAGTGTGAAAAAGGTATAAAAAGAAAAAAGCCTCCCAACTTGGAAAGCCTTTCATTGGCTGAAACTAACATGTTAGTTTTCAACACTTAGCTTCAAATAAATGAAGCTCAACACAACGTGGCAAAGATAACAAAGCTTTTTGATTTCGTGTTGGATCCGGCGCATATTTCTTCTTTACTCGAATTTTAAAGGTCAAAACCTGGGCAATAACTGTCTAAATATCATGATTTTGAAGCGAAATATCCTTAAAAAACATCGATGAACTGCACAGTTGCCCGATTAGGCCACTTTGTAAGAAACAGACGACAAACCCAAATCTCGGGTGTGCTGCACTATGGTCAAAAATTGGACGATTATCCAGTGCCGTTAGACGGGAACGCATAGTATTCTTCTCATTCCCCTGTTATTTTAGGAAAGATCTAGTTCCCAGATTAGATCGAAAATTAACCTACTATGAAATCTAAGTTTCTAATGCTATTGGTCCCTGTCTTCTCCCTAGTTTCCTGTTTGGAAGACGTCACAACTATCTATGAGCAGCCTATCCCTTTAGTTGAGGTTGTGGATATCCCTACTGAAAATACAAATACTCCAGCACAGACATCATCACCCGAACAGGTTTATGAATGGATGGCACATATGCAAGCCGATAACGGTTTAGTTGAAAGTGCAGAGAATACTAATTTTGTGTCCTTGTATGATAATGCATTGGCCGCTCTGGCATTTCTTGCCGACGGAGATCTGGAACGCACTGAAATGATCTTGGATTATTTCGATCAGCAATTGGCAACAGAATTTTATGGGAACAATGGCGGATTCTTTCAATTCCGGGAGATTTCGGGTGAAAACGGATCGCGGATCTGGATGGGCGACAATGCCTGGTTGTTGTTAGCCATTAATAACTACCATGAGACTACCAACTCTTATAAATATGAACAATTAGCATTTGAATTGGAGAACTGGTTACGTTCTTTACAAGAGGAAGACGGAGGCCTAAAAGGAGGGATCAATGAAGATGGAACTCTTATTCCTAAAGTAACAGAAGGAATAATTACTGCTTATAATGCAGTTCCCGGTTTCGATGATTTTCATATGGGTATTCTTCGGTTCTTAGAGGAACAACGCTGGGATGTTAATGAAGAGGTGCTTATTACTCAAACTCAAAATCCGGCCTATAACTATGCATTAGATCTGTATTCTCTTGGGTATATGATCCTGGAAGACTTTCCGGTGGAGGTCTTAACAAAGGCTAATCGTTTTCTGAATTCTCAAACCTCAACTACTCATGGTAAAGTAATAAGCGGGTATTGTTTTGATGATGATAAAGATGTAGTTTGGTTAGAAGGAACTGCTCAAATGGCTATGGCATTCAATGCTGCGGCACAAACAAGTAATGCCGAAAATATCGTTCTTAATATAGAAGAGAATTTTATCAATAGCGCTACCAATGAAGGTGCCATAGGAATTCCATACACAACTAATTACGGAACAAATTTTGGTGCTTCTTACTTGTGGGATCATACAGATATTACTCCTACCATCTCATCTAGTGCCTGGTATCTTTTTGTGAAGAAATCCTTTAATCCGTTTCAACTGGAAAAGAATAAGGGGATCCCTGCAGAGGATAAATTTTGGACCAATTCTGGTGTTAACTAATAGAAGATCTTTGACTAAATTTTGCAACTTTCTTAACATACCGTTCTCTCCCTAAGGCTTAATTTTATATAAAAAAGAAATGAAGACTTCGGCTATGTTCTGGGTAGGCACTACCACCATTGTGTTACTTACTGTAACCATAATGGTAGCTATGAATTTTCCTTTTAACTGGGTGTTTTATATAACGGTCTTAGGCCAGGTGATGATCGTATACATGGTCTACAGGGTCTTGACAGATAATTATACTACTACTAAGACCTTCAAAGACTTCTACGAAGATTTTCCGATAAAGGAATAGCTTATTTAACTACTTGAAATTCCTTTTCTTTTGGAGTGTGGGCCGGTGCATTCATTCCCAGTTCCGGGATTACCAGTAAAGGCACCTGCGTATGGAACGCAACTTGTTTTACAACAGGTTCTCTGGTAATTCGTTCCATATAACTGTGCTGATAATTGAGCATTGCCAGTAAGTGGATGTCCAACTCATCTGCAAAGACCTCAAGGGTCTTGGAAACGGAGTTAAGTTCCGATACGGTATGCACATAATAATCGATCTTCCCAAAATACTTCCTGAGCATATTTAGATTGAATTGCTGTATCTCTGTAAGAGCCTTGATCTTATTTTGAACATACACTATCCTGATAGTAGCCTTAAAACTTTTTGCCAGGTCTATCAAAGGTTGTAGTTCCGAAGTGCTGTAATACCTTTTAAAATCTGTTGCGAAAACGACCTCCTGAGGTTCTTTATAGCTAAATTCTTGGGGGATAGTAAGAACCGGACAATTTCGGATTGCCTTTATGATACGCACGGTATTACTTCCTAGAAATACTTCATCAATACCTGAGGCACCTTTTGTACCCGTAACAATCAGGTCAATAGATTCAGTATCAATAATATTCTTGATCTCATCTATCAAAAGACTAAAAGAGGATTTGATTTTAAAACTATGGTTCTTATTCTTAAAGGTTTTCTGGATGCGTTTTAAGATATTACCAAGTTCTCTGGTGGAAGTTTCCTTACTCCCAGCATCAATGATACTTGGCTGTATACTAGAGGCCATAAATCTATTGTTGGGAATTACGGGAGTATAGGTATTCAATAAATGAAAGGTACAGATTTCTGCTTTGTACAATTCCAAAATATACCTGATAGCGTTCCAGGAATTCTCAGAAAAATCTGTAGGTAATAAGATATTCTTCATGGGCTTTTTTCTACTTCAACAGAGGTAAAAGTAGGCCCGATAATTGCTCCAAACAATGACTTTTGTCAGGTTTTATGGCACCTTGCGAATTGGTCAAGGTCTGCCCAGTAATGAAGTATTGGTGTGAACTGTAAGAATAGCCGCTATGTTCATTAAAAACCTTCCACCAGGTCGCGTAGTTTTTTCTCATTGGCAACACCAATCTTTTTGCCTGAGGTTTTAATGTAGCCCTTCTTTTTAAATTCTGAAATGATCCTGATACAAGACTCAGTAGCGGTGCCTACTACATTAGCTATGTCTTCCCTGGAGAGAGTTACACTAAGGAAGCCTTCGGAATCCTCTCCAAAATTCTCGCCAAGATATAGGAAGGCTTCTGCAACACGCTGTTTTACTGATTTTTGTGACATATTTACGATCACATCATCAGCTTCGCGCAGATCATGGGCCATATGTCGCAACACTTCCACGGTAAAGTTAGGATTATTGTGCAGCGTATCTACGATACCTTCTTTAGGAATAAAACATACTTCCATATCACTCACGGCTACTGCACTTAAATTAGAGGTTTCTTCTGCAATAACAGATCGCTGCCCCATGACCTCCCCTTTGCTGGCCAATTTTACAATCTGATCTTTCCCGTTAGCACTTAATTTGGAAAGTTTAGATACTCCTTCACGTACACAGAAAACTCCATTTAGCTTTTCACCTTCCTCAAAAATAGATTGTCCTTTCTTGATAGACTTAGTGATCTTGGAATCCGAAACACGCTTTAATTCCTCTTTGCTCATGGCGCGCAAGGCATTAAATTGTCTTACAATACAATTCTCACATCTATTTTTCATTCAGCTAAATTTACGACCTCTAAAGTACTATAATTTGAAGACCTGTCCATGGTATTTAACTGATTTTACAAGGATTTAATACGACAATTTCATCGCTATTTAGGAAAGGTCTTGGAAAGCTGACTAAAATCATATATTTGAAAAGGAGCTATCGGCATCTTTGTGGCCGGGTATAATGCAAATGTATGGATAACACAAACTGCTATCATTGCGGTGATCCTTGTGATGATCAAATCATCTACCACAAGGACAAGCTATTTTGTTGTTATGGTTGTAAAACCGTTTTCGAGATCTTTGATGAGCATGATCTTAACTATTACTATGAATTACAGGCAGCAGCCGGGAGTAGTCCAAATGAAACAAAGGGCAAGTACGATTACCTGGAAACTCCCTCAATCGCTGAAAAATTATTGGAGTTCAATGACGGTAATCATCAGATCATAAATCTTTTTATTCCTACCATACACTGTAGTTCATGTATTTGGATCCTTGAGAATCTGCATAAAATATCTCCCGGGATTTTGCAGTCTCAAGTCGATTTTCCAAAAAAGACCGTTAGGATCAATTTTGAAACTACAAAGATCTCCTTGAAAGAAGTGGTACTTCTGCTTTCTCGTATTGGGTATGAACCCAACATATCCCTGGAGAACTATGACCGCAAAGAAAAAATACAGGATAAAACCCTGATCTATCAGCTAGGGATTGCGGGCTTTGCCTTTGGCAATATCATGTTCCTTTCTTTCCCGGAGTATTTTGAGGTCAACGAATTTTGGTTAGATCAATACAAGCCATTCTTCAGATGGTTGATATTCGCCTTTTCCCTACCTGTGGTTTTTTATGCCGGAAAAGACTATTTGATTTCAGCATACAAAGGACTGCGAAGTGGACTTCTTAATATAGATGTCCCCATTGCCCTTGGCATTTTGGTGTTGTTCATTCGAAGCACACTTGAGATCGTGTTCGATTGGGGCAGTGGGTTCTTTGATAGCTTAAGTGGATTAATATTTTTCTTACTATTGGGAAGGTATTTTCAACAAAGAACCTATGCCTTCCTTTCCTTTGAAAGAGATTATAAATCATATTTTCCTATTGCCGTAACCCGTCTTCTGGAGGACAATAAAGAAGAGACCGTGCAGGTCTATGAGATCAAGAAGGGGGATAGAATACTTATTCGTCATGAGGAGCTGATCCCTGTAGACGGTCTACTTCAGAAAGGACCTGTGGAAATAGATTACAGCTTTGTAACGGGAGAGGCTACCCCGGTAAAAAAAGAAGTAGGTGAAAAGGTATTTGCCGGGGGGAAACAGTTGTTGGGTGCTATGGAAATGCTTGCTCTTAAGAACGTTTCCCAAAGTTATTTAACTCAATTATGGAGTCAGGCTGTATTTAATAAGAACAATGAAAGTACTTTTCAGACACTTACAGATAGTATTGGAAAGCGTTTTACAATCACCGTATTGCTCATAGCTTTTAGTGCTACTTTATTCTGGGTTTTTTCTGATCCCTCAAAGGTTTGGAATGTCTTTACTGCAGTACTTATCATTGCCTGCCCTTGTGCCATTGCTCTAGCGGCCCCTTTTACACTTGGGAATATGCTAAGGATCTTTGGGAGAAAGAAATTCTATCTTAAAGATGTAGGTGTCATAGAACAATTAGCCGGCATTAATACAGCTATTTTTGATAAAACCGGGACACTTTCAACCAGGTCCCATGATACTATAGTATACGAAGGATCGGCACTGAGTAAAGAAGAGAAATCAATGTTGAAAAGCACCCTAAGGGCGTCTAATCATCCTTTGAGCAGATCACTTTACAAACTACTGAAAGAACAGGACATTTTAACCCTGGACGACTACCAGGAATACATTGGTCAGGGGCTATACAGCAGTAAAGGTGATCAAAAACTGAAACTGGGATCGGCATCATTTGTAGATAATTGCAGTTTGGATACTACAGATCAAACCGTTGTACATCTCAGCACAAATACACAATACAGGGGTCATTTTGTTTTTCAAAATGAATACCGGCCTGGTCTTTCAGAACTCTTTACTGCACTAAAAAAGAACATGGAAATTGCCCTGTTATCCGGAGATCATGAAGGGGAAAAACATCGTTTAGAAGCCTTGCTGCCAAGTTTAATTCCAATGTATTTCAATCAAAAGCCCGATGACAAACTTTACTTTGTTAAGGAATTACAGGATCAGGGTAAAAAAGTGATTATGGTGGGAGACGGACTCAATGACGCAGGTGCCCTCGCTCAAAGTAATGTGGGTATTGCCATCTCTGAGGATATCAATGTGTTCTCCCCTGCTTGCGATGGGATCCTCGATGCAAGCAAGTTTAAATATCTCTCACAATATATCGGAGCTTCCAAACAGGCCATAAAGATCATCAAATTGAGTTTTGTCCTATCTCTTCTCTATAATATAATTGGCTTGTATTTCGCAGTAACAGGTCAGTTAGAACCGGTAATTGCCGCTATTCTTATGCCCTTGAGTTCCATAAGTATTGTAGCATTTACTACCTTAGCAACTAACATAATTGGAAGGAAAATTAAATAATAAAACCTGACTTATGTCATTTTTTAGCGATAGCAGCCCCTTTATTTTTACACCCGAATTCAGGTAGGTATGAGTGTTATTTATGTGTTACTGACTATCAGTATTGTGGTAGCAGTTGTCTTTTTTGCAGCCTTTATCTTTTCAGTGAAGAGCGGCCAGTACGACGATTCCTATACGCCTTCTGTGCGTATTTTATTTGAAGATGAACTTGTTATACAAAAAGACAAAAAAACCCTTCCCAACGACAAGAATGAATTACCAATCTCTAAAAGAAAACAATCATAATTATGGAAGTACAGCAGTTTAGTTACGATAATCAGATCGTAAAGAAATTTATATATGCTACCCTATTCTGGGGTATCATTGGCATGTTGGTAGGCTTACTATTGGCGTTGATGTTTTTATTTCCAAACATCACCGATGGAATTTCGTGGCTAAGCTTCGGAAGGTTGAGACCACTACACACAAACGCGGTCATTTTTGCTTTTGTTGGTAACGCCATTTTTGCTGGGGTCTACTATTCCACCCAAAGACTTTTAAAAGCCCGGATGTTTAGCGATTTCCTAAGTAAGCTTAATTTCTGGGGGTGGCAAGCTATCATTGTATCCGCGGCTATTACTTTACCATTGGGATATACCACTTCCAAAGAATATGCAGAATTGGAATGGCCAATAGACATCGCTATTGCAGTGATTTGGGTTGCCTTTGGCTGGAACCTGATTGGAACCATGATCAAACGAAGACAACGCCATTTATACGTTGCCATCTGGTTTTACCTGGCCACCTTTGTTACAGTTGCCGTACTTCATATTTTTAATAGCCTGGAACTTCCTATTAGTGCGTTGAAGAGTTATTCTGTATACGCAGGAGTTCAGGATGCCTTAGTTCAATGGTGGTATGGTCATAATGCGGTAGCCTTTTTCCTCACTACTCCATTCCTTGGCCTTATGTATTATTTTGTTCCAAAAGCAGCGAACCGGCCAGTTTATTCCTACCGCTTATCTATCGTCCACTTTTGGTCCCTCATATTTATCTATATCTGGGCAGGACCTCACCATTTACTGTACACCTCTCTACCGGATTGGGCACAAAATTTAGGAGTAGCCTTCTCGGTAATGCTTATTGCACCTTCCTGGGGAGGGATGATCAACGGACTATTAACACTAAGAGGAGCCTGGGATAAAGTGCGAACAGATCCTACGCTTAAATTTATGGTAGTAGCAATTACTGGTTACGGTATGGCCACTTTTGAAGGGCCACTGTTATCCCTTAAAAATGTGAATGCCATTGCGCATTTCAGTGACTGGATCATTGCACACGTGCATGTAGGCGCCCTGGCCTGGAATGGCTTCTTAACCTTTGGTATGATCTATTATTTAGTACCAAAAATGTTTAAAACCCGCCTCTTCTCTATACCTATGGCCAATTTCCATTTCTGGATAGGCACCCTGGGTATAATCTTATATTCATTGCCTATGTACGTCGCAGGATTTACACAGGCACTAATGTGGAAAGATTTTAACCCGGATGGCAGTCTGGTCTATGGTAATTTCCTGGAAACCGTTAATGAAATTATGCCCATGTATTGGATGCGTGCCATTGGTGGCTCCCTATACATCGTCGGATTTATTGTGATGCTATACAACATAGTGGTAACTATTCGCTCGGGTAGTGCCGTTGTGGATGAACTTGCCGAAGCCCCTGCTCTTACAAGGGTCTCTAGTAGACGCACTGTAGGGGAGACCTTCCATACCTGGCTGGAAAGGAAGCCTATTCAATTAACCATCTTGGCCACTATTGCCATCCTTATAGGAGGGATCATACAGATTGTTCCTACTATTTTGGTGAAATCGAACATTCCTACTATCACAAGTGTAAAACCGTATACTCCTCTGGAACTGGAAGGGCGCGACCTTTACATTCGGGAGGGTTGTGTTGGTTGTCATTCACAAATGGTACGTCCTTTCAGAAGTGAAGTGGAACGCTATGGAGAATATGCCAAGGCAGGTGAATTTGTGTATGATCACCCCTTCCTATGGGGTAGTAAACGTACCGGCCCTGATCTACTCAGGATTGGTGGAAAATACTCAGACAATTGGCATTTAAATCATATGTACGACCCTCAAAGTATGTCATCGGGCTCTATTATGCCTGCATACCAATGGTTGGTGAAAAACAAGCACGACCGCAGTGCCACACAAGACAAGATGCGCGCCATGGTAACTCTAGGGGTTCCTTATACAGATGAGGAAATCAACAATGCACAGGCATCCATGAATGAACAAGCACTTTCAATAGAAAAGAATCTCTACGCAGATCCCGACTTTGCAAGAGGGTACGAAGAAGACAAAGCATATGCGGCCAGCAACGGCGAAGAGTTCATAGAAATGAAAGACCGCGAAATTATCGCTATGATCGCCTATTTACAGCGATTAGGAACGGACATAAAAGTAAAAGGAACCGATCAACTAATATCAGAAAACAAGTAAATCATGCTAAAATTCGCCAAAAACTATATGGAAAGTATTGAAGGGGTGGCCACTTATCCTATGATCTCTCTTTTGATCTTCTTTGTCTTTTTTTCCCTGCTTTTCTGGTGGGTATTTACCGCCTCTAAAGAGTACATCAAAGAAGTAAGTGAATTACCATTAGAAGATAATAACCAAAATAATACACAATGAAAAATATGACACCCTGGTGGATCAGAATTCCCATCTTTTTCTTTCTAATCTTTGGATTGATGGAGTATTTTATTGATTCGGGAGATAAACCGGCCTTCATAGAATATCCTGTCGCGCAGTACTTCCTGCTGATGATATTACTTATCCTGATCGCCATTGAACTCATAGTTAAATCTGTAGAGAATGTCCTTTTTCAAACACTTCCTGAGGAAGCCAAAGAGCGCTATCTCAATGCCAATTCGAAGCCCTGGACATGGGCATGGGGCAAAAGGATGTATAAAAAACTCCTCGGCTCCAGGGCTATTGAGGAAGAAGGAGAAATTATCCTCGACCATAATTATGACGGAATACGAGAACTGGATAATAAACTACCACCATGGTGGGTCTATCTATTTTATGCTACCGCCTTGTTTGCGGTGGTTTACCTGGCACGATTCCATGTATTTAATGATTACGATCAGGATCTCGAATACGAAATGGAAGTAGCCGAGGCACAGGCTGCCATAGAGGCTTACCGTAAAACCGCTAAAGACCTGGTAGATGTGAATACAGTAATCTTACTTACGGATGCGACTGACCTGAGTGCGGGTAAAGCCATCTTTGAGACCAATTGCGTGGTTTGTCATATGGCCGATGGAGGTGGCGGTATTGGACCCAATTTAACTGACCAGTATTGGATATCAGGTGGGGGTATTACGAATGTTTTCAGAACCATTTCTGAAGGTGGACGAGATGGGAAAGGGATGATCGCCTGGAAACAAACCTTAAAACCGGTAGAAATGGCTCAGGTAGCAAGTTACCTGCTTACTTTTCAAGGAACCACACCGGCCAATCCGAAAGCGGCAGAAGGGGAAATATGGATAGATGAAAATGCTCCTGCCGAAAAGGTGTCCGATACAACTACCGTTGCGATGAATGATTAATGAGCTAGATTAAAAACTAATGGCAAATGACGAACGGTTCAGGGATACTATAGGCACAATTGATGAAGAAGGAAAACGTGCCTGGGTATTCCCAAAGAAACCTAGTGGTCGTTTTTATGAATACAGAAAATGGGTCAGCTATGGGTTGCTCCTATTTCTCGTTGCATCTCCCTTTGTCAAGATAAATGGGAACCAATTCCTGATGTTCAATGTGCTCGAAAGGCGCTTTAATATTTTTGGATTCCCTTTCTGGCCACAAGATTTCCATCTATTTGTGATCTCTATGATCATCGGGGTCATTTTTGTGGCACTTTTCACGGTGGCATTTGGGCGAATATTTTGTGGGTGGATGTGCCCGCAAACCATTTTTCTGGAAATGGTTTTCCGAAGGATCGAATTTTGGATAGATGGGGATCGCGGTGCACAAATTCGTCTTGATCGTCAATCCTGGAATGCAGAAAAGATCAGAAAAAGAGTGTTTAAATGGCTTGTCTTTTTTGTGATCTCATTTCTGATCGCCAATGTATTTCTCGCCTATCTTATAAGTAGTGATACACTGGTGCGATATATTACGGACGGACCCTTTCAGCACCTCAGCACCTTGATTTCCCTCCTGATCTTCACCGGAGTTTTCTATTTTGTTTTTGCCTGGTTTCGCGAGCAAGTATGTATCATAGCGTGTCCCTATGGCAGGTTGCAGGGCGTCTTATTAGACAATAAATCTATTGTAGTTGCCTACGATCATAAAAGAGGTGAGGCTGAAAATGGCCGAAAGAAATTCAGAAAAGGAGAAGACCGTGATGTACTTGGTCACGGCGACTGTATTGATTGTTTTCAATGCGTAAATGTATGCCCTACAGGGATCGATATCAGAAATGGGACCCAGCTCGAATGTGTGAATTGTACGGCCTGTATTGATGAGTGCGATACCATCATGGAAAAGATAGACAAGCCAAAAGGACTCATTCGATACGCCAGTGAGGACAATATTGAAAAAAAGACGAAATTCACCTTCACCGCAAGATTAAAAGGATATTCGGCCGTGCTTTTTATTCTGACCGGGGTACTGGTAGGAATGTTGTTCTTAAGGAATGATCTGGAAGCCAATATTCTAAGATTACCCGGACAATTATACGAGCGTAAGGAAGGCAATATTATCAGCAATGTCTATACCTTTAAACTCATTAACAAGACAACCAAGGAGGTACCCGATGTAAGTTTTAAATTAATTTCTCATAAAGGCGCCATCAATGTAGTTACTCATCAAAATTTCAGTGTCCCGGCGGAAAAACTTGCAGAAGGCACGCTATTTATTGATATCAACGCAGCGGCCCTAAATGGAGATAAAGACAAATTAAAGATAGGGGTGTATAGTGGAAGTACCTTAATAGAAACAACCACTACGCGCTTCCTTGCACCAAGGAGCTATAATTAAAACATTTATGGGGCGAACGGACCATTTAAAAAGAATACTATGAAACTAAACTGGGGAACGGGAATTGTGCTGGCATTTATAGGCTTTATAGGCTTTATCTTGTTTTTTGTATACCGAATGAACACAGATGACCGTGCCAACCATGATCTTGTTACTGAAGAGTATTACAAGAAAGAATTGGCATTTCAAAAAGAAATAGATGCAGAGAAGGAAGCGAATGCTCTTCCGTATAAATTGCAGATTGAAAAGGCCGAAGAAGGGCTACAGATCCTATTTCCGGAAGATATGGATCCAACTAAAATAAGTGGCACAGTGTCCCTTTACAGACCATCCAATAAACACTTGGATTTTGACTTACCCATAAGTTTATCCAATGCACATTTGCTCATACCTGACAAACGTTTGTTGGATGGTCGCTGGGACATTAGTATACGCTGGAGCTATAAGGGAAAAGACTATCTAGTTAAAAAAAGCATGACCTACTAACAACACTTATGGTATATACAGCATTTTTATTAGGTCTTATGGGAAGTTTGCACTGCGTAGGCATGTGCGGCCCCATCGCCTTTATGCTACCACTAGACAGGAGCGATCGTTTTAAAATGTCATTTCAGGTCTTGGTATATCACATAGGCAGAATGGCTGCCTATGCCATTTTAGGACTAGCCTTCGGATTTTTTGGGAAGGGACTTTACCTATTTGGTGCGCAACAATATCTGTCAATTGGAATGGGCATTCTTATGATCCTGGCCATCGTGATCCCTCAAAATAAGTTGAACACCTACCGTGTATCAAAACCCATTTATAGTATCATTTCCAAAATTAAGTCTCAGTTGGGCGCCTTGCTTAAAAAACGCACGGCAGACACTTTCATAACTATCGGGTTCCTCAATGGATTTCTTCCCTGTGGTTTGGTCTATGTGGCGCTCTTTGCTTCCATCGCCATGGCTTCACCCCTCGAAGGATCCCTGTATATGATCCTATTTGGTTTGGGAACTGTTCCACTGATGACCAGTGCCGCTTTTTTGGGGAAACTATTGAAAACTCCCGCAAGGAAAAGAATTCGCCAACTTATTCCCATCTTTGTGGTTCTTGTTGGCGTCCTGTTTATTTTAAGAGGTTTGGGGTTAGGCATTCCATATGTATCCCCTAAACCTATGACTGAAGTAGTCAGCACCCAAATTGAATGTCATCAACCTTAATGGCTCTTGTCATAAATCATTAAAACAAATATCTAAAAATAGTAACATGAAGATTGTCTCATTGACGGAAGCGGCTGCCCTGGTTAAATCTGGCGACCGTATTTTTTTACAAGGGGCCGCTATGACCCCTAATACACTTATTAATGCAATTTCAGATCGATATAAGGAGTTGGAAAATGTGGAAATTATTTCGATCCATACGGAAGGAAAAGTAAATTATGCCAGTCCGCCTTATAACAGTGCCTTCACCATAAATAGTTGCTTTGTTGGGGGTAATGTGCGTAATGCCGTCAACACAAATAAGGGCGATTATATCCCTATTTTTCTCAGTGAAATTCACCTGCTTTTCAGAAGAAATATTTTACCGCTCGATGTAGCACTGATACAGGTGTCTCCGCCAGATAAACATGGGTACTGTTCTCTAGGTTTATCTGTGGATGTAACATTACCAGCCATAAAAACTGCGAAATTGGTCATTGCGCAGATAAATCCTCAGGTCCCCAGAACACATGGAGATGGTATCATCCACATTTCTGAGATCAATACCGCTTTTGAGGTAAATGAACCGCTACATACACATGAGATGTCCCAAATATCTGAGATTGAGCATCAGATTGGAAAAAATGTAGCCGAACTTATCGAAGATGGCGCCACCCTCCAACTCGGAATAGGGAACATTCCAAATGCAGTATTGACCAATCTGTATGGACATAAACGATTAGGAATACATACCGAGATGTTTTCGGACGGACTTCTTCCTCTTGTTCAAAAGGGAGTAATTACCGGAGAAGAAAAGACGTTAAAATCAGGAAGAATCGTAACTTGTTTTGCATCTGGCACCCAGGCTTTATACGACTTTGTTGATGATAACCCCATCGTAAATTTCAAAGAGGCTGCCTATACGAATGATACAAACGTGATCCTACAAAATCCAAAAGTAACGGCTATAAACAGTGCCATAGAGATAGATCTTACAGGTCAGATCTGTGCAGATAGCGTTGGGACAAAACAATTTTCGGGTGTTGGAGGACAAATGGATTTTATCAGGGCTGCATCGCTCTCCCAGGGAGGAAAGCCAATATTCGCTTTTACATCACAGACAAAAAAAGGGATCTCTAAGATTACCCCCCTTTTAAAGAGCGGGGCGGGGGTTACCACTACCCGGGCCCATGTACATTATGTAGCTACCGAGTATGGCGTGGTGAACCTGTTTGGAATGAACCTGCATCAAAGGGCTAAGGCACTTATATCAATAGCTCACCCGAATCACAGGGAAGAGCTATACAAAGCAGCCTATGAGAGATTTGAACGCGATTAATGAATCCTGAAGAATGCTACTGAATCAATATATAGATCATACCTTATTAAAGTCAACTGCCACGGAAGCGGATATCCAAACCCTTTGTGCGGAAGCAAAACAATATAATTTCTATGCGGTTTGTGTAAATAGTAGTTATGTAGCTTTAGCAAAAAAAGAGTTACAAAATACACAGGTGAAAGTAGCTGCTGTGATAGGGTTTCCCTTAGGTGCCATGGCCTCTGAAATTAAAGAAGCTGAAGCCGAATTTTGCGTAGAACAAGGTGCCGATGAGATAGATATGGTTATAAACTTAGGTTGGTTTAAATCGGGTTTGCATACAAAGATCTCAGATGAGATAAAGAACATTAAAGGTATTATTGGAAATGCCGTATTAAAAGTGATCCTTGAGACCTGCTATTTATCTGAAAATGAAATAATTGAAGCCTGTAAAATTTGCCTAAAAGGAGGTGCAGATTTCGTAAAAACCTCCACAGGATTTGGCCCTGCAGGAGCCACTCTAAAAGCAGTTCAACTAATGAAGGAGAGTGTGGGTGAAAAGGCAAAGATAAAAGCCTCTGGAGGCATAAGAGACAAAACCACCGCTTTGGCTTATATTAAAGCAGGCGCTTCTCGTATTGGCACCTCATCTGGGGTGCAAATGATGAAGCCATAAAAGCAGAACTATGAGTACACATATCAATGCTCAAAAAGGAGCTATTGCCGAAACGGTTCTATTACCGGGTGATCCCTTGCGAGCCAAATGGATTGCAGAAAATTTTTTAGAGAATGCCATATGTTATAATAAGGTACGGGGAATGTTGGGGTTTACCGGCACTTACAAAGGGCAACGTATCTCCGTACAGGGAAGTGGGATGGGAATTCCCTCGGCATTAATATACTATCACGAACTCATTGTAGATTATGGGGTAAAGAACCTTATACGAGTTGGGACCGCAGGAAGTTTCCAAAAGGATGTTGGCCTGAGAGATGTGGTTTTGGCCATGGCCGCCTCCACTAACTCAGCCATTAATGATCGAAAATTCTTTGGTAGTCATTTTGCCCCAACTGCCAATTTTGATCTGTTTAAAAAGGCCATAACCTATGCCGATCAACAAAAGATCCCAATAAAAGCCGGGAATATCCTGACAAATGATGTCTTTTATGAGGACGACCCAAATGGTTTTAAGAAATGGGCAGATCACGGGGTCTTATGCGTTGAGATGGAAACCGCAGCTCTCTATACTATAGCTGCAAAGCACAAAGTGAAAGCCTTATCTATTTTAACCATTTCCGATTCATTGGTAACGAGTGAATTTACTTCCTCCGAAGAACGAGAAACCAGCTTTAAACAAATGGTAGACATTGCATTGAATATCACATAGAGTGAATTGAACCGATAGTGTAATGACAAATGAAAAAACTCCACTTGCGAATCGGGAAGACATTTACCTGCTCGTAACTTCTTTCTATAAAAAGATCAGGAAAGACCCTGCTCTGGGTCCCATTTTTAATGCGATCATAGTAGATTGGGAGTCTCATTTTATAGTTTTAACCGATTTTTGGGAAAGTCAACTTTTAGTTAGGAGAACGTATCTTGGCAATCCTATAGAAGTACATCAGCAGGTGGATTCCAAAATGAACCATACCATAACCTCAGAGCATTTTGGACTTTGGCTGAACCTATGGTTTGAGACCCTTGATGAATTATTTACAGGTGAACTGGTATGGATTGCGAAAAATCGCGCTCAGAAAATGTCTACCATGTTATTTATGAAGATCTATGAAAATCGTACAAAAAAGTAAGATCCTTCTTTCCTATGGTATATCGACACTTGAAAAAAATTGATGCGAAAGCCATTTATTCAACATGTGGCGCATATCGATACCTGCTCACTTTAAAATACACAGGCAAGGAAAATGGACAAACTGTTTGTGTTATCATGCAAAACCCCAGTGTTGCCGGGAGTGAATTTGCAGACAAATCCGTTCAGTTTTTAGAAACGCTTATTTTTCAAAAGGAATACCCGGAATTTGCTAAAGTATCAACGATTCATATTGTCAATCAATTTGGCCGTATTCAAACAAAAAACTTCAAAGGAAATCCCTCCGATGTTGGCCCTGAAAACAATGATCACATCCAAAAGGCTATTTGCCAATCAGATATTATCCTGATAGCCTGGGGAAAGATCAATCCATATACTAAGAGGCAGCAAGCTATTCAGGATATGATACAGGCATATGAAAATAAAAAGGTGTTGATGACCAAAAAACATCCTTCAAGGGGTAGCTATCAGGATTTTATTACAACTTACTCCAGCTAAAAATCCTTTCTTTTCGCCTTGTAAACTATACGCCAGATGGGCAAGACGGTCCAAGTTATCAGCATTATCATGGAAACCAGCAAACCGGTATCTGTTCCAAAGAACTGCTTAAAGACAGCTCCTGTATACCCTAAAAGCGCGGAAATATCCAATTTAAGAAGGATCAGTGTTCTTGACAGATCTATTGGATTGAGCATGGTGGCTGCCAGTGAAAATTTGTCTAGGGGATACTCTTCAAATATGATCAGGGACATTAGAAACAAACCGTCATAAATAACCGCCAAAAACAGCCATAGCAGCACGGCATATCCAAATCCTTTGATCTTATTTTCATTCGAAATAGCAATGTTAAAAGCAAGGGCGGTGAATATAGCTGTTAAAAAAGCCCCGGTTACCAGCAGCAGAGAAAAATCAAAGATGGCATCACTTTTAAAGAGCCCGTACAGAACAAAAGGAATGCCCAGGCCAAGCACCAGACTTAAGGTAAGTGAACCTGCCACCCCTAAATATTGCCCAAGAAAAATAGAAGAACGGGGAATAGGTTGTGCCAGCAATAGTTCTGTGAATTCCTTCGAATTATAATAATACATGATCCCAAAAATGGTCCCAATAAGAGGTACCAGCACAATGATCACATTCATCAATGTAATAACTGCCTTGGATACGTCATTATTTAAGAATAGCAATACAAATCCCAGCAATAAATAGAAGAGGAAATATACATAGCTCCATCTACTTCTGATGAGATCGTAAAAACTGTATTTTAAGATCTTAAGCATGTATAGTTGTGGATGTAATAGCCGCAATGGCATGTTCAAGATCTTTTTGGCCCGTCTTTTTCTGTAGTTCGGAAATTTCTCCTTTAAAATAAATAGTCCCTTCTAGCAGATAAATGATCTCATCCGCAACTTCGGCTACAAATTGCATAATGTGTGAGCTTATTAAAATTGTTTTTCCTTTAGATTTCTCTTCTCTGATCAGATTTTTAAGTTTTATTAGTGATGCTGGATCTAATCCGGTTGTGGGCTCGTCCAGAATCAGTAGAGGGCTGTTGAACATAAAGGTGAGTACAATGTTTACTTTTTGTTTAGTGCCACCGGAGAGGGTTGATAACCTCTTGTTCATAGATGGTTCCAGGCCAAAAAGTGATGTCAATTCTTCCTGCCTGTCTGGTTGTTGTCTAAGATCTTTGATCATCTTAAACAACTCCTTTACTTTGATGTTCCCCGGGAAATTGGCGATCTGGGGAAGATAATTGATCTGTTTGCGGTAACGCCACGTATTTTTAATGGGAGCGCCCATTACTTTGATAGCCCCCTTATTAGGAATTACCATCCCCAAAATGCATTTTATGAGAGTGGTCTTCCCCGATCCGTTAGGGCCCAGGACAGCAAAAATCCCACCTTCTTCAATTTGAAGGTTCAGGCCGGTAAGAACCTGATTCTTGCCAAATTTTTTATGTAATGAGTCTACCTCTATCATTTTTGTCGTTTCATCAATGGATTCGCATCCAGGAGATTATCCGGGGTAAAGACCGGCGATACCTTTTCAGAAAAATCAATGATGTCCATAAATAAACTGCGCAACAGAATAATAGTTTCCGGCGTTCTGTTTACAATATAGGAAAACAGTTTCACAGGTCTGTAAGGTACATCACCTACCCCATCTTTATCCAGATCATAGCCGGTATACTCACTCCAATAATTTTGATCAAAAACATTGTCGTTCATCTTACTGTTATATGAGATGTCGAATGAGTTATACAAAAAATTATTGTTTTTGAAAGTATTGGCATAACAAGCCCCCATTACCTTAACGGCCCATCCATTCCTGATAAAATTGTTGTTGTTGTACTCAATTCGGTTCGAGCCTTCAATATTTATCCCTATGGTATTCTCTTCGAAGGTATTCCCCGATATTTCAGCATCATTGATTTCCTTAAGCAACATTCCAAAAGCAGCAGTTCCCCAGTTTTTGCGAAATGTGTTATTGAGCATTTTTATCCTCTTGGAAAACATGACAGCCACACCAGCGCCATTATTCTCGAAGATATTATTTGTGTAAATGTCATCGTTTGAGAACATAAAATGCAGGCCATACCTCAAATTTTTAGTGCTAACATTATTTTTGATCGTAATGTAATCTGAAAATTCCAGATAAATTCCGTCGCGTACTCCCTGAACCATATTCCGGTCTACTACTACATTTTTTGAGTACCATAGTTGAATTCCATTACCGGAATTGTACTCATCTACGGCATCTCCTATGATCTTGTTGTTATAGACTCTTCCATTATTAGATCTTTCCAGATAGATCCCAAAAAACAACTTCTCGAGCACAACATTTTGTATAAGATAGTTTTCACTCTTTACTACCCTAATAGCTGCCCAGTCCGTGGTATAACTTGTACCTACATTCTTAATGAAGAGTCCGTCTATCGTAACACTGTCACTTACTATCCGAATGATCTCGCCCTGATCTTCCCCATCGATGATCGGATAGTCTTCTCCCAGAAGGGTGAGGGGTTTATCAATGACAATATTGTACTCGCGATAGGTACCTTTTTTTATTCGCAGGGTATCATGCGTTGCAGCCCTGGCAATACCCTCTTTGATTGTCTTTACAGTACAAGTTGGGCAAACTTCAATTACTTTTGGATGCTGCGCCTGTCCAACATAACATAGTAAGCCCAATAAAAAACAAAAGACGATTTTCATAGGAGTTTCTATCTGATGATCAAAAACTTGGAATTTTTCTTCGCCAGAACCCGATGCGCAGTTTCTTTTGGAAAATTAAAATGCTGCTGGGTGTTTAGGTTGTAGGTTGTTCCGTTAATGTGAAATTCAATAGCTCCTTCCAACACAACCAATTCTGCATCTCTCGGAGAAATATGTTCCGGGAAGAGGGCATCTTTTTCCAGCGTTATACACAGAATTTCCAGAGAAGCTTTACTGACCAATTTTTTTACTTGAAGTTTATTGTATTCCTGGGTTTTTATTTCATCACTTATATTGTACATACCAAGCTCATTAAAAATTTTTATTCCTTAAATCGTTCCTGTAATTCTACCCAGGTCAAAAGTACACCCTCATTATCAGCATGAATCCTTTCGGCTACTTCCTTACTTTTAAAAGCTGTAAGAAATTCACCCATTGGGCTCGGAATATTTTTGCTGATAAGATATGTAGCCTCCGTGGCATTGATCAATTCCCCTGGGGCGTCATAGTCGTTGACAAGGAACAGGGCAACGGTTGTCTTATCTATCTCTTTAAGATAATTCATCATACATTCAGCGGCATCAAACTTAAACACCTTGCCTTTATGGGTGACATATTGTGCAGCATGTTGTTTGTCTACGATGGTCATACTACAATAAACGCAACCATCACTACCATAGTTTATAGGTGCCGGGCCAATATTACAGGAGGTACCTCCTATTAATAATAAGCAAATAATATAATTAGCTGCTTTCATCGCTCTGTGGTTTCCTTATACCTGTTAACTACTAATTTTTGCACTGGCTGCCCGTTGCTTTCTGCCTACAAAAAAGGCTACTACTGTTAACATCATCCCAGTGAACATGAACCATGCTCCAGTTGAAGGTAAGGAAGTAACGTCAAAATTCAGCATTTTTGTATGCCCGAAAAGAGGTGGTTTGTAGGTCATGGGAGTACCATCCGGATTTGCAAGTTTCATGATGGCATGAGGATCCAGATTAGTTCCGTAATCGATCATCCATTCATTGAAATCATACATTCCCATAACACCTAAAACAGACATGAGTATAAACCAGCCTAAAAACCATTTATAGCTTAGCTTTCCAAAAAAGCCCAACAATCCGATTAGCGATCCCAGAAAAATCATTATTCCAATAACTATGGGAAACGTACTAAATTCCCACATTTCTTCCGGCTTGGGTAAGGTCTTCATCCCAATATAGTGATTGAGGCCATCTATATTCTGTATGTCGAACTCGTTTACATCCCTAATACCATCGATATGAATATTGATCCCCAAAGGATCAGGGTATTGAGGTGCCCCCAACATTATGTTCCACAATGGAAAGACATATAATCCCAATAAGAGCAAGGGACCTACCATCATGATTATGCTCGCTTTTTTCATCGTTCTTCTTTATTAAATAATTTGAAAATAGGAATAGGAATGACCGTTTAAATCTATCTTTTGATTTAAAAGCGGGTAGGTTTATAGTAACTACCCGCTTTTTACACTATAAAATTTAATGTAATCTTAGACTACTTACTCGCCCAATGACCAGGAGAGTTCAATGTTCGAATTTGCAGGAGATACCCTTACATAACCTTGCATTTCCTGATGCAGGGCAGAACAGAAGTCGGTACAGTAAAATGGCCATACACCAACTTGTTTAGGCTCCCAAACAGAACTTTTTGTTTGCCCCGGCATTACCAATAATTCTGATGAGTTTTGACCAATGATGGAAAAACCATGTGGTACATCAAAATCTTGTTCATGATTAGTAATATGGAAAAATACCTTATCTCCAACTTTTACACCCTCTATATTATCTGGGGTAAAGTGACTACGTATGGTTGACATATAGATATGTACTTCATTACCGTTACGCTCTACCCTTGCCTTGTCTGGAGTTAGGGTTGCATAAGGATGCTTGTTTTCATCTAGTCTGTAGATCTTTTTTGATTTAGGCGCTAACAACTCCGCAGGACAACCGGCAGCATAATGGGGTTCCCCGTGTGTTGGGAAATCATAGATAAGCTCCATTTTCTCGCCAGATATATCATAGATCTGTGCGGAATGTTCCATTTCCGGGCCTGTTGGCAGATATCTATCCTTTGTGATCTTATTCATCGCAACTACGTACTTACCAAATGGCTTTCTTGAATTTCCTCCGGGGATCATAAGGTGACCTACGGAATAGTATGTGGGTTTTCTATCAATGACCTCCCAGGTCCCCACTTTCCATTTAACCACTTCTGAAGAAATAAAGAAGGTGGTATAGGCATTTCCTTTACCATCAAATTCGGTATGCAGCGGGCCTAATCCTCCACTTTTTACAGTACCAGCCAGTACTTCCTCAAACTTCAGAATGGGAATACCATAGGCTTCTCCATCAAATTTTTCACCTTCTATGGCTGCCAGCATTTTATCGAATGAGTGAATTGTAATATCAGCAGACAATTTACCGGCTCCAATAATATATTGCCCAGTTGGATCTACATCACAACCGTGTGGAGATTTAGGAGTAGGCAAGAAGTATACTGATCCAGGTACTTTTAAGGGGTCTACTGTAATCACCTCTTTTTTCATGGTAGAAGTTCCGGTATGAGTTTCCTCATTATACACGTTGTGTGCATAATTGGCTGGCATCTTGGTTCCTCCTCCATTTTTCACATACTCTTCAATTTTCTTCCAGTTTATAGCGGCGATAAAGTCCTTGTCATTTTGTGAAGCCATAACTTCCAATAAAGAATTTGCCTCTTCTGTGTTATAGGTAGAAAAGAAGAACCATCCGTGTGATTTTCCACGACCGGGATGTGAAAGGTCATAATTGAACCCGGGCATAAGGATCTGGAATTCAAGATTCATATGACCATCGTCTGGAGCTACACTAATAAATGACAAAGCTCCTTTGAAATTCCCTTTATATTCATTGATCGGCATATCTCGCTGTGGCACAGGTACTGAAAATCTAGTTCCTGCAACTACGTACTCTGTATTCTCGGTGATAAAAGAAGAGCTATGATTCCCGGCACTGTTAGGAATTTCCATGATCTCTTCAGTCTCAAAAGTACTCAAGCTTACCCGGGCAATACGAGGAGTATTGTTCCCGTTCACAAAGATCCATCGGCCATCGAGTTCTCCGTTGGTTTGAGAAATGTCCGGATGATGCAGATCATCCCATGGCACAAACCCAAAGGAGGTATTCAACATAGGTTTGGTTTCTTCAGAATACCCATATCCGGAAGTTGGAAATTGTGAGAATACGGGAATTTCCTTGAACATCCGTCCTGAAGGAAGACCGTAAACGGTTAGGTTACCGCTATATCCGCCTGAAAGGAAAGCGTAGAATTCATCTTGTTCCCCAGGGGCCACATACACCTTTTCTGCGGCGCTGGATGACAATGCCCCATTAGAGGACTTGCCTGCATCATTACAACCGGTAAATACCATCGCCAGTCCTAAAATAGCAAGTGCGGAATATTTCATTTTTTTCATTGTATCTGTTTTTATGGTTTAATTGATATTTATTATTCTTTGGCCGGAGGTAGCATTACCTTATCCACTACATGAACAATTCCGTTACCTGCTGGTATACTGGCAATGATCTTTGCCCCGCCTACATAGACCTCACCGTCTTTTACCTCAACGGGAACACTCTGATCGTTGGCCTGTCCTAATTTTTTGAATTTCATTAAGAATTCCTTGCTATAATTGCCCGCTGTTACATGGAATTTTAAAATATTAGCCAATGCATCTTTATTTTCAGGCTTAAGGAGATCTTCAACCGTTCCTTCAGGAAGGGCCGCAAATGCATCATTGGTAGGCGCAAATACCATTAACGGACCTGCATTTACCAGAACATTCTCAAGATCGGCAGCCTGAACTGCCGCTACCAGGGTCGTATGGTCTGGAGACCCAATGGCAATATTCAAAACATTAGGAGTTGACTCATCATCCTCAATAAAGGCCTGACCTTGTTCTTTTGCTTCCTCTGTCGTTCCGGAAGGAGAAAGATCTGTTGTTCCTGTTTTGGCCTCATTCTTACAATTAGATACAAGACCTACTAAAAGAAGGGAAATTCCTAGTAGTAAAAATTTTTTTGTTCTTTTCATTGGTTTGATTGTTATAAGGTTCTGAAATATTCTAAAATGGATCGGGTTTCTTCTACGGTTAAATTTTGATTTGCCATAGCGGCACCATTGAATTCAATAAGAAGATCTTTGGCGCAACGGTCTTGTTCGGTCATCAACTTAGGGTCCAGGATCATATTCATGATCCATTCCGGACTCCTTCTTTCCAAAATACCTTTTGGTGAAGGTCCAATAAACCGCTTGTCAAGTTTATGACATGCCATGCAATTGCTTTTAAAGATAGCTTCGCCGGCAGCGGCCATTTCGGTGTTAATTTGCGGGTCGAGCGTGATATCTTTGATCTGCCCTACCCCTTTCTCATCGAGAGTAATACGTTGGGAGGCAGGAACTTCATTGGTCTCTGTAGATGCTTCAGATGTTTGTTCGGGAGCTTTACTCCTATCCACACTAAAGCCTTCTTTTTTCTCTTCCTTTCCCCCACAACTTATGAGGAGTAAAGAAAACAACAGGACCATACTTTTAAAAATTGATTTCATTTTGTTTAGAGTTAAAATTATTGACAAAAGTATCAGAGGACGTGAGGGAAATAATATGATAAAAATCATATTTCGGATATAAATGTCCTTTTATATTTGACAAATACATTTATATGCTCAGTAACTCATCTAAATATGCCCTAAAAGCGGTTTTGTACCTGGCCGATAAGACAGATGAATCGCATAAGCTGATGGTAAAAGATCTGAGCGAACCCACGCAGGTACCTAAGGCCTATCTGGCAAAATTACTACAAGCTCTCTCCAAGCAAAATATCATTTCCGCTACAAAAGGACCCAAAGGGGGGTATTACCTTACCAAAGAGAATAAAGAAAACCCTGTTTATAGTGTCATTGAAGTGATAGACGGGAATCAGAGACTTGAAGCTTGCGTCCTTGGGATAGACGAATGCAATGCACAACATCCCTGTCCCCTTCATGAATACGTGAGCCCAACAAGAACCGCACTTTTAAGTACTTTAAAAAAAATGACAATTGCCGAGCTCTCGCTCGACCTTAGAAAAGGCGCTTCCTTTTTATCGCGATAGCGCCCTTCGTAAAAAAGCAAAAAAACCGTATCTTCCTTTATTGTTGCACTGATATATCTAACTTTTTATGAAAAAAAATAAGTCGCGCAGGTCCTTTATAAAGAAGGCAACCCTCGGTACTGCTGCATTCGGTGGTGCCCCATATATAATTGCTTCTAAAGGGAAGCAGGAAATACTCCTAAAAAGAGAATATCCGCTTCAACAGTATTCCGCCAATGACAACATCAACCTGGCCCTAATTGGATCCGGGATACAGGGCATCTATGATACTTCTACTGCATTAAAGGTAGCAGGAGTAAAATTGGTGGCTGTATGTGATCTCTATACGGGAAGACTGGCAAGAGCAAAAGAGTTATGGGGTGAAGAATTGTTTACCACTCGCGACTACCGTGAGATTCTTTCTCTAAAAGATGTAGATGCTGTGATCGTGGCAACTCCAGATCACTGGCATAAAAAAATCACTATTGATGCATTGAATGCTGGCAAAGCGGTCTATTGTGAAAAACCCATGATTCAAAAATTTGACGAAGGGGCACAGATCATTGAAGCACAAAAAAGATCCAAGGTTATTTGTCAGATTGGAAGTCAGGGTATGTCCTCCCTGGGAAATGAAAAAGCAAAGCAATTATACCAGGATGGGGCTATTGGAGACATGGTACTGCTAGACATGTATAATGACAGGTATTCCTCAGAAGGGGCCTGGCAATATCCTATTCCGGCAGATGCCAATCCAGAAACTGTAGACTTTGATACCTTTCTGGGAAATGCGCCAAAACACCCTTTTGATACTACGCGTTTCTTTAGGTGGAGAAATTACAAGGATTATGGGACGGGGGTTGCAGGCGATCTTTTTGTACATGCCTTTTCAACACTCCATCATATCCTTGATTCCAAAGGACCAAATAGGGCATTGTCTACAGGCGGCCTCCGTTATTGGAACGATGGGCGTGATGTGCCAGATGTAACCCTCACTTTTTACGACTATCCCAAAACAGATACACATGCTGCTTTTAATGCCTCTTTTCGAGTGAATTTTATTGCAGGTTCCGGAGATGGTGGAGGTTTTAGACTCATAGGAACGGAAGGGGCCATGGAAGTAGGTCAAAATTCGGTTACCCTTGTAAGAAGTAAGCTTGGCAAGATACCCTCCAATTATTCTATGATCGCCTATACGGAGGCTGAGCAGAAAGAATTGGCAAAGGCCTATGCTGCGATGGATCTGGAAAAGAGATCGGATGTCCTGGCGACGGGTGAAACCGTCTGGAAAGCCCCCTATGGTTATAAAGGAGGGCATTATGATCATTTCCTGACCTTTTTTAACGCCATTCGTGGACAGGGAACTATTGTTCAAGATCCTGGTTTTGGCCTTCGGGCGGGAGGAGCTGCATTATTGGCAAATGAAAGCTATAACAAAGGGATGCCTGTGAATTGGGATCCTGTACAAATGAAATTAGTCTAATTCATCAAATGAAAAAAGGGTGCATCAGCACCCTTTTTGTTTTATTAATAACAACCTTATTAGATCTTAAAGGTCATTACAGGGATCTTGGAATGGTTGGTAATATCTTCTCCTATACTACCCATAAAGAAATGAGATAGTCCTTTCCTGCCATGGGTAGGGATCCCAATAAGATCGGCATTAACGCTTTCGCTGTAATTTAGCACTCCTTTTTCTACACTGTAATCATTATAGATTTTAACCTCTGTACCGGTACCTGCTTTTTCAAGATACTTATTGATCTTTTCATGGGAATCATTATGACTAAGGAAATCGTCTCCTGGGGTGTTGATATACACCATATGTAGCTTTGCTCCCAAAGAGCTTGCAAATTTGCGCGCTTTTTGGAAAGCGGCTAAGCTTTCACCTTTAAAATTACAGGCAAAAACAAAATTGTCTATTTTAAAATCCTTCATATCATCCTTCACCACAAGCACGGGCACATCCGAATGTCTTACAACTTTTTCAGCATTAGATCCTACAAAGATTTCCCTTAACCCATCACTACCATGCGACCCCATAACAATAAGATCTGCATTGTGTTTTTCAGCAATTTCATTCACCTCTCCAAACACTTTAAAATGCTTGATAACAGGGGTGATCTTAACTCCTTTAAGATAGTCCTTAGTTAAAAAATCGTTCAATCTTTTTTCCGCGTGTTTCAGCAAGAAAACAGTTTGTTCCGGATGAAAGCCCTCCGTTGAGGTGAGCATTGCCTCATTTAACTCGAGCATGTGTAACACGAGGATCTCCAAATTCTGCTTTTTGGCCAGAGAAGCGGCTACGTTAAGTGCGTATTCAGATTGTTCTGAGAAATCTACTGGGACTATAATTGTTTTCATGGGTTATTTTTAAAGGGTTAAATGGTCATTGAAAATACTCTTTTTTCCGGAGCTTTTCTATGCATTAATAGATCAAAGGCCATACATACATTTCGCACAAATGGCCTGCCTGCTTCTGTAACGCTAAGTTTGTTATTATTAGTATTTACCAAGCCGTCTAATTCCATTTCACGTAAATGTTCCAGGACAAGTTCTACCTCCTTAAATTGCAGTCTTTCATCCTCCCAAGAGGTTTCCATTCTGCACATTAAGTTAAGAATATGACGTCGAATAACCAAATCCTCTTCAGATAGCATATGCCCACGGTAGATAGGTATAATGTTATGGTCTACCAAATGCTGATATTCTTCAATACTTTTTACATTTTGCGCAAAACTATACCAGCTATCACTGATGCTCGAAGCTCCCAACCCAATCATCAACTGTGTCTTAGAATCCGTATAGCCCATAAAATTACGGTGCATGGCACCTGCTTCAAATGCCTTGTAAAGTGAGTCGCTTTTGAGTGCAAAATGATCCATCCCTATTTCATAATATCCAGCTACGGTCAATAATTTCTTGCCAAGTTCGTATTGTTGGCGTTTTTCTTCCGCCCCGGGCAGATCTTCATCCTTAAATCCTCTTTGACCATTCCCTTTTAACCAGGGCACATGTGCATAACTGTAAAATGCCAGCCTGTCTGGTCTTAATTCCTTGGTCTTGTCAATAGTATGTCTGATATCTTCAATTTTTTGGTGAGGAAGGCCAAATATAATATCATGCCCCACAGAGGTATACCCTATTTCTCGGGCCCATTCTGTTACCCTTTTCACATTTTCAAATGGTTGTACCCTATGGATAGCTTTCTGCACCTTTTCGCTATAATCCTGTACCCCATAACTCACTCGTCTGAATCCCAGATCGAATAATGTTTGTAGGTGTTCCCTGCTAGTATTGTTGGGATGTCCTTCAAAACTAAACACGTGTTGATCAGATTTTTCCGCACGCCTAAATATCCCATCGATGAGCATTTTCAAATGTTCTGGTGCAAAGAAGGTAGGGGTGCCTCCGCCTAAATGTAATTCCTTAATAATAGGTTTTGAATCAAAAAGATCGCAGTATAAATGCCATTCCTTTAATACCGATTTGATATACGGCATTTCTACCTCATGCCTTTTGGAGATACGCTTATGGCATCCGCAAAAGGTGCACATACTCTCACAATAAGGCAAATGAATATACAGGCTAATGCCTTCTATATCATTACTTTCTTCAAAACTTTTTTGTAGGGTTTGTTTCCAGGCTTTTCCTGAAAAAGAGTTCATATCCCAATATGGGACCGTAGGATAACTCGTATAACGGGGACCCTGAACATTGTACTTTTGAATTAGGCTAGGCATATAAAGACTGTTTCCTCAAAAGTAAACAGACCGCGGTTCTTAAAATATGATATTAATCATCTAATAGGGTTGTGCCAGGCAAGCGCTTGGTTAGGCAAATAAGCCACTAGTATGTATCCTTCATCCAGTTGTAAGGAGCCCTTTTCATCCAAAGTCCACGTGTAAAATCAGGAAAATCCTGAGGTTCGCCTTTGTGGAGAATAGAGACCTCAGACAAAGGCGTTACTGCACTCCAGGCAGCGGCATCATACGCATCCATAGGCGGAGCAGTATTTGCTTTAGCCGATTCTACAAAGGAATTTAGAACAAAGAAGTCCATCCCCCCATGCCCTGCACCGGCCGCATATTCTCCATATTTCTTCCATAGGGGATGATCGTATTCTGCTAACCAGGAATCGGCTGCATCCCATCTATGGGGCTCAGATTTTCCTTCAATGTACATGCGGTTGCCATCTACTTCCCACAAACCGTTTGCCCCTTGCACCCTGAATCCTAATGAATAAGGTCGAGGCAGGTTGCAATCATGGGTAATGATGATGGTTTCTCCCTTAGCGGTATCTATGGTAGTGGTAATTACATCTCCTTGTTTAAATTTTACTTTTGCATTGGGATGGTCTTCTCCTCCATTTTTTACAATATGATTATGCAACCCTATGCCTTTGGTGGCATGAGAGGTAAGGGATAAAAACCTGTTGCCTCTATTGATATCTGCCATAACAGCCACCGGACCTAACCCATGGGTAGGGTATACATCTGCGTTCCGTTTTACTGAATGTTCGGTGCGCCAACGAGCTTCAGAAATTGCCTTTTCTCCAAACTCTACTCCTCCTCCATATGGTTGTTTCCCGTTGTTGAACTTCACTTCCCGAAGATCGTGTTGATACCCGCATCTAAAATGGACCATTTCACCAAAAACACCCTGCTTCACCATGTTTAAAACAGCCAACACATCGCGTCTGTAGTTTACATTTTCCAGGATCATCATATGTGTCCCCGTTGCTTCATGGGTGTTCACCAGATCCCAGCATTCTTGCAGGGTATTCGCCGCAGAAACTTCCACCCCGGCATATTTTCCGGCTTTCATCGCATCTACCGTCATCCGTGTATGCCATAGCCAAGGGGTTGCAATGATCACGGCATCAACCTCCTTTAATGCTAGTAAATTAAGATAATCCAAAGAGTCCTTCCCAAAGATGGCCGGTGCCTTTTTCCCTGCCTCCGCTAGTAGCTTTTTACCAAGAGTGATACGTTCAGGATCTACATCACAAAGAGCTGTGATCCGAACGTCTGTGCGCAGAAGAAGATTTCTGAGGTGATTGGTGCCCCGGAGTCCAACCCCTATCAATCCTACATTTAGTTCCTCCTTTGTATTGGGCGTGTACATGGCCGAAGCCAAATTAGGGAGTACACTCATTCCTGCACCCACAATGGCGGTATTTCGAATAAAATTTCTTCTGCTGTTCATAATTCGTTCGTTACTATAATGGAAACTCAATTTATGAATTTCTTGCGGACAGCACGGGAATTGTATCTTAAAAACTTATTTTTGCGCCCAAAAGCAATTAATATGACCCTATTATTAATGGCTGCCGGCAGAGGCAGTAGGTATGGTAAACTTAAACAGTTCGATGGATTAGGTCCAAAGGAAGAGTTCCTGATGGAGTTCAGTATCTACGACGCTCTGGAAAACGGCTTTGATCATATTGTTGTGGTCACTCAGAAGGATAACGTAGCTTTCCTGAAAGAATATTTATCTTCGAAAATTCCTGAAACTGTGGCACTAGATGTGGTCTCTCAGGAATTAAGCGATCTTCCGGAAGGGATCAGCTTTGAGGGAGAAAGAGCCAAACCATGGGGCACAGCCCATGCCGTATGGTCTGCAAGAAAGGTTATATCCGGGCCTTTTGCCGTAATCAATGCAGATGATTATTATGGGAAACAGGCGTATAAGAATGCTGCCGATTTTATTTTCAAGGATCCCAAGGATACTTCTTTTGGTCTTGTAGCTTACACCCTAAAAGATACTTTGTCTGAATATGGCTCAGTTTCCAGAGGTGTATGTAAACAAAATGGGAAGGCGCTTCTCTCCGTGGAAGAGCGAATTGCAATTGAAAAACAGCAAGATGGGATCGTGGACACAGACTCCGGGATTCAATTTACTGGCGACGAATTGGTAAGCATGAACTTTTGGGTATGCAGACCAGTTATTTTTGACCAGATAGAACAAGACTTTAGAAGCTTTCTTGAAAAAGGAGAGAATATGGAAAAAGGGGAAGTATATCTGCCTTTTGTGATCCAGGCCATGTTGCAAGCCAAGAAAACTGATGTAGATGTCATTCCTTCTGAAAGTATGTGGTTTGGGGTTACCTATGCCGATGACAAGGAGAAGGCAATGGCTCAACTTAAGGGAATGACCTTAGAAGGGCAATACCGTTCGCCTTTATGGAAGTAAGAATCCACTAATAGTTACCTTATGGATAGTACACTTGCGGAAAAAGCTCTGGAGCATTTTGTAATTGAACGCAAGCACTATCAAGTGATCCCTGTTGTACAAGGGTATATTAATCATACCTTCAAAATTGTAGATAAGGATATCCCTAAATATCTGCTGCAACACCTTAATCGCCACGTTTTTCAGGATATTGAGGGTTTAATGCAAAATTTGGAGGCCATATTGCCTTTTCTAAACCAAAAAGACTACCCTTCCATTGATCTGATGCCAACCAAGGCAAGAACTCCTTTTTACAAGGATATGGATGGAGAATATTGGCGACTTATGACCTATATTCCGGATAGTATTTCATACAATACTACCAATGATCTTAAGGTTGCCAATGAATCTGGAAGAATACTGGGAATCTTCCATAGATTACTAAAAGACGTTCCTGGAAATGCTCTTGTAGAAACCATTCCGGGGTTTCACGACCTGAAAAAGCGAGTGAACGAATTTCATAAGGCCAGAAAGAATGCTTCCCAGGATAGATCAGAGAAGGCTAAAAAATGGATCTTATTTGCTGAGACCACACTCAGTAAAATAAGAACAGATCTTCCACAAGAACTACCCTTGCGTATTTGCCACAATGACACCAAGCTCAATAATTTTCTATTCTCGAAAAAAACTGGGAAAGCTTTATGCCTGATTGATCTTGATACAGTAATGCCGGGGTATTTTCATTTCGATTTTGGCGACGCCATAAGAACTATTGCAAATCCTTGTCAGGAAGATGAAAGTGGTCTGAATAAAATTTCTTTTGATCTTAAGATGGCTGAAGCATTCCTGCAAGGCCTCAAAGAAAGTGATCTTGAACTTACTACCGCAGAAAAAAAAGCGCTTCCCTATGGAGCGGTGCTTATGCCTTTCTTGCATGGATTACGGGCCTTGACGGATTATTTGAAGAATGATGTCTATTACCAGGTTAGCTATCCTGACCAAAATCTACACCGAAGTATGAGCCTGTTTACCGTAGCCCAAAAGACGCTAGATCAAAAGGAAGAATTGGCCAATTCCGTTAATAGGATCCTGGGAAGCTAAGCTTGTTTATTTAAAGGCTTGAAAACCTGTAATATCAGCTCCTGTGATCAATAAATGAATATCATGGGTTCCTTCATAGGTAAGTACAGATTCTAAATTCATCATATGACGCATTATACTGTACTCCCCGGTAATACCCATTCCTCCTAATACCTGTCTGGCCTCACGCGCAATGTTGATAGCCATTTCCACATTGTTCCGCTTTGCCATGGAGATCTGTGCCGTAGTGGCTTTTCCTTCATTCTTTAATTGACCCAAACGGAAGGCTAATAATTGTGCTTTGGTGATCTCAGTGATCATCTCAGCAAGTTTTTTCTGTTGCAATTGCGTAGCCGCGATAGGTTTCCCAAACTGCACTCTTTCTTTCGCATAGCGAAGGGCCGTATCATAACAATCCATGGCTGCCCCTATAGCGCCCCAGGCAATTCCGAAGCGAGCAGAATCCAGACACCCTAAGGGTGCACCTAAACCACTTTTGCCCGGGAGTATATTCTCCTTTGGGATCTTTACATTGTCAAAAATTAGTTCTCCTGTAGCAGAAGCACGTAAAGACCATTTACCGTGTGTTTCCGGGGTAGAAAATCCTTCCATCCCACGCTCTACGATCAGGCCATGAATACGTCCTTCCTCGTTCTTTGCCCATACTACAGCAATGTCTGCAAAAGGAGAATTAGAGATCCAGAGTTTGGCCCCATTCAGCAGAAAATGATCGCCCTTATCTTTAAAATTGGTCACCATACCACTGGGATTTGATCCGTGATCTGGCTCGGTAAGACCAAAACATCCCATCAATTCACCGGTAGCTAACTTTGGCAGGTATTTTTTACGTTGTTCTTCAGTTCCATAGGTAAAAATAGGATACATCACTAAAGAAGACTGCACAGATGCGGTAGATCGCACGCCACTATCTCCCCGTTCTATTTCCTGCATTATAAGTCCATAACTGATCTGATCAAGACCTGCTCCGCCGTATTCTTCAGGAATGTAAGGACCAAATGCGCCTATTTCGGCCAATCCTTTTATGATCTGTTTTGGAAATTCTGCTTTTTGGGCATATTCTTCAATGATGGGGGAAATGTCGCGTTTCACCCATTGCCTTGCCGCATCGCGTATTAACAGGTGTTCGTCAGTTAACAAGTCATCTAATTGGTAGTAATCTGGTGCTTCAAAAAGATCGGGCCTCATACTGTATTATTTTTGTCAAAGGTACTTAAAGGGCTAAAACAAATCAATGCTATTAGAGAGATATTCCTTCGTGCTTTTACAAATTTTTAGCCGGTATCCTGGTTCATGAATTGCGCCAGAAGGGAATGAAAATGATGCACTCCTTGTTCCCGTGTAGGTGAAAATCGGCCTGCCTTGTAATAATGCGATCGTATCCCTTTGTGAACCCCTTCCACAACGGCCTCGTCTTCAATTTCCACCTTATCCAGCCCGGTACCGGCTCCTTTATCTAGCTTTGAAGGATCTAACACATAGGTCATAAAGGAGACCTTGGTTCGATTAAGGTTCAGAGGTTGAACCAGGTTTACAGAAAGTCCCCAGGGATAGAAATTAAACATCATATTGGGGAACACCCAGAAATAATAGGCTGCAATATCTTTCCCATGATCTATGTGGCCCTCAGGAAGCTCAAAAATATCTTCCGTCCCTTCAGCATATCCTATTTGTACGTTACAATAATCGTAGCGGATGGTTTCGTAATTCCCGTAATCGAGCACCGCATTTAGGTCATCGTGCACAAAGGGGATATGGAAGCCTTCCAGGTAATTATCACAATACAAAGCCCAATGTGCATTGATAAAATAATCCTTGTCTCTTTTGGCGTCGTGGGTGAATTCGTGAAAAGGAAGAAAACCAACTCGTTGGTCCATGATATCGATCACAGATTGAAAATCGAATACCGCTGACAGCCCTGCAAATAGAAACGGGCCCCATTGTTTTACAGGAAATTCATGAAGGTTATCACATGGTCTTGGAAAATCGGTTGTCTCTTTAAATTCGGGCATATGCTCAAAGTGGCCGTTTAGAGCAAATCTACGCCCGTGATACCCACAGATCAATTTCTTATAGGTACCGACTTCTTCTATCACCAGATTTCCCCTGTGCGTACAGACATTGCTAAGACAATGTATCTCTCCTTCTTTATCTTTTGTAAGTACCATAGGCTCTTCCAGAAAGTCTTCAAGAAGGACAAAAGGATGGGCTGAACCATTAGAATCTACCTTATTGATGTCACCGATCCACTGCCACGACTTATAAAAGATCTTGTTCTTTATGTCCTCAAAGATGGCTGGGTCTTTATAAAAACTGCTGGGAAGGGTGCTGGCTTTGCTGATCTCCTGGTCGATATTGAACTTTTTAGCCACTCTTCTTTTAATTTGTACATTTAAATTTATGTAATTCTTTAGGATAATCCACCTTTTATATGAATCTAACGAAGGACAAGAATAAACCCGGCATCTGGATAAAATGGAAATACACCAAAGAACAATGAAAGATACGAAAGCCCTCACCGCGCATTCCGAATATCTTCCACTGGATTCAATTTTTATAAACCCCGTGACCAATGCCTTTATGGGTGATTCAAAAATCGCTACCCAATGGAAAGCGTTGAACTACCTCTCATCGCCCGACTTTAAAACGGCAGTAGAGGAGTATGCCATTTTTGAATCTGTTTTAAGAGATCATCATCCTGAAGTTTTCTATTTTTCAAAGGACAAATCCCTTTCTATAGACGCTCTTTATTGCAGGGATGCTTCTATTGCTACAGATCATGGAATGATCCTCTGCAATATGGGAAAAGCAATGCGTTCTTTGGAACCAAAAGCCCAACGCAAGGTTTACGAAGCGGCGGGTGTGCCTATTTTAGGGAGTATAGAAAGCCCCGGTACAGCAGAAGGAGGCGATGTTGCCTGGTTAGACACAAATACCCTGGCCGTAGGGCATAGTTACCGCACAAATGAGGCGGGAATTGAACAATTAAAGGGGCTATTAATCCCTTTGGGAATTGATGTGCTGGTTGTAGAATTACCTCATTTTAGAGGTCCGACAGATGTTTTTCATCTTATGTCGGTATTGAGTCCGGTAGATTCTAATTTGGCGGTGGTCTATTCACCTCTAATGCCCATTACATTTAGAAATGAACTTTTGGAAAGGGGATTTGAACTAATTGAGGTACCGGAAACTGAATTTGATACTTTAGGAAGTAATGTGCTGGCTGTGGCTCCAAGAGATTGTATCATGGTGAAAGGAAATCCTAAAACAGAACAAGCCTTATTGGCCTCTGGATGCAAAGTAACTACCTATACGGGGAATGAAATCAGCATTAAAGGAGGGGGTGGACCTACCTGCCTTACACGTCCTATCAAAAGACGACTTTGAGATCACATTTTAAGGTAGAAATCCTTGGTAAGTGCAACATAAGCAGGGGTGTACTCATGGCGTTGCTGTTCTATCACCAATACATCATCTTCTACCACACTTTTATGGAATGAAAATGATAGCAAACTGCGCTTTATATCGGCATTCGCAGTGCCCTTTACGCGGGTTACCTTTTGTAAGTGCAAGCCGACTTCCTCCGCCAATTTCACAAATAATGTTTCTTCCTTAAATGGGATGACTGTGGCAAAAATCCCATTTGGAGATAATAACGTGCATACGCTCTTCACTAATTCTTTAAAAGGTAAAGCACTAGATTGCCTGGCCAAGTCTCTTGGTCCATCCCCGCTAGTAACTTCTTCATTATAAAATGGAGGGTTAGAAACAACAAGATCATACGGGTCTTCTACTTCTTCAACGAATATTTTTAGTGAAGCGTGATAACAGAAAAGTCGATCTGCCCAGGGAGAAGCCTCAAAATTCTCCACACACTGTTCATAGGCATTTGGTTCAATTTCCAGGGCATCTATCTCCTGGGCGTTGCTTCTTTGTGCCAGCATAAGTGCAATAATGCCAGTACCACTTCCAATATCCAAAATACTATGTGGAACAGAATCTAAGGGGGCCCAGGCACCTAATAACACTCCATCTGTTCCTATCTTCATAGCGCACCTATCCTGCTGTACTGCAAATTGTTTGAATTGGAAGGGTGTTTCCAAGGAGTAGAATTTTGTGGTTCTGAAATTGAATTACTATTCGATATCCAAATACAGGGATACGAGACCTTCCGGTGCCGTAATATGTATAGTTTTATTAGGTCGGTCTATGCGGGAAATGATCTCATCATTTATGGGGATCATTAGTTGTTTTCCTTCCTTTTCAGCTTCAAAAAGTGCTTGCGCAGCCGAATCATTAACGCCTGTAATGACTCCAATATTACCGTATACGCTATCCATAAGGGTAAAACCTATTACCTCATGATAATAGAATTGAGTACCACTGAGTTTGGGAAGGAATTCCATCGGCAAATAGAGCTCAGAACCTAAGATACGATCCGCATCAGACTCGTCCTTGATCTCTTCAAACCGTACCCTCAATAAGGAAGATCTGTGTAACGAACTACTTTCAATAAAAAATGGAACCAGATTATTTCCTAATGAAATAAATACTGATTCCAAATTTTCGTATTGCTCAGGTTCATCGGTGTCTAGTTTGATCAACACCTCCCCTTTAAAGCTATATTTTGAAACGATCTTGCCCAGGTAGAAACAATCTTCCTTACGCATCAATCGGTTTCCCATTACTTTTTATCTGCGGCAGGTTTGGCTTCCTCAGCAGGCGTATCTTCTGCGGCCGGAGTTTCTTTGGCAGCAGCTTCAGGAGCAGCTTCTTCTGCGACAACTTCTGGAGTTTCCTCGACAGCAGCTTCAGGAGCAGCTTCTTCTGCCACAACTTCTGGAGTTTCCTTGACAGCAGCTTCAGGAGCAGCTTCTTCTTTTGCCGGAGCTTCAACCGCCTCTTCAACTTGTGCTACAGATTCTTCTGGCGCAGGAGCTGTTTCCAGGGCAGCTACTTCTTCTTCAGCCGGAACAGCCTCCGGAGTTTCCGGTAATTCGGCTTCTGCTATAGCTTGGGCTCTCTTCTCGGCTACTTCTTTTTCTGCTTCAAGTGCTTTCTTCCTTTCTTCTTGCTGTGCTTTGCTTAGATTTTCTTCTTTCTTGGCAACAGATTTTTCTTTCTCTGCTACCCAAGCTTGAAATTTTGCTTCTGCTTGTTCCTCAGTAAGGGCACCTTTCCGGACACCTCCTAATAAGTGGTGTTTTAATAAAACACCTTTATAAGATAAAATGCGTTTTGCGGTTTCAGAAGGCTGTGCTCCATTATTTAACCACTCTACAGATTCATCCATCTTCACCTCAATAGTGGCAGGGTTGGTATTAGGATTGTAGATCCCTAATTTTTCAAGAAATTTTCCATCTCGTTTCGCACGGCCATCAGCAGCAACGATCCAATAAAATGGTTTACCTTTTTTTCCGTGTCTTTGAAGTCTAATTCTAACTGGCATATCACATTAATTTTGTAGGGTTCCCGACCCTCGGTTATTAATTCTTTATTTTCTCTATTTTATAAGAGGGTGCAAATATACACTTTCTATTTAATTTACCATAAAATTGCCTTTTAGATTTAAGGTGCTTATTATGGCTAGATATGCTTTAACACTCTTTAAGAACCATTGTTAAAAAGCTGCTAAAGTCCCGTATTTACTTGATTTTACGAGATATTCTTCTATCTTATATAAAGTTGTTGAAAGTCGACAACGTCTTAAATTAAAATGAAGATAGATTAATGAAGTACACAGAAAAAATTTCAAACAAGTTAAACGATTTACTAATTCTTACGTATGATGCAAAACGCGGATATACTTTGGCGGCGGAGAAAGTTGAAAATCCGGCCATTAAAAAATTCCTTGAAGACAAGGCTAAGCAGCGCTACATTTTCGGAAATGAACTAAAATCCGAGATCGTAGACTTTGGCAAATTGCCAGAGGATAGCGGCAGCATCAAAGGAGATTTTCACAGAGCCTGGATGAACTTTATCACAACCATAAGTCCGAATGAAACCGAACGAATGTTAGAGGAAGTTGAACGAGGAGAGAAAAAGATCTTAAATTCTTACAATGATATTTTAGATAACAAAGAATGGATCTTGCCAAGCTCAACCAGTGACTTACTCTTTAAACAAAGAGAGGCCATAAGTTCAGCACTGGAAACCTCTAAAATGTATGAAGAAATAGTCTCCTAATACACAGAACAATTGAGTAAAAAATAATCCGGATAACTCCGGATTTTTTTATGGTTGATAACTCCTAAAAACTCGGCTTTCTAAACCAGGTGTAAATCCATAATTTTAACCCTTATCTTTCTATCCTAAAAAAGTTCTATGTACCTGATCTTTGATACCGAAACCACCGGATTACCAAAACGCTGGAATGCCCCTGTTACAGAGGTAGACAACTGGCCTCGTTGTGTTCAGTTGGCGTGGCAGCTGCATGATAGGATGGGGAATCTTATAGAACAGCAAGACTTTCTAATTCAACCTGAAGGATATGACATCCCCTACGATGCGGAACAGATTCATGGTATTTCCACAGAATTGGCTACGAATGATGGAATTCCATCTGGAAGAAGCATTAAATCTCTTTAAAGAAGTACTGGATAAGACACAGTTCCTGGTAGGACAGAATGTAGGTTTTGATATCAATATCATGGGCGCAGAATTCTACCGTTCTGGAGTTGAAAATTCCCTGGCAAATTTACCTGTGTTGGATACCTGTACAGAAGATACCGCACTCCTATGTCAAATTCCCGGAGGAAGGGGTGGGAAATTTAAACTCCCAACCTTAACAGAACTTCATGAATTCCTTTTTAATGAACCTTTTTCAGAAGCCCACAACGCCGCAGCAGATGTGGAGGCAACATGCCGGTGTTTCTTTGAATTAGTGAGGAGAATGTCATTCACAAGAGAAGAATTAAAAGTACAACCCGATTATTTTGAAGAATTTACAAAGCTCCATCCAACAGAGATAGCTTTGCTGGGCTTAACTCATCGGAATCTGAAGGAAGCCTCCGCAGCTTTAAAATTAAAACATGCAGTAACAACTCCAGAGATCTCTAAAGAAGAGATCAAAGCTAATATTAAGAGTTTAGAGGATACCACTTTTGTGCACCTCCACAACCATTCTCAATTTTCGGTATTACAATCTACTATCAAGATAAAGGACCTTATAGCTTCCACTGCAGAATATAATATGCCTGCAGTAGCTCTGACAGATCACGCCAATATGATGGGTGCCTTTCATTTTGTCAAGGAAGTAAAGGCGCATAATGCAGGGTTAAAAATAAAGAAAGCAAAAGCAGAGGAGGCTGGCGAGGATTTTAGTCAGCAAGAGATCTTACCTATACTAGGCTGCGAATTCTTCGTATGTGAGGATCATCTCAACAAAAATCAGAAAGATTACGGGTATCAGATGGTATTATTGGCCAAGAACAAGAACGGGTATCACAACCTGGCCAAAATGGCCTCTCTGGCTTATACTAACGGGTTTTATTATGTCCCCAGAATAGATAAAACCATTGTTGAACAGTATAAAGAAGACCTTATAGTTCTCACAGGAAATCTCTATGGCGAAATTGCCTCCAAGATCCTAAATCTGGGTGAAAAGCAAGCTGAAGAGGCCTTGGTTTGGTGGCACAACTTATTCGGAGAGGATCTGTACGTAGAGTTGATGCGTCATGATCAGGAAGATGAGAACAGGGCAAACCCGGTTTTAATGGCTATGGCTCAAAAACACGGGATAAAATTAGTGGCCAGCAATAATACCTACTATTGCAAAAAAGAGGATGCGGAGGCACACGACATTCTCCTATGCGTAAAAGATGGCGAAAAGCAAGCCACTCCCATAGGGCGAGGAAGAGGGTACCGTTATGGCCTGCCTAATCAGGAGTATTACTTTAAATCACCGGAGGAGATGAAGGCTTTATTTCAGGATGTTCCTGAGGCTATTTTAAATCTTCAGGAGATAGTAGATAAAATTGAAACCTATGATCTTGCACGGGAAGTACTACTTCCAAAGTTTGAGATCCCGGAAGAATTTTTAGTATCTGATGATGTGGAAGATGGCGGAAAACGGGGAGAAAATGCCTATTTAAAGCATATCACTTATTTAGGTGCTGAGAAGCGGTACTCAGATCTAACCCCTGAAATAAAGGAGCGAATAGACTTTGAATTGCAGACTATTGAGAATTCCGGATATCCCGGTTATTTTTTGATCGTTGAAGATTTTATACGGGAAGCACGAAATATGGAGGTGTCTGTGGGTCCGGGCCGTGGTTCGGCCGCCGGCTCTGTTGTGGCCTATTGTTTAAAGATCACCAACATAGACCCTTTAAAATACAATTTACTTTTTGAGCGATTCCTTAATCCGGACAGGGTTTCAATGCCGGATATTGATATCGACTTTGATGATGAAGGGCGAGGGAAGGTCATGGATTATGTGATCAATAAATACGGAGCCAATCAGGTAGCACAGATAATAACCTATGGTACCATGGCGGCCAAATCCTCTATCCGCGATACGGCAAGGGTATTGGATCTGCCATTACCAGATGCAGATCGTATTGCCAAACTTATTCCTACCATGTCCAAACTTGGTAAGATCTTCAACGTTCCTGAAGCAGATCTACGCAAGAAATTCAGGTCAGATGATCTCGAAAAAGTAAATCAACTATTGAATATTTCGGAAGGGGATGATCTTGAGGCCCAGACTGTGAACATGGCCAGGGTATTGGAAGGCTCTTTGAGAAATACGGGTATCCATGCCTGCGGGGTGATCATTACCCCGGATGACATTACCAATTTTGTTCCTGTAGCCACTGCCAAAGATTCTGACCTATACGTTACTCAGTTCGATAACTCGGTCGTGGAAAGTGCAGGATTATTAAAAATGGATTTTCTGGGTCTTAAAACCCTTACACTAATAAAGGATACCGTAAAGATTGTTCGGGCCAAACACGGAATTGAATTGGTGCCAGACGACTTTCCCCTGGATGACACCACCACCTATGAACTCTTTCAAAGAGGCGATACCGTTGGGATCTTCCAGTATGAATCCCCGGGGATGCAGAAACACCTCAAGGAATTAAAACCTTCGGTTTTTGATGATCTTATTGCCATGAATGCCTTATACAGGCCGGGGCCCATGGAATACATTCCCAGTTTTATTGAACGGAAACACGGGCGGGAGGAGATCTCCTATGACGTTCCTGAAATGGAAGAATTCCTGAAAGACACTTATGGTATTACGGTATACCAGGAGCAGGTAATGCTTCTGTCCCAAAAATTGGCAGGCTTTTCCAAAGGTGAAGCAGATATTCTTAGAAAGGCAATGGGGAAAAAGATCTTTTCACTGCTAGAGAAGTTAAAGCCACAATTTCTCGATGGAGGTGAAAAGAATGGACATCCACGAGAGGTGCTTGAGAAAATATGGAAAGACTGGGAGGCATTTGCTTCCTACGCCTTTAACAAGAGTCACTCCACTTGCTATGCCTACATTGCTTACCAGACCGCCTATCTGAAAGCCCACTACCCTGCAGAATATATGGCAGCTGTGTTGTCTAACAACATGAACGACATAAAGCAGGTAACCTTTTTTATGGAAGAGTGTAAACGCATGGGATTGGAAGTACTGGGGCCAGATGTTAATGAATCGTATTACAAATTTGCCGTCAACAAAGAAGGTGCGGTGCGCTTTGGGATGGGTGCCATTAAAGGAGTTGGCCGTTCGGCCGTGGAGACCATTGTAGAAGAACGAAAGGCTAATGGTCCTTTTAGGTCTGTCTTTGATCTGGCCAAACGCATAGATCTGCGGGCTGCCAATAAAAAAGCCTTTGAAAATCTGGCCCTCGCAGGGGGATTCGATTCATTTGGCAATACCCATAGAGCCCAGTATTTTCATTTAGAAGGGGAAGGCATAACCTTTTTAGAGAAAGTAATTAGATATGGTGCCAAGTTCCAGGAAAATGAGAATTCATCACAGGTAAGTCTTTTTGGTGATGCCAGTGAGGTACAGATCCCGGAGCCTGTTGTGCCGCCTTGCGAAGAGTGGGGAACCATGGAGAAATTGAGACGAGAGAAAGAGGTTGTGGGCATTTATATTTCAGGACATCCACTGGATGATTTTAGAGCTGAGATCCAGGCATTTGCTAATGCAAACGTTTCCTTTTTTCATAATCTTGATGATCAGCTCAACAGGGAATTATGCTTTGCCGGGGTCATAACGGATGTTCAACACAGGGTATCCAGAAATGGGAAAGGATGGGCCGTGTTTGCCCTGGAAGATTACACAGACACCTTTGAGTTCAGGATCTTTGGAGAGGAATATTTGAAATTCCGGCATTTTCTGATGATCAATTCCTTTGTCTTTATTAAAGTCTTTGTACGGGAAGGTTGGGTGAACCGCGATACCGGCAAAAAAGGAGATCCCAGATTACAATTCAACCAGTTTATGCTCTTACAGGAGGTAATGGAGAATTATGCTAAAAAACTCACCATTAAACTCAATATTGATCAACTCAGGGAAGACCATATTCTGGATCTGAAAGACACCTTAAGATCACATAAGGGAAAACACCCATTACAATTTACGGTCTATGAAATGGAGGACGAGATTAAGGTGACCCTTTCCAGCAGAAAACAAAAGGTGCAGATAAGCAGTGAGTTGCTGGCAACCCTGGAAAATAAAGAAGTTCATTACAAACTCAACTAATAGCCTGGCCTGATATCATCATAGTTAAAACGAATATGTTCCTTGTAAGGAGAAAGGTAAATAATTGACTAAATTTGCATAATTGTAAAAAAGTAAAACATGGCATTAGAAATAACAGATGCTACTTTTGACGAGGTAGTTTTAAAAAGTGATAAACCTGTAGTAGTCGACTTTTGGGCGGCCTGGTGTGGTCCTTGCAGAATGGTAGGTCCTATCATTGATGAGGTTAGCACTGAATATGAAGGAAAAGCTGTTGTAGGCAAAGTAGATGTGGATAGCAATCAGGAATTTGCAGCTAAATATGGCGTTCGTAATATTCCAACGGTATTGGTATTCAAGAACGGAGAGATCGTAAACAGACAAGTAGGGGTTTCCCCTAAAAAGGTATACACAGATGCGATAGACGCTGCATTGTAAGTATCTTTTAAATCATATAGGAAAAGGCTCGGAGAAATCCGGGCCTTTTTTTGATTTTATAGTGAATCCGGTCATGAGAATTCCAATAATATTTGCTCACATATCCGTATCTTAGAGGTGTGAAGATACATAGCGAACTTCAGAAGGGAAAACTTTTCCAAAACCTGGAACTTCTTGCAAAACAGGTTGTGGAGGGGTTTATCAGTGGCATTCACAAAAGTCCTTTTCACGGTTTTTCTGCAGAATTTGCTGAACATAAGATCTACAACACCGGAGAGAGCACCAAGCACATAGATTGGAAACTATTTGGCAAAACAGACAAGCTCTACACCAAACGTTATGAGGAGGAAACCAATCTGCGGTGCCATATGATATTGGACAATTCTGCCTCCATGTATTACCCGGAGCGAAAAGAATTAGCGATAGACAATCTGAATAAGATCGGCTTTGGGGTATTGGCCATTGCAGCCTTGATGAACATTCTGAAAAAACAACGGGATGCAGTGGGTTTAAGCATCTTTGCTGATACTTACAGCCATTATTCACCGGAGAAAGGAAGTGAACGCCATCATCAAATGTTATTGGCAAAACTCAATGAGGTGAGTTTAGAAAAAAAACCGGAAACAGATACCAGGACCTATACCTTTATTCATCAGATCGCTGAAAAACTTAAACGACGTAGTCTTATCTTCCTTTTTACGGATATGTTTCAGAACAATGAGGAAGACGATTCATTAATTGATGCCCTGCGCCATTTGAAGTATAATAAACATGAGGTTGTGATCTTTCATTTATTGGATACTGAAACGGAGGTAGCTTTTAACTTTGAGAATACTCCCAAAAGATTTATGGATGTTGAAACTGGTTCTTATATAGACGTATATGCAGATACCATCAAGGAAGCCTATGAGAAAGAAGTCGCTACTTTTATTTCGAAATTAAAACTGACCTGTGCCAAATACAAGATCAAATATGTAGAGGTTGATGTACAGGATGATTTTTCCAAGGTACTTAATACGTTTATGATAGAAAGGCAGGCATTTGGTTAGTCCCATTTTATTTTAAAAAATTTGTTTGTGTAATTCAATAAGCAGCGTATATTTGCATCCGCTTAGGCATCACATGGATGCTTTAGTGAACAAGCACGCTTTTTAAAAGCAATTGTAGCAAGATTTGAATCTGACTGTTGTCAGAGTTTGTCAGTTGGCGAACAAAATCATTGGTCTGGTAGTTCAGTTGGTTAGAATACCTGCCTGTCACGCAGGGGGTCGCGGGTTCGAGTCCCGTCCAGACCGCAGAGAAGCAGAGCCCTTCGCACGAAAGTGTGGAGGGTTTTTTCATTCCGTAGCCTTTGAGCTTGCTCATATGGGCGAAGGAATGGAAAAATACTTCCCCTGCGCAGCAGGGAGAAGGGCTCGGGCACGCTTCTCTGCTGGGCCACCCATTTGGGAGGATTCCCGAGCATAGTGAGGGAATCAATCCCGTCTTTCTTAAAGTTGTTCGAAAGGAATGGAAAAATACTTCCCCTGCACAGCAGGGAGAAGGGCTCGGGCACGCTTCTCTGCTGGGCCATCCCGATAGCTATCGGGACCGATTCTTGAGGCGACTGCCGAGAAAAGAATCCCGTCAAAATTTCAAAATACTAGTTCAGAAATATTTTTCAGTAAATTAGATGGCAAGACCACCAACCAATGATCAAATTCTTTAGAAGAATCCGTAAAAAACTCGCTGACGATAATAAGCCTATGAAATATATGAGATATGCCATTGGAGAAATCCTATTGGTGGTAATAGGGATTCTTCTTGCTTTGCAAATAAATAATTGGAATGAGCAAAGAAAAAATAAAATTGCAATAGAGGCAACTCTAAAGGAAGTCCTTAAAGATCTATCAAATAATATGTTTGAATCCAAGCATTCTTTGAATTTTTACTTTGAAAAAGACTCCCTAAATTATCTTATTCTAAATGATAGTCTAACTCGAGATGATTATCTAAGCAATCGCAGTGTATTTAGGAGTTTATTCTCATATTACTATCGGCCTGCCTATGCCGATAAAGCATCTGAAAAATTATTATCTAACATAAATAACATTCCCAGTGAGTATGAAGTTATCATTAAAAGATTAGATAACTTGGTTAATTATAAGAAGAGATTATTAATAAAATACGTACAGGTAATAGAAGATGATGCACTTGAAATTGACAAAGAATGGTCGTCCTTATATACATGGTATGCTAACCATAAAACCAGCCTGGAGGGTTATAAGCAATATGTGGATTTCATGCTAACTAATTTTAAATTTAAAAATAAAGTAGCGAGATTTTCTAGAAATGCATCTTGGGTTATGAACTATTCCATAGACTATTATGAAGAAAACCTTAAATTACACAATGATATCGTAACCCTACTTGACTTACCCCTCCATGAAGATGATTTAAAGATTGATTCAGAAGAATTGGAATTGTTAATCGGTCAATATGAATCCTCTCTTCAACCAGGCCTTGTTTTAAATCTTTTTCAAGAGAATAACGAGTTATATTATAATCTAAATGTGGACACTTCAAGAGTAAAAACTTATCGCATATCTCCCACAAGATATTATGATGATAGTAGGGGAATTACTTCACTTATCATTGATGTAGAAAAAGTAATACTTCAGGGTGTTAATCATCCAAATACTTTTAGTAAAGTGAAAGAATAACTAAAGCAAACAATTACTAATAGCCAAGACCGTTAGGCATCATTTGAATAATTGCATGAAGATATTAAAGCTTTTATTGATTATTTTCTTTATAGTTTTTGTCTCTTGCTCAGAGAAGAATAATTCTAGAATGAAAAGAAATGGACATGTAAATGTTCACAATACAAAACTCTATTATTCAATAATTGGTTCGGGTGACACACTCGTTGTTCTTCATGGTGGCCCCGGATTAAGTCATAAATATCTTAAACCACAGCTAGACTCTTTGCTTTCTTCCAAATTCACCTTGATCTATTACGATCAACGAGGCAGTGGTTGGTCAGAGGGTGAAAAAGATACACTTAAACTGAATATTCAATCTTACATATCTGATCTTGACCAAATCAAAAATCATTTTAACCTATCAAAATTGAATTTAGTAGGTCATTCTTTTGGAGGTTTGTTAGGCATGTATTATGGAATAACTTTTCCGGATAGATTAAACTCCCTAGTTCTAATAGACACAGATGCGGCTAGTTATGAACTTAGAACTCCTTACCAAATAAAGATGATCAATTCTCGAATTTCAGAAAAACAAGAAGGATATCTGGACAGTATTGAAAATACAACAGCTTTTAAGAATTATGATCCTGTAACGTATGAAAAATACTATAAAACATTTTTAACAAGCTATTTTGCAATTCCAAGTGATACAGCAAAACTTGTTCTGGGATTCGATGCTATAAGTGTTCCTAAAATTAGTAGTACAAATAGATTTGTAAGGGCAAATTTAGGCAGATATGATATTCATGATCAACTTTCAACTATCAATTGTAGAACTTTAATCATGCAAGGAACAGAAAGCGTATTTTCAGTAGAAGGTGCTGAGGCTATTCATAATAAACTTACAAACTCAGAATTATACTTATTTGAAAATTGCGGCCACTTTGAATATATTGAGTCACCGAACAAATTCAAACAATTAATTGAAGATTTTTACGGAGTCAATTAAAACAAAGGCAACAACAAGACATAAAAACTAAGGAGAAAAAAATGGCAAATTACATAGACGGATTCGTCCTTCCCGTTCCACGAAATCACCTCAACGAATACAAGCGTGTGGCTGAAACGGTTGCAAAGATATGGAAGGAACATGGTGCACTCAACTACTATGAGTATGTTGGTGAGGATTTAAAAATGGAAGGCACGCGTTCTTTCCCGCACCTCGTGAATGCCAAAGAGGATGAAGCCATTGTATTTGGGTGGGTTGTGTTTGATTCGCGCGAGGCGCGCGACCTGGCAAATGAGCTTGTAGCAACCGACCCGAGAATGCCGGATTTAATTGCCCCATTGACCGATCCGTCAAAAATGGTTTTTGATGCCAAGCGGATGGTTTACGGTGGATTCCAATCGCTAATAAAATAATAGTAAGGCAGAATAGACTATTAAACGTACGTTTAGAATATCAGTATGCTTTAACTCTTTGATAAGAATGAAGCCGTTACCTAACCTTTCGACAAAATCAATCTCGGACAAGGGAAATTCCAAATATTAAGATCCAAACAAACTACTAACCCGACTTCCATTTTTCAAAAGCAGCAGATCTAGTATATCTGCTTCCCTCCAATTATCCCCGTGCCCTTCTTCATAAATTGTATAGGTATGCTCTATTTCAAATGATGTTAAGGCCGCATTCAGAGCCAGAAAGCTTTCCTTTTTTCTGTATAGTAAATTGAGAGGCTTTTTTGTTTTAGGGGAGTTTTTAGTTTATTTCATAAAAACAACCCCACTAAAATTAATTAGCAGGGTTTGTGTTATTATAAAAGTCCTTTAAAAAACATAAACAAGGATTTTAAACCCTTATAAACTCAAAATTTAAATCGGTTATTTCGAAATTGTCATTATTGTCAAAATCATATTCCCCGCATTCAGAAGAGCAACCCAAATTAAAGGTAGTAGCGGTAAGTTCAACAAACTGGGACTGAAAAAAAGACCCTTCATCAGCAGGACTACCATCCCATACAATGACTAAAGCCTCATCACCTTCATAGTTCCCCCAGAACATTTCTCCACTTACCGTGTATGGCTCACGATCAACCGGATCAATAGTAAAGGTACATCTGCCAGAACTTTGGACGGTTAGGGATAAAGATCCCCCTTGCTGTACAATATCCACATTATTGGGACTCTCGACACTGTAAAAAACCCCTTTAGTTGCTTCCCAACTGCCTATTAATTCACTAATCTCAAAAGGACCCCCGTCTTTGGCAAGTATTATTTCTGGTTCATCTTCACTGCACGACACGGCTACAAAAAGTACCGTGAGTAACATTACATACTTTGCTAGTTTTTTCATAATTGGTTGGTTTTAGATAAATTAATAATATGAGTATTAAATATTAGTCAATGCAATGCACTGGGGATTCATTTTGTTTTAAAACCTTGTACATCACGAGGTTGTAACAAATTAATTTATAATAGTTTATTGGGAAGATCTTAGTAAGTTTCGGAAAATAAAATAGGACCAAATATGAAGCTGGTTTCATGACGGTTGGTTTAGGTTACCTATTAAAAAACCGTCATACTTTGTAGGACATACAAGCGGCAATAAAACTCTTGTATTGGGGTGAATACTTAAATATAGGCTAAATAAGCATGGCTATTACAATTACCAGTACAAATATTATAAGGACTCGAGGCTTACTCGCATTAATTAATGGAAAGATATGTCTCAATAAACTCGCTGATCTGCTCCTGCAGATCTAGTATATCTGCATCACTCCAATCATCTCCATGTCCGCCTTCATAAATAGTATAACTATGCTCAATTTCAAAAGAAGTTAAAGCCGCATCCAGGGCATTGCCATTGGACAGGGGCACTAATGGGTCCTCATCTCCGTAGAACATGGCCACCGGACTGCTGGCTGGTACTCACATTAAACGCCGGACTCGTAGCTTCGGCATAGTTGGTGCCATCTGTGTATTTGCTTTCATCCACAAATAAGGACAGCGCCAATGCAAAATTTGGATCTTCTGAGTAGAAAGGATCGGTAAAGTCGGCCGGACCTACAATATCCACCACAAACTTTACCCGGTCTTCTGTGTCATAGACAAAGTCGTACATCAGGGAAAGATGTGCGCCCGCACTGGTGCCTATCATTCCAAATTGAGGATTTATCTGTAAGGTTTCTTTCTCTGCAACCAGCTTTTCTATGACCTCATCAATATCCAGAAACTGGTTGGGGAAAGCCGGAGTTACACCTGGGGCAAATGCAGCCAGGATATAGTTCATATTTACGATGGCATGTTGTGGATGCCGTTCTTTGATTAGTTCTATAAATGGTGTCATTGAGGATTTATCCCCTTCTATCCAGCCTCCTCCGTGTACCAATAATAAGACCTTGGTTTTAGAGGACGTTCTGTCTGCGGGTAAGTAGATATCATATTTCTGTTGTGGATGATCTCCGTAGGCTACATCCATCATGGAAATGGCTTCCAGGGGTAGAATTTCTTCTTCTATAGGTTGATCGATAATAGATGTGCCTACCTCTTCAAAAGAGGAGGAACAAGAGAAAGCCAGTACTCCCAGAAAAAGGATTGCACTAATTCGGATATACTTTTGTTTCATGTCTAGATCAATTAACTATAGTGAACTGAGATGGACATTGACCATCTAGCTTCAAAGATATCTAATTGTTTTCTACGAAATGCAGCTTCTGGTTTAGTTTCCTTTTATGTCCGATGTATGGTTCACTATGGGTGCCTTACGTCACCTCTTCGTCTCTCGCATTCCTTATAGCTTTGGCCTTTGCATAAGGACCCTTTTTGTTAGCCGTCTTCATATCCGCATAGCGTGGATCCTGGATATAATCTTGTTTCTGCATCTTGATGACCTCAATACTTAAAAATCCAAATTCACTCACCACCTTCCCATAAAACCGATAGATGCCCCTTCCCCTGAAAAAATACCGGGCTGCTACCGGAGGAAACAAGACCGTATCAAAGACCTCCCCATGCTGGTCTACCAGGGTAGCAAAGTTCATGCGTTTGCCATTGTGGGTCTTGGTATTCTTTACAGTGACCAAATACCCGTACAGATCTATATACCGGTTGAGGTAGTGCGGTAGATCCCTGCTTCCTTGGGTATTCTTAAGAGGTTCTTTTAACAAACAGAAGGGGCTGCACAGGCAAAAGCCCAACAGTTCTAATTGGGTAAAGGCCATTTCCAGATCGGTGGTATGCAGCCGCGGGATCTCAAAATCCTGATGAACCGGCGGGAACAGTTTGGGGTGGTCTATGGCATTCCCTTTGGAAAGAAATAAATGTGCCTCCCACAACAATTCGTGTTTATTGATCTCTGTAAACCGAAAGGCATTGATACGGATCAGAATGCTCAGCTGTTCAATAGAGATCAATACCCTGTCCAAAAAATCTTCCAGGGAAGTAAACACTCCATGCGCCTGCCGCTCCTTCAGGATTCGATCCATGACACGACCCTCCAGTTCCTTCAGATACATAAACCCCAGGTAGATCTCCTTTTCATAGATACAATTCACGGCCATGCTTTTATTGATACAGGGCGCATGCACCGTAGCACCCAACATACGGGCCTCGTGCACATAGAATTCCGAGCGGTAGAACCCACCTCCGTTATTCAGCACCGCCACCAGATACTCCAGCGGGTAGTAGGCTCGTAAAAAAAGGCTTTGATAACTCTCCACCGCATAGGAGGCAGAATGTCCCTTGGCAAAGGCATAACCGGCAAAACTGGCCACCTGATGCCAGATCTCATCGATCAGTGAATCTTCATACCCCTTCTTACGGCAATTATCCACGAATTTGTCTTTTACCTTCTGGAACTCTTCGCGCGACCGGTACTTGCCACTCATCCCCCTGCGCAGTACATCGGCCTCTCCCAGGGTAAGTCCGGCAAAATAATGGGCCACTTTAATGACGTCTTCCTGGTAGACCATCACCCCATAGGTTTCCGGCATAATGTCTAACATCACCGGGTGCCCCTTCTCTTCTGCCCTCCCCGGGTTGCGGTGCCGCAGGATGTACTCGCGCATCATTCCACTCTGGGCCACCCCCGGCCGTATGATGGAACTGGCAGCCACCAATCCCAGATAGGTATCTACCTCCAGTTTTTTCAGCAACATCCGCATGGCAGGCGATTCCACATAAAAACACCCCATACACTGGGCAGATTTGATCATATTATTGATATGGGGATCCTCCTTGAATTTTTTGATATCATGGATGTCGATGGTGGCGTACTCTTCCGGTTGATTAAGGGCGAGGATCTGAATGGCTTCCTTGATCTTGGCCAGACCCCGTTGCCCTAGTATATCAAATTTGTACAACCCTACGTCCTCTGCGATCACCATATCGAACTGGGTGGTGGGAAAACCTTTTGGCGGCATATGAGTAGCCGAAAAATAGTGCAGCGGCCTTTCACTGATGAGAATTCCCCCGGCATGGATGCTGAGGTAGTTGGGCATGTCCTTTATAAGATTTCCGTACTTCAAGACCAAAAGCGATACCTCATCTAATTCTGAAGGCTGGTAATGCCCGTCGCACAAAAAATCGATCTCTGCCTTGGGAAGACCAAACACTTTGCCTAGTTCCCGGATCACTCCCCTCGACTTAAAAGTAACATAGGTCCCTAAAAGAGAGACATGCTGAAACCGGTCAAAGATATATTGGGTAATTTCCCCCCTGTCCTTCCAGGAAAAATCAATGTCAAAGTCGGGCGGATTGGTCCGGTACAAATTAATAAACCGCTCAAAATACAGATCGAGCTCTATAGGATCCACATCCGTGATCCTGAGGAGGTAGGCCACAATACTATTGGCCCCACTCCCCCGCCCCACATAGTAAAAATTCCGTTTCCTGGCTTCGGAGACAATGTCCCAGTTGATCAGGAAATAGGAGACAAATTCCTTTTCCTTAATGAGCTGTAATTCTTTGGCTAAGCGTTCACGAATTTGCTTACCCACCTCCGGGTATCGGTAGGGTAAGCCTTTGTGGCACAATTCCTCCAACAGTTTTTCATCGGCCTCTTTGCTATCCAGGTAGGTACTCAGGTTTTGCGGTTTCCGGTTCTTGGAAAAATCGAAGTGGATGCTGCATGTCTGCATGAGTCGCTCCGTATTTTGCAGGATAAAAGGGTATTCCGAAAAGACTTGCGCCAGATTCCGCACAGGGAACATCCGTTCCTCGAAGGAAGCCTCCTCTTCTTTGGGGAGCTTGCTTAGCAGCACATTGTTATCAATGGCCCGCAAGAGTCGGTGCGCATTAAAATCGCGTTTATTCCTGAAGGTAACGGGTTGCAATAGTACCAGTTTGTCCTTGTATTCTATGAGCCTGGAAAAGGGTAGTCGCCTCAGGTCTGTAACGGAGATACCAATATACTCATGGTCTAAAAAATGATGCTGGTCATTGAGGAGTACTTTTTCAAAAGGGTAGATAACATAGGCATGTTGAAAGACGGGTGCCCGTTTCGGAATTTTTTTTTCTTCATGGAGGTGTTCTGACAAGAACTCGTTGAGTTCGTAATAGCCTTCATTATTTTTGGCTATCCCTACAAAGCATGCCGTAGCGCCGTTGCGAAAATCGATCCCCAAAATAGGATGTATGTCATAGTCTGCTGCCCTTCGAACAAAATTGAGACAGGCCGAGGTATTGTTGATATCGGTAAGGGCCAGGCGGGTTACCTCATTCTCTCTGGCCAGCTCCAAAAGGGCCAGTTCGGAAAAAGTTCCGAAACGAAGACTGTAGTAGGTATGGCAGTTTAAATACATTTTTTATCTCTTTATTTCTTCATTTCTTTTTTCCTTCTCTTTTTCTTTGCTCGTCCAAAGAAAAGAGAGAAAAGAAAGGCCGCCTTATCTGAGGAATTTTTCCCGACAAGCGGGTAAACCGGTCTCGAAACTCCGCCATCCCGCCCAAGGCGGGACGAGTACCACCGGAGCTTTCTCGACCCTATTCTCCAGATAAGCAGTAGGTTTCAATTTGAATCTTTATCTTTGCTTCGTTTCTTTTGGACAAGCAAAAGAAATGAAGTGCTACTGCTTGCGATGTGCCAGTACAATGGGAGGTTGCCCATTAAACGGATTCACCATCCTCCCAATGGTTTTGGCTCCCATGCCCGAGGCGCGAAGCACAGTTTTGTCTCCAAAACGCTCCCGAAGATTGTCCATGGCCGCATACAAATTGAGAGCCTCCTCGGTATCTTCAAATAAATTTATCTGGTAGTTCCCCGGTACCAGATGGCTAAACCGAATTCCTATGAGGCGTACCAGCATCCGTTTATTATAGAGGGTGTTAAAGAGCTCCAGGATCCTGGGGATCAGGATATGGTCTGCACTGGTATACGGAATACGGACTTGTTTGGAATAGGTATTAAAATCTGAATAGCGCACTTTTACCGCAATACAGGCGGTTAGTTTTTCCCCCCGCCGCAGCTGGTAGGCCAGATTCTCTGTCATGGCTATTAAAATGCCCCTGAGTTTAATTACATCTATGGTATCCTTGTCAAAGGTGCGTTCTGTAGAGATCGATTTCCGGTCCGAAAAGGGGATCACGGGGGTATTATCTACCCCATTGGCGCGTTTCCAGATGACCCTCCCATTGGCCCCCAGCACCCGTTGCATAATGTCCATGGGCATTTCCTGTATGGTCCTCACCTGCCGCAGGCCCAGATTACGGAGGGTTTGGTAGGTCTTATCCCCTACCATGGGGATCTTTTTGATGGATAGCGGGGCCAGAAAACGTTTTTCGTACCCAAAATCTACCTTTAACTGGTTGTTGGGTTTGGCCTCGTTCGTAGCCACTTTAGAGACTACCTTGTTCACAGAAAGGCCAAAGGAAATGGGGAGTCCGGTTTCCCTGCTAATGGTACTCCGGAGTTCGGACGCATACTGATAGCAGCCAAAAAAACGGTCCATCCCGGTAAGGTCTGCGTAGAATTCGTCGATACTCGATTTTTCAAAGAGGGGTACCTTTTCTTTAATGATCTCGGTGACCAGATCGGAATGCTTGCTATAGGTGCCTGCATTACCGCGTATCACTACTGCTTCGGGACAGAGTTCCCGCGCCATTTTCATGGGCATGCCAGAATGCACCCCAAATCCCCGGGTCTCATAGCTGCAGGCAGCCACTACCCCACGATCGCTCGTGCCTCCTACCAGCAGGGGTTTATTCTTTAACTCACTGTTGATAAGGCGTTCTACGGATACAAAAAAAGTATCGAGGTCCAGATGTAAAATGGTCTTTTGCATACTATCCAAAAAGGATAGCTAATATATGGAATATTTCCATGTATTTGGATTTTTTCCATATATAGTTTTTATCTAAAAAAAGAAAAGACCGCACAGTAGTTGTGCAGCCTATATTGAGTAGATTGGCTATTAATCTTAGAGCACCTGAAAGGCCTCGATTATGAGGAATACCATGAAGGAGATGAACAAACATCCCACCACAATAAACGCATCAATGATATCGAACTTTTTCCGCATCGTTTTAATATAAAACCAACTTGAAATTAATCAAATGCAAAACCGGTGAAGATCCTATACACAAAAGCATACACTACAATCAAGAACAAAATCAAACTAAACCATGCAAAAGCTTTAAAAAATCTTCGCACAAAAAAGTTCTCCAGCGTCTTGAATGCTTCGAGATAAATCTCCTTCATAAGTAAAATTGTTTTCATACCTGTTCATTTTATAGGTTAAATTCATACATATACTTCCAAAGCTAAGGTGCTGTTATATAGTAACTTTGATTTTTGGCTTAGGAGAAAGTAAAAAGGGATGAATAGCACTTCACAAGACCAATATCCTACAGAAGCTACCGTTTATCGAGTGATTGATTTTATCCTGTATCCGATATATAACAGGGCATGATCGATGAACTGCATTGTAGGAAGAGTAAAGAACTCCTACTTAAAACCTGTAATTAAGCGTAAGAACAGCGCCGCGGGGAAGTACGGGAACCACCACAAAACTTGCATCTGGATTATTCTGAATAAAATCGGCGGTAGTCCCATTGGCACTTGCCCCGAAACTATTGGCTCCAAAGAAATTAGCCAGGCCCTCCGAATTAAGAATATTCGTCACCAAAAGCTGCAGTGTTATCTGCTGACTTACAGCATAGCCGGTTCCAAAATTAAAGATGCTATAGGCCGGCAACTGAAAGGCATTGGCCACATTACCCTCTCGTTCTCCCATAAACTGCCATTTTAAAAAGGCTGTAAAGTTCCCGCTCTGATATTCTCCCCCCAGGTTAAACATCAGGGTAGGATTAAATGGCAGGGAATTGTCTGAATAGTCAGTAGTAGCATCATCTGCCGTATCTACTGAACCCGCTGCATCATACACCGTCCATTTGGTTGCAACAGCATCCTGCAGGATACCATTAAATCGAAGTATAAAACCAGTTACAGGAGAATAGGCTGTCTCCCACTCCAAACCTATAGTCCTGGAATTATTGAACTGCACAGGTGTATAAAATACACTGCCATCATCCGGATCGAATGCAAAATCGGCTATTCCGATATTTTTTAACTGACTCCAAAAAGCGGTTGCAGTGGCAGAAAAATCATTCTTTCCATATTTTATCCCGAATTCGGTCTGGGTTATCTCCTGTACTTCTCCTTTTTGGTTGATAGGGACATTAGAAAAATTATTAAAGTAATAATTTAGTTCCGGCGCTTTGTTTCCAGAGGAAAATCGGCCAAAAACAGCCATATCATCCGTAACCTTATAATTTAAGGCTGCGGAATACGAAAGATAGTTGTAATTAAAATCGAATGAATCTTGCCCGCCTGTTGGGGCCAAAATTCCATTGTCATACTCAGTTGTTGGGTCGCCGTCATAACCTCCACCCTGTTCAAAGGGGGCAGCCTGATCTTTACTTCCCTTATGCCCAATAGTTTCATAGCGCAATCCTATATCCAAATGTAGAGATTCACGGATCTTCCAGCGATCATTCGCAAAAAATGCGATCTGCCGAACATCTGCCCTTGAATTATCAAAGAATAATCCTCCATAATTGCTCAACCCATTTTCATCGGATAGGGCCAAGACAGGCTGACTGGGATTCTCCAGTGTTACCTGTAACATTCTCGGATTTGGTTCATAAGTAACAAACCCGAAACTTCCCTGGGTATACAATGAGGTATCAGAGAAACCAGAGGCAAAACCAAAAGTAAGGTCATGATTTTGGGTCTCCTTGCGAACGGTAACTTGATTCATCCACTCATCGGCACGAATTTGTTTTAACCAGGATGCTGTTCCCATGATGGCATCATTGGGGAGCGTTCCGTCGCCAATGTACGCAAAGGAGCCACCAGACAAGATGCCACTATTGTCCACTCTTGCCACTTCTGTACCGGATAAAGCCTCACGGAAAACTACCTGTCCAATGGGAAACTGGGCCCCACTTATAAAATAGGCCAGGGGATCATTTAAGGAAACAAAGGCATTACTTATAGCCGTTTGCCAATTGGCATTTTTCCGGGAATGTTTTAAATTAAAATGAAAAGTCCAATCATTGCCGAGGTTATGCATAAAGTCGATTCCAAATGCGCGATCCTGGGCATGAACGCCCTGGGATGGATCGAAGCTGTTTGTGGCATTTTCATTTAGTCTTCTCCCATCCGGAACATTGGCAGAAAAAGCAGGCATCAATAGTGCGGTTGAATTAAAATCCTGACCAAATGCCGCCTGTGGATCACTCCAGTTGGTTGCTGCAACTCCCGTATATCTATTCGTGAAATCGTCCAGGATCTTTCCGTAAAATTTTAGATATCCCTTACTAAACCGCTTCTGCACATTGAACTTAAACTGACCTCCTTTACTAAAGGTAAAATCCGTATTTCGAGCCCCGTCATCTATACGATAGTGCCCCCCAATATTATAATACCATTGGTTGCCTAAGGCTCCTCCAAAAGTTCCATCTATTCTGGTAATAGGATTACCTTCTCCCTGCACCCCGCCCTGAATCTGAACCTCACCGCCAAAGTCATCTCTTGGACCCTGAGATATAAAATTATAGATCCCCCCGGGGCCGTTCATTGCCGTTATCGCCGCACTACCCCCGCGGATAGCTTCTAATTTTTCTGTAGTGAGATCAATACGATGAAATATGTCCGGACTGAAATACGAATGTTGCACCAGGCTAACGGGTAACCCATCTTCTTGCAAAGAAACATAGTACCACCCCATATCATCCTCCGCGGAAGCGGAGATCCCCCTGGTATACACACGGGTAAAAACCTCCCCGGCAGACGGATCCGTATAGGTACCCGGAACAACTTGCAAAAGATCTGCGGTACCTCTTCGGAAGGATTGTTGAATGGTTTTTGAATTGACTGTTGTTACAGCCGTGCTCGATTCGAGCTGTTTACGCGGATCAAAAGTACCTGTGACCACTACATTTTGTAAATGCAACGGATCATCTTGTAAACTTATTGAAAGAGAGATATCCTCATTTTTAACCTGAAGGTGTTCTGAATAGGTTTCAACACCCAGATAAGATACGGTGAGGGTATAAGTGCCTGGGTTAACATCTATAATTTCGAAAACGCCCTTCTCATCCGTAATGGTAAAATTGAAGTTAGGTTGAAGACTAACATGAGCCGCTGAAAGAAGCGCGCCCTGACTGTTTCGAACTTCTCCAGCGATCTTTACTTGAGAAAAAACGGCTGAATAAGTTGTACATAAAAGAAATAGTACAAGAAGAATAATCTTGTTCATAGGAATTGAGTGAAATTCGTTCAATGCAACCTTTTGAAAAAATTTAAGTTGCGAACTTAACAAAATTCATCATGGATTTATTCCAACAATAACCATTTATCTTCAAAATACAATTTTTTAAAGACCAATAGCATCATTAGTATATTTTGGTTGTTTATTAAAAATAGAAACTGGTTTTTATTTCAGATTAAATGGTCAATTTAAACTCCACCCCCATGACTACCATTAGCGACTGACTCACACCCGAATTCTCATTGACAAAAACCAAATAAAGGTCGTGTGGTTTGTCAGTCATATCGTTCGGAACGCTCAGAGGCGCCACTAGCAAAGAAGGCGCGAAGCCCATGGCATCTGATGCTTCCAGAAAGGTAGATGTTCCTATTAAAGTGCCTTGAGGGCTTCCAAGATGTACTTCAATTTTGCCGCCTGCAGCATTTAATTGTGCTATGGGTGCTGCCGCTAATAGTTCGACAGAGGAAAGACCAGAAAGATCAATTTGCTTCATTATCATATACGCCCCGGGTTTTGTAGGTATCGCCAACTTATTCCCACTAAATGACATCTTATTCACATCTACATATTCATCAAAACCATGTGCATCTAGCCTGGAAGATCTTAGCATAAATGATTCTTCGGCTTGCAAGGAAGGCATATCATTTGCACCCCTGTCTTCGTAGGCAGCACGGACAATATAGACCCCTTTCCCCTGGTCTCCATCCGGAACTTTCGCCTGAAATGTCCCTTTGGTAGGCAGCGTATTCTCTTTTCCTTTGGGTTTGGACATATCCAGAATGTATTGTGCTATCTCTGCGGCTTCCTTCGCAGATAATTGCGGATGTGCAGCCATAGGTATTTCTCCCCATACGCCTCCGCCACCAGAAATGATCTTTTTGCTGAGATATTCAACGGCAGCAGCATCATCCTTGTACTTCTTTGCTATGTCCATATAAGATGGCCCAATCGACTTTTCTTTGTTCTTATGGCACAACATACAGTCGCTCCCATCCATTATTTTTTTCCCTACAGAAAACTGCGCAGAGGCATCTGCGGATCTATGACCCTGTGCGATCTCAATTTTATCAAAACCCTCAGCCAGATAGTCAATTGTAACCGCTACTTCTTGGGCATCTATCCCATTGTTCAGACTTCCATCTTCCTTATCATTTACTTTGATATCGTACTCAAAAGATCCATTAGCTACATAGAAACTCTTATTGTAATTGGGCATTTCCAAACTTAGAACAGGAGGTTCGTTGCCCGCAACTACTTCCATCGTCTGGCTATTGATACCCCCTTGTCCGTCATCTGCTGTGAGTGTTACCTTATACACCCCAATATCTGCAAGGGTCAGGTTGGCTTCAGGAGTCTTTATCGTCTTATCAAAACCGGCTCCTGAAGTGATCTCCCATGTATATTTTATGTCATCGTAGTCGGCATCTATAGTACCCTCAGAACTTAACTTTAAATTGAAAGGAACAGCACCTCCCATTTTATTTGCCGCCATTTGAATTTGCGGTTTACGATTACCTCCATTGTATTCAATACGAATTAGTCGGGCATCATCATTAGCTGTGAACCAGCCCGAACCATATTCCAACATATACAGATCCCCATTAGAGGCAAATTCCATATCCATGGGACTACTAAATCTATAACTGGGCATAAAGCGTTCCATGGAGACATAATTACCCTCTTTATCCATGGTAACTGTCATGATCCAGCCCCGCATCCATTCGTAAATAAATAACTTTTCATTGTAATATTTTGAAAACGCCCCCGTAGTATTTTTAAAATCATCTGAATAAAATACAGGTCCTGCCATGGCATTTCTGCCCCCGGCTCCAACCAAAGGAAACTCGGGCGACGCCCCATAAGGATACCAAATAAAGGCCGGTTGTGTCTGGGGTAGTTTTTGAAGTCCAGTATTATTAGGCGAAGTATTCATTGGTGCATCTACCTCCCATTTTTTCAGGGATTTATTCTTACTGAAATCGTATTTAAAATAGGCTTTATTGTTCCCTACAAAGTGTGGCCATCCAAAGTTACCTGCCCTGCGGGCCTGTCCAACCTCATCATGACCAGCCGGACCTCTTAATGAATCCGGTTCGGGGGCATCGGGTCCCACATCTCCCCAATATACATAGCCCGTTCTTTGATCTATGGAGATACGGAACGGATTACGATGACCCATGGTATAGATCTCAGGTCTCGTATTTTCGATTCCTTCCGCAAAAAGATTTCCTTCAGGGATACTATAGGTACCGTCCTTTTCCGGATGTATTCTAATGATCTTCCCACGGAGGTCGTTGGTATTGGCTGATGATTTTTGTGCATCCCAGGGGCTTCTTCCTTCTCTTTCATCTGAAGGACTATATCCGTTTGAACCATGAGGATTGGTATTATCGCCGGTAGACAGGTATAAATTTCCTTCTTTGTCAAAGGCAATAGAACCCCCAGTATGGCAACATTCTTCTCGCTGGGTAGGTACTTCCAAAAGCACCTTTTCTGAGTCCATCAAGAATTCATCCCCCCGTAATTCGAATCGAGATAGCACATTCTTAGATTCATTTAAGGCGGAGTAAAAAAGATATATCCAATTATTCTTATTAAAATTGGGGTCTTTACTGAGTCCCAGCAGGCCATCCTCGGCAACAGATTCTTTTCCTTCTTTGTTAACGTACATGAGGCTCACGGGGATCCTGGCAATGGTCTTTAGTTCTTTTGTAGTTAGGTTGTATAAGCGCACCTCTCCTTTACGCTGAATGAACAGAATACGTTCCTCATCCAGGATCGCTAGTTCCATTGGCTCATCTAATCCTTCTTCGAGAATTACTTTATTAAAACGATTCTCTTCTGGTCTAGCCATAGCGTAGTCCAAAGGCTTGGGTGAATCTCCCCCCATAGCGTAATGAATACCTGCCCAAAGATGATTTAGGAAAAGTGGTTCAGAATAGGTTTCGTCTGTATGGCCCATGGCCGTATAAAAAGATCGGCCACCATTGTATTCCTGATACCAACTCATGGGATGATAGTCCGGATTACTACCTCCAATAAAGCTTTTATCATCTAGTGTAAGGACCACATTTATATTTGGAGAAATGTCTTTAAAACTGTAAAATTCGTCCTCACGCTCAAACTCATCCGGCATGCCTTTTGTGGCCCAATGATCTTTCTGGGTTACCGTAAATTTTCCTTTTTGCACATTGCTTGGGTCGCTGGGATGATCAAGGAAATAGGCCCCGGCCAAACCGCCGTACCAAGGCCATTCGTATTCGGTATCGGTCGCTGCATGTACTCCAACATATCCTCCGCCTGCCTGAATGTAGCGTTCGAAGGAATTTTGTTGTGCCTCATTCAGTACATCTCCGGTAGTATTGAGGAATACAACCGTATTGTATTTTTTTAATTCTTTCTCATTGAATTGATCAGCATCTTCGGTGAATGTTACGTCAAAATCTTTTTCCTGAGACATTTTCGATAAAGCATCCTTGCCGGCAGCAATAGATTCGTGACGATATCCTTCCGTTTTACTAAAAACAAGCACATTCATTTTTTGTTTTTTGGAACAGCCATTGAATGCAAATAGTATGGCTAGGCATGTAAACAGAAGCAAATTAGATCTCATACGTAATATTTTATAATTAGGTAAATATAAGAAGTCTATTTAAGGTGTGGGCTGGTAAATCCGAGCTTAATTAATCCCGTTTGCACCTCCGGACAAGACATAAACAGATCCCATAAAAGTCCGGTTCTATGATTTTCGATCATGACAACAATGGGCCCCTGGTCAATGGCAAGATAATTAGAGGCAACCCAGTTTTCGGTGAGATTGAAGGCATCATAAAAACCATAGGGACCCCACAACCTGCCATCATAATTCTCATAGAAATTGCGCAAAGCTTGCATAGAATACTCTGGTGTATATGGCATTGAAGAAATAGCTGCAGTTGGGGTAATAACCCCCAGATCATTGGTAGGACTATGGGCCGAATATCCCTCCTGGTTATCGCTGGCGGTAAGACCCCAGCTATCTTCGCCATAGCCTAAAAATTGCATTGGGTTTTCCAGGCAATATGCTCTATTAATTAGTGTATGATTTACATTTTGCTCCCAATAATTGGCATAATTGTCTTGTAGACCCCTTGGATCCAATCCCAAAAAAGAATAATGCGCAAAGAACAAAGGACCTCCATAATCTGGACCCAGTGGTAATTGCCATTGATCATAATATTCCTGACCATTATAAAACTGGTCGCCCGATGACCATCCGTTTTGATAAACTGAAGCATCTATGGGGTGTGTGGAGGAAGAAGACGCCAATAAATAGGTTATCAGGGTTTCATTATATCCTCTTATCTGGTGGTTGATGGTCCATTCATAGTCCGGGGACCAATGCCATGTTAATACATCCTGACCGTTGGTATACCATTCCCATTCTACTTCGTTCCAAAGCTGATTGATCTTATCTCTAAGAAGCGACTCTTCTGATATATTCTCATTAAAATATTGCCGTGCCGTAAGCAGGCCCTGGATCATAAAGGAGGTTTCCACAATATCGCCTCCATTATCTTCTGTAAAAAAGGGCCTCACCTTCCCTGTGCTACCGTAGTACCAATGTGGAAATGCACCGTGAAAACGATCTCCATTCAGTAAGAAATCCGTGATGGTATGAAGCCGTTCAACGGCCTCTGTCCTGCTGATAAAATTCCGTTCAACGCCAACGATGATAGCCATTATCCCGAAGCCGGAACCTCCGGAAGTAACAATTTCCCAACCTTCCACGCCATAGGCATCCTTGTCCGAACGTTCAAGGGCCATCCCACTGACAGGGTGTGCAAAATCCCAAAAATATTTAAATGTTTTGAGTTGTACCTCATCCAGAAGTTCTTCATCGGTAAGTAGCTTCAACAATAGAAATATCGGGATCTGAATTGAGAATTACGGTTTTATCTCCCTTGGAGGAGCAAGACATCAAAATAAAAAATAGCACAAAACCACTGGAAAGAAATATTAGGTTGAATGGAGCTATCTTCTCTTTGAATTGTTGCATGCATAAAAATAGGAGTATTTGATAAATAACCTGACTTCATTTTAAAAAAGCCGTCAAAAAGATTAGATTCTTACCCGATAATAACACGATTCAAATAAATACTATTTGTATTCATTGATTATCTTAGTTTTCATATTTTGTAGTACGTTCAGAATGCGCTTTCTCTGCACACTGGCTGCAACCTTAAATTAGCAATAGTTATTAATACAACAAAGATTTAGAACTTCGATATAAATGGAGATAGTATTAATATCAGTAGTAGCATTCTTTGTTGCCATTCTTACTTTCTTCTCGGGATTTGGACTTGGAACGATCCTTACACCAATTTTTATGCTTTTTTTCCCTGTTGAGTTAGCAATAGCACTAACAGGCTTAGTACATTTTTTTAATAATGTTTTTAAGATTTTATTGGTTGGTAAAAATGCCGATAAAAGTGTCCTGCTAAAATTTGGAATCCCGGCTGTTATCTTTGCCTTTATTGGTGCATGGGTATTACTACACATTCCAGATGCAAAGCCTTTATTTGTCTATGAACTATTTGGAAAGACATTTGTGGTATTTCCTGTGAAGTTCATCATTTCCATTTTGCTTATAATATTCGCTTCTATGGATTTAGTACCCTATTTTCAAAGGCTTCAATTTGCAAAAGACAAATTGCCAATTGGTGGAGCATTAAGTGGTTTCTTTGGAGGGCTTTCGGGGAATCAGGGTGCTTTGAGAAGTGCATTTCTAATAAAGGCAGGACTTACAAAAGAAACATTTATAGGAACAGCAGTAGTTGTTTCAACTTTTGTAGACTTTACCAGACTGAGCGTTTACGCCTCAAGATTCACAAAATCTGGTTTAACTGACAATTTAACACTGGTTATATGTGCTACCTTATCAGCGATTGCCGGGGCTTACATTGGCAATAAACTCCTGAAAAAAGTAACATTAAAATTTTTACAGGTAACGGTTGCCATCATGCTCATATTAATATCACTTGCTCTGGGAAGTGGACTTATATAACAGCTACTAAAACCCTGGGGGTTTTATTTTAAAGAGGATTATGAAATAGCTTTTAATGTACCTCGGGTGGGATTGCTTTCCTGCGGAAAGCTTCCCTTAACGCTCGTTTTGAAAACCACAAAAGGAAGTATTTCGCTCCCTCCAAAAAAAGAAGCGAGCTTCATTTTTGAAGCTCGCTTGTACTTCCACTCTTTTGTGGTTTATCCGTACCTCGGGTGGGAATCGAACCCACACTCCCGAAAGAACTGGATTTTGAATCCAGCGCGTCTACCAATTCCGCCACCGAGGCATTTTCCTCTAGCTCGGCTACCTCCCGATCCCGATAACTATCGGGATGGGACCGCCACCGAGGCAAAGGGACTGCAAAGCTAAAAAATATTTTTATTTGGAGGCTTAAAATTCTACTCGATTATCCTGTATAAGCCAAATAAATTCCTAAATTTGCACCTCCTTTAGAAAAAGGGACGCTAAAAAACTAGCGAACAAGCCGTTACGTATGCCATATCAAGTTCCAGAACCAAAAATTTTCGCCTGTTCCCAGAGCCAGGTCCTTGGTGAGAAGATCGCCAAGTCCTATGGTGCGGAATTGGGTAAAGTTTTATTCTCACGCTACAGTGACGGGGAGTTTCAACCATCTTTTGAGGAATCTATACGAGGCACTCGTATTTTTATCATAGGCTCAACAAATCCAAGTTCTGAGAACTTAATGGAAATGTTGTTGATGATAGATGCGGCAAAAAGAGCTTCGGCAAGACATATTACAGCCGTTATACCATATTTTGGTTGGGCACGGCAAGATAGAAAGGACAAACCAAGAGTTCCTATTGCTGCCAAGTTGGTAGCTAAAATGCTGGAGACAGCCGGTGCAACAAGGATCATTACCATGGACCTCCATGCTGATCAGATCCAGGGATTCTTTGAAAAACCGGTAGATCATTTATTTGCCTCTACCCTCTTTCTTCCATACCTAAAGAAGTTAGGACTTAAGAATTTGACCATTGCTTCTCCAGATATGGGTGGTTCCAAAAGAGCCTATGCATATTCCAAGGCCTTATCCTGTGATGTGGTTATTTGTTACAAGCAGCGGTCCAAGGCTAATACCATCTCGCACATGGAGCTTATTGGAGATGTAAAAGATAAGAATGTAGTGTTGGTAGATGATATGGTAGATACAGCAGGAACGCTCACCAAAGCAGCCGACCTGATGATAGAACGCGGCGCTTTGAGCGTACGGGCAATAACTACCCATGGCTTGCTTTCGGGTAGTGCTTATGAAAAAATAGAAAAGTCGAAACTATTGGAATTAATCATCACTGATTCTATTCCAAGTAAGGCAAATAGCGAAAAAATAAAGGTTTTAAGTTGTGCCGATCTTTTTGCGGATGTTATGCACAGGGTACATCACAACACCTCCATCGCTTCAAAATTTTTAATGTAGAAATTAATTTAAATATAAATAATGAAGTCAATTACAATTAAAGGATCAGAAAGAGAAAGCGTGGGCAAGAAAGCATCGAAAGCTCTACGTAATGCTGGAATGGTTCCTTGCGTGGTCTACGGAGGGGAAAAACCGCTACACTTTTCAGCAAATGAATTAGCATTCAGAGATTTAGTGTACACTCCTAACGCCCACACAGTTGTGGTTATTTTAGAAGATGGCAAGAAATTACAGGCCATTATGCAGGACATTCAATTTCATCCCGTAACCGATAAAATATTGCATATCGATTTTTATCAGTTGTTCGCGGATAAGGAATTAACAATGAATATTCCTGTTAAATTGCTAGGAAATTCTCCTGGTGTTAGAAATGGAGGTCGCTTGTTATTTAGAAAAAGACTTTTGGCGATTAAAGCCTTACCAGACAACTTGCCAGATTTCTTTGAAATAGATATTTCAACTTTAACAATTGGGGATAATATTACAGTAGAATCCCTCTTAAATGACAAATTTACCATCCTACACCCGGAAACTACGGTTGTTGTTCAGGTTAAAACAGCTCGTGCTGCCATTGTTGTTGAAGAAGATGAAGAAGAAGGAGATGAAATCGAAGGAGCAGAAGGAGCAGAAGGTGCAGAAGGTGCAGAAGGAGAAGCTACATCAGCTGAAACTGCAGATGCTGCTACTGAAGCAAAAGAATAAAAATTCTATAATCTTAATGAAAGGCATCCCTGGAATATTTCTCGGGATGCTTTTGTATTTTAGCGGGATGATTCCTCTGCCATGCGATCATTATTAAAATTACTTTTTGGGCGCTCATCGCCAATCCTGAAAGAAGAAGATATCATGAAAAAATATTTGGTAGTTGGTCTGGGAAACATAGGTCCGGAATATCACAATACCCGTCATAACATCGGATTTCAGATACTAGACCGGCTGGCTGAAAAAAACGAGATATCCTTTTCTTCAAATAAATTGGGGGCCACTGCTACCTATAAGATCAAAGGAAGAAGTATCCTCCTCCTCAAGCCATCTACCTTTATGAATAGAAGTGGCAAAGCCGTGCACTATTGGATGGAAAAAGAGAAGATCCCACAAGAGAATCTGCTGATCATAACCGATGACATAAACCTCACTTTT
>CAWAEX010000021.1:0-9308 GCA_963781045.1 uncultured Flavobacteriaceae bacterium | reverse complement strand
CAAAATAGTTGATAGATTAAAAGGAGGAGATACCATTGCATTGATCTCAGATGCGGGTACCCCGGGAATTTCTGATCCGGGATTTCTACTCACCCGTGCATGTATTGAAGAAGGAATATCTGTTGAATGTCTGCCCGGTGCCACCGCCCTTATTCCGGCTTTAGTGAATAGTGGTCTTCCTGCAGACCGTTTTGTTTTCGAAGGCTTCCTACCCATAAAAAAGGGAAGGCAAACCAAATTACAGCATTTGGCAGAGGAAACTCGCACCATGATCTTCTATGAATCTCCCCACAAAATACTTAAAACCCTGGAGCAATTTATTACCTATTTTGGGCCAGACAGGCCTGTGGCGGTGTCCAGAGAGCTTACTAAATTATATGAGGAGACTATACGCGGCACCTTAACCGAAGTACTCGCGTATTATACCACCCATACTGTGAAGGGCGAATTTGTGTTGGTCATCGGAGGGAAGAAATAGTTGCTGCAGCACTTTCTACCTATTTAAAATAGGTATTGCTACAGGTGTTTCCCTTTTTCCCATCCATGTTTTCCTAGGTATTGCTCCCCACTTTCAACGGCTCCCTGTTCTATAGAGGTTCCCATAGAATCGTTCCATCTGTTGAGGTAGCCAAAGAGTGAGATCACCCCCAACATCTCCACGATCTCTCCTTCATTCCAATACTTGTACAAGGCGGTTTTGATGTTCTCATCAACCATATTGGGCACTTGAGATGCTGCCAATGAAAAATTGAGTGCAGCGCGTTCTGCCTCTGAAAAAGCAGCATGGGTTCTATAGTCCCAAATATTATCTAATTGCTCCTGCTCTGCTCCGTAGCGCTCAGCCGCCCTGATTGCGTGGGCCTGACAATACCTGCAACCTGTCGCATTACTGCTTACCCAGGCGATCATCCTCTTTAAGGCCGAAGTAACCCTTCCCTGATTTTCCATCACAGCCTTGTTCAAATTGATAAAGGCCTTGGAGATCGCTGGCCTGTGCTGCATGGTAAGGACAGAATTAGGACAGAACCCAAGCGTTTCATTAAAAAATGTAGCTAATTCTTGAGTTTCGGAATTGTGTTCAGGAGAAAGCGGATTGACCAGAGGCATAGGATCTTTTTTGTAGTTATTGTTGTAATTTTGAGATAGCAAGAAACAAAAAAAAACAGTATGACAAATCATATCACTACCAAATGGATAGGCAACATGGCCTTTGAGAGCAATAATCCATCGGGCCACGAATTTATTATGGATGCAGAGGCAGAACATGGGGGTGAAGGAAAAGGGTTTAGACCAAAAGCCCTGATGTTGTCCTCCCTGGCAGGCTGTTCTGGTTTAGATGTTGCATCACTTATCAAGAAAATGAAGCTACAGGTGGATAAATTTCATATTGAGACCATTGCAGAACTCACCGAAGAGCATCCTAAATACTATAATGAAGTAAAAGTAGAGTACCATTTTTACGGGTCCAATCTGGATGAGAAAAAACTTCAACGCGCGGTAGACCTGTCTGTAGAAAAGTACTGTGGGGTAATGGAAATGTTTCGAAAATTTGCCTCGGTCTCAACCCAAACTATTTTCCATAAGGTCTAAATTAATATAGCAGTTAGGCCTTAATTTAATTTCTAACAATGAAACCAGCGCTGCATGGTATATGCATCTTCTAATAGTACCTTATGAGCCCCATTGAAATTTCACAGATGCGCTGGACGTTACGACCCAAACCCGAAGAAGTTGCCGTCAAAGAATTAAGTGAGGCATTAAAAGTTAGTCCACTGGTGGCCACTCTTTTATTACAAAGAGGGATAAACACCTATGAAGAAGCACTTCATTTTTTTCGACCTGAGCTAGAAGACCTCCATGATCCCTTTTTGATGAAGGACATGGACAAAGCGGTAGATCGCATAGAACAGGCCATTAAAGAGGAACAAAACATATTGGTATACGGAGATTACGATGTGGATGGCACCACGGCGGTGGCACTGCTATCCTCTTATCTGCTGGCTTCTTATCCCAGGGTTGCCACCTATATTCCGGACCGGTATGCTGAAGGCTATGGTATCTCTTACGCCGGGATCGATTTTGCAGATGATAATGAGATAGACCTTATAATTGCTCTGGATTGTGGTATTAAGGCCATTGATAAGGTGTCTTATGCCAAGGAAAAAGGGATCGATTTTATAATATGTGATCACCATAGGCCCGGAGAACAATTGCCCGAAGCAGTGGCGGTGCTCGATCCGAAACGAGAAGATTGTACCTATCCCTATGACGAATTATGCGGCTGTGGTATTGGTTTTAAATTGATTCAGGCGATAGAATTTAGCAAGGGCAGATCTATAGATGGTCTGATTCCATACCTCGACCTGGTGGCGACAGCAATTGCTGCAGACATTGTTCCTATGACAGGGGAGAACAGGGTTTTGGCACATTTTGGCCTAAAGGTCATCAACGCATCTCCTCGTCAGGGATTTAAAGCCATCCTAAAGGCGCTGAAAAAGACCCTGTTGACCATCACCGATGTGGTCTTTGTCATTGCGCCAAGGATCAATGCCGCCGGCAGAATGGAACATGGACGTTATGCCGTTGCACTTTTAACAGAGACCAATCCGGGCAAGGCTGAAGAAATGGCCAGGGAAATAGAAGTCTTTAATACAGACCGTCGTGGTTTAGATCAGGAGATAACCGCTGAGGCCTTGGTACAGATTCAGGAAAATAAGGAAGAAGAACGATTTACTTCTGTGGTTTTCAAGGAATCCTGGCATAAAGGAGTCATAGGAATAGTTGCTTCACGCCTAACGGAGACCTATTACAGACCCACCCTGGTGTTTACTAAAAGTGGCGACAAATTAGCTGCTTCCGCACGTTCGGTGAGGGGTTTTGATGTGTATAATGCCTTGGAATTGTGCCAGGATCACCTGGAGCAATTTGGAGGTCATAAATATGCGGCAGGGCTAACACTTCTCGAGAACCAATACGACGATTTTAAGGCACAATTTGAAAAAGTAGTAGCTAGCAGCATTGACCCAAATCTGCTTACCCCTGAGATCAATATAGATGCAGAGATAATGCTATCGGAGATAACCCCAAAACTAATGCGTATCCTTAGTCAGTTTGCTCCCTTTGGCCCCGGGAATATGAAGCCTGTATTTTTATCGCATCACCTTCAGGATACAGGCTACGCTAAAGGAGTAGGGGAAGGGAACAAGCATTTAAAACTTGCCGTTAAACAACATACACCACAACCCATAGGAGCCATCGGTTTTGGCCTTGGGGATAAATTAGCTGTGGTAGCAAATAGGAGTGAATTTAGTGCGGTCTATACCCTGGAAGAGAATGTCTGGAATGGCACTGTAAATCTACAATTGAAACTCAAGGACCTCAGGGCGTCCTAAGGATTATAGCGCTCGAGCTTAAAGCTGGTTCCGTCGAGAACGCCATAGGTATAATGGCTTATCCAATCGCCTAAATTGATATAGGTAGAATCCTCATTTAAGGCTATTTCCAGAGGCAAATGACGATGTCCGAAGACAAAGAAATCGAAATGATCCTGGGATAATTTCCGCTTTGCATACTGAACCAGCCATTCATTTTCCTCTCCGAGAAATTCCTGGTCTTCCTCGCCTGAGATCAACTTGTTTTTTACCGAAAAATACTGGGCCATCCGTACGCCCCAATCGGGGTGTAACCAACGAAAGAACCATTTCGCAACAGGGTTGGTAAATACCTTTTTCATTCTCTTATATCCCTTATCATGCGGACCTAACCCATCACCATGCCCAATAAAGAATCGTTTTGAATTGATCTCAAATTGTTCCGGTTGATGAAATACAGGGATCCCGAGTTCTTCCTGAAAATATCCGTTCATCCACAGATCATGGTTGCCGGCAAAAAAATAAACAGGAATGCCACTATCGGTGATCTCGGCCAGTGTGCCCAGGGTGCGCACAAATCCTTTAGGAACTACAGTTTTATACTCAAACCAAAAATCAAAAAGATCGCCTAATAAAAAAATAGCTGCGGCATCTTTTTTTACATGCCTTAGCCAAGAGACGAAAATACGCTCTCTTTCAGCACTTTTTTCTCTGGAAGGAGCCCCCAGATGATTATCGCTGGCAAAATAGATCTTCTTTCCTGGCGGTACGAGAATTTGCTTCATTTGGGTATAAAGATAGGAAAAACGGCTAGGGGTTTAAGTATTGTCTTCTGAGAACCATTCTGCATAGGCCGTCTCAGTTTCCCTTAGTTTTAAGGAATGAAGTTGTAGATTTTTTGATAACCGGGCTTTGATCTTATCTGCAAAATGAAGCACCATGTTTTCGCTGGTGGGCTGATAATCAGCAAAGATAACTTTGTGACCTCTTGTTTCCAGCTCTTTGGCCAATTCTAAATGCGGTGTATTTTTATTGAATACCGTAGCATGATCGAACAGATCAACTACCTCCTCTTTTACTATTTTTTTGAGATCTCCAAAATCGATCACCATTCCCAGTTTTACGGCATCTTTTTCAGACACCGGAGTTCCGATGACCGTAACAGCTAACTTATAACTATGCCCATGGACATTTTTACATTTCCCATCGTAACCATATAAGGCGTGGCCCGTTTCAAATCTAAACTCCTTGGTTACACGTATCTTACTCATTTGCACTTTCCTTAAAAGACAAAGGTAGGAATTCTTTAAAAGGCAGGTATTTTTAAATCCTCGTTCTTCATTCTTTTAAGTGGATCAGAAAAGGACCTACTTTGGTTTTTTCAATCCAAAGAGCGGTCTAATAAGTTTCCATCTTCTTATGAATAGTTCATAGATGATCCAAGAGCCACCAAAAGCGGCTATCGTGAGGATCATAAATTTCGGAAATAGCCCCCAGGACAAGTCCATGATATAGTAGCCCGCAATTATAATGACCGTCTGATGCAGGATGTAGAAGGGATATACGGCTTCGTTAGAATAGGCCAAAGCCTTGCTTGGCCTGTTCAAATATTGTGCAGCATAGCCAAAGAGCGCAAGGATCCATGACCATAGATTGAAGACCTTCAGAAAGGCTTCAACAAAATGCTCCCAAACCGAGTCTTCAAAAGTCAATATTAAACTAAGGAATAAGGTAAACCCAACTATTCCGCAAATAAGATAAAACCTGCGATGTTCAGTTACCGTTTTCCAGAACTGTTCTTTTACAGAGATCAGCAGAAAGCCAAAGAAAAATAGGGCAGCATAATTTATGATTGCAAACCAATCATCTATAAGTGCGTGCGTGATGTCAAAAAATGGTTCAACCAGGGACTCGAACAGATACAAGGGAAGTATGAACCAGAAAAGACCATACTTGTTTTCAACTTTGTTTTTTATCCACAAAAGGAATCTGTTTCCGGGATGCTTACGCAGGTAAAGAAACACAGGGAGCAGGGCCAGAGAAAAAAGCAATAAATACGGTAAGAACCAGAGGTGGTGCCAGCTCATATTCCCTTCCGGATATATACCTATAAATGCCTTTGATGGCCAAAAATCGAAGTAGGTCCCAAGAAATTGTCCGTTGGCTATTCTTTCTATATATACCTGCGGAGGAACAATTAAAAGCATGCCCACAACTAAAGGAAGGAATAACCTTTTAATACGTTCCATACTGAATTGCAGGGCGGTTCTTTTATTTAATGCGTAATAAGTACCCATTCCGGAGATAACGAATAGAATGGGTAGTCGCCATTGATTAAGGAACAACATTGGGTAACGCAGCCATGAATATTCCACATTATTCTTAATATGCCAACCCCATGGAACAAAGAACATCCCTACATGGTAAAAGATAAGCAGGCCAAAAACCAGCACCCGTAACCAATCCAGATCGTATCGTCGCATAGTATTACCTTTTACCCAAAGATATTCTTAAACCTAATGCGTTGTGTTCCTTTGTGCTGAATGACAAGGATTTGTGGCGAATGACAAGGTATTTTGCTATTGTTGCAACCTGGACTCAAATGTAGGGATCATATTTCTTGAAACCGGGATGGTACTATTCCCATGTTGCAGTGTAAGTTGGTACCCTTGTGCATTGCCTTTTACATGTTCAAGGAAAGAAAGATTAACAATATAAGACCGATGTGTTCTAACGATCTGGTCTATGACGCCCAGTTGCTTTTCAAATTCTTTGATAGTGATCCTTTTTAATACTTGGATCAGATCATTCCCGGTATACATGTATAACATGAGGTAATTTCCTTCGGCTTTGGCAAATAGAAATTGATCTATTTCCAGATCGAACCTATCCATTTTAACGTGTGTTTCTATGGGAACTATACTAACACTTTTCGGGGTGTTGAATACCCTCCGGGAACGTTCCAGAATATTGGCCTCTCTAATATACCGGGCATTTAGCCTGTTGGAATTAAGGGATACAATTATGCCAACCAGAAGGATACCCACTAAAAATGTATTGCCAACCTCTTCTCTAAAATACCCCCAGGACCAATTATTGGGATTATCGTAAATAAGGTCTCTTATAAGGAATTGGCCTATGCCGATAATCAAAAGATAAACACTTAGAAAAATAAGATCCTTTCCAATGGTCCAATGCTCATCAATGGAAGGCGAAAAATGGATAAATGGATACATAAGGAGTAGGATCACCATGGGCATAAGCGCATGTATAAAGCTGATCCAGAAATAATCCATCCTATGTTCGGATGTATTTACATTAAATGGGGTAAAGAAGTAATTAAAAAACAGGGCTAACAGGAAGATGACCAGACCAAACTGTACAAGGGATCTCCCTCTAAAATAAAAGGGATAAGGAGTGTTTAAGAATTTTACGATAGACAAATTCATGGCCATTCTATCAACAGAATTGGACTAATATTACTTTTTAAAGGCCTCTAACGCTTTTTTGGTATGAGTTGAAAGAGCTAAGCCACCTGTTATAGCAGCTCTTTCTGCTAACAGCTGGGCCCAATTTTCTGTTCCTTCCCATAACACTTTTTTAAGTTCGCGAAGTGCTTCCGGATTATACCCTCCCAGTTGGGACGTAAAATAATCAATTTCTTTATCCATCTCTTCTATGGTGTTGAAGACTTTGGAAAACAAGCCCTTATCCCTTGCCCAGTAAGCATTTTTCCACTCAGTGGGAGCCAAAGACATTTCTGCCAAACCAGACACACCTATTTTGCGTTCCACAGCCGGGGCAATTACAAGTGGGGCTATTCCAATGGTCAATTCGGAAAGTCGGACCGCGGCATCCTCAGAGGCAAAAACATAATCGCAAGCTGCAATAAGTCCTACTCCCCCACCAACAGCTCTTCCCTGTACTCTTCCTATAATGGGTTGAGAACAGCGCCGCATGGCATTTAGGACATTGGCAAACCCACTAAAAAACACTGTACCCTCTTCCTGATTAGAAACGGCCATAAGTTCTTTAAAAGAGGCCCCTGCACAAAAGGGACCATCTCCTTCCGATCGCAAAAGAATTAAGGAAACGTCTTTGTTTTGTGAAAGCTCATCCAAAGTGTTGGTTAGGCGTTGAAGTAATTCAGAAACAAAGGAATTACTGGCTGGATGACCAAATTCTACAGATGCAACATTATTTTGAATATTGGTATAAAGACTACCATTTGTTCTGGAAGTTCCCATGGATTCTAGATTTTCTCAAAATTACACCTTTTGCAATAGCGGACGAAATTTTGCCCTGAACTTCCATATCAGTGCTCCTCCGCGGATCATCATCCAAACCGTGATGGCTATCCAAATACCATAGAGACCCAGGTTAAAGAGGTTTCCTAAAAACAGTGTTGGGATGAATCCCAGGAAGGTAGCCACAAGCAGCACGTTTCTTAAGTATTTCATTTCGCCGAGACCTTTAAAAAGACCATCAAAAACAAAAGCAACGGTATTTATAGGGAGGGCAAGAATAACAATAAAGAATATGGAATAAAAGGTTTGAAGCACATCGATATCATTTGAAAATAGTGCACCTAGGGGACGATAAAGTAGGGCACCTATTCCCATTAACACCATGCAAACGGCAACACCGTAAAGAATTATTTTTTTGGCTAGTTTCCATAAGTTGGTATAGTCCTTGGCGCCAAGGAGACGCCCTCCCATAATATTGCCAGCGGCCCCATATCCATCAATAAAAAATGCAGCAAATAACCACAAATTGATGGCAATGGTATGAGCGCCGATAAATCGATCGCCCAATGCGGCAGCCTCCCTAACGGCCAGAACCAATGTAATATTAAGGGCTACTGCACGTACAAATAAGTTTAGGCTCATAACCACCAGTCTGCCTAGTTCCGGATGAAATGGAAGTCTTGGTATCAGAGAAATATCGGTTTTGGTAATAAGAAGATACAATGCCATTACAGCCATGACGCCCTGGGCGATAAGACTGGCCCAGGCAGCACCCTCTAGATACATGGGGGCAATAATTCCTTCAATGCCATACACCAGGGCAAAATCGAGGCCAATATTTAGTACGGCTCCTACGATGGCTATCATCATGGGCCAGTAGGTATTCTGAAGTCCTCTGAAAATACCCATAATGGCAAATACGAATAATGTGAGGGGAAATCCCCAGACCCTGATAGAATAATAAGACACGCAGAATTCAAGGATCTTGCCTTTGGCATTTAGCAACATAAATATTTCTTCTACTACAAAGATGGTGGCAACCAGGATAAGAACACTTAGAAGCAGATTAAGGCATATGGCCTGAGCCGGAAGGTTGGCTACCTGTTTTAGTTTTCCTGCCCCCAGGTATTGAGAAATGATAGCCGAAATGGCACTTCGGGTCTGACCCAGGATCCAAATAAGCATCGATAGAAAGGCACCTACAATACCTACAGCCGCCAAAGATTCTAGCCCATTAACAGGAATATTACCAACAATAGCTGTATCTGTTATGGATAGAATAGGTTCCGCTATTCCTGCTATGGTGGCCGGAATGGCTAATTTATTAATGGTCTTAAATGATACAACGGTTTTCAAAAAATGGAGATTATAGTACTAGTTCATAACAATAAAAGGGATGATTACTTTGTTTCGGAAAATAAATGGCCCCTAGTTTTTGGTACCCACGGGCCTCATAAAAACGCTGATTTCGTTTATTTTTACTAAAGGTATCTAAACGGATGGAAGTATACTTTTCATCAACTGCTTTCTGTTCTGCCGCATCCATTAACAACCTGGCCTTGCCTTTACCCTGCAGTTCAGGATGTACCGCTAAACGATGTACATAAAGATTTTTATCATTTGGTGTGAGCCATTTAACAGGGACATATTCCTCGTCCATTAGGGAAGAGATCAACCACCCTGGATCATT
>CAWAEX010000020.1:0-25227 GCA_963781045.1 uncultured Flavobacteriaceae bacterium | reverse complement strand
GGGCAAAACGGGGAAGCTCATAAAAACCAAAACGCTGGATGCCCTGAAATTTAAATTTATGACGCCTATAGATTCTTCCTCCTGAAAAGTCGCACATTTCTATTTATGCTACCTCTTAATTGCGTCATTTTAAGGTTTTTGATAAGAAAAGACCAAAAAAAAAGTAGTAATTTTGCCGCACTAATTTTAAGATCATGAAAACAAGAATTACGATCCTCCTTTTTGCTGTTAGTTTGTGCAGTTATGGCCAAACCACTTCAGAATTAAAGACTCATTACGAAGCTTTTTATAAAGAGATGAAAGCTCAGGGTGACGTTATCGGCGTGATCAACGCCCTAACTCACTTAATTGTACTTCAGCCTTCACAGCAACGAAGAGATACACTCGCCTATGTTTACGCCAATAACAACCAGCATATGCAAGCCCTGAATACCATAGGTATAGAAAAGGATGCATCCGATTCTGATCTGGCTGTGCAGGTAAAGGCTATTAGTTTAAAGGCATTGAACCAGCCCAAACGCGCTTTAGAGCAGTTTGAGGTTTTGTACCTACGATCTCCTAATCCTTATCTGGCCTATGAATTGGCAGATCTTAAGATCCAAACCGGTGATAACACCGGTGCCATGGCTAACATAGAGTTCGCACTTGGCACAGTTGAGGATGGTATGACCTACGCTTTTTACGAAAGACAACAACCCTACGAAGTTTCATTAAAGGCAGCCTTACTGCATTTACAGGGTTTGGTACAGTACAATACAGACCGAACCAATATCGAAACTGCAATAGCCAGTATTGATGAAGCTCTTGCGCTCGATCCTAATTTTAATCTGGCAAGTCTTAGCAAACAAGCTTTGGAGTCCAGAAAGGACAATCCGGAAGAGAAGAAGAATTAATAAAAAAGGGAGGCAAATGCCTCCCTTTTTTACTATTGATCTTGTTACGATTTAAGGTCTATTTATTCCTCTGTTTCCATTTCATCCAACATCTTTTTAAAGACCAGGGCAACTCCGTTTGTCCAACCAAAACCATCCTGGGTTTCGTACTCGCCTCCCCCGGAAAGCAGACTAATGTCTTCTACGTTGTATTTTTCCATCATTTTTCCGGTGTCTTTATAAACACGTTCATTTAGTGCCAGCCATCGTTGCATAATGGTCTTTGCCTCATCTATATAGCCATAGTTCAACAAGCCCTGAACGGCCATATACTGCAAGGGTGCCCATCCATTGGGTGCATCCCATTGCTGTCCGGAATGTTCCAGAGTGGTCACCAGACCGCCGTCCTTCAGAAAGTCGGACATAAGTTTATCCCTAACGCCTTTTGCTTGTTCCTCGGAAGCAAGTTCAAAGAACAACGGAAATACCCCGGCCAAAGTAGGAGTTCTGGCAAAACCCTTTTGGGTGTAATTATAATCGTAAAAATAATTTTCATCCGCATTCCAGAATAGCTTTTGTATACTTGCTTTCCGTTCTTCAGCCTTGGTCAGGAACAATTCCTGATTCTCTGCATCTTCGTTCAATTCATAGCCTTTTGCGATGCTTTTTTCCATAAAATACAGCAGGCAATTCAGATCTATGGCAAGAATATCTGCTGTTTTGGTAGACCCAAAATCACCTTCTTTAGTATACCATCTGCTACTAAAATCCCAGCCAGATGCAGCACCAGATCGCATATTTGTATAGAGCATGATCTTATCTGCCTTGGAGGATAGTTCGGACGCCAAATGAAAATCTTCCTTGTACGATTCCGGTCTTGGTGAGGTGCCGCTATCCCAATAGCGATTCAGGAAAAACTCCTCTCCCATTCTAACCACATATTTATTTGGAGTATGTACCCCTTTAACCTCCTTCTTGCCCGCCATCCAAAACTCGTATTCTTTCAGGATCATAGGGAAATATTCAGTGAACATCTCCGGATCTTCACGCGATATGGCATCTACCATTAAGGCATAGAAAGGGGGTTGTGATCTGCTGAGGTAATAATTCCGAGTTCCGTTGGGAATAAAGCCAAGCGAATCAATGAGAAAACTGAAATTATCTACCATACTTTTGGCAAGCACTTCCTGATCATCAACCAAAAGTCCTTCGAGCGTAAAATAGCTGTCCCAGTAGTAAATCTCCCTGAAACGCCCTCCAGGCACTACATAATTATAAGGCAACGCTATTCTTGAAGAATTCTCTACGGCGATATCTGGCCCTCTCGTTAGCTTACCCCACATACTGCTGATATGCTCGTACATGGTCTTTGTGGTATCTGTAACGATGACCTGTCCTGATTTGAATTGATCCGTAAAATGAGCAGAAACAAAGTCTTCCAGGGAGAAATCATCAGCCATCTTTTCTTCTTCATACAAAGCAGCTAATTCCCAATAAGGTTTGTCTGGAACAAGGTCTACAAAGGTTTTGGAATCACTAAAGATGGCTTGTAACTGAACTTCCTTAAAGAGTTCAGTGTTGTAAAAATCTGTCGCTGAAACCTTTTTTTGTTCTTGTCTACATCCTGTAATAAGGAGAAAGGAGAGCAGTAAAAAATAATTAAAATATTTCATAGATCGGGTGTATAAATAAAGCTTTAAGGCTTGTTAGTGGGCCCTTAGTTGGTGAATTTTTATTGTTTGATAATTCCTTTTACATAGGTACTATCTCTTTCCTTTTTAATTGCTATGACAGGATCTATCTCTTCGTTGGGAATGGTGAGGGATAAGACATAATGCGCGATCTTCCATTTTCCATTTTCCTTCTTTAGTATACCCGAACCCCGGCAGAGCTGCATCCAGGTATCCAGCAGCTCATCGAACCATGCTACGTTCCCGGATGGATCCAGATAGATGTTTCGTTGGATGGCCTTAAAGTCCCATGCTTTTCCCTGATCAAAATAAGGCTTTGAGAAGGCCATAAACTCGGTTTTGTTCCAAACTTCAGCTGCATCGGTACCAATAAATATCGCGTCTTCGGTTAGCAATCCAAAATAGTTTTCAAAGTTGGCCTCTCCGGCAGCTATATGCCAACTGTCTATTGTGGTATGAATTATATTCTTTTCAGAAGTTTGAGCCTGAATTTGACAGAGTACAGTGAGGGCAAAGAAGATGCCTGGTAGTTTATTCATCTAATAGTAATTGAGTGTCGAGGGTATTGTTTACGATCACATTAAATTGATTGCGCATGGCATTATAGGCTTCCATCATTTCAACAGCCGGTTCCGTAGCATCTACACGGTAATCAACCGCTGCCCTGGTTTTTAGAATAAAGGTTTTCATAACCTTTTGTCTGCTTCTTACTTGTGGCAGGTCAAAAGTGGGAGGATATTCGGATTCTTCCAATGATTTTTGTTTTTCTACAAGGTCGTCTAATACAAAGGCCAGGTCTTCCTCATTCTCAACGGTAAACAAAGCGTCAAAACCCGTATTCAATGCGTTGAATTCGATCCATTCCTTTGAAATGTCGGAGGCCTTGGCATTTAAGATAACCCTTTGTGGTAATGCCTCAACCTGGAAAAACTGTTGCTCTTTCTTTTTGTCCGCATTTTCTCCGACAGACACCTGACAGGCAACTGAGAGGAGTAAAAGGAAGAATATGGACATTATTTTTTTCATAGAACGAATGTACAAATTTTAATAAAAGCTATCTTTGGAAGGAACTTCAATAATTCCATTCACCTTGCAAAAATCTATTCTCATTTTAGGAGCCTGCGGCCAAATAGGTACAGAACTCACTCTGGCGTTACGGGATAAATATGGGAATGAGAACATTATTGCAAGTGATATACGAGAAGGCACAGATACTTCATTGTCTTCAGGGCCTTTTGAAATACTGGATGCTACCAATTATGATGCACTGGAAGATATTGTAATGCATTATGAAGTTGAAGAGGTGTATTTAATGGCTGCTATGTTAAGTGCCACGGCTGAGAAATTTCCGGAACGTGCCTGGAGCCTCAACATGAACTCTCTTTTTAATGTTCTTAATTTGGCTAAAGAAAAGAAGATCGATAAGATCTTCTGGCCCTCAAGTATTGCGGTCTTCGGCACAAATACGCCAAAGGAAAAAACACCGCAGCATACCTTAATGGAACCAAGCACGGTGTATGGCATTAGTAAGCAAACAGGGGAACGCTGGTGTTCATATTATCATGCCAAGTATGGCGTTGATGTACGCAGTGTTCGGTTTCCGGGGCTTATTAGTTGGAAAACCCAACCTGGTGGGGGCACTACAGATTACGCCATTGAAATATATGTCCATGCGATAAATAAAGGGAGCTACACCAGTTTTCTCAATAAAGGCACCAAATTACCCATGATGTTCATGGATGATGCCATAAGGGCTGCGATTGAATTAATGGAAAGTGATGGTTCTAAACTTTCTATACGATCTTCATACAATTTGGGAGCTATGAGCTTTGCGCCCGAAGAGATCGCTAAAAGTATTCAGGCGGTGTTACCTTCGTTTACCATCTCATACGATCCCGATTTCAGGCAGGCTATAGCCGATTCATGGCCGTGCAGCATAGATGATTCGCAGGCCAGAAAGGATTGGGGATGGAAACCAGAATTTGATCTGAAGCGAACTACCACGGAAATGTTGGAAAACCTCAGCTAAGATAGTTGTGATCTACTTTAATTAACGTCTAGTATCTAAGCAGGAAGGATTCTGAAGGATTTATCAGAAAGCGGCCGTTAAGGGCCTCCCTACCTAGAAGCATCTGATACTCCATGCTTTCTCTGTTTGCTAGGTTGAGCTCAATATCATAGGTGATGTCCCCTATGGTCATTGCCGTTTTAATCATAAGTCGTTTTTCGGAATTTTCATTTGAGGTTTTTACTCTTCTTCTGGTCAGCACAGGTGTTTCACATATTATTGAAATAGGATTGCCGTCTAAAATATAATTAACTTCAAATCTCACCCATTTTTCCTTTTTCTTTTTAAAGGCCACAATGTTGGTGGCCTGTAAGGAGGACGATTTTGCACCGGTATCAATGCGGGCGTCAATTTTGGAGATCCCCAGTTCATTAAGGGCACAACGCTCAACACTACCTATGATCTTTAGCATTTTCTTCAGGGATATAACAGCAATATAAGTAGTTGCCTTTTTTAACGGAGATCTGTAACTATATTCTTTTAAGTTGCAAACACTTGCTGAGTTTCTTTAAATTTTTTGAATTCCACCACATAACCGTTGGGATCTTCCACGAAGAAAGAGGTATGTTCCCCTTTCTTATCCTTTAAAAAAGTAGTCGCTACGGTAGGTTCTTCTCTTTTATCGGAGAGTCGATTAAAGGTAATGTCCCAGGTTTTCTCATCGAGAATAACTCCAAAATGAAATGAGGGCAGTATTGTATCTCCAAATTTATAGGACTTGTAACTAAAAGAAAATTCACCCGACTTGGTAAAGGTTATCTGATTTCCAAACAGGTCGATGTCTACCCATTGGGTGGAATGACGCCCTACCTTAGCGCCAATGATGTCTATATAGAAATTTTTAGTCTTGGTAACACTGTAGCAAGGTAAGGCTAGGTGAAAAGCGCTGTGTTTCATATAATTTTACTTGATATGTCTAATCATCGTTGTCATCATCATCTTCATCCTTGATCTCTACATCTGGAATCGCTTCCGGATCATCATCCTCAAAATCCTCGTAATCATCTTCATCATAATTGGCCATAGTGACCTCCAGTTTTGCACTGATCTTTACCAGGTATTTGGTATCGTGTGTAATAACCTCCACAGCCTCAATACGTTCCCCACTTGCATTCTTGAAAGTGATTATGTGAGCATCATCATATCCGTCCGGATATCTTTCCACCAAAAGCTTTAACACCTCTGGTGTCAGTTTTTTGAAATCTACGATTACTCTTTTTAAATTATCCATAATTACATGTCTAAAAGATAAGCAAAAATTAAAGGTGCAACAATAGTTGCATCACTCTCAATTATAAATTTTGGGGTCTCAATTCCCAATTTACCCCAGGTGATCTTTTCGTTAGGCACGGCACCGGAATAACTGCCATAACTTGTAGTACTGTCGCTAATTTGGCAGAAATAGCTCCAAAAGGGTGTATCTGTTCTTTCCATATCCTGATAGAGCATGGGCACCACACAAATAGGAAAATCACCAGCTATTCCCCCTCCGATCTGAAAAAAGCCAATACCTTTTGAGGAATTCTCAGTATACCAATCTGCCAGGAAGGTCATATATTCGATCCCTGATTTTATCGTAGAGGCTTGTAACTCTCCTTTGAGGACATAGGAGGCAAAAATATTCCCCATGGTACTGTCTTCCCATCCCGGGCAAACAATAGGCAGGTTCTTCTCTGCAGCCGCATACATCCATGAATCTTTAAGATCTATTTCATAATGTTCCTCCAGCACACCCGAAAGTAGCATCTGATACATATATTCGTGCGGGAGATAGCGTTTCCCGGCAGCTTCAGCTTCCTTCCAAAGTGTATGAATATGCTGTTGTAACCTTCTAAAGGCTTCCTCCTCCGGGATACAGGTATCTGTTACCCTGTTTAGACCCTTTTCTAACAGTCCCCACTCTTCCTGAGGGGTTAGATCACGATAATTTGGTACACGTTTATAGTGTGAATGTGCCACCAGGTTCATGATATCTTCCTCCAGATTGGCTCCGGTGCATGAAATAATATGCACCTTATCTTGGCGGATCATTTCGGCAAAGATCTTTCCCAATTCCGCTGTACTCATGGCACCTGCAAGAGACACCAACATCTTAGCTCCATTGTCTAGCTGTTGTTCATATCCTTTGGCTGCATCTACTAATGCGGCGGCATTAAAATGAAGATAGTATTTTGAAATAAAATCCGAAATGGGTCCTTTATTCATTTTCGTCATCAAATTTAGAAGCTGAACTATTTCCAGCGCTATTCGTCAAGTCGTAGGTATTGTCATATTCCTCCTCTACATCTTCATTCATGAATTTATAACTAAGCATTTTGTAATACAACTTCGCAGCCAGAAAATTGGATGATCTGTCTTGTTCATTGGGACACAGCTCTACCAGGTCGAATCCCACTACATTTTTCTCTTCAAAGACCTGTTTTAAAAATTCCAGGGTTTCGTACCATAAAAGGCCACCCGGTTCCGGGGTCCCTGTAGAAGGTAAGATGGAAGGGTCCAAAGCGTCCAGGTCAAAGGTGATAAAGACATTATCTGTCAGCAATTCAACTACCTTATCCATCCAGTATTCATCATCTACCATTTCATGAGCAAAAAAGGTCTTTTCCGTGTCCATCAAGGTCATTTCAATAGCATCCATACTTCTTATCCCTACCTGCACCAGGTTGGTGTTCTGACTAGCCTCATACACTGCACAGGCATGATTGTATGGGGTGCCGTCATAAGACTCCCTTAGATCTGCATGAGCATCAATATGCAGCACCGTAAGATTGTCAAAGCACTCGTTGAAGGCCCGGATAGATCCAATAGAAAGAGAGTGTTCCCCACCTACGAGGGTAACAAATTTGTTCCTTTTGATATAGTCTTTTGTTCTATTGTGTACGCTGTTGACCATGGCTTCCGGAGATGATAACTCTGCTACCTCTTCAGCAACATAAACCCCTTGTTTGTAAACTTCGGTGTCTGTTTCTATGTCGTATAACTCCATATTCTCTGAGGCTTCCAGTAGCGCCTCAGGACCCTTTTCCGCTCCTTTCCCCCAGGTGCTTGTACCGTCATACGGAACGGGGATAAGAACCACTTTTGATTTATCAAGTTGTGCGAATTCATCCGGAATTCCGGCGTAATTCTTAGTTGTCTTCATATCCTAAAATTTTAAGCATTTCCGATGCTTTTTGTTGTTCACTAAATAGTTTTATCACCAATTTTCCGTCCTTATCCCTATCTATTAATAAATGCTTTGGTGTTGGAATAAGGCAATGTTGCAGTCCCCCAAAACCGCCTATAGATTCCTGATAAGCTCCGGTATTAAAAAAGCCGATATACAGTGGTTTTTCCTTTTTAAATTTAGGTAAATAAATCGCATTCATATCCTGAATACTGTTGTAGTAATCATCGCTGTCACATGTAAGTCCTCCAAGTAATACGCGTTCGTACTCGTCGTTCCACCGATTGATGGGCAGCATAATAAAACGTTTATTGATGGCCCAGGAATCTGGTAATGTCGTAATAAAAGAAGAGTCGATCATATTCCATTTTTCCCGATCGTTCTGTTGTTTTTGATAAAGCACTTCATAAATAGCGCCTCCACTCTCTCCAACCGTAAAGCTACCAAACTCCGTAAAGATATTGGGTACAGGAATATCTGCCTCCTTACAACTTGTATTGATCTGGTTAATGATCTCGTCTATCATGTACTCATAATCATAATCGAATGCCAGGGAGTTCTTGGTAGGGAAACCTCCTCCAATATTTAAACTATCCAGGGAAGGGCAGAGTTTTCTCAAACGCACATAGACTTTGAGACACTTTACGAGTTCATTCCAATAATAGGCATTGTCTCGTATTCCGGTATTGATAAAGAAGTGGAGCATTTTTAATTCCACCTTTTCATTATCCCGGATCTGGTTCTCATAGAAAGGAACGATATTTCTATATCCGATTCCCAATCTTGAAGTATAAAATTCAAACTTCGGTTCTTCTTCAGAAGCAATTCTGATCCCTATTTTAAAAGGTTCGTCTATGGCCTCACTTAAGAGATCGATCTCCTCATAATTGTCAATGATAGGAATGCAATTCTGATGGCCCTTGTTTATAAGATCAGCAATATTCTGAATATAAAGATCTCTTTTAAAACCATTGCAGATCACATATGTATTATCCTTGATCTTTCCTTCCTTCTTTAGTTGCTGTACAATATTGATATCAAAGGCCGAGGATGTCTCAATATGAATATCGTTCTTAAGGGCCTCATGCAACACATATTCAAAGTGTGAGCTTTTGGTACAATAACAATAAATGTACTTTCCTTTGTAATTATGCCGTTCTATGGCCTTGGCGAACCACTCTTTTGCCCGATTGATATTTTTTGAGATCTTCGGCAAATAAGTAAACTTCAAGGGAGAACCGTATTGTTCTACAAGGGACATCAGTGGAATGTCGTGAAAACGCAGTCTGTCCTCATCCAGAGTAAACTCCTCCTGAGGAAAATAATAGGTTTGATCTATAAGATCAATGTATTTAATATTCATTAAGTGCTGGTGTGGATATCACAAAGTTTTGTTATGGCTTTTTAGTGCGATATAAGTTATATGTATGTCCGAAATTTACTATCATTTCCCATGGTGTAAATGAAATCAAAAAAAAGTAAAAATCAAGGTTTTTAAAGCAATTTTACAAAGCAAATAATAGATTTATCGAATTGTACTATAAAATAGCTATTACAAAGGGAAGTTTACCGGTAAAAAAAGCTCATCTATTTGTATCTTAGTACTTTAAGAAAATCGCTATGAAAAGATTACTATTTGGTTTTTTAAATACGTTAGTAGTATTGTTTTGTGCTTGTTACATGTGGGCCCAGCCAGCGCCGGGAGTATATCTTGGAGCAGATGCGGATAAATCCAGTGTGTTTCACGAGGTCAAAATCAATACAAATTATTTTATTCATTCTAAGTATACTCCTTTTGGGAAAGATGTTGGATTTATCTCTACTACCGGTGGATATTACACCACCACGGCAGATTCTCTTGTTGTGGATCTAGAATTTAATTCCAATTATGAAAATGATTCTATTAGTCAGACGCGCTATGGCTATAGTATGTACGGCGACACCTTGGTCCTCAGCACCCCGGAAACAGTGGCGCTTATCCCAGCTCAAGGGGAAAATCAGGATCTGGATGGTACCTGGCTCTTTGCAACCAGAGGACCGGATACAGGACAGGAACGAAGAGGCAATGAAAGTCCCAGGAAGACTTTAAAATATCTTCAAGACGGCCACTTTCAATGGATCGCCTATAATACAGAAACCATGAAGTTCTCCGGTACAGGAGGCGGACGATATACTGCCAATGACGGTACATATTCTGAAACCATCCTCTATTTTTCAAGAGACAACTCCCGGGTAGGTGCTGTACTAGATTTTAACTATGAGCTAAAGGGAAAAGATTGGAACCATACAGGGCTAAATAGCAGAGGTGAACCTATGTATGAAATTTGGGCACGAAGGGAATAAGGAATACTAGGAATTATCGATGTCTGATTTTCCTCCTGTTTTTTTAAGAAGCTTTATTCGGGATATTTCAACCCCTTTGTCTATAGGTTTCAGCATATCATACATATTTAATGCCACTACACTGGCGCCATGCATGGCCTCTACCTCAACCCCGGTCTTATAATTGGTCTTAACCGTAACCTGGATTTTTATCTGAAGTCCGTCTATTTCATAACTGATATCGGTGTACTCAATGGGAAGTGGATGACAATCTGGTAATAGGTCTGCTGTTTTCTTTACCCCGAGTAACCCGGCAGCCTTGCTCATGGCAAAAACATCTCCTTTAGGGACTTTTAATGCTTTGATCGCTTTAATGGTTTCTGCTGAACTTACCTCAACGATTGCCTGAGCTACAGCTGTCCTTAAAGTGTTCTTTTTATGAGTTATGTCTACCATCTTTATTTATTTGTTTTCCATTGGGAAGTAGCATCATCGAATACCTCTTTTCCGAAGATAGGCACTTGTGATTTTATTTCTTCCACTACATAATGAAGTGCTTCAAAGACCTCTTTTCTATGGGGAGCGGAAACAAATACAAACAAACAAATTTCGCCCACATTTACCCTTCCTAAACTATGATAAATATGCATACAACTCAATTCAAATTTGCCAAAAGTGGCCTCCCTTATCTCGTGGAACTTCTCATTGGCCATGGAATCATAGGCGGTATAATCTATTGCTTTTACGTGTTTTCCTTCCAGGGTGTCTGCCCTTACTTGCCCTAAAAAAATGTCATGGGCACCGATCTGGGTCTTGGATTGGTGTTTGGCAATTGAATTGGCGATAAATTCAGGCGTTATTGCTCCCTCTATAAACACTTCCTTTTTGGTTGACTTTTTCATGATGATTCCCCGGTTTTATTCTTTTGTTGCCTCACCAGTCCCGATAGCTATCGGGAGAACCTGGATCTAATCTACTTTGTAGCCTCACCAGGAATCGAACCTGGATCTAAAGTTTAGGAAACTTCTATTCTATCCGTTGAACTATGAGGCCAGTTAGCGGGACGCAAATTTAGGAATACTTTTCAAGAAGCTTTTTACCTAATTCTGGATATTTTATCAAATTCTCAATGTATCGCCTGCTTTTCATTCGTTTGATATGATTTTCTATTGCTCCTGCAATCCTTGCGTTTGGCACCTCCATAACAAAGTAGTAAATCCATGGAATTTTTCTTTTGGTAATTCCCACATTTAACTCCGGTGTATTGTGGTATTGCAGCCTTTCTTCCAAATTCGATGTCCTGCCTATGTAAAAACTTTGATCTAGTTTTGACTGAATAACATAGACATAAAACATGGTAAAATTGCTTTAATCAGGAAACTTCCCCCGATAGCTATCGGGGCTATCCGTTGAACCTGCCTGCCGGCAGGCAGGCTATGAGGCCAGTTAGCGGGACGCAAATTTAGGAATACTTTTCAAGAAGCTTTTTACCTAATTCAGGATATTTTATCAAATTCTCAATGTATCGCCTGCTTTTCATTCGTTTGATACAATTTTCATACATAGACAGATCTCAAAGGAGTCTATAGACGAGCATAAGTCCACCGCGATACGGGATCCATTCCCCACTTTTATTAAAATTTCGGTCCTCATCCAGGGGTATATCTACACGCATTCTGGTCTCCTGGCTATATGCCCTGTATGTGGCCTGGGAAGTGCCACCACCTAAAAAGAGTTCGAGGGCCAATCTGTCAGAAAGGGACTTCTTATAGCCAATACTTGCCCCTATATAATAATTGCGACCAGATTGGTAGGTATCCGAATCATAGCCATATTTGGTTAGATTAAACATCCCAAACCCCACATTGCCCCCAAAAAAGAAACCTTCTATCCTATCCTTGCCATAATAACGTACCTCCCCGAACGCCTGGGTAAACTGCAATGGTTTGCCATCAAAGGAATCCCAGAAAGAACCCGACAAGTCTAGTTGGAAACTGAATCGGTTTGAAATTGGCACCTCTATCCCAACATTGGGAATAAGAATTAAGGCCGAGGCCGCATTGAATTTAAGTTCTGTTTGAGCATGTATTCCTTGATACCACAAACTTAGTATCAACAATAAAGCACAGCCCAATTTCTTATAGAGTGTTCCCATAACCATCTAATTTTGGAGTATTAAATGTATGCAATATTGTCGGCTTACCATAGAAGGTATCGATATAAGGAACACAAATTCTGTTTAGGCATCCATCCTCATTTTTTTGCTCTTTAGAAACATCATAAAATTTATAAGAAATATCGTATTTTGGGGAGTCCGGAATTTTGGATAGCACCGTTAACTTAAAATTCACTTACATGAAAAAGGTTTTATTACTCGCACTCCTTTGTACTATTACTACCATAGGATTTTCGCAGCGTAACCGCAATAGTAGTTCAGCTACTATGGTCAAAGAAGACAAACTCTCACTAGCCGGACTTCAATTACGAAATGTAGGTCCAGCGTTCTTATCAGGTCGTATTGCAGATATTGTGATACATCCGGATGATCCTAGCACATGGTACGTGGCTGTAGGCTCTGGCGGTGTATGGAAAACAGAGAACTCAGGTACTACCTGGACCCCATTATTTGACAAGGAAGTCTCCTATTCCATAGGCTGCCTTACCATAGATCCCAATAACCCTTCTACCATTTGGGTAGGAACCGGCGAAAATGTAGGAGGTAGGCACGTGGCATATGGCGATGGTGTCTATAGAAGTAAAGATGGAGGTAATAGTTGGGAAAATATGGGGTTGAAAGCCTCAGAACACATTTCCGAAATAATAGTACATCCTACAAATCCCGATGTTATCTGGGTTGCCTCCCAGGGACCGCTTTGGAATAAAGGTGGAGAGCGTGGCTTATTCAAATCCATTGATGGAGGAAAAAGTTGGAAAAATGTATTAAAAGGTAATGAATGGACCGGCGTTACGGATATAATGATGGATCCAAGAAACCCGGACAGATTATATGCTGCCACCTGGCAAAGACACCGTACTGTAGCTGCCCTAATGGGTGGTGGACCAGATTCTGGTTTGCACCGTTCAGAAGACGGAGGTGAAACCTGGGAAAAACTAAGTACAGGCTTACCCAAATCTAATATGGGTAAAATTGGGATCGCCATTTCGCCACAACAACCAGATGTGCTGTATGCCGCAATTGAATTAGACAGAACTAAAGGTGCGGTCTACCGCTCCGAGGACAGGGGTTCTTCCTGGAAAAAAATGTCGGACACCGTTTCCGGAGGTACAGGACCACATTACTATCAGGAATTGTTTGCAAGTCCGCATGCCTTTGACCGTTTATATCTGATGAATGTTCGGATACTTACATCAAATGATGGTGGGAAGACCTTTGCACAATTACAGGAAGAAGACAAGCATTCTGATAACCACGCCATTGCTTTCCGGGCAGACGACCCTGATTATCTTTTAATTGGAACAGATGCCGGTATTTACGAAAGCTTTGATCTCGCTCAAACATGGCGATATTTTAAGAATTTGCCGCTTACTCAATTTTATAAGGTGGCAGTGAATAATCAAAAGCCTTTTTACCACATCTTTGGTGGTACCCAGGACAACGGATCTGCCGGAGGCCCTTCGCGTACCGATGAACAACAAGGAATACGAAATGCACATTGGTATAAGACCTTAGGAGCAGACGGGCATCAATCGGCCACCGATCCGGAGTACAATCATATCATTTACGCGGAAACCCAACAGGGTGGCTTACATCGTGTAGACCTGATAACAGGAGATCGTGTATTTATTCAGCCTCAACCAAGGGCCGGGGAACCATTTGAACGTTTTAATTGGGATGCTCCAATCTTAGTAAGTCCACATAAAGCTTCCAGATTATATTTTGCCTCTTACCGGGTATGGAAATCGGAAGACAGAGGCAATAGCTGGACATCCATTTCAGGCGATCTTACCCGAAACGAAGAACGTATCACCCTCCCTATCATGGGGAAACAACAAAGCTGGGACAATGCCTGGGATGTGGGTGCCATGTCTAACTATAACACGATCACCTCTCTCTCAGAATCGCCTGTAAAGGCTGGTGTTTTATACGCGGGTACGGATGATGGATATATTCAGGTGAGTACGGACGATGGTGGCAATTGGCGCAGGATCGCCGTTACAAGTATGGGTCTGCCATCGCGCTCTTTTGTCAACGACATTAAAGCCGATCTATTTGATGAAAATACGGTCTATGTTGCCTTGGATAACCACAAAGAAGGAGATTTTTCTACCTATTTATTTAAAAGTTCTGATAAAGGGGTTAGCTGGCGTTCTATTAAGGGAGATCTTCCTGCGAATACCATTATTTGGCGCCTGGTACAAGACCATGTTAACAAGAATCTACTATTTGCCGGTACCGAAAAAGGGATCTTTACTACTATGAATGGCGGGGTAAACTGGCACAAGGTTCCCGGAGCACCCACCATCTCATTTCGCGACCTGGTGATCCAGAAAGAGGAAAATGACCTTGTGGGGGCTTCCTTTGGTCGTGGCTTTTTTGTCCTGGATGACTATAGTTCACTGCGTGAAATGACCGAGGCCACCTTGAACAAGGAAGGAAGTTTGTATTCTAGCAGAGAGGCCGACTGGTATGTGCCTAAAAATATGGTAGGTAACACAGGGGCTGATTATTACTTTGCAAAAAATCCGGATTTTGGCGCCCTTTTTACCTATTCTTTGGCCAATGAAATGAGCACAAAATCAAAGGCTAGAAAAGAGAACGAAAAAGCACTGGAGAAAAGAAATGCCTCCATCCCTTTCGCAGGTTGGGATGCCCTGGAAGAGGAACGCAGACAGCAAGATCCTAAGATCTGGATCACCATTAAGGATGCAAATAATAATGTGATTAGAAATGTGGAAGGAAGCACAAAAAAAGGTCTGAACAGAGTTGCCTGGGATCTGAGACATCCAAGCACCAGAGCTATTAGACCCGGGCAGGGAGGTGGTGGAGGAAACTCCCGGTGGAATTCTGGTCCTATGGCTATGCCGGGCACCTATACAGCTACCCTTTCCAAAGAAGTAGACGGCGTAGTAACTCAACTAGATGGACCCATTGGTTTTAAGGTAACACCTTTATTTGAAAGCACTTTAAAAGGAGTCTCGTATGAAGAGTACAATACCTATATCAGTGCATATAACGAAGTAGCAACACAGGAAAGGAAAATTTCAGATGTCCTGAATATCAGCATGGATAAGGTAAAGGCCATGCAAGTCGCATTGAGCAGGACCCCTGCAGCACCAGGGAATATGGCAACCAGGCTACACGACCTTAAGCAGCAATTATTTTCTTTTGAAGAAAAGCTTGAAGGGAATAAATCCCGGGATGAGATAGGGGAACGCAATCCTCCCAATGCCGGAGATCATTTAAGTGTTGCCCGGCGTGGCTTGTCTACTACCTATGGTCCAACATCGTTGCATATGCAAAATCTGGAGATTGCCAGGACTATGATAGCTTCATTATATACGGAGATCAGCACTATAGGAAATACGACCATCCCTCAACTGGAAAAAGAATTAAAAGCTATGGGAGCACCCTATATTCTGGGGCAGGGAATAGATTAAGAAACTTACCTAAATGGAAAAGAGCTGCCAATGGCAGCTCCTTTCTTTCTTGGACCAATGTATAGGAATTTAAAATTCTTTCATTAGATCTGCTGTATCATACCACTCTGCAGTATGTACAATTTTGCCTTCCTCATTAAAGAACATCACTCCGTAATATTTGAGCATAGAATCTTTACCCGAAGACGCATGTTTAGACTTCCACAATCCGTAAACACGCACATCTCCATTGGGTTTCTGATCTTCATCGAGCCCTGCATAATACAAAGCTTCTGTTAGTGTAATGTCATTATAGGCCTCCATAAAACCTTTCATTGCTTTTTCATACTCTGCTTTGGGAAGCGAGTCCTGACCTACACTGGGAGGTGACCAAATAAAATCATCGGTCAAATAGGAGCTCATTTTGTCATAATCTTTGGCACAAAAAGCAGCCATAGTTGCTTTGACCGTTTCCACGTTCTTTTCGAAGGTTTCCATGTTAGGGTCTGTCATTACCTCCATGACCATTTCTTCTGCTGGCTGTTGTTGTTTACAACTAAAAGCGATCCCCGCTATAGCCAAAAAAATAAATACTTTTTTCATACTACTAAAAATTTTGGTTTACAATTGATTAATTATTTAATACTCTCTTATAAAGGTAGCACATAATTGACATTACCTGCCTATATAAAGGACAATAAAAAACCACTATTCCCAGTCTTCAAAAAGATGTTGGTACTTGGTGGTTGAGTTTGGATTTATGTTATTTCTTTAAGGCAGGGCCTCAAATTTCTTTCGTTTGGTATCGAACCACGCCTGCATATCGTCTGGGGATTTCATCAGTTCACGCATTTTTAGCATGGCTTTAAGATGTGCTTTATCTCCTTTTTGAAACATTTCCATCCCATGTTTCTTGCTCATTTCGGCAATTTCTTCGAATGAATTGGCATTAAATTTATGGTCACATGCCCCTCCCATGTCCTTACAAGTCATTGTTTTCATGCGCTGCTTTTTTTTAGTTATTCAAATTTCAAACTTCCTATTCATGAATTTTGATCCAGTCGATCGTATTGTCCTCGGTGAGTTTAATTACGAGTGTCTTAGTTTTTATGGGCCAGAATCCAAGTTTTTTCTGGGATATCATATAATAAAGGTGGCCTTCATTACTGCGGTCTGGTTTCCCAAGTAGTTCTAGTAATTCATCTTTCGTGAGCTTTCTTATTGAATCGTTATAAACGATATCATGAAGCATTTGCTCTCTGTAAGGGAAGATAGTATCTTCTTTGGTAAGCCACTTTATTTTGTCAAATTTTACTTCGGAAGTGGTGCTTTCTATATCTCCAGCAACTTTTTCTGCATTCCTATTACAGCCAATACAGATTAGAATAATAATCACTAAAGTGAATCTGATATGCATAACGAAACTTTTGATACATGTGCCAGTACTAGATATGCCTCCTTAGGTTGATAAACATCTGCCCACTTACACTTTGGACGGAACCTATTGTCAAATTACGAAATCTTCCTGTATATTAGTAAGCTTAATTATTTAGTTTACAGTGGTATAAAGAAAAACTAAGGTCTGGGTTCCTGATGATCATAGCTCAATGCCTCTCTTAGTTTAAAGGAGTCATCCTCTAAAATCCATACGTGTGTAAATTTGGCAGTACTCGTCAATCTGTCTTCTTGTCCTTCTTCTCTGATATAGAAATGATGCACCCCGTGCTGAATGGCCCCATAAAGAATTTCATTATTATACAGCGGGAAAACAACCAGACTCCCTTCTTCTAACTTCCTGATAGGCTTTTGTTGAGGATTGGAGCAAATGTATTTTGCAACGTTTTCAAAAAATTTCTTCCTGTCTTGTATCCCACTTTGATCATGATAGAATCTTAACTCCTTCGAGATCAATATTTCAAGGGATATACTATCACATTGATTAAATCCCTTTTCAAATAAAGTACTGTCCACCTTTTGTAAGCTGATAAAAAGTCCAGAAGTTGGATCTACCTGAGCATAGGTGTTACCTACCACCAAAGCAAACAGGAGTAAAAGTGTATATCTCATTTTATTATTTTTCCCTTTATCCGGTACTTTGTTCCCTTTTATTGATGAAGTAATTATCCTGTCTCAATGTACAAAACACATATGGAAGATGAAAAAAGCCATCTACTTTCGTGGATGGCTAAGTATGAGTGTACTCTTTTATTTTCGAAAATTATTCTCGGGAATACCCTAAGAAATCAGTGCCTTAAAAATCAGCGTCTATATTCCCTTCGCCAATTGGTTCTTTCCCGGTTCTAACATGGCCTATTTTTAGGCTTTCAGAATAACTGAAATAAATAGGTTTTTCATGCCTCAAAAGGTCTATTACACTGGGATACATAGACAAAGGATAGCGTAAGTACACCAATTTATTCCTTTTATCATAAGAATTTACGGGCACGCTTTTCCCGTCAGGATAGAAGTTTATCTGCAATACAAAATCATCGTCATGATAACATTTTACTAGGGCACGCGGGTATACTTTACTCTGATCGGACCCCCCTGATTGAAAGTGAACCCAATAAAGGTTTATTTCGCTGGTTATTAACTTCATTGTGTATAGTTTTTAAATTAGTTGATTAAGATACCAAGTTAAAGATTATTTCCCAAGATATATAGATGCATGTGGAAAAAAAGGAAGGGATTTATGCAATTAGGGATATTAAAGGGGTTAAAACTGCTTTTTCTTTTAAAGCATCCTTGGAAACTACCGCATGACAAAAAACCGAAGCTATTCGCTTCGGTTTTTATTAGGTCTGCTTTCAAATGTATGGGGTTTTTTTAATTATGTCCCAGGTAGATGTTCCTTATTTATTAAGGATCGTGTTTCTTATTTATAGCTGAACAAGTCCAATTTTACGTGAATGTTGCACTGCATTCACAGCCTAAATACAGTTTAATTAGACTATTTGCACCTTATTACAAAATCGACTTACCCCCTTCTTCAGTAATAAGAGGTGAATTGTGCTCATGGGTTATTTTCCAGTCACCATCAATCCTTACGAACAACAATGTGATTTGAGAAAAACTCTGATACGTTTCACCGCCTATAACAGGTCTAAAATCTGCATGAAAAGTTACCTTGGCAACTTCTCCATACACGTCAATTTTTAAATCGCCCAGTTCATATTCAAATCCAGATATAGCGTCGACCAACCCTCTTTCAGCCGCTTCGTTTTCAGCGGAGCCTACTCTATAACCACCATTGATAAATTCTGTGAATTTTGGGCCATAAACATGGAAGGAAATAAGCTTGTCCGCATCTTTATCCTGAATGCTCTTGAATAATTCGTCCAATGTCTCTTGTATCTCGGCTTGATATTCGGGAAAGGTATCGTTGATCAAATCAACCGCTTCTGCTTCAACCACCACCGGGTCATCATCGTCTGAACATGCTGTTATAAAAAGTAGCATTCCAATGGCTAGTGCATATTTCATTGCTGTTTTCATGATTTTAATATTAAGATTGCTTAAAAAAGGGGGGAGTCAAGAAACAAAAGTTGTTTCAAGTATATGTTCCTTATTAACTAGGATCATAGGTTCGCCAATGAAATACACCAAATGAATGAAAATCAGTATTTCGGAGGTGTGTGTAAGAGGAACTGTTGCGTTGTAGATAGCTTATTAAAGCGGCTACTGTGAATTTAAGTTTCCTTTCAGAAACCTGTCATGATATAAATTCAATTCTCTTTCAACTTTAGTATTAGAATATCCATATTAGTCTTTTGTTCCCATAGAAGTGCCATTTAATGGGTTATTTTGGTCATTATTTTTCCAAGTCCCTGTATAAGTATCGCCTGCTGCGTTAAATTGACCAGTTCCGCTTCCTCCATTAGAAATACTGCCGTTAACAACTCCACTCGCAGTTACAGAGCCAGACTCAGTATGTATATCACCATTTCCAACTGTAACCGTTCCAGTATAAGTGCCCGTCCCCGTGACATTCCAAGTCCACGTTCCCGAGGAACCTCCAGAAAATGTTCCGCTCCATGTTCCTTCATAAATAGTGGTATCTGGTGGAGGAACGGTATCTGGTGACGTGTCATCCTTAGAGCAAGATAGGAATGTAAGCGCAATTAATGTTGCCGCTAATAATACGTTTTTCATGATTTTCTAATTTTAGATTAATGATTCGTAACAGCTAATTATTTATCATAATTCTGACCTATCTAAAAGTATTTATAAACCGATGTATGGACTTGTACTATTTTTTCAATTACTAGGAGTACCTATGCATTGAGAAGAAAATGCTTGTACCATTATTGCAAAATTATGCAATGAAGAATTGTATAATATTGCTTGTCTAATTATTAATGTAAGTCACTGGGCGGGCAACCAAATTCCTCCTTAAAAACTCGGCTAAACCAGGAGGGATCATTAAAGCCAACGTCATAGGAGATCTCTGAAATGGTAAGATCAGTGGTCAGAATTAACTCCTTAGCTCGTTGTAATCTGACTGAACGAATAAACAAGGCTGTAGATTTGCCAGTTATGGCCTTTAGTTTCCGGTATACCTGTGATTCACTGAACTGCAAACTAGAGGCCAATTGTGCCCCTCCAAAGGAATGATCGCTTATTTGGTCATGAATCTGCTTTACTGTTTTATTCAAGAATCGGGCTTCCGCACCTTCAAGTTGTTTTTTTAACAACTGCGTATAGGAATCTTTTTGGATCCGATTGATCATTTTTTCTCGCAATAACATTAACTGGTTTAGTCTTGTGAATAGTTCAGCCTTATTGAAAGGCTTGGTCAAATAGGCATCTGCCCCATGTGAAAGGCCGCTTATGCGATCCTGCAAAGTAGACTTTGCAGTAAGCAGGATAACGGGAATATGGTCTGTCCGCTCGTCGTTCTTTAGTATCGAACAGACTTCAAAACCATCCTTACCCGGCATCATGACATCAGAAATAACAACATCGGGTATTCTTTCGTATGCCATTTCAAGTCCTGCAATCCCATCACTGGCATATAGTACGTCATACTTTTCTTTAAGACATATCTTTAAATACTGGGCTACATCTTTATTGTCCTCTATAACAAGCGCGAGTGGCTTTTCTGAATTTTCATCTGATGCTTCAAAAAGGGTTGTATCGGATTCATTCAATTCACCTATATGAGGTTTATAGGGCAAGGAAACATCCCTGGTGATCACCGCATTCCTGGCAATTGGGATTTGTACTTCAAATTCGCTTCCCTTGCCTAATTTGCTTTTTACCTGAATGCTACCCCCCATCAACTCCACCAACTCTTTGGTCAATGCCAGTCCTATACCCGTGCCTTCTCCAAACCGGGTTGAGGAATCATCCACCTGGTAGAAACGGTCGAAAATATTGTCCAGTTCATCCTCTGCCATGCCGGAGCCATTATCTTTCACCTTAATAGAAAAATAGGATTTGTGTTCTTCTCCTAATCTATTAAAATGTACAATTATTTTTCCTCCAGCAGGTGTGAACTTTATCGCATTTGAGAGTAAATTAATTATCACGGTGGTCAACTTTGAGGAATCAAAGTCCATTACCAATTCATCTATTTCGGCATATACGGTAAGCTTTATTTCTGCGGCCTCTGTGGTGGAGTTAAAACTTTCGCAAAGGTATTTCACAAAGGGTATGATATCGGATTGCACCAGATCTAGCTTTAATTTTCCGCTTTCCAATTTACTAAGATCGAGCATTTGATTTACCAAAGTGTTTAATCGGGTACTATTACGGTCAATGATGGTCAACCCTTTATCAAGCCATTCATCCGGGTTCTCCTTAATCTGTTCAGACATTCCGGAAATAACGGTAAGTGGGGTGCGAAATTCGTGCGTAATATTGGTAAATAATCTATTTTTTGCATTGTTCAAATCTTTAAGCCGCAGTGCTTCCGCCTTTTCCAGTTTACGGTTTAACTGGAAATGATAAAATGAATATAAAAGCATCAAAGCTATCAATACATACAAAGCAATTGCCCACCATCTAGTCCACCAGGGAGAACTTATGTTAAATTGAATGGAGGCGCCTTCTTCGTTCCAAAGGCCGTCGCTACTGCTGGCAATCACCTGAAAACTGTATTCGCCTGGATCGAGGTTCGTATAACGGGCCGTTCGTTGGGTGCCGGCATCTATCCAATCTGAATCGTACGGCAGCATCCGATATTTATAGCGATTCTTAGTAGGGTCTGTAAAATGGAGACCTATGTAATTAAAGGTCAGATCATTTTGTCGGTGGGATAAGGAAATTGGCGCAGTAGGATTATTTTTATACCTTTTAAAATCGAATGCTTGCCCTGCTATCTGAAGGTCGCTCAGAACGACATCCGGAGGATAGGGATTCCCTTCTACCTGAGTTGGGTCAAAAGAAACCAAACCGCCAATACCTCCGAAATATAATTGTCCGTCCATACTTTTAAATGCACTGGTATGACCAAAACTGGTAAAGGACAGGCCATCCGAAGCATCATATGATATGAAGCGTTTGGATATAGGTTCAAACCTGGCAATACCATTACCTGTAGAAACCCATATAGTTTCTTTTTCATCGGTAAGAACACCGAATACGGCATCACTCGGTAATCCATTCGCCGCCCTGTACTGCCGGTAGGTACCATCAGTCGGATTATAATGCAGTATTCCGCTATCTACAGTTCCTACCCAAAATAAACCGGTACTATCTTCCTGAATGCTTGTTGCTCCATACGTTTCGAGGTGGGGAATGAAAGTGTCCTTTTGCGCATCGTATTCGAACAGTCCATTATGGAATACGCCTGTCCATAGGTTGCCCTTTGCATCTTCGTGAATTGCAAAAACGCTATTGTAAAATGTTTGAGGGCTGGAATCGGAAAATTGATACCGCTTGAAAGTCTTTTTATCCTTGCTCAAACGAATCATTCCGCCACTCCATGTACCCAGCCATAAATAACCATGACCATCCTCGTACATGCGAATGATCGGATTGGAAATGCCGGTTTTGGTATTGTTTTCTAAAGTTTGATATGGTGCAAATTCACCTGTCTGCCGGTCCAAAGTATACAATCCGGCTTCCGTTCCTACCCAAAATGTGCCGTTGCTATCTTCATAGGTTGTCCAAACAATATCGCTGCCAATGCTTTGCTTACTGTTTGGGTCATGACGAAAGTGTTGAAACTGTCCTGTTTTAGTATCTAGCCTATTAAGCCCTCCTCCACGAGTTCCTACCCAAACAATTCCTGGCTCCTTGGGGGCTTCATAGATCCCCATAACATGATCTAAAGACAAGCTAGTATTATCTTCCACGTCATGGATATTTATTTTGAATTTATGTAGGGAAGGATCAATCTTATGCAGTCCGCCCGGAAGATTACCTATCCACAAACGGTCTTGTTTATCTTGCAAAAAAGACCAAACCTGGTTGGAGGCTAGACTGCCGGGAATGCTAGGATTATGTTCATAGTGGATTAGTTTTTTACTGACCGGATCAAAATGGTTTATCCCGGCATTATATGTCCCTACCCAATATGCACCTTTTTCGTCTTGATGTATGAATTTAACATGCGGACAGGAAGACCATAAACCCATATTTCCCTGAGGTGCATAAAAAGTATTAGGATTGGCAGGGTCTGGCATCATACGGATAAACTCCTCCTTTTTAGGCTCATAGTAATGGAGTCCGCTTTGGCAAGATCCGATCCATAATTTCCCTTCCCGATCTTCCAGCAATGCAGAAATACGATTGTCGATCAAACTATTGGGGTTAGCCGGATCATGCAAAAAGCGCTTACTGCCGCCGGTGTTGAGATCAAAACGGATGAGTCCCCCACCAGAAATGGAAGCATCAAACGTCTCTCCTGTTCCAATCCAAAGATGATTATTTCTATCTACTAAAAGCACTCGTACCTCGTCCTCCAGAAGGTTATTTGGATCATTAGGATTATCCAGAAAACGGGTAAACAGGTCGCTGTCCCGCTCATAGCGAAATAATCCTCCTTCCTGGGTGCCTATCCAAAGATTGTTATCCCGATCTTCAGCATAGGCATTGATCTGTCCTGCTTGTTGGTTATCAGGTGCAGATTCATTGGAGGTATAACGGATAAAGCAGGCGCATTCCTGGCTATAACGATTGATGCCCAATTTGCTCCCGATCCAAATATCCCCCGTAAAGTCTACGAACAGTTTTTCAGGCTGGTTCCGTGATAAGGAAGTGGTGTCCCCCGGAATGCTGCGATAGTTTAGAAACTGGTATCCATCATATCGCACTAGTCCATCCTCTGTTGCCAACCAAATATACCCTTCATGGTCCTGCACTATGTCCAGGATTGTACTACTCGGCAGCCCATCTTCTGTTGAAAATCGTTCAAAACTGAACCCGGGAGTCTTTAAATGTCCTTGTGAATACCCAAAGTATCCAATTACTAAAATGGAAATTGCCAAAACAAGACTTGATAAATTTCCTTTTAGTTTCATTACTTAAGCGATTAAACATGATGTATTGTACACAACATGCTTTTAGAAGATTTTATGAGACGTTGGTTTATCAATTTAGCAATTATTTTGTAAATCATAATCCACCTTGCCTCAGGATTGACATTTAAATGTCGAGGTTATTTTTGAACCCAAGCTGATACAATAGTGGAAGTTTAGGACCTTCATATTCACACAAATAAGCAAGACAGATTGGGGTTTTATCAACGAAGTGGAGCAGGGTGGATACAAATACTATGAGGTGTTCAGAAAACGCCTAAATCGTCGTTTCGGTGCGGTTCGTTATCCAACTCATAAAGCCTTTGGGATGTAGGCATGGACTTTTATGACATTGGAAAGTGCAGTCAATGTATATAATGCGATTATTCCTAACATTATAAGCACTTAAACCAAAAATCCAACCTAAATGAATAGATTGGATTCCTAAAGATGCTCCTCCTCTTGGGCCTGCCTGCGGCAGGCAAGTTTCCCGATAAATTTCGGGATAAACTTCTCCACCAAGTTTTGCCCACTATAAAGTCACCCCAATTGTGGATAGCTATGAATTATTTTGGGTATTGTATTACTCTGAGCGTATTCCTAAGTATAAGTTTAAGCATCCTTTTCCCCTGATTTGTTTTAAAGTACTTTTCTCTGCGTTGTGCATCCTGTTGGCTTAGGAAATATTCACAAAAAATCAGTCGAAGCGGTCTGCGTTTTGAGGTACTCTTTGTCTTTCCGGCATTGTGGTTTTTTAGTCTCTGCTCAAGATTAGTCGTATAACCGTGATAAAGCAATAAGTCTTTTTCACTCTGCAGGACATAAACGCAGTACGGTAGTATCATTCTTCAATATACCTCATGATTCCGAAAGACTTTTGCAACAAAAAAAGCTCATGGAATGTTCCATGAGCTTTAATTTTAGATGGCTATGAAGTAGAACTAGCGTTCACTACATAGCCATAAAGCGAGCTTGTCTCTGCTTTATGGCTCCTCCTCTTGGGCTTACCGCGAAAAACGCGGCACAGGCTTCTCGCCCAAGTTTT
>CAWAEX010000019.1:0-8478 GCA_963781045.1 uncultured Flavobacteriaceae bacterium | reverse complement strand
CCAAAAGACAAACAGATCCCGTCAGATTTCTTTAGAAAAGGAGATAACGTACGCGGTATTATTGAAAGTGTTGAATTAAAGGGGAACAAACCAATGATCATCATGTCCAGAACCTCCCCTGCCTTTTTGGAACAATTATTCTTCCAGGAGATCCCTGAGGTATTCGACGGACTTATCACTATTAAAAAGGCAGTTCGTATCCCTGGCGAAAAGGCCAAGGTAGCTGTTGACACCTATGATGATCGAATAGATCCGGTAGGCGCCTGTGTTGGTATGAAAGGATCCAGGATCCATGGGATAGTTAGAGAACTTGGTAACGAGAACATAGATGTGATCAACTGGACAAATAATCCGCAGCTTATGGTAACCAGGGCATTGAGTCCGGCACGTGTATCTACCGTGAAGCTAAATGATGAGAATATGACCGCTCAGGTATACCTGAAACCCGAAGAAGTTTCTAAGGCAATTGGAAGGGGCGGCCATAATATTCGTCTGGCCGGCCAACTAACAGGATACGAGATCGATGTCTTTAGAGAAGGTGTTGAAGAAGATGTGGAATTAACAGAATTCTCTGATGAAATTGAAGCTTGGGTCATCGAAGAATTAAAGAAGATAGGTCTTGATACCGCCAGAAGTGTTCTGGAACAAGATGTAGATGATCTTATTAAAAGGACCGATCTGGAGGAGGAGACCATAAGGGAAGTGGTTCGGATCCTGAAATCGGAATTTGAAGATTAAGCTATATATTAGCGAAATAAATTAAGTGAGCAAACAGTATTTATGGCAGATAATGCAACAATAAGGCTTAATAAAGTTTTAAGAGAACTTAATATCTCCCTGGATAGGGCGGTCGATTTTCTTGCCTCCAAAGGGCATACTATAGACGCACGTCCTACCACCAAAATATCAGAGGAGGTACATCAGGTTCTTTTAGACGAATTCCAAACCGATATGAGCAAGAAAGTTGCTTCCATAGAAGTAGGTGAGGAAAAGCGCAAGGAAAAAGAAGCCATAAGACTACAATTAGAGCAGGAACAGGAAGAAAGACGCCTGGTCAGAGAAAAACGCGCTGCTGCCAGCGAAGTGGTGAAGGCCAAAGCGGAACTTGCCGGACCAAAAATGGTAGGAAAGATAGACCTGGAAAGCAAGAAGAAAGCTAAACCTGCAAAAAAAGAGGCCCCAGCGCCTGTCGTTGAAGAAACAGAGGCTAAAAGTGAGCCGCCAGTTGTTGAGAAACCCGAAAAGAAAGTTGCTAAGAAAGCAGAAAAACCTGCTAAAGTAGAAGAGGCTGAAAAGCCCAAAGAAGAGGAAGAAGTAGTAGAACCGAAAGCTATAGAAACAAAGTATCAAAAGCTTTCCGGTCCTAAAATCATGGGAGATAAAATTGATCTCACCAAATTTGCTAAACCAAAAAAGAAAAAAGAACAACCTGCTAAAGCAGATCCCAACGACCGTAAGAAGAGAAGAAAAAGGATCATTAGTGATTCTAGCCCCCGAACTGGTGGAAGAGGAAGAGTAGGAGATAAAAGAGGAGCTAGACCTGGTGCAACGGCCAAAGTTGAACCTACAGAAGAGGAAGTTCAAAAACAAGTAAGGGAAACCCTGGAAAAATTACAGGGAAAATCCAAAAAAGGAAAAGGAGCAAAATACCGACGAGATAAAAGAGATCAGCACAGACAGCAGTCTGAGGCAGATCTTGAACTGCAAGAACTGGAAAACAAGGTTCTGAAAGTGACCGAATTTGTCACAGCAGGAGAAGTAGCAACCATGATGGACGTTCCTACAACGCAGATCATTTCTGCCTGTATGTCGCTCGGAATTATGGTAACCATGAATCAACGTCTGGATGCAGAAACCCTTTCTATTGTGGCCGAAGAATTTGGCTATGAAGTAGAGTTTGTTACAGCAGATATTGAGGAGGCCATTGAAGAAGAAGCGGATGCTCCGGAAGATCTTAAGCCAAGAGCTCCCATAGTAACTGTAATGGGTCACGTAGATCACGGGAAGACTTCACTTCTGGATTATATCAGACAAGAAAATGTAATTGCCGGAGAAAGCGGGGGTATTACCCAGCATATAGGGGCCTATGGAGTGCAGTTGGAAAACGGACAAAAGATTGCATTTCTGGATACACCTGTCACGACTTTACCTATCCAAGCACATAACACATTCTATCATTTATTACAATACATATATACAACAAAACTTATCGTTACCGCAGATATTGAAGAAGCTATTGAAGAAGAAGTGGATGCTCCGGAAGATCTTAAGCCAAGAGCTCCCATAGTAACAGTAATGGGTCACGTAGACCACGGGAAGACCTCACTTCTGGATTATATCAGACAAGAAAATGTAATTGCCGGAGAAAGCGGAGGTATTACCCAGCATATTGGTGCTTATGGGGTGGAGTTGGAAAACGGACAAAAGATTGCATTTCTGGATACACCTGGTCACGAAGCGTTTACCGCTATGCGGGCGAGGGGAGCACAGGTAACGGACATTGCTATCATTGTGATTGCAGCAGATGACGATATCATGCCACAGACCAAAGAAGCAATTAGCCATGCTCAGGCGGCAGGGGTACCTATTGTTTTTGCAATAAATAAAATAGACAGACCAACTGCCAACCCAGACAAGATCAAAGAAGGGCTGGCGGCCATGAACTTGTTGGTAGAAGATTGGGGTGGTAAAATACAATCACACAATATTTCTGCTAAAACAGGAGAAGGAGTCAAAGAATTGTTGGAAAAAGTACTGTTGGAAGCAGAGTTGTTAGAGTTAAAAGCTAATCCTGACAAACTTGCTACCGGTACGGTTGTAGAAGCCTTTTTAGATAAGGGTAGAGGATATGTATCTACCGTACTTGTATTGGCGGGTACTCTGGAAATAGGAGATTATGTCCTGGCCGGAACTTGTAGCGGTAAGATCAAGGCCATGCAGGACGAACGAGGGAAGATCGTGAAAAAAGCAGGTCCCTCAACGCCCATTTCTATTCTGGGATTGGATGGAGCTCCACAAGCCGGAGACAAGTTTAATGTACTGGAAGATGAAAGGGAAGCAAAACAGATCGCGGCTAAAAGAAGTCAGTTAATGCGAGAACAATCTGTACGTACACAAAGACATATTACATTAGACGAGATCGGCAGACGAATTGCATTGGGCGATTTCAAAGAATTGAACATTATCCTGAAAGGGGATGTGGATGGTTCTGTGGAAGCATTGACAGATAGTTTCCAAAAATTATCGACCGAGGAAATCCAGGTTAACATAATACATAAAGGAGTAGGAGCGATCACAGAATCGGATATTCTGTTGGCATCGGCTTCTGATGCTATCGTAATAGGCTTTAATGTGAGACCAATGGGTAATGCCCGCGACATTGCAGATAAGGAAGAAATAGACATCAGGATGTACTCTATTATCTATGATGCCATCAACGACCTTAAAGATGCCATGGAAGGGATGCTTTCTCCAGAGATCAAAGAGGAGATCACGGGAACTGCTGAGATCAGAGAAACTTTCAAAATATCTAAAATTGGTACCATTGCAGGATGTATGGTGACTAGTGGAAAAATATTCAGAAACTCAAATATCAGACTCATTAGAGATGGTGTAGTGATCTATACCGGATTACTTTCTTCCTTAAAACGATTTAAGGATGATGTGAAGGAAGTTGCCAAAGGGTATGACTGTGGTCTTCAGATTAAGAACTACAATGACATAAAAGAGAACGACATCGTGGAAGCCTTCCAGGAAGTAGCGGTAAAAAAGAAACTTAAGTAGAAACAATATTTAACAAAAAACCCGCCTTATAGAAGGCGGGTTTTTTTATGCTTTTAAGTGTGTTTAATTCTCACTATCTACTTGTTGCCGTTAAGCGGTTTGAGAATTATGGATTCTGGGTACTTCTTGCGTACTTCCGTATAGGTTCTCTCTACGTCCATTTTGTCTTTAAACCTACCTAAATGTACCCTGTATGTAGGGGAATCAAAAATGATATTGGAACTGTACTGAGGAAAATCTATTCCTACCTCAGATTTCAATCTGGAAGCAGCCGAATAAGAGCCAAAACCGATCTGAATAGTATAGAATCCGGTATTGGAATTCATCTTTTTATATATGTCCAATAGTTTAGTTATATTCGGATCTTGTTCAATGGTGACTACTCCATCCTGAGCTTTGGCTGAAAGATGGAAAAGGAGAAAAAACAGCATGTACAGGGCAATTCTCATAAGATTATTATATTCTTGAAATTAGTGATAAACAAAGGTAATTTTTTAAGGATTAAACAGTATAGAGAAACCTTATTTAGAATAAGTATAAATTATAAATTATCAATCGTTAAGGATTTCCCAAATAAAGTCAATGTCGTATTTTTGCTCCCAATAAAATTTGGCGATAATTATCCATTTTTACTTTGGATAAAGAAATTATCGTGCCAAGATTTTCGATAGAAACAATTTCAATATGAAAAAGGTTTTGTACCGCACTCAGATTTCTACTATTTCCGGTATTTCTTTGGTAGTTCTTCTACTCTTTTCAAATTTTATTCTCGCTCAAGATCAGGCTGTTCCTGCAGTTGCTGTTGAGCAGGTCGCCACTGAGGCTGCCGCAGGAGGAGGAGATGCTGAGAAAGGAAAACAGTTATTCAATCAGAATTGTGCAGCTTGTCATGCCCTGAACAGGAAAATGACAGGTCCGGCCTTGGCCAATGTAGAAACCAGACTTGCCGAAGATGAAGGCTTGGATAAGGAGTGGATGTATACCTGGATCAAAAATAGTGCTGGGATGATCGCTTCAGGAGATGCATATGCCAACAAGATCTACGAAGAATACAATCAGGCGGCCATGACGGCTTTTCCTACCCTTTCTAATGAAGATATTGACAATATTTTGGCTTATACGGCTGCGCCGCCACCCGCCCCAGTTCAGGCTGTAGCAGTAGCGGGAGAAGCAGCAGCTGGCGGGGGTTCCTCTTCAGGGATCACCAACGAGGTTATACTAGGTGCCCTGGTTCTTGTTTTTGGTCTTCTTGTGATGATGTTGATCCTTGTCAATATTACCTTAAGAAGAATAGCTGAGGCCAATGGAGTGGTACTGGAAAAAGCAAAAGCTGAGAAAAGGCTACCTATTTGGAAAGCATTTGCTCAGAATCAGTTCCTGGGGTTGGTCTTCTCTATCTTATTACTTTTAGCGAGTGCGTATTACGCCTACGGATGGATGATGCAGATTGGTGTTGATCAGGGATATCAGCCTATTCAACCAATTCATTATTCTCACAAAATACATGCAGGAGATAATAAGATCGAATGTAAATATTGCCATTCCTCTGCAAGAGTATCCAAGCATTCCGGGATCCCATCCCTAAATGTCTGTATGAATTGTCACAAGTCTATTTATGAGTATAAAGGTAATCCGGAAGGTCCTTCTGCCGAAGACATTGCCAATGGATATACTAATGAGTTCTATACCGGAGAAATAAAAAAATTATACAAGGCTGTTGGATGGGATGAAGAGAACCAGAAATATACTGGAGAGTCTAAACCTGTAGAATGGGTACGTATCCACAATTTACCAGACCTTGCCTATTTCAATCATTCACAACATGTATCTGTTGCGGGAATTGAATGTCAAACATGCCATGGTCCTGTTGAGGAAATGGAGATCATGTATCAGTACGCTCCCTTAACCATGGGATGGTGTATTAATTGTCACAGGGAAACCAATGTGAATTTGGAAGACAATGCCTATTATGAAAATATTCATGAGGCACTCTCAGAAAAATATGGGGTAGAGAAACTTACCGCTGCACAACTTGGTGGTTTGGAATGTGGAAAATGTCATTATTAAGAATAAATTACAAGTAGCTAATTACAGATAGATCGTATGGCATCAAACAAGATATATTGGAAGAACGAAGAGGAGTTAAATCCCACCGATTCCATTGTTCAGAAGCTGAGTAAAAATGAGTTTCCGGAAGAGATTCCTGTTGATGAATTTTTAGGTGACAAAGAAACACTTTCCGATTCAAAAACGAACCGAAGAGATTTCTTGAAATATGTCGGTTTTAGCACGGCAGCAGCTTCTGTTGCGGCTTGTGAAGGGCCGGTTATTAAATCGATCCCTTATGTAGTGCAACCAGAACGCATTGTTCCCGGAGTAGCAAATTACTATGCTACCACTATTGCCAACGGTTATGATTTCGCCAGTATCCTAATTAAAACAAGAGAAGGCCGGCCAATTAAAGTTGAGAATAACAAAGAGGCCAAAACCGGAGGAAATTCCAATGCCCGTATTCAAGCTTCTGTCCTTTCATTATATGACAGTACAAGGTTACAAGGACCACTCTCCAATGGAGAACCTGCAGAATGGGCCATCCTGGATGCCAATGTTAAGGCAAAATTAGGAGCACTGAAAGATTCAGGCAGACAGGTCGTACTGTTAACTCAGACCTACGCCAGTCCTTCTACAGCAAAACTGATTGCCGATTTTACAGCAGCCTATCCAAATACCAAACATATTACGTACGATGCCATTGCTCAAGACGCGGCATTGAACGCTTATGAAATGACCTATGGCGAAAGAGCCATGGCAGATTATGATTTAGAGAAAGCTGAACTTATTGTTTCTTTTGGAGCTGATTTTCTAGGAGATTGGCAAGGTGGAGGATATGATGCAGGATATTCACGAGGACGAGTACCTAAGAAAGGTAAAATGTCTCGCCACATACAGTTTGAGGCTAATATGTCTCTTACCGGTGCCAATGCAGATAAGCGAATCCCATTAAAACCTTCCGAACAGAAAAAAGCTCTGGCGGCATTATACGGAAAACTTAACAATGGCAAAGTCTCTACGGATCTAAGCGAAGGACTTTTGGCCATGGTTGATATGACAGCTGCCGAGATCAGAAAAATGGGCAGTAAAGCCGTGGTAGTGAGCGGTATAGATGATGTAGATGCACAAAGAGTTGTCCTTGCTATTAACAAAATGCTTAGCAGTGAGGCCTTTGATACAAACGCACCGAAGTACACAAGACAAGGGAATACCAAAGATGTACAGCAACTGATCACTGATATGAAAGCTGGCTACGGTTGGGATGTTGATCATGGATGGTGTAAACCCCATGTATACACTACCAAACGCTGCCGACTTTGCCGAAGGAGTTGAGAAGGTTGATCTATCTGTTACCTTTTCCACCAACTGGAATGAAACCACAGAAAGAACTCAATTTACGGCTGCGGCCAATCATTATTTGGAATCATGGGGAGATGCCGAGTTGAAAAAAGGGCATTTCAGCCTTATGCAACCAACCATCAAAGAACTTTTTGATACCAAACAATTCCAGCAAGCTTTGCTTACCTGGATGGATAATGATCAATCTTATTATGAGTACATAAAGAATTCCTGGACATCCTCTTTATTAGGAGATGCTTCCTGGAATAAGGCATTACACGATGGAGTATTCGACAGCACAAGTATGTCTGTGGATACAACATCCTCAGAAGTGTCTAGTGATTCAGAAGCTGCTGACAATATGGTTTTAATGTCTGCTGTTCAGCGTTTGGCCATGACTGCTTCAGAAGGAATGGAACTTATCTTATATCCTAAGGTAGGAATGGGAGACGGGCAACAAGCCAATAATCCATGGCTTCAGGAATTCCCCGATCCTATTACCCGTGTAACCTGGGATAACTATATTACTGTTTCCAAAGCAGATGCCGCTGAACTTGGACTTATCAATGAGAATGTAGCCAATGGAGGACTAGATGGAAGCTATGCCAAAGTAACAGTGAACGGGGTTAGTCTGAACAATGTTCCGGTGATCATTCAACCTGGGCAGGCACCAAAAACGGTTGGTCTTTCTTTTGGATATGGAAGAAAGGTGGGAATGAAAGAGGAGATGCAGACAGGTGTTAATGCCTATGCTGTGTATACCAATTTCAACACAGTTCAGTCAGTATCCATAGAAAAAGCTAGCGGTATACACGAGTTTGCATGTATACAATTGCAAAATACCCTTATGGGAAGAGGTGAGATCATCAAAGAAACCACCCTTGAGAAATATAACACAGAAGATGCACATGAGTGGAATCCTGTTCCGCAAGTATCTTTGAACCATCAGGAAGTTCCTGCTACATCTGTAGATCTTTGGACGTCTTTTGATCGTTCTATAGGACATCATTTCAATATGTCTATAGACCTGAATGCATGTACAGGATGTGGGGCCTGTGTTATTGCCTGCCATGCAGAAAACAACGTACCTGTTGTTGGGAAAATGGAAGTTCGCAAATCCAGGGATATGCACTGGTTGCGTATAGACAGATACTATTCTTCAGAAGATACTTTTGAGGATGACAATATAAAGAAGGACGAATTTTCAGGAGCTTTCGAATCAAAATCGGGCTTTGAGGAAATGGAAAGAGCAGCTGTAAATCCGCAGGTCGCCTTTCAGCCTGTAATGTGTCAGCATTGTAACCA
>CAWAEX010000018.1:0-223896 GCA_963781045.1 uncultured Flavobacteriaceae bacterium | reverse complement strand
TGGTACTTCAAAGAAGTTCCTGTAAGCCTTCTGGGAAGTAACTTACCTTGTTCGTTTACCAATTTCATCAAGAAGTCTGGGTCCTTATAATCGATGTACTTTATACCCGACTTTTTAAAACGACAGTATTTCTTCTGTTTGTTGGTCTCAATGTTCAATGGGGTTAGATAACGAATCTCTCCGTCTTTCTTTCCTTTTGCTTGTTGTTGTAATGTTGCCATATTCCTTACGCTTTAGCTTTTTGTCTTGTTCTTCTTTTCTCTGCCCACTCAATAGCGTGCTTATCCAATTTTACGGTCAAGAAACGCATAATGCGTTCGTCTCTTCGAAATTCCTGCTCATAAGGAGCAATCACTTCACCAGGAGCCGTAAATTCGAACAAATGATAAAAGCCACTTTTTTTGTGTTGTATGGGATATGCCAATTTTTTCAGGCCCCAATTCTCTTTTGCCACCATTTTGGCGTCATTCTTAATTAAGAAATCCTCGAATTTCTTAACTGTTTCCTCTATCTGAACATCTGATAGAACGGGATTTAAAATGAAAACAGTTTCGTAATTATTCATATGATTATACAATTTTTAGGAGCGCAAAAGTAATAATTCTTCTGTCTATTTACAAGAAATTATATATTTCTTCGTTATTGGTACTATAATGTTTCAAATTGAACTTAACCTATAAACCTAAATTATGCTCATCATGCATTGTACTAAATGTTGAAATGTTTACAACTTTCGTTGCGATCAACGAATTTTGTTGCAGATCAACCGATTTTTTTAGTACTTTGTCGATGATTTAACCCCACAAATCAACCCTTTATGAAATTAAGAAGTATTGTTGTTGACGATTCATCCATGCAGCGTATGGCAGTTGCAAAACTGGTGAATAATCATCCGAATTTAGCCCTGGTTGCGGAGTACAGCAACGCTATTGAAGCCAAGAACGGCATCAAGAACAATGAGATTGACCTAATCTTTCTAGATGTTGAAATGCCGATCATTAGTGGTTTTGATCTGTTGGAGTCATTAGAAAACAGTCCACAAGTCATCCTGATCACCGGAAAACCGGATTATGCCTTAAAAGCATTTGATTATGATGTAACTGATTATTTGCACAAACCTATTACCATGGCCCGTTTTGACGCCTCTGTAAAAAGAGCAGTAGCCAAATACGAGCAAATGAACCAGGTTCTGGAAGATGAAGAGCATATTTTTGTGAAAAGTAATCTCAAAAAACGCAAGGTCATCTTAAATGATATTAAATGGATAGAAGCCCTTGGTGATTATATTAAATTGGTGACAGATGAAGCCAATATTGTCATCCTATCTACCATGAAGGCTTTCGAAAAACAATTACCTGAGGATAAATTCCTGAGAATTCACAAATCTTATATCGTGAATTTGGAGAAGATCGAAAAATTCAACAGTAAAAATGTTGAAGTAAGTGGCAGATCTATTCCTCTGAGTAGAAATAAGAAAACAGAACTGGCCGAGGCGTTAAGCAACGTTTAGTTAAAAGTAGTCTACGTCGTAGATTACACGCACACTTCTGTACCAGGAAATAGCATTAAAGGAATTTTCAATTCTTTTAATGCTATTTTTTGTTTGTTTAAGAGACTGTTTCCTGGGAATCTTCACCAATACCTGTTTTATGTATTGATTTCTGATCCTGGCTACCGGAGGGAACTCCGGTCCCAGAATTTGTGAGCCAAAAACATTTCGCAGCGCCTTACCGAACCAGGTTGCAGCCTCATTTAGCGTATTGTAGTCCTTATGCTTAAAACTGATCTTTATAATCTTGTTAATCGGCGGGTAATGATATTCTTCCCTTTGACCCATCTGTTCTTCATACATGGCGGCGTAGTTACCCACAACAACCTGCTGTAAAATGCTATGAAATGGATTGTAGGTTTGAACTAGTACAATGCCCCTCTTTTCAGTGCGGCCTGCTCTGCCCGCCACCTGTGTCAACATTTGATAACTACGCTCATGCGCCCTGAAATCTGGAAAATTAAGCAGAGAATCCGCATTCATAATTCCCACCAGATTCACGTGCCTGAAATCCAATCCTTTGGTAACCATCTGAGTGCCTACAAGGATATCGAATTCTTTTTGAGCAAAGGATAGGATGATCTTTTCATAGGCGTATTTTCCTCTAGTGGTATCCAGATCCATACGTCCAACTTTGGCATCAGGAAATAACGTTCCCAACTCTTGTTCTATTTGTTCGGTTCCAAACCCTTTGGTATCAAGGGTTGCGCATCCACATGCCATACATTGTTCTTCCAGAACTGTGTGATATCCACAATAGTGGCAACGCAATTGCTTCTTTGCCTGGTGGTATGTTAAACTAACATCGCAATTTGGGCACTGAGGCGCATGGCCGCAGGTTGTGCATTCTACGATAGGGGCATATCCCCTCCTATTTTGGAATAGGATCACCTGTTCTTTTAAGGCAAGCGTTTCCGAGATTTCTTCGATCAATCTTTCAGAAAAATGACCTTTCATCCTTTTCTTTCTAGACGCTTCTTTGATATCCACCAATTCAATTTCAGGCAACTGAACACCCCCATATCGCTGATCCATAAAGGCATACCCGTATTTCCCGTTTTGAACATTGTAAAAACTTTCAAGACTTGGAGTGGCCGACCCTAGGATCACTTTAGCATTATGCAGGGTTGCCAGAACAATCGCAGCATCTCTGGCATGATATCTGGGTGCGGGGTCGTACTGTTTAAATGAGTTCTCATGTTCCTCATCAATGATCACCAGACCAAGCTTCGAAAAAGGAAGAAAAAGAGAAGATCTGGCCCCTATAATGATCTGTGCTTTTGTAGCATTATTCAAGACATTGTTCCAGACTTCCACCCGTTCATTCTGGCTGTATTTAGAATGAAAAACTGCCACCTTCTCACCAAAATATGCTTGCAATCTTTCAATGAGCTGGGTAGTTAATGCAATTTCTGGAAGAAGGTATAAGACTTGTTTACCTTTCTCTAAGTATTCCTCCATTAGTTTTACATAAACCTCTGTTTTTCCTGAGGCTGTAACACCATGAAGCAGTGTTACTTGCTTATCAACATGAGAAGACTTTAGTTGTAGCAAACATGTTTCCTGAAAACTACTCAATTTAACCCCGGTCTGGGATGCAACCTCGCCATCGAAAATTACTCTGTCTATGGTCAGCATCTGCTCTTCCAGAATTCCTTTCTCTTTCAAGGTTTTTATAACAGCGGAAGAAGCTCCGCTTTTATTCTGCAGATCAGTAGCAGGAATTGGTTTTTTGGTAGATGCCTGAAGCTGGAACAAAGTTAATAGAACTTCCCGCTGTTTGGGCGCCCTGCTTAGCTCTTCAAGAAGTGCACTTAATGCTTCCTCAGAGCTGAATTGATCATGTAAACGAACCGTACGCAACTGCTTTGGCTTGTATTGCTCATGTAAGGTCTCTTTTAATAGAATGTACTTCTTTTCCAACATGCTGTTAAGCAAAGGCAACACTGTCTTTTTATCAAGGATAGCGCTTACATCACTGATCTTCAAAGATGATTGGTGTTCTAAAGCTTCCAGCACCATGAACTCCTGGTCATTAAGGACAGATTCATCTGATTGAATCGTATTATTTTTTAGGACAAGAGTTTCACTTTCCAATAAAAAAGCACTGGGGACCGCTGTTCGGAATACTTCACCTAAGGTGCACATATAATACTGGGCCATCCACTGCCAATGATCTAATTGGAGAGGAGACACTAAAGGCAGGGTATCTATCAACTCGTGAATTTCCTTAGCCTCATACACTATAGGTGGTTCTGAGTGGACCTGAAATACCAAGGCTGTATAGATCTTTGACTTACCAAAGGGAACAGCCACTCTCATCCCCTTCTTCATAAGCATGGCGGTATCCTTTGAAACCGAGTAAGTGAACAGTTTCTCGAGAGGAATTGGCAAGATCACATCAACGAAATACTTCATAGTACCTGCTTAAGAAGAGACTTCTTCCGTATTCATATTTTGTTTGAGACTATTGAGAGTTGCATTCAGCTCAAAGCCCAATAAAAGTAAATTTGCATTTAACCAGATGTAGAACATCAAAATTAGCAATCCCCCCAGAGCTCCATATAACTCGTTATAACGGGCAAATTTCTCAATATATACTCCAAACAAATAAGAGGTAAGTAAAATGAGTAAGGTAGTCATGAGCGCTCCGGAGGAAAAAAAACGAGCTTGCTTTCCTTCAGCTGTACCAAAATAGTAGAGTATGGCCGTTGTGAAGTAAGATAAAACCACAAAGAACAATATCTTCCCGGCCCTTGCTCCTATCAGATCATTAGGGTCTAATTGAGTCCCACTAGATTCGGCTGCCCAAACATTTAAATACTCCAGGGTATATTCAAAATACACGAAAACCACCGCTCCCGCCATAAATAAAAAGGACAAAATGATACCTACCATAAGGGCATATGCATATTGTTTAAAAAAATTACGGGTCAGAATTATATGGTAAGATGTTTCAAACCCTCCAAAAATGGCGCTAACCCCATTGGTCATTAAAAAAATAGACAATACAAAGGCAGAAGATAATAATCCTCCTTGTTTCTGGTCCTTGATCTGAGTGTAGATCTCCCCAAAATACTCCCCGGTAGCAGTTGGGAGAAAGGATTCCAGGAATCGCAGGAATTGTGTATCAAAATCCTCATTACCCACACTCACAAATGGAATTATAAAGGGAATTAGAGTAACTAAGAAAATAATGAGAGGAAACAGCGCCATAAAAAGACTAAATGCAATGGAACTAGCTCTTGTGGAGAGCGCACCCTGAACAATGCCTTTGATATACATCTCAATTAGGTCGTAGAGAGACAGACCTTGCAGCCCTACCAGTTTGATCTTCTTTAGTAGTACAACAACCCAATTGATGACTGGTATCTTTTTTAGTTTATCCTCTACCTCTTTTGTCATCTACACTGCTTTAAGACTCAGATCCTTATTGCTCACAGAATGGGTTAGGGCTCCAGATGAAATATAATTTACGCCGCATTCCGCATATTTTCTTATGGTTTGTTCATTGATACCCCCAGAGGACTCAGTAAGGCACTTCTCTCCAATCAGCTGTACGGCCTTCCTGGTATCATTATAATTGAAATTATCTAGCAGGATGCGGTAGATACCATCAGATCGAAGAATTTCCTCCACCTCTTCAAGATTTCGGGCTTCTACGATGATATTTAAGTCCTTATGATTTTCTTTTAAGTAGCGTTTAGTTTTATCGATCGCCCTGGTGATCCCACCTGCAAAATCAATATGGTTGTCTTTTAACATGACCATGTCATATAAAGCGAAACGATGGTTCTCCCCTCCCCCAATCTTTACGGCCCATTTTTCTATAGCTCTTATCCCGGGGGTAGTCTTCCTTGTATCGAGGATCTTGGTTTCCGTTCCTTCTAAAATAGCAACGTACTGGGCGGTCTTAGTCGCTATGGCACTCATTCGTTGCATTGCATTAAGAACAAGTCTTTCTGCCTTTAAAATACTTTGTGAGGAGCCAGTAACATAGAAAACGATATCTCCATAATGTACATTTTGTCCATCTTGAACCAAGATCTCAAGTTTTAGATCGGGATCCACATAATGAAACACCTGTTTAGCAAAATTCACTCCGGCAATAACGCATTCTTCCTTTACGAGGAGTTTTGCCTTACCTTTTGCATCCGCAGGAATACAGGCAAGAGAACTGTGATCCCCATCGCCAACATCCTCTCTGATGCCATTTTGGATGATCTGTTGTATTTCTTTATTGAATGCTTCTTCGGAAATCATGAAATTCGAATCTATTGGATAAAATTACTAAAAACAAACAGCAATAAAGAATCTGAATTTCCCGAATATTTTACCTTTGGCTTATGAAAATAAAACTGCTGGTTGTAGGCAAAACAGACCACAAGGGATTGCAAGCTATGATATCGGAATACGAGAAAAGACTTCGGCATTATGTCAAATTTGAGCTGGAGGTTATCCAGGCTCTAAAGGCCACCAAGAACATGTCCGTTACCGAACAACAAGACAAGGAAGGAGAGGCTATTTTATCAAGGGTCTCTTCTTCTGATATGGTGATTTTACTAGATGAACAAGGGAAACAACATGCTTCCGTGGATTTTGCCAGGTATTTACAAAAACTAATGAATGCAGGCACCAGACAACTTGTCTTTGTTGTGGGAGGACCGTATGGTTTTAGCAATGCCGTTCATTCCAGAGCTCAGGATAAAATTAGTCTTTCTCTAATGACCTTTTCTCATCAAATGGTTCGGTTATTCTTTGTTGAACAGCTTTACCGCGGGTTTACCATTTTGCGAAATGAACCCTACCATCATCAATAAAGTACCCTAAATTTAATAGTGTGATCAATTTTTTTCAAAGCTTGAATGACCTCTTTATTATAGTCTTTGTCGAGATCTGTAATTACATACCCCAATTCTTTATTTGTGGATAGATATTGCCCTGAGATATTCATTTCATAATGCGCCAACACATCATTGATCCTGGCCATAACGCCGGGTAAATTTCGATGAATATGAAGGAATCTATGGGAATTGTTTTGCTTAGGAAGCCTGATGTTTGGAAAGTTCAAGGCATCAACTGTATTTCCGGTATTGATGTAGTCCATAATTTTATTAGGAACAAAATCGGCTATATTCATTTGCGCCTCTTCTGTACTACCCCCAATATGAGGGGTTAAGATAACATTAGGGATACCCTGTAAAGCAGTTTTAAACACTCCATTTCTCCCGGGTTCTTCAGGGAAGACGTCTACCGCCGCTCCTGCCAGTTTATTACTTTTTAAGGCCTTCACCAAGGCCGGTATATCTACCACAAAACCTCTGGAAAGGTTGATCAATAGTGCCCCATCTCGCATTTGGTTCATTTCCCGTTCTCCGATGAAATTGCGATTAGATTTACTGTCGTCTATATGCAGGGATACTACATCTGAAACGTTTAGCAGATCTTCCAGGCTATTACATTTTACTGCGTTGCCCAAAGCAAGTCTATTTTCAAGATCGTAATAATATACCCGCATACCAATAGCTTCGGCTAATACAGATAATTGTTTCCCAATATTCCCATAACCTACAATGCCTAAATTCTTTCCGCGTACTTCCCTGGAATTTTTTGCGGTCTTATTCCATTTACCCTCGTGGATCTCAACACTTCTAGGAAAGATGTTTCGCATCAACATTATGATCTGTCCTATAGCCAATTCCACAACAGATCTGGTATTACTGTAGGGGGCATTAAAGACTACAACACCTTTTTTCTGACAATAATCGAGATCTATTTGGGTGGTCCCAATACAAAAGGCACCTATCACCAGTAGCTTATTGGCCGCGTCTAATACTCGCGGAGTGATCTGGGTCTTGGAACGGATTCCCAGTACATGTACTCCCTTTATCTTCTCTATTAAAGCTTCCTCGCTAATGCTTCGATCAATTATTTCAACCGAAAAACCATCTTCAGATAGATTGTCAAAAGCAATAGGATGCACATTTTCCAGTAATAAGATCTTAATTCTGTTTTTGGGATAAGATAAATTACGCGGGAGGTCATTCACAAATAAGAATTCGTCCAAATTTGGCGTAACGTGATCTGCATTTGAGGCTGCTTTTTCTCTGTGTACATTTTCTGTATAGGCAAAGAACTTATGAGCTATACCGGCTTCACGCATCACATAGTCGCTATATCCATCGCCTATGACCTGCACTTCTCCATCAAGATCGAGCTGACGCAAACATTCTATCTTACCATTGTGACTTGCCAGCACGTTATCTTCGTCAAAACCTATTATATTGCCCTCTTCATCAAAGTCGAATGTATTGGCATAAACCCTTTCAGAAGGAATGTTGTATTCTTTTACAATGGGAACAATGAATTCCTTAAAACCGCAGGAGATCACATAAATATCCTCCGAGTATTTTTCAAAAAATTCTTTGTTGGAAGCAATGGATTTAGAGATCTTTTTTCGTAGCTCTTTCACTAAAGGATCGAGATGTCTTTTATTGGCCTTTAATAATTGAATTCTGCGCTCCAGGGATTCCGTAAATGAAATATCCCCGTCTATCCCCAAATTGGTGATGTGTTGTATTTCCTTAATTACCTCATCTCGATCTTCACGACCATGAAGTGTCATCTCTGCAAGGACATCCAAGGCTTCCACTCTGGTTAAGGTACTGTCAAAATCAAAAACATACTTTCTTCCCACCTCAATCATTCTTAAAAAATTAAGCTATAAAAGTAAATATTAATTCTATCGAATCCCTTGTTTTCATTTGAAAAATGAACTGGATTCAGCATTACCGTAGTTTTGATGCGAAATTGATTTTATTGTAGCCGTTTAAATGTAAATATCACATTTACAGAAGATACACATACTATATCTGCTCAAAAAAAATGTCGCTTTTTACAAACACTATTTGATAGATCAAAAACAGACATGGTTTGAGTTACCAAAAGCGCTGATTTAGTATGAGTACGCAGTATAGATCAGCCCGGTAATGATCGCCAACCCAAAACTGAGAAGTGTTCCTATTAATATATACTCGGTTAGTTTACGACTGTTACTCTCCTTTAGATCGTTGAATCTGAAGACCGATTTGGCAGTGATCAGGAGTCCTATACCCTCCCATCGTCCTGTAATAACAAAAATAAAGACAAAAAGGCGTTCTATCATACCAATATACTTTCCTGCATTAGGAAGGGATTTATGATCTAGTGGAATTTGACTAGACATTTTCTCTAATAGTATATTCATAATGATGGCTGAGGGTGTTGTCACAAAAAAAATGGCCGTGATCAATCCCCAGTCCATAAGACCAAGCAGGTAACTGGCCTGCCCAATCACATTGCCATAATAGGCGCAGCAAAAGATGATCACTATATGAAATGCCTGATCTATAAAAAAGGGAACGCTTTTATTCGAAAACCATTTTGAAGAGTACAATTTTCCCAGATCGATCACATAATGAGATAAGGCAATAACCAAAGCGATTATCCAATAAGAAAAATCAGAAAGCAGGATCAGTACTAAGGCGAAATGGATTAGAATATGAGCATAAAGATACTTTGAACCAATTTTATTTGCTTCTTTATGAATAACCCATTTGGTGGGTTGGAATAGAAAATCGCCCAATAAATGAGCTAGAAATAGTTTTACAAATAAGATCATGGAGTGATTTGTTTTATGGTTTGTTGGTAAAATTCAAGTATTTCCTGTAGCAGATGCATTCGGGCTCTTTTTTGCCTTTGACTCACGGCCGACTGTTGGATCTTAAAATGCCTGGCCATAGCTTCCTGGGAACTTTCAGGATGTTGTAATATCCAGGCGACTGTATTGGCAGATACCGTACTCCAGTCATCCATAAAATCGAGTGCTATTTTGATCATAAGATTAAGAATATGGTCTTGTGTATCATTACCACTTGCCAAAGCCAGGGTTCGTTTTTCTTCTTTTAAGGTCTCAAACATTCGCCCTGATCTCTTATAAGCAGATCCGTTTGCCTCGGTAATTCGACCTCCTGAATAGGTTTCATCACCAATACCTATGGCTATACGTACATCCAGATTTTTTATTGATTTGATCACTGCTTTTAATTGAATGGCCAACTCTAATGCTGCTAAGGGTGAGGTCTTTACTTGGAATTCATCGCCCCTATAAATATCCCAAATTTCTGGCTGTTCCCCATGCTTCTTTAGCACCTTTTTTAATGCGGGCATCCATATTGATGATGGATACTGTTCCGAATTCACGATATCTCCTGTGATAACTGCGATCATCTATTATAAGTTATTTAGCTAATATATAATAATATTAGTTATATTGCTAATATATTAAACTATAAGTTGATCAAAAAATTGCATTGACACTAAAAAAGGGCTACTACAAGCTTAAAACCAGCGTCTTACCCGGATACAATATTGCCCATAGGTCTTGCCGAACTTCTTCTGAAGGGCTGTCTCTTCCGGACCAATCTGCAACTTGTTCATAACAGATACAAATCCTGCAGCCAGAATAGTATTAAAGGCATTCCCCAACCATAATCCCCAGGCCAGAAGCACCAGTAAAAGTGCTAAATACATAGGATTTCGTGAAAAGGCATACACACCTTTCGTCTTAAGAACTACAGTACGATCTGGCTTTCTAGGATCTATAGTTGTACGTGCCTTATAAAATTGCCATAAGGCAGCAACGCCCAGGATAAAAGCCAACACCAATAAGGCAGCCATCAAATAAAATCGGCCAAAGAAATCAAAATATCCTACCGGAAGGAAGGCCCCCAGGACATACATACAAAGTGCGGTAAACAGAAAAATCAGTATGGGTGGAATTCTTAATTGCATGGACCAGGAACATAAGGGCTCCTAAAATTACTACTTTTGAGCAGGTTCAAACGCTTCCTTTCGAAAAATTACTCATGGATTTAGTATTTGCTACTCATAATGAGCATAAACTGGCAGAGATTCGCTCTCTTCTACCTAAAACTATACGTCTAAAGTCGTTAGACGATATTGGCTGTACAGAAGAGATCCCCGAGACTTCTGAAACTCTGGAAGGTAATGCCCTGTTGAAAGCTAAGTACGTATTAGACCAATATGGCCTTCCTTGTTTTGCAGATGATACCGGCCTTGAAGTTGCTGCCTTGGACGGTGCCCCGGGAGTCTATTCTGCGAGATATGCAGGGGAACCAAAGAACGAAGCCAGAAATGTTGAAAAATTATTAAGTCAATTAAATGGACAGAAAGACAGGCGTGCAAAATTCACCACAATTATCGCACTATGTACGAGGAAAGAGACCCATATCTTCAAAGGGGTAATTGAAGGAGTAATCACCAATATTCCTAAAGGAATGAACGGTTTTGGCTACGACCCGGTTTTCCAACCAGAAGGAATGGACAAGACCTTTGCGGAGCTAACTTTAAAGGAAAAAAATCAATTAAGCCACCGTGCCCGCGCTTTCTCTAAACTCATTAACTACTTGGAAGAAATCTAAAAGGAATAACCAGAGACAACTTACAAATAGTGGCCATTCTGTTCTCTTCTCAATTATTAGCAGTACCTTTGCCGCTTAATTGACGCCGCTGGTATAGCATGTGTTGCGCTGAGTATCATTAAGTTATTACGATAACCGCTCTATGCAACATTCATATTTGCGATTACGTAAAATAACTTAAGATGACAAAATTTAAAGCGCTGGGGCTCAATGAAGCCCTTTTGCAAGCTATTGAAGACCTTGGATTTGAAACTCCTTCAGAAGTCCAGGAAAAAACAATTCCCATTTTATTAGAGGATGAAACAGACCTTGTTGCACTGGCCCAAACTGGGACTGGTAAAACGGCTGCCTTCGGATTTCCATTAATTCAAAAGATACAGAGCGAAAGTAGAACTACTCAAGGAGTGATCCTAAGCCCAACGCGTGAGCTTTGTTTGCAGATCACTAATGAAATGAAGCTCTATGCGAAATATGTTAAAGGCTTGAACATTGTAGCTATCTATGGTGGTGCAAGTATCGTTGATCAATCAAGACAGATCAAACGTGGGGCACAGATCATTGTGGCAACACCAGGTCGTATGAAAGATATGATAGGCAGAGGTATGATCGATATTAGTAAGATCGATTACTGTATTCTCGATGAAGCTGATGAAATGCTCAATATGGGCTTTTATGAAGACATCAAGGATATTCTATCTACAACACCAAAGGAGAAATCTACCTGGTTATTCTCAGCTACCATGCCCAAGGAGGTATCTACCATCGCCAAAAAGTTTATGCACAAACCGCATGAAGTAACGGTAGGTACAAAAAATTCGGGTGTAGACACAGTTCAACACGAATATTATGTAGTAGGCGGGAGAGATCGCTATGAAGCATTAAAAAGACTGGCCGATGCCAATCCGGGTATTTTCTCGGTTGTTTTCTGCCGTACTAAAAGAGACACTCAAAGAGTAGCTGAAAAGTTGGTTGAAGACGGGTATAATGCCGGAGCACTTCACGGTGATCTTAGTCAGAACCAACGCGATCTGGTGATGAACTCTTTTAGAAAAAAACAGATACAGATGCTCGTAGCTACTGATGTAGCTGCCAGGGGAATAGATGTGGATGATATTTCACACGTTATCAATTATCAATTACCCGATGAGATAGAGACCTATACTCATAGAAGCGGAAGAACCGGTAGAGCTGGAAAATCGGGAATTTCAATGGTTATCATTACGCGAAGTGAACTGCGTAAAATAAAGACCATTGAGAATATGATCAAACAAAAATTTGAAACCAAGAAGATCCCATCAGGAATGGAGATCTGCGAGATACAATTGTATCATCTGGCGAGTAAAATCCGGAATACAAAGATCAATACTGCTGTAGACAACTACCTGCCTGCCATCAATGATGTGTTCGAAGGTTTAGATAGGGAAGAATTGATCAAGAAAATAATTTCGGTAGAATTTACAAGATTCTATAGTTATTACAGCAAAGTAAAAGATCTCAACACTTCAGATAACCAGCGTGGTGAAAGGGAGTCCCGTAGTTCCGGAGGGCAAGAATCTTCCTCAGATGGCACAGTTCGGTATTTTATCAATGTGGGAGAAAAAGACGGTTATGACTGGATGTCTCTAAAAGATTTTCTCAGGGATACCCTGCATATTGGCAAAGATGATGTCTACAGGGTAGATGTGAAGGACAGTTTTTCCTTTTTCAATACCAACCCGGAATTCAAAGACCTGATCCTAAATACTTTTAAAGAATTTAAAGTAAATGGCAGGTTTGTTAATGTAGAAGAATCAAAAAGCCCTGAAGGTGGCGGAGGTCGAAGAGGTAAAGATAAAGGTCGGAGAAGAAACAAAGACAACAAGGGGAAAGGTAGTTTCAAAGATCGTTCATTCTCAAAAGGGCCGAGTCAACGTACTGGCAAAAGAAGAAGTAAAAAAAGGGACGGTTTCTTTTAGTTAATTCTATATTAAAAAAGATATCTTACTCTAGATTTTTTGGTTTATTCGTGCTAAACTGGATTTCTTTGAAAAAACAAATTCTCTTATGGCTTGCTCTCTTAAGTTCTGTGCTGATCATTGCTCAGGACAGAGCCACTGATGTGCAAAGTGATCAATTCGGCGCTGTGGTGATCAATGCTCAAACTGATGAACCCCTGGAAAGCGTTCATGTAGTGAATCTCAATCAAGTTGTAGGAACCATTACCAACGAGCGAGGTGAATTCTCGATAAGAGCTGCTGTTAATGATACCCTGTATTTCTCCTATCTCGGATTTAAATCTCAGAAAATACGGGTTACCAATGATATGTTCAAATTCAGTGACACCAAAATAGCGCTTACAGAATTGGCCTACGCTCTGGAAGAGGTAATCGTACGGCCCTACCAACTCACAGGGTATTTGGAAATTGATGTTAAGAACCTTCCTATAAATACTGCTTATCAATACAGCATTTCCGGACTTTCAAAAAGCTATGAAGCCGGCAATAAGAATCCCAGTGCAGTTACCAAAGTACTGGGAGCTATTTTAAATCCGGCCGACCTGTTGCGGAATCTTTTTGGAAAGAAGCCAAATCAGATGCGAAAATTAAGGTTGATCAAGGAGGACGATGAAATAAGAGATCTTCTGGCGTCTAAATTCGACCGGGAGACCTTAACCGAGCTGCTGCAACTGGAAAAAGTAGATATTGAGGATATTCTCTCTAATTGTAATTTCTCCAAATCCTTTATTACCACTGCAAATGATCTCCAAATATTGGATGCAATAAGCAGTTGCTATGAAGACTATAAGGTGCTCAACAGGAAACGGTGACTTCCATTCAAGAAATGAAGGTCGCTTCGGTCCCATGGCCCATCCATATATGTTCTGATCAATTAAATTTTATTAATCCAAGATCATTTTATAGCTTTAAAAAAAATTAAATAGCCTACCTGGTCCATTAGCTAATACAAGGAAAGCCTTGTTATTTTATTCTAAGTTTGATGTAGGCATTCCTCAAATACACCAATTAATGAAGAGAGTACTGGCTTTTTTGTGTTTAATGATCCTTTTTACAGCATGCAAGGATTCCACAGTTGCAACATCACAAGCTGCCATAGTTCAAAACGATACTCCTGTAATTGTAAAAGAAACTATCCCATTTCGCTGGGCTGGTGCCAATATTTATTTCTTGCTTACCGATCGCTTTAACAATGGCAATCCGGAAAACGACATCAATTTCAACAGAACGGAAGAAACAGGCCCTTTGAGGGGCTTCATGGGTGGTGATATTCAGGGGATCACTCAAAAAATTGAAGAGGGTTACTTTACGGATCTCGGGATCAATGCTATCTGGTTTACACCTGTGGTAGAACAGGTTCATGGTGCTACGGATGAAGGCACAGGGAACACCTATGCTTACCACGGCTATTGGGCCAAGGATTGGACGGCTCTTGACCCAAATTTCGGCAGCAGAAAAGATCTTGAAAAAATGGTGAAAAAAGCTCATGAGAAAGGGATCCGGATTCTGATGGACGTAGTTCTGAACCATACTGGTCCGGTCACGGAAGAAGACCCGGTCTGGCCATCAGAATGGGTGATCACAGAACCTACCTGCACCTTTGAAAATTATGAATCTACCACCACTTGCACTTTGGTGGCAAATTTACCCGATATACGGACCGCCACTGACGAAGCAGTAGATCTGCCCGATGCCTTATTGGCCAAGTGGAAGGATGAGGGAAGGTTAAGCATTGAACTAGACGAACTTGAACTGTTCTTTGACAGGACCGGATATCCCAGAGCACCCAGGTTCTATATCATCAAATGGTTAACAGATTATGTCAATGACCTCGGTATAGATGGATTCAGGGTAGATACGGTAAAACATGCCGATGAAAAGGCCTGGGCCGAATTGTACAAAGAAGCTTCCTATGCCTTTGAAAATTGGAAAAAGAAGCATCAGGATCAGGTATTGGATGATGCCCCTTTCTTTATGGTTGGAGAGGTTTATAACTATGGCATTTCCGAAGGGCGTACTTTTGATTTTGGTGATAAAAAGGTAGATTATTTCTCTAATGGTTTTAATAGCCTTATCAATTTTGAATTGAAAACAGATGCTAAAAAGGATTATGAACAGATCTTTAAAAAATATAGCAGCCTTCTTCATTCTAAATTAAAAGGGCAAAGTGTAGTAAATTACCTAACTTCTCATGATGATGGAAGTCCATTCGACAAGGACAGAAAAAAACCATTTTATTCCGCTAATGTACTCTTGCTAACTCCGGGAGCATCCCAGGTGTATTACGGTGACGAAACTGCACGCGATCTTACGATAGAAGGTACTGTGGGAGATGCTACGTTGCGTTCATTTATGAACTGGAACGAGATAGATAGCCTTAACACAAAGGATATCCTTACTCACTGGCAAAAATTAGGTCAGTTTCGAAATCATCATCCTGCTATTGGGGCAGGTAAACACAAGCGATTGGCAAAAAAACCATATGTTTTTAGCAGAACCTACACGGATGGTGAATATAAAGACAAGGTGGTGGTTGGACTTGATCTTCCTAAAGGAAAAAAATCACTTTGGGTAAAAGGTTTTTTTGGGGATGGCACGCAATTATTTGATACCTATTCTCAAACGCGCGTTGAAGTAAAGAAAGGTCGTGTAATCTTAGATAACGCCTATTCTGTGGCATTATTAGAACTAGCTCAATAACCTTCTTTTCTCACATTAAGTATCTACTTGTATTATGAAAATTAGCAGGAGAAAATTTGTGATCTTGTCTTTTTTAGGACTTGTAGGTTTTCTTTTTCTGGATGCCTTTTGGATAGAAAAGTACATAGTTAAATGGTCCAGGCACGATATTCGAGAGGGTCGTGAGGACACCATAAAGGTCATTCAACTTACAGATCTACACATAAGGGAGATAAAGGCTTATCATAAATGGATCGGCAGGAAGATAGCCAGAGAAAAACCCGACTTGTTATTCTTTACCGGCGATTCTATCAATTGGCCCAATCAATTAGGCTTATTGGAGGCCTTTTTAAAGCTCATTCCATTAGAAATACCCAAAATTGTCATCATGGGTAATAAAGAGTACGATGGCAAGATAACACCAGATATGTATCACGAACTTTTCGGAAAGTACAATGGGAAATTACTCATCAATGATGCTATATCCTTTACAAAAGGGAAACGGCAAGATTAATATTGTTGGGATAGACGATCTGTTTGAAAGGATCACCAGATTATGAAAGGGCAGTACAAAATATCGATAGATCCTTAAGCACAATTGTATTGAACCATTGTCCTCAATACAGAGACACTATAGATCTATTGAACCAGAAGCTAAAAGTCAACATTAAGCTGGTTCTTTGTGGTCATACGCATGGTGGCCAGATTCAACTTTTGGGAAAGGCATTTTATACACCATGATGGAAGTGGAAGATACTTAAATGGTTGGTATAAAAGTGAACAATCACTAATGTATGTCTCAAGAGGCATTGGAACCAGCTACCTGCCTATGCGATTTGGAGCCCGGGCAGAAGCCCCGATCTTTTATATATGATCTTTAATGGCGCGAATGAAGAGCTATTCTATTGCCTTCACTATCAATAAATAAGGCCATATAGCCTATATCCTTACTAATAAGTTTTTTAGTTTGCAGGATCTTACCCCCTGCCTTTTCTATCCTGTCTACTTGTTCCTGTACATCTCTAGAAGAAAAATATAAAAGAGGTCCGGCCGTTTCACTGGGTTTATAAAAATTGGCATGCTTAACCAGGGAACCTGAAGCACCCATTTTACCCTCAGCAAAGGGAAACGAACCCATTAGCAAATCATTAAAGTTTTGCACCTGTATGTTCACATTAAATACGGTGTCATAAAATTTTTTGGCGCGGTCCATATCAGCCACAGGTATCTCGAACCAGCCAACCATATTTGCCTCCATGATGTTTAAATTATGATTCCATTTGTGTTTTAAGGGACGCCAGCCCTTCTTCAAAATCTTTTCCTACCATTTTGTCCATACTCATAAAAAGCATCATTATGCTCATCGGAAACTTGTTGTTTCCTTTAAAACCCCAGGTAACTTTAGTTCCATTATTAGTTACCTCTTCCACATCCAGATAGCAATCAGAAGTAGACTTCCAGGGTTTTAAGAACCGTAATTCGCCTTCTATTCTTTCACCGGGAATTATTTTGGTGATCTCCTGCTCCCCTTCCCCTACATCTTTGTTCCCATTCCAATAACTAATGGCACCTACTTCACCATCAGTCCCCGTAAATTTCTTTTCCATATTTGGATCCTTTCTCGCCCAGGGTGACCAGGTATCATTGTTCTTTAAGTATTTGATGTATTCGAATACTTCAGTCTTCGGCTTGGCGATCTCAACAGATCTATTCACATCATAAGACTTGGGTGCTATAAGGGCCAGAAAAAGTATAATTCCAACCAGGGCGATAATAATATAAAGTGCAATATACATTTGTGTATCAATTAGTTGGTTCATTTGAAAGATACAAAATCTTTCTAAATTTCGGTATTGTAACGTTCTATAATTTGATCAATATCTTTAATGGATTTTTTCATCCATTCCAGTCTTTTTGCCTCCTTTTCGCAATCGGTCAATTGCCAGGTCAGATCGGATGTACGCAGCTTAGTTGTCATTTGCTGCAATATGATGGCGGCGGCAACAGAAACATTGAGACTTTTCGTAAAACCAACCATAGGGATATGGACAAACTGGTCTGCCTGGTCCAAAGCAGCATCACTAAGTCCCTCTTTTTCAGCACCAAACAGAAAAGCTGTCTTCCCGGAAATGTTCAATTTATCTATAGGCAAGGCATCTTTCCTTGGCGTAGTGGCTACTATAGTATAATCGCATTTCTTTAAAATACGCAGACACTCTTCTGTTGATTTATACCTGTGGATATCTGTCCATTTCTGTGCTCCCAGTGCTATTTTTTTATCTAATCTTTTGGTGAATCTGCGTTCAATGACATGAACCTCCTGAATTCCAAAAATATCTGCGCTGCGAATCACTGCACTGGCATTGTGCAAATGATATACATCCTCCATAACCACTGTCAAGTATTTGGTTCGTAAGGCCAGGACCTCTTCAAAACGCTTAAGTCGGTCCTTGGAAACAAATGATTCCAAATAGGCCACCAAGGCAGGATCTTCCATAGTTCGAATATAATAAAAACGTAATTTTAGAGAAAGTAGTAACATGAGTAAAAAGATAGTAGTCCTCTCCGGTGCCGGCATGAGCGCCGATAGTGGCTTAAAAACATTTAGAGATGCCGGTGGCCTTTGGGAAGGACATGACGTAATGGAAGTTGCTTCGCCTCAGGGATTTAGAGCCAATCCGGAATTGGTCCTGGAATTTTATAATGAACGACGCAAGCAATTGCTAAAAGCTCAACCAAATGAAGGCCACAAGGCATTGGCAACACTGGAGAACCATTACAAAGTAACCATCGTAACTCAAAACGTGGATGATCTTCACGAAAGAGCCGGAAGCACAGATGTATTACATCTTCACGGCGAACTGTTTAAAGTAAGAAGCACCGCACCACCTTATACCGTGTATGCGTGGAAAAAAGATCTCAATTTAGGGAATTTGTGCGACCAAGGACATCAGTTAAGACCGCATATTGTTTGGTTTGGTGAGGAAGTGCCACTTTTATCCCAGGCAGCCTCCCTTACTTCCCTTGCAGATATTCTGATCATTATAGGCACTTCATTACAGGTATACCCGGCAGCCAGTCTAATGTATTATGCCAAACCGGGGACACCTGTCTACTTTATTGATCCTAAACCTGCCATAGATACCTCAGCTGACTTTAACCTTCAGATCATTGCCAAGAAAGCGTCAGAGGGCGTACCTGAACTGGTGAATACCTTGCTGGATACCACTCTTTGATAATCGATCCATTATTGAGAATAGCTAAATTTCAGAATGTCATCATGGTCGCCAACCATCTAATAAGCCCTTTCCAACTCAAAACTAATGGCTATCTTTGCGCTTTCTGATTTACATGATATCACATCCTATGATCTCTAACGAAATAAAGGCTATATCCCCTATAGATGGGCGCTACAAGAGTAAAGTTATTTCCTTAACTTCTTACTTTTCCGAGGAAGCTCTGATGAAATACAGGGTACGTGTAGAGGTAGAGTATTTTCTTGCATTGGCAGCTTTGCCCCTTCCCCAATTAAAGTCGATTCAACCCGAAAAACTCGAGGCTTTACAAAAGATCTATCTGGAGTTTACAACAGAGGATGCTTTGGCGATCAAGGAGATAGAAAAAACCACGAACCACGATGTAAAAGCCGTTGAATACTTTATAAAAGGAAAGTTTGATGCTTTAGATCTGTCTAATTTTAAAGAATTCATCCATTTTGGCTTAACCTCTCAGGATATAAACAATACTGCCATTCCATTGTCCCTGAAGGAAGCGATGAATGAAGTATATGTACCGCAATATTCGGAATTGCTGAAAAAATTGAAATCACTGGCAAAAGATTGGGAAAAGGTACCTATGCTCGCCAGGACACATGGGCAGCCTGCCTCCCCTACCAGGCTCGGAAAAGAATTAAATGTATTTGTAACCCGGCTAGAGGAACAATTCAATTTATTGAACGATATTCCTTCCGCCTGCAAGTTTGGAGGTGCCACAGGAAATTACAATGCACACCACGTAGCCTATCCCAATATAGATTGGAAACAGTTTGGGCAAGATTTTGTAAAAAACCAATTAGGACTTTACCATTCGTTCCCTACAACCCAGGTAGAGCATTACGATCATATGGCAGCCCTGTTCGATGGCCTTAAAAGGATCAATACCATTCTTATTGACCTCAACAGAGATCTGTGGACCTATATTTCCATGGACTATTTTAAACAAAGGATCAAAGAAGGCGAAGTAGGATCTTCTGCTATGCCACATAAGGTGAATCCAATCGACTTTGAGAATTCTGAAGGAAATCTGGGTATTGCCAATGCTCTGTTTGAACACCTCGCAGCTAAGCTACCCATCTCAAGACTGCAACGCGATCTTACGGACAGTACAGTATTAAGAAACATTGGTGTTCCTTTTGCTCACACGCTTATTGCAATGCAGGCTACCATAAAAGGACTTGGAAAGCTTTTGTTGAATGCTGATAAAATCGAAAAGGACCTCGAAAACAATTGGGCAGTGGTAGCAGAGGCTATTCAAACTATCTTAAGACGTGAAGGGTATCCTAATCCTTATGAGGCGTTAAAAGAGCTTACAAGGACTAATACGGCCATCACCAAGGCTTCTATTGGACAGTTTATTGAGACACTGAAGATATCTGATGAATTAAAAGCCGAACTCAATGCAATTACCCCCAGCAATTATACGGGTATATAAAATCTTCCGCACATAAAAAAAACCTGTCTGGTTAACCAGACAGGTTTTTTAATTATTCTACAATCTTTTTACCCTTTAAGAAATTGACCTATCTCACCTAGACCTTCTCCATTATAATCAGATTTTTGCAGGGCTTGCATTAATTGCACTAAATAAGCAGGATTCATATCCTTCCCAAGTACTCTTACGAGGGCAAAACCCTTGTCATCCATATTGCCGTAGATGATCACCTCATCAATAGCATCTTCTTCTCCCAGGTACTTTACATAGCCTTTGCCATACTGAGAATTAAGCTTCATCAGCTCTTTAAAGGCTTTATTCTTTAAAATAGCATTTACTTTCCCTTTTTCTACTTCATATTCTGTGTTGTTCGAATCGGTTTTTCTAAATGCCAATACATTGAGCTTTCTCAGGGATTGTACAGCTGTTCTCTGTGATTCCGTTAAGTCTACCTCATTAAGATTGAGTATGCTTGCCGGTAGGTCTAAAGAAATAAAATTTGGATTTTCTGCGCTGTCTACATAGTACTCCTGTAAACTCTGGGTAGAGGAACAGCCTATAAAAAGTAAAACAGTTATAAGTGATAGTATTCGAGTGATCGTTTTCATGATTTTTAAGGTTCATTAATTGGTAAGAAGACTGAGGGTACTTGCTTAGCTGTAATACCCACAGTCCTCCAACCCATTGTTAGGATTTCTTTTTTTCTATTTGATTTAGCTCCTTGGGTAGATTCATCTTCTTTGTCAAGGCCCCAATCTTTGTCAGGTCAATATCCCCCGTCAGCGTTAACAGAACTGTTTCAATTTTACGATCATTGATCTCTAAATCGGCATTTTTGATCCCGGTGACAAACATCAGAAGTTCGCTTACATGGTCCTCATCTTTTCCTTTACGGATATAGAACTTTACATTGGCGTCCTTGTCCTTTACGCGCATAAGCTCCTCAAGAGATGCGTTTTTTAAATAACGGTCTACCGTAGATTTCATATCGGCGGATATGCCTTTGTTCTCGGTTACGAAAACTTTTAAACCACTTAGGCTTTTGGCAATTTCCATCGCCTCTCTGGCCTCGGGTTCATCGACATTCACGTCCATTTTTACAAGGAGATCGAACATATTTTTATTGACGATCACAGAACTTACTTCATCCATATCTTCGAACTTATCAAAGATAGATTGTGAGAACCCTGCAAATGGAAGCAGTGCTATTGCTATTAATACTAGATACTTTTTCATACTGTTGTTTTTTAATTGTTTTTGTAAATTTTTTGTTTTGTTTCTTCAAATTCATGTAAATAAGCCACTTTTTTGGTCCCACGATCCAAATTTTGGGCCAGAAGACCAAGGGCCTTCTTTGTCTGTAGGTAAGCGTATTCTGCTTCCCTTCTTTCCTGGTATTGATTACCAAAATATATTCCAAAAACTAGGACGGCAACGGCAGCAACGGATATCCACTTATAATACGCTTTGCTGGTTTTTAATGGCACCTGCTTTGTAAACCGTTCTTGTTTGGCACTCGAGAAAAAAGAGAACATGGCACTGTACTGTTCCAAATGTTCTGCAACACTGTCTCCGGTAAAATAATCCCGTAAGACCTGCTCTTCGGCTTTCGTGGTCTGGGCCTCAAAGTATTTCTCCAGTAATCTTTCTATTCTATCTAATTCCATAGTTGTGTTTTTCTACTAATTTTTCCCTAACCATTTTACGAGCCCTTGATAAAGTAACTCTAACGGTCGCAGGCTGCATATCGAGCATTTCTGCTATTTCTTCAAAACTGTATTCTTCAATATCTCTTAATTGTAAGACCAGTTTTTGCTGTTCGGGCAGGGCATCCATGATCTTCTCAACCCACTGTAAGCTGTCATTTACTTCAATTTGTCTTTCTAACGACTTGGTTTCATCTGCATAATTGCTATGAACCAATTTTAAGTTTCCAGATTGTTTGGATTTTAGTCTATCCAGGCAAAAATTCTTGGTCATTGTCATCGCAAAGGCTTCCACATTCCTGTACCGGCCCATTCCTTTCTTTTTTGCCCATAATTTCATCAACACTTCCTGAGTGGCGTCTTCTGCTTCTTCAGAGGACACCAGCAGCCTTTTAGCCAGCCGGTACAATTTGTCCTTAAAGGGCATGACAATCTGAATAAACTCTGTTTGTGTCATTCTTGGTTGATCGGCGGTTGTATAGACCATTTAATAGGTGTGTTACATAAGCAAGACGACCTATAACGAAAATTGTTACAATTTTTTTTTTCTTATTTAATATCTGCTTACTTTAGCTTTTAATAACCTTCCCTACACCTGATATAGTCTAATATCACCCAAGGTATAAAAAGACCTTTGGTTAAGCATACTTTTGGAATAATTATTGAGGTAAAGTCAAAAAAAGAAAATATGAAAAAGCGCTTACTAATCATGCTGGTAGTTGCCTTTGTGGGCCTTTCCTGCAGCAAAGATGACGATGTAAACCCGGGGGGAATTAATCCCGATCCTTCCGCCAATCTCGATATACAGGATTTTATGTGGAAGTCTTTCAATCTCTGGTATTTCTGGCAGGCCGAAGTTCCTAATTTGGCAGACGACAGATTTAGCAGTAATGCAGAGTATACAGAATTCCTTCAATCTGAAGCAAATCCGACCGACTTTCTTGAAAATCAACTTTTGTTCAGTGAAGATCGTTTCACCTTTTATAGTGATGATTATGAAGAGTTTACTAATTCTCTAACTGGCGTAACGAAAAGTAATGGCTTGAGTTTTGGCCTTATTGCCTATGGAACAAGCCAGATCGCGGGCTATGTTAGGTATGTAACCCCAAACTCAGATGCCGATGGGGAAGATATTACCAGAGGTGAATTTTTTAGCGGTGTAGACGGCATTGAACTCACAGAGAGTAATTATATAGATCTATTATTTGGGGAGAATGATACCTATACCCTTAACATGGCCAATTATGAAACTGACACTTTTGTGGCCAATGGAAAAAATGTAGAACTTACAAAGCAAGAAAACTTCCAGGAAAACCCCATCTATGTTTCGAATATGATCGAAACCAATGGACAAAAGATTGGTTATATTTTCTACCGAAGGTTCTTAACCGATTATAATGATGAATTAAATAACACCATTGGAGCATTAAAATCACAGGGGATCACTGATCTGGTGTTAGACCTTAGGTATAATCCGGGAGGTTTTGTAAGTAGCGCTATCCAATTGTCTAGTATGATCTTTGGTACTAATACCGATGAATTATTCTATCGTAGAAGGTTCAATCCTAAATTACAAGAAGTATATGGCTCTTCTGCAGAAGATAATTTTGTAGATCAAACCACAAGTGGAATGTCTATTAATACCCTGAATTTGAATAGGGTTTACATTTTAACAACAAATCGATCTGCCTCAGCAAGTGAATTGGTGATCAATTGTTTAGATCCCTACATGGAAGTTATCCAGGTGGGCACAACAACTACAGGCAAGAACGAATTCTCAGTAACCCTCGTAGATGATCCAGGCAGAGATGGTCTTCCCTTTGTCTATACAGCTGCCCGTGAATCATTTATTAATCCTGATAATTCCTGGGCCATCCAGGCTATCATTGGGCGAGGAGAAAATTCTGCCGGATTCTCAGATTATACCGATGGCCTCGTACCTGAAATAGAGTTGGCTGAAGATATTTTAAATCTTGGGATCCTCGGAGATCTGAATGAGCCATTATTAGCACGAGCTATTGAAGATATTACCGGAGTTTCCGGGAAGCGCGATTTTAATGTTCGTATGCCCGCAAAACCAATTGCTGACTCAGATTCATACTCTCCTAATCAGGACCTGTTGATCATAGATAATTTAATGCCGATCAGTAAAAACGAAAAGTAGTTTACGATTTTAAAGCTTTAGCGTAAATCCGACACCTATGTTTCTGCCGCGAGTATTAAAACCGAGTACTTCCGTAAAAGATTCATTTAACAGGTTATCCCCATTGAGGAAGACGGTAAATCTATTTGGTATCACCGAATATGACGTATAAAAACCAAGTAGACCAAAAGGATCTAATTCTACATCGCTAAATGTCCCGAAATCGGTATCTAATCTAGCGCCGGTATAAGCATAGCTCACCGAGGCATACCAGGGTTCACAGAGCTGATAGCCTACACTCGTATTTACCTTATGCTTAGGAATGCGGATAGCATTGTCCCCTGTTCTCTCAGTAAAAGTATAATTAGCCTCTACAGTCAGGGAGCTCACAGGAGACCAATTAATTTCCATTTCCAGGCCTTTTGCATTAATGGTATTTGCTGCATTGCCATATTGAAAACTGGCATTGTCAAAAAACACGAAGTCTTCTTCCTTTCTGTCAAAATAAAGTGCGCTCGCCCTCAGCTTATTGGTGATCAAGTATTCTACTCCCGCCTCAATAGTTCGGTTAGATTCTGGTTTTAGATCCGGATTAGCTCCAAACTGACCAAATAATTGGGTTAGAGAAGGAGTAATATAGGCAGTTGCATAACTTCCTAGAAATTTTACATATCCATTCTCATTTTTCAAGGTATAGCTTGGATTCAATGTATATACAAACTGACTACCATATTCTGAATGATTGTTCAATCGGCCTCCTGTATTTATTTGAAATCCTTTAGACCCAATATAAACGATTGACGCATAAGGATCCACAAATGTAAATTGACGGTAATTATCAAATTCTGTTCTTTCAAGATTGTAATTGACCCCTACGATTGTGAGGAACTTGCCAAACGTATTTTTATTGAATAGATCACCTATTATATTTTGTCCACGAAATGTTCCCGGAAAAGCGCTAAAATTTTCTGAGTCATAAGAAGCATAGGCTATATTCAAAGTGGTAGATCCCGATCCATATATGAATTGAGAAGTTGATCCTACCCTTTCCTGAGTACTTTCAAAAGAATATGATGCATCTACCAAGCCGAAAGATTCGTCATAAGCTGCTCGTAGTTTAGACTGATTTCCATAAAAACTTGTCTTAAACTTCGGACCGAAGCTATACCCAATCTTTAGGTCTATACTTACTGTGGAATATGGATCTGCCTCATCTGTAGCAGTATTGATGGAGGATAATCCATCCGCAAACCGATGACTGAAACCCAGGGTATAATCCCATTTGTCTATTGTCCCGTCTATTCTGGCACTATTTGCGAAAGAATTTAGTCGATATCGCTGGTCATTGGTGGTTTGGTTACTTCCCATAGATGATTGGAAAGTTCCGGCAATATTCCTGTCAGAAGCTTCTTTGGTGGTTATGTTTATAACCGCAGTGGCGGCATTCGCCCCGTACAAGGTACTGGAGGCGCCTTTAATGATCTCAACAGACTCAATGCTCGATGTTGGTAATAGACGTAGGTCGTACTCCTGGGAAAATGAAGAAGGATCGGAGACCCGTATCCCATCTATCACCACAATGACTTGTTTCCCTCGTCCCCCTCTGATAAAAGCTCCCAGTATCTCCCCTGGTCGGCCCCGGCTGCCTGAGATCTCTATTCCGCTTTTTGTATTGATGATCTCTGGTAGGGATTTTCCCTGATTCCTGGAGAGTTCTTCCGGACCAATCTTAATGATGGTCTTTCCTGAATTTTCTCTTCGAATGGGAAAACGGGTGTCACTTACCACCACTTCGTCTAATTTTTGAACTTTTATCGAATCTTTGATTCCATCTTGTGCCCACATTGATGTGCCAATGATCATTAGAACACAGGCCTTCCATAATTTTTTATTCACTGATTTAAATTCCTAAAATCGGAGTAGCGTATGAAGTATACATACGTAAACTTTTGTCCCGAAAGTTATACATCGTTTTTTTGAAACTGGCAGGTCTCCTGACTTGCGTTTTGGCATCTACCTTCCCATCTTAGATATTCAAAGACAGTGGTTTTGAAGAAATGACAAACATAGTTCCTACTAAGAGGATCTACTGAGCTTACAGTTGCGGGAACAGTTCCGGATTTAAACCAGATTCCCTTTTAATGCTGCCTCATAGAGTAGGCAGCAACCAAACTTCGGGGCGAAGATAAACAAATTACCTATTCTTTTTGACTCAGTGTAATTAAGCTTACTTTTGATATTTCTGATCAAATGTCCATGAGATTTTTCTTCTTTTTTCTACTGATAACAGGTCTTTTTGCCTGCAAGAATTCCGAAAACAAAGATGATATTTCCTCTATAGAACTTCTCGAAAATAGAGAATCAACCATAGCCCATGCCAAAGGATTTGAAGTGTATAAAACCAGTGATGGTATTACCGTTATCACAGTTAATTCTCCCTGGCCGGGGGCCGATAAAAGTTTTACTTATGCGCTAGTGCCGAAGGAAAAGATGGCTGATGTACTAATTGACCCTTCCCTCTTCGATGCTGTCATCCCTGTACCCATAGAAAACCTGGTAGTAACCTCCACAACACATATACCTGCTCTGGAAGCACTTGAGGTTGGCGATCTTTTATCCGGATTTCCGGGAACAGACTACATTTCTTCAGAATATACGAGAGCACGAGTGTCTGCAGGTAAAGTGATCAATCTCGGCAATAATGAAATGATGAATACCGAAATGACCCTTCGCTTAAAACCCGAAGTGGTGGTTGGATTTAGTATCTCCTCCGAGAATAAAACCTATGAAACACTAAAAAGATCGGGGATACCTGTGGTCTATAATGGTGACTGGACAGAGCAAACTCCACTGGGAAAGGCAGAATGGATCAAATTCTTTGCGCCATTCTTCCAGCTGGAAGAAAAGGCAGAGATCCTTTTCGATTCCATCGCTGAGGCCTACCAACAAGCAAAAGAGCTGGCAAAAAATGCAAACACTATCCCCTCGGTGATGAGTGGTGCGCTTTATAAGGATGTTTGGTATGCTCCGGGAGGAAATAGTTGGGCAGCACAGTTCATTGAAGATGCAAATGCCGACTATCTATGGGAAGAGACAGAGGAAACCGGGAGCCTTTCCTTAAGTCTTGAAAGTGTATTGGCGAAAGCCACTAATGCCGATTATTGGATATCGCCCTCCCAATTTACTTCCTATTCCGATCTAGAAAAGGCAAATTCTCATTATCTTCAATTCAACCCGCTTAAGAATAAGAAGATCTATACCTATGCCGGGAGCAAGGGAGAAACAGGCGGACTTATTTTCTTCGAACTGGGTCCCAACAGACCAGATTTGATACTGAAGGACCTTATCCATATCTTTCATCCGGAAGTTTTACCAGAACACAAATTATTTTTCTTTAAGCCATTGCAATAATTGAAAAATACATACCCATATCGATTTCTATTATTATTTATCCTGCTTTTAATAAGCTTTGGGATCAACATTAGCTTTGGTTCTGTTGAGATCCCTTTTTCTGCTACACTAAAAGAACTATTCACTGCTGTCTCCTCTAATGACTCCTGGTCATACATTATTTGGGAATACAGACTACCAAAGGCCTTTACAGCAATACTCGTTGGAAGTGGTCTTTCTTTGAGTGGACTATTGATGCAAACCTTGTTTCGAAACCCACTAGCCGGACCTTTTGTCTTGGGAATAAGTTCTGGGGCTAGTTTAGGAGCTGCCTTTCTTATTATGGGCAGTGGAGTCTTCTCCTTGGGTGTTTTTTTAGTGAACGATATATCACTCGCTATCGCATCTAGTATAGGAAGTGTATTGGTACTTCTGGCTGTTATTGCCATGGCCCGGAAGGTAAAAGATACCATGGCCCTTTTGATCATAGGATTAATGTTTGGAAGTATAACGGCGGCCGTAGTTACAGTTCTTTCCTATTTTGCAAAGGCAGAAGAGCTTCAACAGTATATTTATTGGTCCTTTGGTACTGTAGGAAATTTAAGCAGCTCCCAAGTGATCCTATTGACTGTTATATGCCTTCTTGGTCTTCTGCTAAGCATTATTTCTATAAAATCTTTGAACGCGCTTCTTTTAGGTGAAAATTATGCGAAAAGCCTCGGGGTAAGGATCAAGAGAGCCAGATTTTTGATCATCCTTGCAACCGGACTTCTAGCAGGTTCAGTAACCGCCTTTGCGGGGCCTATTGCTTTTATTGGATTAGCCGTGCCTCACTTAACCAGACAGCTCTTTAACACTACAGACCATAAAATATTGGTGCCCGGTGTCATAGTCTATGGCGCAATTCTATTGCTCATTTGTGATACCATCGCTCAATTACCGAGTTCCTCCTATGTGTTGCCCATCAACGCCATAACTTCTATTGTAGGTGCTCCTGTTGTGATCTGGTTATTGGTGAGAAAACGTAAAATGATCTTCTAACATCCATACAACTACTTAAAAACACAATCTTAAGTTATTTGATAATAAGTACCTTCGCCAGTAGCCTTTAAAGACATAAATACTATTAAAATAAAAATGAAGTCCACCCTTGAAATTCAAAATTTGAGTATAGGTTACCCAGGTAATCATAGGGAAAAACATGTGGTGGTCAGTGATCTTAATTTATCGCTGAAAAAAGGAGAGTTCACGGCTATCATTGGTGTCAACGGAATTGGAAAATCTACCTTACTTAGAACATTGGGCGGAGTTCAGAGCAAATTGGCTGGTTCTATTTTAATCAATGGTGAACCTTTAGAGTCATTATCCGGGCAGGCCCTGGCCACCGAAATGAGCATTGTGCTTACAGATCCGTTAGCCAGTAAGAATCTCACGGTAAAAGAGCTTATTAGTTTGGGAAGACAACCGTATACCAATTGGCTGGGGATTTTAAAGGAAGAAGATAATCTGGTCATAGATGACGCCATAAAAAAAATTGGTCTGCAATCCTTTCAAGACAGAAAGTGTTTTGAGTTAAGTGATGGTCAACTACAAAAAGTACTGATCGCCAGAGCACTGGCACAAGACACTCCAATTATTTTGCTTGATGAGCCCACTACCCACCTGGATCTATATCATAAGGTACAAGTCTTAAAGACCATGAAGCAAATTGCGCATGAATTACAAAAGACGGTGGTCTATACAACTCATGAAATAGACCTGGCCATTCAGTTGTGTGATAAGATGCTCATCCTCGATCATCCTGAAAGTCACTTTGGCACCCCATGTGAGCTAATAGAAAACGAAAGTTTTCAAGGATTGTTCCCTTCAGACCTTATTGGCTTTGATACAAAAACTGGTTCCTTTAAGATCAAAAACTGAACAGGGAATACCCTTCTATTTAACCCTAAACTCCTATCTTTACTAGAAATAAACTAAAAGATGAATACGGCTGTCATGACGGCATTTATTGCGATTATTGCTGCACTCCTAGGCTTTTTTCTTGGAAATTACATAGAGCGTCTCAAAAGAAGATCGAGTCAAAGCACCCTGGAGGAACGGGAGAAACAACTACGCTTAAATTTGGAGGGCCTGGATGAACGTCTTCAGGCTGAACAGGAAACTATACGTCAATTGCGAGAAGATAATTCAACAATGGCACAACAGATCACCCGATTTGAGGCCGACATGGAAAATTTGCAGTTAAAAAACACTGAGCAAAAGGAGGAAGTTTCAAAGTTACAGGAAAAATTCACCAAGGAATTTGAAAACCTGGCCAATAAGATCCTGGATGAAAAGAGTCTTAAATTCACAGAACAAAATCAAAAGAATATTAAAAACATCCTGAATCCCCTGCAAGAAAAGATTCAGCTCTTCGAGAAAAAAGTTGAGGATAGTCAGAAGGAAAACATCAGTATCAATTCTGCCTTGAGAGAACAACTTCTCAATCTTCAGAATCAAAACATAAAGATCAGTAAAGAAGCTGAAAATCTTACCAAGGCCTTGAAAGGCGATAGCAAGATGCAAGGAAATTGGGGGGAATTGGTCCTGGAAAGGGTACTTGAAAAATCTGGGCTCGAAAAAGACAGGGAATACTCCGTTCAGCAAAGTTTTACCAAGAAAGATGGCAGCAGAGTATTACCAGATGTGGTGATCAATTTACCAGATGGAAAGAAAATGGTCATAGATTCCAAGGTATCCCTCACAGATTATGAACGTTTTGTGAATGCTGATGAAGATCTGCAGGAAAAATATCTCAAGGACCATATCAATTCCTTAAAGAAGCATGTAGATCAACTTTCGGCAAAAAAATACGAAGACCTGTATGATATGGAGAGTCCGGACTTTGTATTGATGTTTGTACCCATAGAGACAGCTTTTTCTGCTGCTATTAACAAGGATACCAGTTTATACAACAATGCTTTTGAAAAGAACATTGTGATCGTTACCCCTTCTACCCTATTAGCCACATTAAGGACCATAGATTCTATGTGGAATAATGAAAAACAACAACGAAATGCTATTGAAATAGCAAGACAAGCTGGGGCCCTCTATGATAAATTTGAAGGGTTTGTTTCTGATCTGACCAAAGTTGGGAAGAAGATGGACGAGGCCAAAACAGAGTATCGCGGGGCTATGAACAAACTTGTAGAAGGTAGAGGCAATATTATTACAAGCATTGAAAAGTTAAAGAAAATGGGGGCCAAGGCAAAAAAATCGATCCCCGATTCTATTTTAAAAAGAGCAAAGGAAGACGATTACGATGAGGAGCCTTCTACCTTAGAACTATAATCCGAGACTATAATTTCGAAGCTGCGTCTGCATCAAGGAACCAAATAAGATTTCCACTTTGTGGGACTGCAAGGGAAGCAGGGTACTTTAGATAATCCCCTTTTTTATGGATGATCTCTGCTACCTTATCTTTTTTCCCAACACCTGTCACCAAAAAAACTACGGTCTTACTATGATTGATCACCTTCCCGGTGATGGTGATTCGTTTTTGTCCGGAGTCTGGGTGAATCGCCACTTCACATGTATTTTTTGAGTGCCACAGGTCTATTTCATGTGGAAAAATGGAAGCGGTATGCCCATCTTCTCCCATTCCCAGAATGACCATATCAAAAACGGGTACCTCATTATCCAGGGGAAGATTTGCAGCCAATTCTTCTCCATAACGTATAGCTTCTTTTTTTGGATCGTTCTCCCCTAAAACACGATGAATATTCTTTGAAGGGATGTCTATATGTTCCAATAAATGAGCTACAGTCATTTTGTAATTGCTCTGTTCATCTGATGGAGCAACACAGCGCTCGTCACCCCAATATAAATGGACCCTGGACCAGTTGATCCTATACTTTTTGGTGTTAGAGAGCTCATCAAAAACGATCTTAGGGGTACTTCCGCCAGATAGTGCCACATGCACCTCTTCATTATCTTTGATCCAATTCTCCAAATACTCCGCAAAGTTGCGAGCCACTACTTCTTTGGTATTATAAATTTGCAGGTCCATATGTTCTATTTAATTACACAGAATTCGGGATCATCGGCGAGATTTTCACCCGGATTACGCCAGGTATACTTTCCTTCCATCAGATCATCTTCATTCTGGGGACCCCACACACCGGCAGAATAGCCATAGATCTTTGCATCTTTGTTGGTTTTCCAGTACTCCAGTATGGGATCTACAAATTCCCAGGCTGCCTCAACTTCATCCGCCCGGGCATACAAGGTTGCATCGCCCTGCATGGCATCGAGTAATAGTCTTTCGTAGGCTGCCATGAGATTTGTTCCTTCAAGACTTGAGTAATAGAAATCCAAATTAGCACGTTCTACCTTGAACCCGAGTCCGGGGACCTTTACACCAAATTTTATAAGGATTCCTTCGTCTGGTTGAATTCGAATTATTAGTTTATTATCCTTGTTATTTAAACCAGCATCCACAAAAATGTGGTGATGAGGTGGTTTGAAATGAATAACGATCTCGGTTACTTTCGTAGGCATCCGTTTGGCGGTCCTTACATAGAATGGCACATCTTTCCATCGCCAGTTGTCCACAAAAAACTTAAGTGCCACAAAGGTTTCCGTCGTAGAATTAGGATTTACGCCGTCTTCTTCCCTATATCCTTTTACTTTTTCTCCGTTGATAGTGGCAGCCAAATACTGTCCTCGTATAGTATTTTCATTTAGGGTCTTATGATCTTTTACTATTCTCAGGGATTTGAGCGCTTTTACCTTCTCATTTCTGATCTCCTCTGCGGTAGATCCAATTGGAGGCTCCATTACCACTAAAGAAACAATTTGAAGCAAATGATTTTGAAACATATCGCGCAGGGCCCCAGAACTATCGTAATACCCTCCACGCTTCTCTACGCCTACGCTTTCGGCATTTGTGATCTCCACATGCTGAATGTAATTCCGGTTCCACAAAGGCTCAAAAATACTGTTGGCGAAACGAGTCACGAGTAGGTTTTGAACGGTCTCCTTGCCCAAATAATGATCTATTCTAAAAATTTGTTTTTCTTTAAAATATTTATGAAGGTTATGATTGAGATTCTTGGCAGACGCAAGATCATACCCAAATGGTTTTTCTACAATTAGTCGTTTCCAGCCCTTTTCCTGAACAGTTAGACCCTGTTCAGAAAGATTCTTCGCAATAACCTCATAAATATTAGGAGGTGTTGAGAGATAAAAAATAAAGTTATGTGCGGTTTGGAATTCTGAATTTAAGCTAATGATCCTTTCTGCCAGAGTGTTGTATGGCTCTTCATACGAAGAACCCAGGTCATGATAGAATAATTTGTCCGAGAATTGATTAATAAAGTCGGCCGCCTTCCCATCAATATCTGTCTTTAGGTAACTACTTTCCTTTACCACCTTGTTTCTGAAATCTAAATCTGACAGCGGTGACCTACTTACACCGAGAACCGAAAAATTCTTTGGCAAAAACTGGCCCTGGTACAAATTAAACAAGGCAGGGATCAATTTACGAGCAGTGAGATCACCAGAGGCTCCAAAAATGATCAACATTTGACTTTCAGTCTTATCCATCTTTTTTCTTTAGATTATTGCGGCAGGCACACCATTGCTATAATTGCCCAAAGTACGTACTAAAAAGTGAATATTTTCAATTACTTTTGAACGTAACGAAGGGCTCTTCGGTTTTTTTGGATGCACTACTTACTTGTAGTTTTGGCCATGAAAATAATTAAAAATAATATACAAAATTAAGTACGATGCCAGAGAAGAAGTATGATTTTGGATTGGTAGGACTGGGGGTGATGGGTAGAAATTTTATCCTGAATGTGGCAGATAATGGTTTTAGAGCTTATGGATATGATCTTGACCAGGAAAAGGTAACTGCCCTGCAAAAAGAAGGGGGAGATCTGGATAAAGTAAATGCTACAAGCGATCTGGAGACGTTTATTACTTCTTTACAGCTACCGAGAAAGATCATGCTATTGGTCCCTGCAGGTAAAATAGTTGACAATGTAATTGAAAGTCTTTTACCGCTCCTAAGCAAGGATGATCTCATAATTGATGGAGGAAATTCATTATTTACAGATACGGACAGACGAGATGCCTATTTAAAAACCAAGGGGATCCACTTCTTCGGAGCCGGGGTTTCTGGTGGGGCTAAAGGTGCCAGAAAAGGACCCAGCATTATGCCTGGTGGTTCTCGTGAAGCATATAAGGAAGTACAACCCATTTTTGAAGCTGTATCCGCAAAATACAAGGGTGAGCCCTGCGTGGCTTATTTGGGTCCAAAATCGGCCGGTAACTACGTAAAGATGATCCACAACGGAATTGAATACGGGCTTATGCAGTTAACGTCTGAAATATACGACCTGTTGAAAAAAGCCGGGAAGTTGAACAATGATGAGTTGCACAATGCTTTTAACAGTTGGAATAATGGGAGGTTACAGTCTTTTTTAGTTGAGATCACCTCAGAAATTCTAAGTAAGGACGATGACCAGGGATCGGGTCAATTAGTAGATAAGATCCTGGATAAGGCCAAACAAAAAGGAACCGGAAAATGGACCTCACAAAATGCCATGGACCTTGGAATTCCTATTCCAAGTATTGATATAGCCGTAAGCATGAGAGAATTGTCTGCACTCAAAGCAGACAGACTTAAGGCTGAAAAATTATATGGAAGGTCTCAACCTGCTACCCTGTCGAAGGATAACTTGGTAAAAATGGCAGAAGAAGCGCTGTATTTTTCCTTTATCATAACCTATGCCCAGGGCTTACATCAATTATCTGAAGCTTCCGAAGAATATGGGTATGAACTCGATTTAGGCACAATTGCCAAGATCTGGCGTGCCGGATGTATTATCAGAGCAGGCTTACTCGCAGATATTACAAAGGCATTTCAACAAAACGCTGGCCTTTCTAACCTTTTACTCGATCCTGCTTTCGCTGAGGAAATAAAGCAAACACTTGCATCAGTTAGACAACTTGTATCATATGGAGCAACCAATGGCGTACCACTACCAGGTCTATCAAATTCCCTTACCTATTTCGACGCCTATACTTCCGGACGCCTACCGTTAAACCTTATTCAGGCACAGCGCGACTATTTTGGTTCTCATACATACGAGCGAACAGACAAGGAAGGTATTTTCCATACTGAGTGGGAGGCGTAACGCCTTACAACAATTACAGGCAGGAACAGATTCCTTATTTACTTAAGTACATCTTCCGTCTGGTATACAGATTGTAAAATTCGTCGTCCTTCAGGCTGTCAATAAATAGAATACTCTCTCCTGTGCTCTTCATTTCCGGCCCCAGGTTCTTATTCACATTTGGAAACTTATTGAAGGAGAATACAGGTTGCTTAATTGCATAACCTTCTAATTTCGGATTAAAGGTAAAATCCTTGATCTTTTTCTCTCCCAACATAACCTTGGTAGCATAATTTACATAAGGTTCCCCATACGCTTTGGAAATAAACGGAACCGTTCTGGATGCCCTTGGGTTTGCTTCAATGATATACACAATGTCGTCTTTGATAGCAAATTGAATATTTATAAGTCCTACGGTATTCAAGGCTAAAGCGATCTTATTTGTATGATCCTTGATCTGCTGCATTACAAATTCACCCAAATTAAAAGGTGGCAAGGTAGCATTAGAATCTCCGGAGTGGATCCCACAGGGCTCTATATGTTCCATGATGCCAATAATGTATACCTCTTTCCCATCGCAAATGGCATCCGCTTCTGCTTCTATAGCCCCATCCAGATAGTGATCTAGCAGCAATTTATTATTCGGGATCTTTTGGAGCAGGTCAACCACGTGCGATTCCAATTCTTGCTTGTTGATGACAATTTTCATTCCCTGACCTCCCAACACATAGGATGGTCTCACCAAAAGAGGGAAATTCAGTTGATCGGATAAGGCCAGGGCTTCATCCGCAGTTTCTGCCACTCCAAATTCCGGGTAAGGAATATTGTTTTCCTGGAGCAGTCTGGAGAAGCTACCGCGATCTTCGGCAAGATCGAGCGACTTAAAGCTGGTCCCCATGATCTTTATTCCGTATTTATCTAGTTTCTCTGCAAGTTTAAGAGCAGTTTGGCCACCTAATTGCACAATAACGCCTTCTGGCTTTTCATGTAGAATAATATCGTAAATATGTTCCCAGAATACAGGTTCAAAATAAAGCTTGTCTGCCGTATCAAAATCGGTTGAAACTGTTTCCGGGTTACAATTGATCATAATCGTCTCATAACCGCACTCAGCAGCAGCCAGGACGCCGTGAACACAACAGTAATCAAATTCGATCCCTTGTCCGATCCTGTTTGGACCAGAACCAAGAACCACGATCTTTTTCTTTTCTGTTACCTCACTATCGTTCGCCACATATCGTTTTCCATCAGCAGTCTCTATTTCTTCTTCAAATGTTGAATAATAATAGGGGGTCATTGCCTTGAATTCTGCCGCACAGGTATCTACCAATTTATAAACCCGGTTGATGCCTAGAAAGGTCCTCTTTTTATGAACTTCACTTTCATAGCAGTCGAGCATATGAGCAATCTGCCTGTCTGCAAATCCTTTTTGCTTAGCTTCCAACAGTAGTTCTTTAGGCAAGTTCTCTACTGTGTATTTGGAAATTTCCTGTTCCAAAAAGTGCAATTCCTCATATTGCTTCAGAAACCACATATCTATCTTGGTGATCTCATGGATCCGGCTAAGTGGTATCCCTAACTGTATTGCATCATAGATTACAAAGACCCTGTCCCAACTGGGAATAGTAAGCTTACTTATGATCTGCTCGTAGTTGGTATATCCTTTTCCATCGGCACCCAAACCATTTCGTTTTATCTCCAGTGATTGGGTAGCCTTGTGCAAGGCTTCCTGAAAGGATCGCCCTATTCCCATAACCTCGCCAACTGACTTCATCTGCAGACCCAGCGTTCTGTCCGATCCTTCAAACTTGTCAAAGTTCCATCGAGGGATCTTTACGATCACATAGTCTAGTGTTGGTTCGAACAAGGCAGAGGTCGATTTTGTGATCTGGTTCTCCAACTCATCCAGTGAATAGCCAATAGCCAGTTTGGCAGCGATCTTGGCAATGGGATATCCTGTTGCTTTTGAGGCAAGTGCCGAAGAGCGTGATACTCGTGGGTTAATTTCTATGGCAATAATATCTTCCTTCTCATCCGGACTCACCGCAAACTGCACATTACAACCTCCGGCAAAATCTCCTATGCTGCGCATCATGTGAATGGCCATGTCTCGCATACGTTGAAAAGTACGGTCAGATAATGTCATCGCAGGGGCTACTGTGATAGAATCACCGGTATGGATTCCCATGGGATCCATATTCTCTATCGTACAAATAATGACTACGTTGTCATTGTTATCTCTGAGCAGTTCCAATTCATATTCCTTCCAACCCATGAGGGCCTTGTCTATCATTACCTCATGAATGGGAGATACTTCCAGACCTCTGCTGAGTAATTCATCAAAATCTTCGGGCTTATACACTATGGATGCGCCCGCACCACCCAGGGTATAGGAAGCTCTGATTACAAGTGGAAATCCAAATTCCTGTGCAATTTCCTTTCCTTCCAGGAATGAAGTAGCCGTAGCTTGAGGTGCCATCCCAACTCCTATTTCCAACATTAGTTTGCGAAATTTCTCCCGGTCTTCGGTGATGTTGATCGCGTCTATGTCTACCCCAATGATCTGAACATTAAAATCTTCCCAAATGCCCTTATCTCCTGCTTCAATACAAAGGTTGAGTGCCGTTTGTCCGCCCATGGTAGGCAACACGGCATCAATATTTGGATGCTTTTTGAGTACCTCAATAATAGATTTAGTGGTTAAAGGGAGAAGGTAAATATGGTCTGCCATGGAAGGATCCGTCATAATGGTGGCAGGATTACTATTGATCAGGACGGTTTCAATTCCATCTTCACGCAATGACCGTAAAGCCTGAGAACCCGAATAATCAAATTCACATGCTTGCCCAATGATGATGGGGCCAGAACCAATAATTAAAATAGATTTGAGATCTTCTCTTTTTGGCATAACTTCCTTATTCTTAGCGTTTAGTAATTATTTGATAAAAAAAAAGGTGCTACTTTAAAAAAGTAACACCTTGATATTGTTGATTTTCAATCATTATTTTTTGTGTCTCGGCTCTGAGGAAACAGAAAGTTTTTTTCTTCCTTTAGCTCTCCTTCTGGCAAGAACTTTTCTTCCGTTTACTGAAGCCATACGCTCCCTAAATCCATGTTTGTTCCTACGCTTGCGTTTGGACGGTTGATATGTTCTTTTCATGCTATTTTTGTTTTGTAATACAGGTAGAAAGTACCTATTTAATTTGCCAAAATCTGGGCGCAAATATACGAAGAGTTTTTGCTTTGCCAAATGGATTTGGAAAAATATTTTGGATTGTTTTTAGTACTTTTGCTGCATTCCATTGAATAGGTCTGATGAAAATTAAAATTCTACTACTCACCCTCTTTGTAACTTCGATGTGCCAAGGTATTCTGGCCCAGGAAAAGCTGCAATACAATCTGAAAAAAGGAGATGTATTTCTTGTAAAACAAGTAGCAAGACAAGCCATTGTGCAGGAAATTGAAGGTGCCTCTCATGAGATCCTGAATGATATTAGTGGCGTTATGGAATTTAAGGTGGTAGAAAAAAATTCTGATTCTTACGCAATTGACATCACCTTTGAAGATTTGATCATGACCATGACCTCCAGTATTCAGGGGGTTTTAATGGACATACATGCCAAGGAAGTTGATTCAAATAACATACAATCACGCATTTTCAATAGTTTGCTCAATGTACCTATACATATTGTACTTGCGAACAACGGTGATATACTGGAAGTGCAGGGAGGAGATAGTTTGGTCGTAAAGATGACAGAAGCTTCCGGACTTCAAGACGCCTTCTCCTTGAATATGATGAAAGCTTCTTTAAAAAAGGAATTTGGTTCCGAAGCATTGTCCAACAGCTATAAGCAAATGACCTACATATATCCCGATAAAAACATTACAGTAGGTGATACCTGGGAGAATACCTATAAAGGCAAACTTACTGCTCAGAACGTTTGGAAACTAGATTCTGTTACCTCTAAAAACGCAATGATAAGCGGTATCGCAACTATCCTAATGGAAATAAAAGAACCAGCTACGACAATGCTGTTAGATGGAAAACAGGATACGAGTATTACAACCGACCTCAATTCTGGATTTATTGTTAAAATGAAGGTTGAAGGGGTTTCCAAAGGGTATTCCACCATTGCACAATTGGGAGATCAAAAGATCCCAACCACTATATCCTCAACAGTAACGTACGAATTAATTCAATAAATATTTATGTTCAATAAAATTATTAAACTGGTCATTACAGGTCTAATTGTAGCCTATGCTATCTATCAATTTGTAGAGGGCTATATAGGAAATGGCATCTTTTTGATCTTGCTTTCGCTCATCTTTGTCTTCCTTTATTTTAGAAATGAACTCATTTTACTTGCTTTTCTAAGAATGCGTAAGCAAGATATGGCAGGAACAGAAAAATGGTTAGAACGGATCAAAAATCCGGAGGCAGCCCTTACCACCAAACAACAAGGATACTATAACTATTTGTATGGTATCATATATTCTCAAAAGAACCTTACACAGGCTGAAAAATATTTTAAGAAAGCCCTAAAACTTGGTCTGAATATGGACTACGATGTGGCCATGGCCAAATTGAGTCTTGCGGGGATTGCCATGCAAAAGAGAAGAAAACGAGAAGCAACTACCTTGCTGCGGGAAGCCAAAAAACTGGATAAGAACAATATGTTGACTGAGCAAATCAAAATGATGCAGCAACAAATGAAAAAGATCTGACGGAATACCATCAGATCTTTTTTTATCTTCTATTTGAAATGCTATTTCTCTATCGAGCTGTAGAATAATATCCTTTATTCGGAATTTCTATAGTATACTTCTTTCCCGAGGCATTGTTTAAGTGAGGTTCTCGTAACCAAGGGTTATGTCTCTTCAGGATCTTGTAGTTGATCTCATAGTTCTTTGCGAACGAAGCAAAGTCTTCAACAGGCGTATCTATAGATACCGTAAAAGTAGGGACGGTCTCATACAGATCTTTCTTTCCTAGTTCAAAACCATATTTTTCAGGATTCGAAAGAATTTCTTTGATCGCCATTATCCTGAATACATAACGCCCGGTTTCATCCCCCAGTAACAGATCATAATAATCCGAAGCCTGTTGAATGCCCATATATTTATTAATGGCTCCTGCTCCCGCATTATATGAGGCTGCCGCGAGGGTCCAGTTGCCATATCGTTCTTTATTCTTTTTCAGATAGTCGCAAGCTACTTGGGTTGCCATAGCCAGGTGATAGCGCTCGTCAACATTCGAATTTACTTCCAAGCCATATTCCTTGCCTGTACCCTTCATGATCTGCCAGAATCCTGCTGCACCTGCTGGTGAGACCACATTTTGGAGTCCACTCTCGGCTACTGCCAAATACTTAAAATCTTCTGGTATCCCATTCTTTGCCAATATAGGTTCTATGACCGGAAAATATTTATTTGCCCGTTTCATAAGTAATACCGCATTTGATTGCCAATAAGTATTTACTAAAAACTCACGATCTATACGTTCCAAGATCTCAGGATCTTTTTGCGGGACAGATTCCCCGGCAAAATTTAAATCCTCAGGAATATCTATGGCGGTGATCCTATACTCATCTGCTACACTTTTATTGGAGTTTAGATCAGTGGATTCGTCTGTAGCCGGGACAGAAGAAAGGTGTCCTTGCTGAACTGAAAAAATAAGAGTACTGGCAATAAAAAGTACTCCCAGGAACATTAAGGTTGCTTTTAAAAATTTCATCGCGTTGTATTTGATAGAGACTCAAAGGTATACAATAGAACTCCCTTAATCCAAAATAATTGCAGGTAAACGTTCATTGAACCATTTATATCTGTGTATGATCATGGTATGGGTCCCATTTTTTACGGTGATACAGTTTTTAATATGGTGAATGGGAAACACAACATCCTTATCACCATGAATATGAACGATCCTGGGATCGCACTGATCTTGCTTCCAATGAACTATCTGATCAATGGACCAGTCCAGATAATAGATGTCCTTTACAAACAAATACTCCCTGTAAAGTTCCAACCGCTGCGTAACCGTTTCACCAAAGGCATACTTAGCAATGAGATCAAGGTTATTGACCAGACTGGTTGGCAACAGCTTATGGAACCGGGTATATTTTGCAAAGACCAGTCTTTTAGGCATTTCGGATTGAAGTTTAACACTGGAAATAATGACCACCTTTTTTACAGAAATATGCTTTGCCATTTCCTGAACCAACATTCCGCCAAAAGAAACTCCTATTAATACCGGATCTGCATGCTTTATATATGAGTTCATCTTCTTCGCATAGGCTTCTAGGCTCATTCCCTTTGAGGGAACGAACCATTCTAAAAGATGCGTCTCAAATCTATCATGTGGCAGTTCTATATGCTTAAAGATACTGCTCTTGGCAGCCATACCCGGCATAAGGTAAACATGTATCTTCTTTGTGGTCATATGGATTTAGCCTTTATTATATTTAGGAAAATAGCATTTTTTTTATTACTTTTGTAGACTGCCTCAAGGATTTTTAAGGGGTTTTTTAGCTATTCTAAATAGAACAGTTTAAGAAATATGCAAATTACGAGTCGCTCGTAATTTTTTTGTCTGGAACCAAAACTAAATCTATCTATATGAATGAAGTAGTAATTAATGATAATAGTTTCTTGCGACAGTTTGAAACTAAGGTTGACGGCCATTTGGCAAAGATTGAATATTCTTCTCAGGAACGTAAAGTATTCCTTACCAAATTGGTTATTCCAGAAGAAATTACAGCAGATGGTTTTCGAGAAGATTTTATTAAATCAGTACTGCATCACATACAAGAAAAGAATTTGAGAGTTGTGCCTACCAGTCCTCAAATAGCTGGATTTTTAAGAAAAAACAGGCAGTACAAAGAGATGCTTCCCGTAGGGATCCGAATCTAATAACTCTATTCTCTTTTGTAAAAAATCTAACCTCTCATTCGAGAGGTTTTTTTATGCAATTATTTCAGCCGAGACAAAATTAAATCGGACCAGCCCATCCTCATCTATATCTGTTAGTTCAACCTCCTGCAGTGTATTACTCATAGAAGGATCCCATGGTGATCTTACTTTTACGTAGTTTTCAGTGAACCCATGTATATAACCTTCCTTGTTTTCGCTTTCAAATAATACCGTTCGCTGAGTCCCCAGCTGACTTTCGTAAAACGCTCTCCTTTTTTTCACAGACAAACCACGGAGCATCTTACTCCTTTTTTGTCTGATTTTCATAGGTATAGGATCTGGCAGACTAGCTGCTACGGTATTATCTCTTTCAGAATAGGTAAAGACATGAAGATAGGATATGTCTAATTCATTGAGAAAATGATAAGTTTCCAAAAAGTGTTCCTCGGTTTCACCCGGAAAGCCAACAATAACATCTACCCCAATACAGGCATGTGGCATTTTATTTTTTATGGTCGCAACCCGCTCCTCATATAACTCACGTAGATAACGCCTCCGCATTGTCTTTAACAGATCATTACTTCCACTTTGCAGGGGAATATGAAAATGAGGAACAAAACATTTAGACTGGGATACAAAGTCTATGGTCTTATCCTTTAGTAGATTAGGCTCTATAGACGAGATACGTAAACGCTCAATTCCTTCTACCTTATCCAATGCCCGAACAAGGTCATAAAAAGTGTGTTCGTGTTTTTTATTGCCAAATTCACCTTTTCCGTAGTCTCCTATGTTTACTCCTGTGAGAACAATTTCCTTGATGTCTTGTGCTGCGATCTCCGCCGCATTTTGCAATACATTCTGAAGGGTATCACTACGGGAAATACCTCTTGCTAATGGAATGGTGCAATAGGTGCATTTATAATCACATCCATCCTGAACTTTGAGGAAAGCTCTGGTTCTATCGCCAATAGAATAACTACCCACATAAAAATCGGCTTCTTCTATTTCACAGGAATGGATAGTGCCAAAGTCGTTCTTGCTTAGATCATTCAGGTAATCCGTGATCTTGAATTTCTCCGTGGCTCCCAGGACAAGATCAACTCCATATACGGCAGCCAACTCCTCTGGTTTTAGCTGAGCATAACATCCTACGGCGATAAGGAAGGCTTCAGGATTTAATTTTTGTGCTTTTTTTACAATGGTCTTAAACCTTTTATCTGCATTCTCAGTTACAGAACAGGTATTGATGACATAGATATCTGCCCATTCCGTAAAATCTACCTGATGGAAGCCTTCGCTTTTAAAACTACGGGCTATGGTAGAGGTTTCTGAGAAATTGAGTTTACATCCCAGGGTATAAAAGGCAACTTTCTTGTCCATTTTTTATTCTCCCATTGTAAAGGGTGGCAAAGATAACACTTTGAGTGCTGTCTCATAAAATGTTCATCCCCTACCCTAAAGTCTGATTATCTAATACTTACGCCATTTCTTGGTGAGCTCAAAAACGTGTTCCATAATAGACGCTTCCTTTTCATCGAAGATTCTTCCACGCCTTGCCATCATAACTTCTGCAGCTTCAAATGCCTTAGCGGTCTGATAGGTTGTAAATCCGCTTGCCCCTCCCCAACTAAAGCTGGGAACAAAGTTGCGCGGAAAGCCAGGGACGTAGATATTGCAATTTACGCCTATCACAGTGCCGGTGTTGAACATTGTGTTAATGGCCGTCTTACTATGATCCCCCATCATAAGTCCGCAAAATTGGAGTCCGGTTTGTTCAAAGCGCTCTGTAGCATAATTCCATAATCTCACCTTGGCATAATTATTCTTAAGATTGGAATTATTAGAATCGGCTCCAATATTACACCATTCTCCCAAGCACTGAATTGCCAAGATACCCATCGTGTCCTTTGCTCGAATTACCAAAAATAACAGAATTGTTGATCTCTCCACATACCTTTCCATTGTGGCCCTACAGTTGTTGGTCCATATATCTTGGCCCCCATTTTTACAACCGCACGTTCACAAAGTGCAAACCCACCACGGATCATATTTCCTTCCATGACCTCAGAATCCTTACCCAGATAAATAGGGCCTTCTGAAGCATTCAGAATGCTGTACTCTACCTTGGCGCCTTCCTCCAAGAATATATTTTCCGGAGAGATCAGCCTATTCGTCTTGGAAATAGGAGCACTTTTTCTGCCTTTTGTTATCAGATCAAAATCTTGCTGTAAAGCTTCCCCATTCTTTGAAAAGATATCCCAGGTATTTTGGACCCTTATCAAATGTGCTTGGTAGCTTTTTTGTTTTAAAGAAGAAATGCCTGACAGGGAAATATCCTCAGCGGACCTATACGCCAGCACTAAATCATTATGTGTAAGAGCCATTTCCGGCTCCAGGGATTGAATGGCAGAAACCAATTCTGGCGTTGGTAAAAAGGAGGCGTCAATAAAAATATTATCTCCCTTTAGTGTCATTGGATATTTTACCCGGAGATATTCCTCCGTTTTAAAAGAGGTTTTTACCTTTAAATAAGCCTCATATTTTTCCCGTAGCGTAAGGATCCCTATTCTGATCTCCGCAACAGGCCTGGTAAATGTAAATGGGAGTAAGGAGGTTCTAACCTCACTGTCTATGAGTATATAATTCATGCAACCTTATTTTCACCAAAAGTAAAAAAATAACGCCCCCGATACGTATCGGAGGCGCTACAATATTTTGTACTACCAGGAAAATTTTACTTTTCTTTCTTTTCTTCAGCGGCAGGAGCTGCCTCTTTTTTGAACTTCTGGTATTTGTTCTTAAACTTATCGATCCTACCTGCGGTATCAACCAATTTGGCTTTACCGGTGTAAAATGGATGTGAAGTTCTGGAGATCTCTAATTTGATTAAAGGATATTGAACGCCTTCTACGTCCAAGGTCTCTTTGGTGTCTGCAGTAGATTTGGTAATGAAAATCTCATCATTAGACATATCTTTGAACGCTACCAATCTATAATTCTCTGGGTGTATACCTTTTCTCATTGTCTTAGGGGTATTCTTTTTTCAGGCTGCAAATGTAATTAATTTTTTTAGCATTCCACAAGAAGAACTTCAAAAAACCACTCTTAAAAATTGTATCTTGGTTTTGTAACATTTTAACATAAAACGAGCACTAACAATTTAAATAACGTAAAAACTAACTAAAAAATGGAACAAAATCAACCAAAAATCGGAAAATTTTCACTCAATTATGGCTTAATCCTTGGGGCAATAAGTGTCGTATTCGGACTGATGCTTTATTCAATGGATGCTCATACTTCACAAGATACCAGTAATACGGTAATAAGTATAGCATTGGCCGTAGCAATTACAATTTGGGCGATATTTAATTTCAGAAAGGCCAATGGCGGATTGTTATCGCTTGGGCAAGCTATTAAATTAGGTATTGGTATCGCACTTATCTCAGGAGTTATCTATATTGTTTATATGATCTTTCTATCCAGTGTTTTGGATACAGAATTCATCACTAAAATCGCCGAGAATGGCAAAGCCGCTGCAGAAGAAGCAGGAGTTATGACATCTGCTCAAATAGATCAACAATACCAGGGAACGATAGACTATTTTTGGGTTTCCTACCCATTCATTCTAATTTTTAATATTATTATGGGCTTGGTTATCGGATTAATTGGTGGCTTAATATTCAAAAAATCGGAACTCGCGGATTAAAAGGATTATTGTACTTTTGAAAGGAAGAAGCTACGATATTCTATGACCGTATCCATTGTCATTCCTTTATTGAACGAAGAAGAATCTTTACAAGAACTCCATGATTGGATTGCATCGGTGATGCAGTCCAATCATTTTTTATATGAGATCGTTTTTATTGATGACGGTAGTACTGATGGTTCCTGGGAAGTTATTTCCCAACTGGCTGGCAGCAATCCGAATGTAAAAGGGATCCGCTTCTTAAAGAATTTTGGTAAATCACAGGCCCTGCATGCCGGATTTAAACAGGCCATTGGCGATATAATCATTACCATGGATGCCGATCTTCAGGACAATCCGGAAGAGATACCCGCTCTGGTAGAAATGATACAAGAAGAGCACTATGAACTGGTCTCTGGTTGGAAAAAGAAGCGATACGATCATGCCATTACCAAAAATATTCCTTCCAAACTCTTTAACTGGGCTGCCCGGAAAACATCGGGAGTAAAATTACATGATTTTAATTGTGGCCTGAAAGCTTTCAGGAAAGAGGTAATAAAAACAATTGAGGTTTCGGGCGAGATGCATCGCTATATCCCTGTTCTTGCGAAAAATGCAGGTTTTTCAAAGATTGGTGAGAAGGTGGTACAACATCAGGCACGGAAATATGGAAAAACAAAATTTGGGGTAGACCGATTTATCAATGGTTTTCTGGACCTCATCACCATTTGGTTTGTTTCTAAGTTTGGCAAAAGACCCATGCACCTCTTCGGAGCGCTTGGCGTACTAATGTTTATCATAGGATCCGGGTTTGCGCTCTATCTGGGTATTGATAAATTGTTTATCCACCCTACCGGGAGACTTCTAAGTCAACGTCCACAATTCTACGTGGCCCTTACTTCCATGATCATAGGGACACAGTTCTTTTTGGCCGGATTTTTAGGGGAGATCATGGTACGATCTAGAAAGAGTGAGCCTCGTTATACAATTTCGAAGGAAATAAATCTGTCGCCCCGCGTTAAGGAATATTCTTCGTAATTTTATCTTTAAATACGCAACTCTTACCTCATGAATGACATTCTTACTACAGCCCAAAGTTGGTTAACCGATTTTTTTGACCCTGCCGTAAAAAAAGAAATTCAACATCTTATCGATACAGATCCCGAAGAACTAAAGGACCGGTTCTACAAGAACATGGAATTTGGTACAGGAGGTATGCGCGGTATCATGGGTGTGGGCACCAACAGGATCAATAAATATACCCTGGGCAAAAGCACACAGGGTCTGAGCAATTATCTTAAAAAATCATATCCGGACACTCCTTTGAAAGTAGTTATCGCCTATGATTGTCGTCATAATAGTGATACACTAGCAAGAATAGTGGCCGAGGTATTTTCAGCAAATAATATACACGTATATCTTTTCTCTGAATTGAGAACTACTCCCGAACTTTCCTTCGCGGTTCGTTATTTGAAATGCCATGCAGGGATAGTACTTACCGCATCTCATAATCCCCCGGAATACAATGGATATAAGGTCTATTGGACAGATGGAGGTCAAATAGTTCCGCCACAAGACGGGCAGATCATTGCAGAGATCAATGGCCTTTCCTTTGAAGAAATTCGGTTTGAGGCCAAAGAAGAGTTTATACAACTAATAGATAAGGAGGTTGATGAAGCTTTTTTCGAAGCTTCAGTTAAAAATGGAAATTTTAATGCCCCAGGGAAAGCAGATTTTTCAATTGTTTTCACTTCCTTACACGGCACCTCAATTACGGCTATTCCGGAAGTTCTCAAAAGGGCCGGATACCCCAAAGTGTCCATTATAGAGGAACAAGCCAAGCCAGATGGAGATTTTCCAACGGTAGTTTCACCCAATCCCGAAGAGCCCGAAGCGCTGACCCTTGCCATGAAAAAAGCAGAAGAAATAGGCGCAGATATGGTTGTTGGCACCGATCCTGATAGTGATCGCTTAGGTATAGCGGTGCGTAATCTTGAAGGAAAGATGGAATTGTTGAATGGCAATCAGACCATGGTACTTATGACCAAGTTCTTGCTAGATCAGCGGAAAAAATCCGGATTTAAAGGTCATGAATTTATAGCATCCACCATTGTTTCCACCCCTATGATGCAGTCTTTGGCAGATGCTTATGGGGTTGAGTGCAAGACTTCCCTAACCGGCTTTAAATGGATCGCAAAAATGATCGTAGACCATCCAAAACAGTATTTTGTTGGAGGTGGCGAGGAAAGTTTTGGATTTATGGTGGGCGATTTTGTTCGCGATAAAGACGCGGTAACCTCTACCCTACTGGCCTGTGAAATAGGCGCTCAGGCAAAAGCTACTGGCAGTTCATTCTATAAGGAGTTGATCAAATGTTATGAAGCCTACGGATTCTATAAGGAAAAATTGATCTCCTTAACCAAAAAAGGAATTTCAGGGGCCGAAGAGATCACCCAAATGATGAAGGATTACAAGGCCAATCCGGTAAAATCGCTCGATGGGTCTCCTGTAATTACAGTAGACGATTACAATACTGCAACATCAACCAATCTGGTCTCCGGTGAGATCACTCCAATAGCGCTTCCAAAATCTAACGTACTAATTTATACGACCTCAGATGGCACAAGGATGGCGGCAAGACCTAGTGGCACGGAACCGAAGATAAAATTTTATTTCAGCGTAAACGCAGCTATGGACAGGGTGTCTGATTATAAGACGGTAAACCAGGCATTAGAAGATAAGTTGGCTCGTATCCTGAAACAACTGAATTTGGATTAATGAACTATTTCAAAAAGATCCTTCGCTTTGCGGTTCCTTACAAGAAATACGCATTTCTCAACATCTTTTTTAATATCCTCTATGCCCTTTTCAGTGCGTTGTCTTTTGCAGCGCTTATCCCAATGCTCGATGTGCTTTTTAAGCAAACCAAAAAGGTTTATGAAAAACCTGTGTATGAAGGTATCGGGTCTCTAAAAGATTATTTTCAGGAGTATATCAGCTACCGACTTACCTCCTACTCAGACTCCAACGAGATGCAAGCCCTGGTGCTGGTGATCGCCCTGGTATTGATCCTGTTCTTTCTCAAGAATATTTTCAATTACCTCGCCATGTATTTTATTACGTTCCTGAGAAACGGGGTTTTAAAAGACATCAGGAATCGTATGTATCAAAAGATCGTGGATTTGCCCATTTCATTTTATTCTGAAAAGAAAAAAGGCGATGTTATAGCCAGGATCACCTCAGATGTATTAGAAATACAGCATTCCTTTCTTTCTATTCTGGAATTGATCGTTCGGGAACCCCTTACAATTTTGTTTACTATCGCTGTGATGTTTTTTATCAGCGTTAAGCTTACGCTCTTTGTATTTATTTTTATTCCCCTGGCAGGAATGATCATCTCAAGGATAGGCAAATCACTCAAAAAGAAATCGGACAGAGTACAGAAGGAACAGGGCGAATTCTTATCTATTGTAGAAGAAACCCTTGGGGGTTTAAGAGTAATAAAAGCCTTTAATTCCGAGTCTCGTTTTTATAAGACCTTTAGTGCTTCTACAGAACGCTTCTTTCATTTTTCAAACAAACTGCTCAACCGACAGAACCTGGCCTCCCCTACAGGTGAATTTCTCGGTATTGTTGTAATTGGTGTACTACTATGGTTTGGAGGAAAGATGGTGCTTATAGATAAAACACTAGACGCCTCATCCTTTATAGCTTATATGGGATTGGCCTACAATATATTAACTCCGGCCAAGGCCATTAGTAAGGCTTCATATGGGGTCAAAAAAGGGAATGCAGCTGCGGAGCGGGTGTTGGAGATCCTGGAATCTGAGAACCCTATCAAAGAAGTTGAGCATCCCACAAATTTAGAACAGTTTAAAACGGCCATTTCCATTGAAGACATCTCATTTAAATATGAGAATGATTGGGTGCTGGAAGGGTTTTCCCTGGAGGTGCCCAAAGGTAAAACAGTAGCTTTGGTGGGCCAGTCTGGCAGCGGAAAAAGCACCATTACAAATCTTGTGACCCGTTTTTACGATGTAGATAAAGGTGATATAAAGATAGACGGAATACCCATCAAACAATTATCAAAAAGGTCCTTGCGCCATCTCATGGGTCTGGTAACACAAGATTCCATCCTTTTCAATGATACGGTGCGGAATAATATAGCACTTGGCAAAGAGAACGCGACAGAGGCAGAGATCATGGAAGCAGCTAAAATAGCCAATGCCCACGAATTTATACACCAACTTCCAAAAGGATACGACACTAATATCGGCGATAGCGGAAATAAATTAAGTGGGGGACAAAAACAACGACTTTCCATAGCCCGTGCGGTGTTGAAGAATCCTCCCATTATGATCCTGGATGAAGCTACCTCTGCTCTTGATACTGAAAGTGAACGTTTGGTTCAGGATGCCCTGGAAAAGTTAATGAAGAACCGAACATCTCTGGTCATTGCTCACAGATTATCAACGATACAGAATGCAGATACTATTATAGTGCTCGAAAAAGGCAAGATCATTGAACAAGGTACTCATGAGATACTACTAAAAAAGAAAGGTGTATACCATAAATTGGTGGCTATGCAATCGTTCTCTTAACCTCAGCTTGTTTCGTTGGATCGGTTGAATCGATAAAATGGCTATTTTAGAAGGTATAGAACAGCTCATTAAACCTTTATACTAAATAAGGGTCTTACAAGAATAACGAACTGAATTTGATTGCTGAAGAAACCTTAGTTAAAGAGCTAAAGCAAAAAGATACCCAGGCCAAGGCTTTTGAGGTGCTTATTACTAGCTATAAAGAGCGCTTGTACTGGCATATTAGGCGAATTGTGCTTGATCATGATGATGCGGACGATGTTTTGCAAAATACTTTTATAAAGGTATTCAGGAATATAGATAAGTTTAAAGGTGATAGTAAATTGTACTCCTGGATGTATAGAATAGGAACCAATGAGGCCTTAACGTTCTTAAAAACTAAATCCAGAAAACTGGGCGTAAGCAGCGATGAGCTTATTGAGCGTAAAGCAAATACACTTGAGGCAGATGTTTATTTTGAAGGAGATGAAATACAGTTACAATTACAACGGGCAATAGCTCGTTTGCCCGAAAAGCAGAAATTGGTCTTTAACATGAAATATTTTGAGGAATTGAAATATGAGGAGATCTCAGAAATACTGGGAACATCGGTAGGGGCATTAAAAGCGTCCTACCATTTAGCAGTTAAGAAAATAGAAGGCTTCCTAGAGAATCATTAAACCATCTCTTGGAAGAAGTGTCAAACCTAAACAATGAAAAAGATACCAAAAAAGAACAGTTTTAAAACCCCTCCAGGATATTTTGAAGGGCTCACAGAACGCATCCAGGAACGGATGCAGGAAGAAGATGCCCAACAGTTTCCAAAAGAGGAAGGGTTTGCCGTTCCTGATACCTATTTTGACAATCTTGAGAAAGAGATACTTGCGAGTACAACCCAAAAAGAGACTCCTGTCATTCAGTTGAGTTCCTATAAGAAATACTTGTACACAGCTGCTGCTATTGCTGCCATTTTTGTGCTGGTTATAGCGCTACCATGGAACAGATCACAAACCATCACTTTTGATGATCTTGCCGAGGTGGATATTACCTCGTATTTTGAATCTCAGGAATTGGAATTAAGCAGTTATGAAATTGCTGAAGTGATCCCGGTAGCAAACCTGGAAATTGATGAATTTATGGAAACAGGTATGGATGACGAACAGATCATGGACTACCTGGAAGATACAATAGATGATTTAGATGAATTAAATATCGACTTAGATGAAGCATATCAGTAAAATACTCATCATTGCCTTTATTTCTGCAAGCAGCTTCCTTAGTGCGCAGACAGGCATGGACAAGATAAAATCGCTAAAGATCGCCTTTATTACAGAAAGGTTAAGTCTTACAAGTCAGGAAGCCGCCGTCTTTTGGCCGGTATATAACGAACATGAAGCTGCGATTGAGGAAATACGTAGACGTGAACGTACCGAGATCAGGAACAGATTACAGAACTTCCAAAACATCTCCGATCAACAGATCCAATCTTTAATGGACGAGTTCCTGACGCTGGAGAATGAAAGGAATAACCGTAACATCGCATTTTTAAAGAAGATGACCAATTTGATCTCAGCGCGAAAAACCTTTTTATTGATCAAAGCAGAGGACGACTTTAAAAAGAGGTTGCTACAGCAGATACAAAAAAGGCGACAATAATCAGTATTCGACAAAAAGCAGATAAAAGGAGGCGTAAAGCCTCCTTTTGCATTAAACCATGCCTTAAATAGACGGTCTTAGTACTATAACCTATTAAAATTAATTGTTATGAAAAGTCTTAAAGTAGTTTTAGTGATCATTGCCTTTTTTGGAATGCTTAGTGCTGGAAATGCACAACGAATTGTGAAGGTATATCCAAAACATGGTACTGTTGTTACCACTATCCATAAACCACGTTTACTATTCCATAAGGGAATTAATTATCACTTTGCCTCCGGAATATGGTACAAAGCCCGCGGTAGGAAATATGTTGTTTGTGCTGCGCCTAGAGGGATTGTCCTAAGAACCTTACCAAGAGGACATAGAGTGGTGTATATTAAAGGAAGAAAATATTTTGCCTACAAAGGGATTCATTATCGAAAAATAGGCAGAACCTACAAAGTTGTTTATGTATAATTAGATTTGGGTTGACTTTATAAAAGGAGTCGTATGTTAGTCGGAAAAAGGGTGGACAATGTCTGCCCTTTTTTATTTAAAACTAAGTAACCCAATACGGTGTTTACCGGCAGCATATGCTAAGGAATCGTTCACAAATCTAAGGGTGTAAAAAGGCTCATCGGACAGGTTCACCCAACTAGCACCAAAATCCTGAGAATAGGTAATGCCTGTAAAACCTACTGCTACCATTTCCTTACCTCCCCCATTGGGTACAAACTGTACACAACTCTTGTAGCCGGGGATGTTACCATCCGCTATTAATTCCCAGGTTCTACCACCATTTTTGGTAAGGGCCTTATTCCCGGTCATGGAATCTGGTTGTGTATAATCTCCTCCCAGGGCAACACCAAGTTGGTCATTATAAAAATCGAGCGTATATATCCCTTGAGTTGGTTCCTTGTTCTTTATGGGAGTAGTAAATACCTGCCAACTTTGTCCTTTGTCCGGGGAATAGAATATTCTACTCTCTGTAGTACCTACCCAGGTATGATCACCACTAATTGCAATATTTGTGTTACTTGCTGCAAATGCTCCTTCTTCAGATATAGCCTCCGGCAATTCTGAACATGGCGTCTTCTGCCAGGAATTTCCGCCATCTCTGGTGATCAGAATAGACAAACACCCTTTCATCTCATCACCAATTGCCAATCCTTCCATATCGTTCCAGAAAGACATGGCATCATAAAAGACCCCTTCGTCATCTTCTTGGTATACCAATTCCATCAGGCCCTGATTTCCTGTTTTAAATAAGAGTGCAGGCCTTCCGGCCGATAGCATAAAGAAGTCCGTTTGAGTATGCGCAATAGCCCTGAATTCGGGGAAAATAGTATCAAACCTTTGTTGCTTTGCTCTTATCTGTTGGCTTTTAAGATCAATAGCACCAAAAACTCCCCCATTCCCGGCAAAACCAACACTCCCTTCCATAACCTCCAACGCCCGTATGCTTACAGAATCATTAAAAAGGATCCTTACATCAACACTGCTATAATTATGGGATGGTTGCTGATCTGTGCATCCCCAGACAACTAGCAAAATAAAAAAGATAAGGAAAGAGCGCATAGTATTTAATTTACTCAAAAATAAAGGGTTTCCTCCTCAAAAGGGTACCTTTGCGGTCTAAATTTTTCGAATGCGATTACATAGGAATTTAGTGTTCGGGGTTGTAGATGGACTCCACATGATCTTCAATGAAGGAATTTACGCCTCCAAAGCCGTAGAACAGATCCTGAAAAGAGATAAACGATGGGGCTCAAGAGACCGCGGCTTTATTGCAGAAACCATTTATGACATTGTGCGATGGAAACGGCTGTATGCAGAAATTGCTGAAGTTAAAGAACCTTTTGACAGAACCAATTTCTTTAGACTCTTTGCAGTTTGGGCCGTGCTTCGTGGAATTTCACTCCCGGATTGGAAACAATTGGAAGATACCCCTACCAGAAGGATCAAAGGGCGATTTGATGAGCTTTCGAAAATTAGAAAATACCGGGAATCCATTCCCGACTGGCTAGATGAAACTGGCGTTAAAGCACTTGGGGAAGCTTTGTGGACCAAGGAACTGCATGCTTTGAACGAATTAGCTCCGGTGGTACTGAGGACCAATACACTCAAAACATCAACACCATTTTTAAGAAAAAGACTGCTAGATGAAGGTATCGATGCTGACCCTATAAAAGGCTATCCACATGCCCTTAAGCTAAAGGAAAGAGCCAATGTTTTTATAACGGAGGCCTTTAAAGAAGGTCTTTTTGAGGTACAGGATGCTTCTTCGCAATTAGTATCGCCTTTCCTGGATGTTTCTCCCGGATTACGGGTTGTGGATGCATGTGCAGGCGCAGGCGGTAAATCACTTCACCTGGCTGCCCTGATGGAAAATAAAGGACAACTCATTGCCCTCGATATCTACGCGAACAAACTTCATGAATTAAAACGCAGGGCAAAAAGAAATGGGGCTCATAATTTGGAAACCCGACTTATAGATAGTACCAAAGTGATCAAAAAGCTGCATAAAAAAGCAGATAGGGTACTTATAGATGCGCCTTGCACAGGTCTTGGGGTGCTAAGACGCAATCCCGATACCAAATGGAAGTTGAGTTCTTCGTCCCTGGAAAAGATCCTTCAAATTCAAAAAGAGCTGTTAAGAGATTACAGCAAGATGGTCAATGATGGTGGTAAAATGGTGTACGCAACCTGTTCTATCTTGCCTCAGGAAAATTCCAAGCAGGTAGAAACATTCCTGCAAAGTGAGGAAGGTAAGAGTTTTTCTTTAGTGAAGGAACAACATATCTATGCCCATAGCTCCGGTTATGACGGATTTTACATGGCATTGCTGCAAAGATCATAAGCTCACTAAGAATCTACTGGCTAAAAAAGTAATGAACAATCACCCTTGAAAACTGTTCATTATTCGCCATTAAAAAAACACAGAATTAGTGTAAATTTGTGGCTTCTTAAAACCCTCAACAAACCTCGCACATGATCTATTTCTTCGGGGATCCCTCATTAAAAATATTTGCAGTAGAAACGCATGCCACGCTCAATGATCTTGATAAAGAAAAATTGACATGGTTATTTGGTGATATACCCTGCCTTTCATCAGCGTCTATAGACGCTTTTTTTGTAGGTCCCAGAGCCGCCATGATCACCCCATGGAGTACAAATGCCACAGAGATGACCCAGAACATGGGGATTTCTGATATCGATAGAATAGAGGAATTTAAAGCGGTGCCCGAAGATTTCAAAGCCTTTGACCCCATGCTATCACAAAAATATAATGGTCTTACCCAGAATATTTTTACCATAGCCATAAAACCAGAATCCATTTTATCTATTAAGGATATTGCCGCTTATAACAAGAAAGAAGGCTTGGCCTTAAATGAAGAAGAAATTGAGTATTTGGAAACATTGTCCAAAAAATTAGGCCGACCACTTACAGATTCGGAGGTTTTTGGATTTAGTCAGGTGAACTCAGAACATTGCAGACATAAGATCTTTAACGGTGTTTTTGTTATAGATGGAAAGGAAAAACAATATTCTCTTTTCAAACTGATCAGAAAAACATCAGAAAAACACCCCAATACTATTGTTTCTGCCTATAAGGACAATGTAGCATTTGTAAAAGGTCCACGGGTAATGCAGTTTGCTCCTGCCTCCCCGGATAAACCGGATTTCTACAAAGAAACTTCTTTTGATTCTGTCCTTTCTCTAAAAGCTGAAACACATAATTTTCCAACCACCGTAGAACCATTCAATGGCGCTGCCACCGGCTCCGGAGGTGAGATCCGGGACAGACTGGCCGGAGGAAAAGGTTCTTTGCCCCTGGCAGGTACCGCCGTTTATATGACATCTTACTCCAGACTGGATGAAGGGAGATCCTGGGAAAGTGGGGTTGAAGAAAGACCTTGGTTATATCAAACTCCTATGGATATTTTAATAAAGGCATCTAACGGAGCTTCCGATTTTGGAAACAAATTTGGCCAACCCTTAATTGCCGGTTCAGTGCTAACCTTTGAGCATAAGGAACATGAAAGGGTACTGGGATATGACAAGGTAATTATGATGGCCGGAGGAGTTGGCTATGGAAAAGCATCACAAGCCTTAAAGGATACCCCTAAAAAAGGTGATAAGATCGTATTACTTGGAGGAGACAACTATCGTATTGGAATGGGCGGAGCGGCCGTATCTAGTGCAGATACGGGTGAGTTTAGTGCAGCCATTGAACTCAATGCGGTACAACGATCTAACCCTGAAATGCAAAAAAGAGCAGCCAATGCCATCCGTGGGTTGGTAGAAAATGATACAAACCCTGTGGTATCTATCCATGATCACGGAGCAGGCGGACACCTCAACTGCCTGTCTGAACTGGTAGAAGAAACAGGGGGTGCTATAGATATGGATAAACTCCCTATTGGAGACCCTACCCTATCTGCGAAAGAAATCATTGGGAACGAATCTCAGGAACGCATGGGTCTTGTGATAAGTGCCAAGGACAGTAGTTTTCTGGCAAGGATCGCTGCAAGGGAAAGAGCCCCCATGTACGAGGTTGGTATTGCAACAGGAGATCATCGTTTTTCCTTCACTTCTTCTAAAAGGAATGAAAAACCTATGGACCTGGAACTGGCAGATATGTTTGGAAGTTCCCCAAAGACTATAATGACAGACGTCACCGTACAAAGAGACTACAAAAACCCTGCGTATAGCCTGGATAAGTTCAAAGAATATCTGGAAAGTGTCTTACAATTAGAGGCTGTAGGATGCAAGGATTGGCTTACCAATAAAGTAGACCGCTGTGTTGGTGGCAGGGTGGCAAAACAGCAATGCGCAGGTCCCTTACAACTTCCGCTCAATAATGTTGGGGTGATGGCGATGGATTTTAAAGGAAAAGAGGGGATTGCTACTTCCCTCGGGCATTCCCCAATCTCCGGACTGATCGATCCGAAGGCTGGTAGCCTTAACAGTATTGCTGAAGCATTGACCAATTTAGTTTGGGCTCCTTTGGAAGATGGTCTTACCTCCGTTTCCTTGTCAGCCAACTGGATGTGGCCCTGTAGAAATCCGGGGGAGGATGCAAGACTCTATGAAGCAGTTAAGGCTGTTTCAGACTTTGCGATTGCCCTGGGCATCAACGTACCTACCGGGAAGGATTCACTTTCAATGAAACAAAAATACCAGGATCAGGAAGTACTGTCTCCTGGTACTGTAATTATTTCAGCTGCTGGTCATTGCAGTGATATTACCAAAGTGGTGGAACCTGTATTTAAGGCAAATGAAGGTCGGGTGTATTATATCAACCTATCTCAGGACCAATATGCTATTGGAGGATCTTCCTTTGCTCAAGTCCTCAACAAGGTGGGACAAACTGCTCCGTCGATTTTAGATGCTGGTTTTTTTAAGAAGACTTTTAATGTACTGCAACAACTTATAAAAGATAAGCAAATAGTAGCAGGTCATGATGTGGCTTCAGGCGGACTCATAACTACCTTGCTCGAGATGTGCTTTGCTGATAATAATCTGGGAGCAAGAATAGATCTTACTTCATTAGGCGAAGCTGATACAATAAAATTGCTTTTTGCCGAAAATGCCGGGATCGTTCTTCAGGCCAAAGACAGCTCCATTGAAAAAGTACTGTCAAAGGCTGGCATAGATTTCCATAAGATAGGATCGGTCAACTCTGATCCCCAACTACTTCTTACTAATGGAAAAGATGAATTAAAGATCGATGTGTACGCTCAACGCGATATTTGGTACAAAACCTCCTATTTGTTAGATAGCAAACAAACAGCACAAGATCTTGCGAAACAACGGTATCAAAATTACAAGCAACAGCCCCTGGTGTATCATTTTCCAAAGCACTTTTCTGGACAGTTACCCAAAGCAGAAAACAAAAGGCCTAAGGCTGCCATTTTGAGAGAAAAAGGGAGTAATTCTGAGCGTGAAATGGCCAGTGCCATGTTTCTTGCCGGATTTGATGTAAAAGACGTGCATATGACAGATCTTATTTCCGGAAGGGAGACCCTGGAAGAGATCAGTTTTATTGGTGCCGTAGGCGGGTTTTCCAACTCAGATGTTTTAGGAAGTGCCAAGGGATGGGCAGGCGCTTTTAAATACAATGACAAAGCCCGAAACGCCCTTAAAAAATTCTTTGCCAGACCAGATACCTTGTCTGTTGGTATATGTAATGGTTGCCAATTGTTTATGGAGCTAGACCTGGTCAATCCTGAACATGAGGTACATGGAAAAATGACCTATAACGACTCCCACAAACACGAAAGCAATTTTACCTCAGTACGTGTGGAAAAAAATAATTCGGTAATGTTATCGACCCTGGAAGGGACTACTCTGGGGGTATGGATATCCCATGGCGAAGGTAAGTTCTCTTTGCCTTACCCTGCAGACAGGTATGGAATTGTAGCGACCTATGGGTACGATCAATATCCTGCGAATCCTAATGGCAGCGATTATAATGTGGCCATGCTCTGCGATAAAACTGGCAGGCACCTTGTAACCATGCCACATATTGAGCGAAGCATTTTTCCATGGAATTGGGCGCATTACCCTTCCAGAAAAGACGCGGTATCTCCCTGGTTGGAAGCATTTGTCAATGCCAGGAAATGGTTGAAATAAATGTGATAATCACCCCTCTTTAGGCCCATTATCAAAGGTTTATTTTGAAATTCACAATAAATCGCGCTTAATTTTGTCAATCCCATTTTAAAATCCCACTCCCTTTTCTTACTTTGCAAGAACCATTAATACCACCGTATGCAAAGTGTTACTCGTCTTTTCGACATCCCCTACTATCAACAAGAACATTTTCCACTGGAAAAAGCCTTTGTAAGCAAATACAAAGGAGAGTGGGTGGCCATATCTACGAAGGAGTACATTAGGAAGGCCAATATGCTTAGCAGGGCGCTCCTAAAGCTTAATGTTCAGGCAAATGATAAGATCGCAGTGATCTCAATGACCAATCGCACCGAATGGAATATTTTAGACATCGCTGTCTTACAAATTGGAGCTCAAAACGTCCCAATCTATCCAACAATTTCCGAAGAAGATTACGCCTATATCCTCAATCATTCGGAAGCCCAGTACTGTTTTGTGTCCTGCGTGGAGGTTTTGGAAAAAGTAATAAGTATTAAGGGACAAGTACCTTCTTTGAAAGATATTTATTGTTTTGATGAGATAGAAGGGTGCAAACATTGGACAGAGCTACTTTCATCAGGTGAGGATACCAGTTATCAGGAGGAAGTGGAAATGCGAAAAAATGCTGTTAAGCCGGAAGACCTGGCAACATTGATCTATACTTCCGGTACCACAGGCAGACCAAAAGGCGTTATGTTGTCTCATAACAACATTGTCTCTAATGTAATTGCCAGTCAGCCAAGAATACCGCTGGGGTCTGGTAGTTCCGCCCTTAGTTTCCTGCCTGTTTGCCATATTTTTGAACGAATGGTCCTATACCTTTATCAATACTGTAGCATTAGCGTATACTTTGCGGAAGGTCTCGATAAAATAAGTGAAAACCTTAAAGAGATAAAACCTAATGTAATGACGGTGGTCCCCAGGCTGTTGGAAAAAGTATACGATAAGATCATTAACAAAGGGACAGAACTTACGGGGGTTAAGAAGGCACTATTTTTTTGGGCAGTGAAGTTAGGTTTGAAGTATGAACCTTATGGAGCCAATGGTTGGTGGTATGAATTCAAGCTGGGTATTGCCAGAAAACTCATTTTTAGTAAATGGAAAGAAGGTCTGGGTGGTAACTTAGAGACCATGACCTCGGGCAGTGCTGCTTTGCAAACAAGATTGTCGCGTATTTTTAGTGCGGCAGGCATTCCTGTGATGGAAGGCTATGGACTAACTGAAACATCTCCTGTTATTTCTGTGAATTGCAAAAAAAATCGTGGATGGAAAATAGGCTCTGTGGGGCAGATTATAGAAAAGGTGGAAGTTAAGATAGCCGCAGATGGGGAGATTCTCTGTAAGGGTCCCAATGTGATGATGGGTTATTATAAAGACCCGGAAAAAACTAAGGAAGTAATGACGAATGGATATTTCCATACGGGTGATATTGGCGAAATTGACAGTGAAGGATTTTTACGTATCACAGACCGCAAGAAAGAGATGTTCAAAACATCTGGCGGAAAATATGTGGCCCCTCAACTCCTGGAGAACAGGCTAAAGCAATCGCGTTTTATAGAACAGGTAATGGTCATAGGGGAAGGGGAAAAGATGCCGGCTGCCTTAATACAACCAAATTTTGAGTTTATTACTGAATGGGCCAAAAGACATCATAAAACCTTAGGCGGACCTTCGGATCTGGTAAAGGATGAGGTTTTACTTGCTAGGATTCAGGAAGAAGTAGACCATGCAAATGAACAATTTGCAAAATGGGAAAAGGTAAAAGCCTTTAAACTTACACCAAACCTATGGACTGTAGAAGACGGACACCTCACTCCTACCATGAAATTAAAACGAAAGATCATTAAAGAAAAATACCTCCCTCTTTACAATGAGATCTACGGGCATTAAAGCCTGATTTCTGCTCCAATTTTATAAAAATACCCATTGAGGACATGCCATGTATTGGTAACGCCTTCCAAAGTCCTGTTCTATCCTTATTCGCAATTGTGAGGGCTAAACAAAAGCGCACTAATGTGAAATACAACCTATAAATTAATTTAAATTTATTATGCATGCATAATAAATTTTTATATCTTTGGGGAGTTTAAAACACCCTATGCAAGAGTTAACGATAGATTACGCACTGCGCGCCACCTGGCAAATGGTAGCAAGAATGTACAATGAAGAAGCCAAAAAATTTGACTCTACCATGGCAGTAGGTTTTACGCTGTTAAGCATTGATCCTAAAAAGGGAACACCTTCCACGTCTCTTGGCCCCAAAATGGGAATGGAAGCAACCAGTTTATCTCGAATACTCAAGAGTATGGAAGAAAAGGGACTCATAGAACGCAAACCGAATCCTGAGGACGGTAGGGGCGTACTTATTTATCTGACACCCTTTGGCCTGGAAAAACGAAAAGACTCGAAAGATGCAGTTTTAAGGTTCAATGAGGTTGTGAAAGATCAATTATCCGAGACCCAATTAAAATCTTTCTTTGAGGTAATGGATACCATAAGCCAGGTAATATCAGAAAAAAAGATATACAATAGAGAATCAACAACTAATTAATACACAACTCATTAATGAACAAGCACATTAAAAAAGTAGCCGTCGTTGGATCCGGAATCATGGGTAGTGGCATTGCATGTCACTTTGCAAATATTGGCGTGGAAGTCTTGTTATTGGATATTGTTCCTCGCGAACTCACCGAAAAAGAGAAGTCCAAAGGCCTAAGTTTAAAAGATCGCAGCGTGAGGAACCGTCTGGTAAATGATTCCCTTACCGCGGCCCTAAAATCTAAACCCTCCCCTATTTATCACACCTCTTTTGCAAAAAGGATACAAACAGGGAATTTGGAAGATGATATAGCCAAAGTTGCAGAGGTAGATTGGATCATTGAAGTTGTTGTAGAACGACTCGACATTAAAAAACAAGTATTTGAAAATCTGGAGAAACACAGAACTCCTGGTACCTTAATTACGTCTAATACCTCCGGGATCCCGATTCATTTTATGAGCGAAGGGAGAAGTGAGGATTTTCAGCAGCATTTCTGTGGCACCCACTTTTTTAATCCGGCCAGATACCTCAAACTTTTTGAGATCATCCCCGGGCCCAAAACAACACCAGAAGTTCTTGAGTTTCTGAACGGATACGGTGAAAAATTTCTTGGCAAAACCTCAGTGGTGGCCAAAGATACGCCGGCATTTATTGGAAACCGTATCGGCATCTTTAGCATTATGAGCCTGTTTCACGCTGTGAAAGAATTAGGGATCACAGTAGAAGAAGTGGATAAACTAACCGGACCGGTCATTGGCAGACCTAAGTCGGCCACCTTCCGCACCGTAGATGTGGTTGGTTTAGATACCCTGGTTCATGTAGCTAATGGTATTTATGACAACTGCACAAAGGATGAGCGACACGAGTTGTTTGAGCTGCCGGGCTTTATCAAGACCATGTCTGATAACAAGTGGTTTGGAAGCAAATCTGGTCAGGGCTTCTACAAAAAGGAAAGGTTGCCCGATGGGAAAAGTGAGATCCTTACCCTGGATTTGGACACCATGGAATACCGTTCCAAAAAGAGTGCAAAATTCGCTACCCTGGAACTAACCAAGACCGTAGATAAGGTCATAGACCGTTTTAAAATATTGGTGGGTGGAAAAGACAAAGCAGGTGAATTCTACCGAAAAAGTTTTGGGGTTCTTTTTGCCTATGTTTCACACAGAATTCCTGAAATTTCTGATGAGTTATACAAGATAGATGATGCCATGAAGGCCGGATTTGGATGGGAACACGGACCCTTCCAAATTTGGGATGCCATTGGTTTGGACAAAGGTTTAGACCTTATTGCTTCCGAAAACCAAAAAGCTGCTAAATGGGTTCTGGATATGAAAGCTGCAGGGATAACCTCTTTTTATGAAGTAAAAGAAGGTGCTACCTACTTCTATGATATTAAGAAGAAAGCTATGAAAAAGGTGCCCGGTCAGGATGCCTTTATCATCCTCGACAATATTCGGAAATCGAAGGAGGTATTTAAGAATAGTGGCGTGGTGGTTGAAGATCTGGGCGACGGTATCTTAAATGTGGAATTTCAATCCAAGATGAATACCATAGGGGCAGATGTTTTAAGTGGCCTCAACAAGGCCATCGACATGGCGGAAAAGGATTTTCAAGGTCTTGTAGTGGGCAACCAGGGAGCCAACTTCTCCGTTGGTGCCAATATTGGTATGATCTTTATGATGGCAGTGGAACAAGAGTACGATGAGCTTAACATGGCCATTAAAATGTTCCAGAACACCATGATGAGGATGCGATACTCTTCCATACCTACAGTCTCTGCCCCACACGGCATGTGCCTGGGTGGTGGCTGTGAATTATCCTTACATGCAGACAAGGTAGTTGCTGCGGCAGAAACCTATATGGGACTGGTAGAATTTGGCGTAGGGGTTATCCCCGGCGGAGGCGGATCTAAGGAAATGGCTCTAAGAGCCTCAGATATTTTCAGAAAGAATGATGTAGAACTTAACGTCCTTCAGGAATACTTCCTGACAATTGGAATGGCGAAGGTCTCCACCTCGGCGTATGAAGCATTTGATCTGGGTGTCCTTCAAAAAGGAAAAGACATTGTGGTGGTCAATAAAGATCGTCAAATTGCTACTGCAAAGGCACATGCCAAATTAATGGCTGAGTCTGGGTATACCCAACCTGCACATAGAACCGATGTAAAAGTTCTTGGAAAGCAAGCCCTGGGTATGTTCCTGGTAGGAACAGATTCTATGGAAGCCGGTCATTATATCTCCGAACACGATAAGAAAATTGCAGATAAGTTAGCTTATGTGATGGCGGGAGGCGATTTGTCTGAAGCCAGTTACGTAAGTGAGCAATATCTGCTAGATCTGGAGCGCGAAGCATTTCTTTCGCTTTGTACCGAAAGAAAAACTCTGGAAAGGATTCAACATATGCTAAAAACTGGTAAACCCCTTAGAAATTAAGAACATGAAAACAGCTTATATCGTAAAAGCATACAGAACTGCCGTTGGAAAAGCACCCAGAGGCCTATTTCGTTTCAAGCGTCCTGATGAATTGGCGGCTGAAACTATTGAGTACCTGATGAAAGAGGTGCCCCAGCTAGATAAAAAAAGAATTGATGATGTGATAGTGGGGAATGCCATGCCGGAAGCCGAACAGGGACTTAATATGGCCCGACTCATTTCCCTCATGGGCCTTAAGATCGATGATGTTCCAGGGGTAACCGTAAACAGGTATTGTGCCTCGGGATTAGAAACCATTGGCATTGCAACAGCGAAAATTCAAGCGGGAATGGCCGATTGTATTATTGCCGGCGGGGCAGAGAGTATGAGTTACATCCCTATGGGAGGGTATAAGCCTACTCCAGACTATGCTGCCGCTAAGGAAGGCAATGAAGATTATTACTGGGGGATGGGCTTAACAGCCGAGGCAGTTGCAGAACAATTCAAGGTTTCCAGAGAAGATCAGGATGAATTTGCCTTCAACTCCCATATGAAAGCGCTGAAAGCACAAAAGGAAGGAAAGTTCGAGGATCAGATCATACCCATCAACGTGGAGCACACCTTTGTTAATGCCAAGGGAAAAAAAGAAACCACAGAATATTCCGTTAATAAAGATGAAGGACCTAGAGCTGATACAACCAAAGAGGTGTTAGCAAAATTGCGGCCAGTATTTGCAGCTGGCGGTAGTGTAACTGCGGGAAATTCTTCACAGATGAGTGATGGGGCAGCCTTTGTGTTAGTAATGAGTGAGGAAATGGTAAAGGAATTGAAGTTAGAGCCCATTGCCAGATTGGTGAATTATGCCGCAGCAGGTGTAGAACCAAGGATCATGGGAATTGGCCCGGTAAAGGCAATTCCAAAGGCCCTGAAGCAAGCAGGAATGAAACAGAATCAATTGGAACTAATAGAATTGAATGAGGCCTTTGCATCGCAATCCCTTGCGGTTATCCGCGAATTGGATCTAAACCAGGAGATCGTGAACGTAAATGGCGGAGCTATTGCCTTAGGCCACCCATTAGGATGTACAGGTGCTAAATTATCGGTGCAGCTTTTTGACGAGATGCGTAAACGAAAAATGAAAGGAAAGCACGGGTTGGTAACCATGTGCGTAGGTACCGGGCAAGGTGCCGCCGGGATCTTTGAATTTTTAAACTAGAATCATACAAAATATTATATCGATGAGTACAGAAACTATTAATAAAGATATTCTACGAGGTGGCCAGTTCCTCGTAAAGGAAACCAAATGTGAAGACGTCTTTACATTGGAAGACCTCAATGAGGAGCAAAAGATGATGCGCGACAGTACCAAGGAATTTGTAGACCGCGAACTTTGGGCCCATTGGGAACGCTTTGAACAGAAAGATTACACCTTTACCAAGGAGTGTATGCAAAAAGCCGGTGAGTTAGGCTTTTTAAGTATTGCAGTACCGGCCGAATACGGCGGCATGGGTATGGGCTTTGTCTCAACTATGCTGGTATGCGATTATATTTCCGGTGCAACCGGGTCCTTTAGCACGGCCTTTGGTGCCCATACAGGAATAGGGACACTGCCAATAACCCTCTACGGTACTGAAGCACAAAAGAAAAAATATGTGCCTAAACTTGCCACAGGTGAATGGTTTGGTGCATACTGTCTAACAGAACCGGGAGCAGGCTCCGATGCCAACTCCGGTAAAACCAAAGCTGTTCTTTCCAAGGATGGAAAGCATTACAACATTACCGGACAAAAAATGTGGATCTCCAATGCCGGATTTTGTAGTCTATTTATAGTTTTTGCACGCATCGAGAACGACAAGAACATTACCGGGTTTATCGTAGAAAATGATCCAAAGAATGGAATTTCGATGGGTGAGGAAGAAAAGAAATTAGGTATTCACTCCTCCTCTACCCGTCAGGTATTCTTTAACGATACTAAAGTGCCTGTTGAAAATATGCTCTCTGAGCGAGGCAATGGTTTTAAGATCGCCATGAACGCTTTGAATGTAGGAAGGATAAAGTTGGCCGCTGCCTGTTTAGAGGCACAAAGACGCGTTTTAAATGAGGCAGTTAATTATGCCAATGAACGTATACAGTTTAAGACAGCTATCATAAATTTTGGAGCCATCAAGTCCAAAATTGCTCAAATGGCTACCAATGCGTATGCGGGTGAATCTGCTTGCTACCGTGCTGCCATGAATATTGAAGAGCGTATCGCCATCAGGGAAGCTGAGGGCAATTCACATCAAGATGCAGAATTGAAAGGGGTTGAAGAATACGCTATTGAATGTTCCATTTTAAAGGTAGCGGTTTCAGAAGATGTTCAGAGTACCACAGATGAAGGAATTCAGATCTTTGGAGGTATGGGCTTTAGTGCAGATACACCCATGGAGAAAGCCTGGAGAGATGCCAGGATCGCACGGATCTATGAAGGTACCAATGAAATTAATAGAATGCTTGCCGTGGGTATGCTTGTTAAAAAGGCAATGAAAGGTCATGTTGACCTCCTTGGCCCCGCAACCGCCGTTGGAGAAGAATTGATGGGTATCCCTTCCTTTGACACCCCGGATTTCTCTGAATTATTTGCTGAAGAAAAGGATTTGATCGCAAGACTGAAAAAAGTCTTTTTGATGATTGCAGGAAGTGCGGTTCAAAAATTTGGCCCGGATCTGGAAGCACATCAGCAAATACTGTTGGCGGCTGCAGATATTCTGATCGAGATCTATATGGCGGAATCTACCTTACTCCGCACAGAAAAAAATGCAAAACGCAGCGGGAAAGAGTCTCAGGCAATTCAGATCGCCATGACACAACTTTATTTATATGATGCTGTAGATATTGTCATCAGGAAAGGAAAAGAGGCTATTGTATCCTTCGCAGAAGGTGATGAACAAAGAATGATGCTGATGGGACTAAAGCGATTTACAAAATACACCAATCAGCCTAATGTAGTGGCTTTAAGAAATCAAATAGCAGATAAGGTAGCGGCAGATAATGCCTATACTTTTGACAGTTAAAAGATAGCTTACTCATAATATAAAAAACCGCCCTTAAAAGGCGGTTTTTGTAATTATAAACATTGAGATTCTATTTTAAAAACCCATAACTTCTTGAATAAGACATCATCTGTCCCGCGAAAGATTCGGGTTGTACAATAGTAACAGTTACGATCTCCCCGGCATCATTCATTTCTGCCACCAATTCGGGGTTTACAAACCCACTGTAAGGTGCCGACTTAAATACCGAATTACGTTCCAATACCTCAGCATGTAGCTTCTGGTCTACTTTTACCCCATATCCTTCTACCAGGTCTTCAGCTGCCTTAAAATCACCTTCGGATTTAATTCTCTGAGTTTCCTGAAGTAATTGGCCGAACAGTTCTCGCAATTTCTTATAATCATTGATATTGTAATATGTCTTGCCATCGCGTTCTACCTTTTCGATCACCTTATCTGGCGCACCTTTCTCAAAAACCCAGGAAGACACCCATTGGCGATTCACCATATGATCTTCTTCTATATCATCACCAAGATTAATTCTGACAAGCTGTGTCACCATACCATTCCTGATATAGCGATCAAAAGCAGTCTTGCCTAATTCCTCATAATTATCGGTAAGGCCCAATTCCTGCAATTTCGGATCCATCAGAAAATATAAGCCAACAAGATCTGCCCGCCCTTCTTCCATGGTGGATGCGTAGTGTTTAAGTGTTTCTTTCGGCTGCCCTACCCCTTCATTCAATTGTCCGGAAGCATGGCCAACTACCTCGTGCAGTGCCGTGAGAAGTTTAGAGGCAGTTTTTCCATATTTTTCCTCAAATGCGATCTCCTCTTCGTCATTTGCAAATTCCTTTAAACGACCAGAACCTCCGGCATTATTGTACGAATCAATAATGTTCCCCAAAGAAACAGATTTACTGCCGTGATCCTGTCGAATCCAGTTGTTGTTGGGTAAATTAACCCCAATTGGAGTACTAGGGGAAGCGTCTCCAGCTTCAGCGGCCACATTCACCGTTTTATAAGACACACCTACCACATTCTTTTTCTTATGTTCCTCCATTAATGGGGACGTATCTTCAAACCATTGGGCGTTTTCAGATAATACCGCCATTTGTTTAGACATCTCAAAATCCTTTATCTGGATAATACTTTCATACGATCCCTTGTAACCTTTAGGATCATTGTAAACTTCTATAAAACCGTTGATCCAATCTATATCCCCTTCTTTTGAATTAACCCATGAGATAGCGTAGGCATCCCAGGTATCCAGATTACCAGTTTTGTAGTATTCAATAAGCAATGCAAGGGTATTGGCTTGTTGCTCGTTCTCAGCTACACCCATTGCCAGCTCCAACCATTTAATGATCTCATCTATAGCACTGCCGTAAAGTCCGCCAGATTTATAAACCTCTTCCATGATCTTACCATTCTTCTTTACCAACTTAGTATTGAGACCTGTTTCAACCGGTTTTCCCTCCGGCCCTTTATAAGCGCTGGCGTAATATTCTTCCACTTCATTATCAGTAATAGAAGGGTCATAGAAGTTTATTGCTGAAGCGGCAACATTGTCTACTCCTTTCTTCTTATTCACTTTCTTATCATCTTGTTCATTAAAGATCACATTAAATGGATCCCCACTTAGTTCTGTATTGGTCTCATTTAAGAGTTCAGTTAAATACTCAGGTGAGAATCCAGGAACTAATTTGTCATTGGAATAATGATGATGAATACCATTTGAGAACCAGACCCTTTTTAAATAGGTTTCAAACGCCTTCCAGTTATCGGACTCTTTATCCCCAGAATAATTCTCAAAGACCTTTTCAAGTGCTTCTCTGATCTGCAAATTATGTCGGTAATTCTGATCCCACATAATATCTCTTCCGGCCAAACCAGCCTGATATAAATAGTAGACAAGTTTCTTTTGTTCAATACTTAATTCATTGAATCCAGGGATCTGATATCGCAAGATCTGTATATCCGCAAATTGTTCTACGACATAGTCAAAGGAAGTCTCATCCGCAGATATCGCTGATTTTTCCGAGGAATTTTCATTACAGGACCAAATTAATGCGCCCATTAAAAAGTATGAAAACAGTACTTTTAATCTCATGTTATATTGTTTTTATTTGTTGTTTCCCAAATGTAATTAATTATGTACGTTTCTCGCTATTTTAGCAGATGAAGATCGCCTAAAAAGATCTGCTTATCACCATTTTTAATACCGATAACGATATGACAAATAATATCTTAAAAGAGGTTTATTCTCCTGAAAGGTTTCGGCAAGAAGGTCATGCCTTAATCGATGTGCTGGCCAATCACCTTGATAATAGCTTGCATCAAAAAACTGATCGAGTCATTCAATGGAATTTACCAGAGGATGAGAAAAGATTTTGGTCGCACTTCCATGAAAAAGGTGAGATAGCCGATTTCTTTCCGGAAGTCCTGAAACATACTACACATGTTCATCATCCTAAATATATTGGTCATCAGGTATGTGCCCCTGCCCCGCAGGCTGCTTTGGCCGGACTGGTTAGTTCCTTTCTCAACAATGGTATGGCCGTATATGAAATGGGGATGGCTCCTACGGCTATGGAACGGATAGTAACCGATCTTCTGGCAAAAAAATTGGGATTTAAGGAGGAGGCGCGAGGTATTCTTACTTCAGGTGGAACTCTTGCCAATCTAACGGCCTTGCTGTCCGCGAGGAAGGCTAAAGTAGCTCATGATGTATGGAATATAGGGACTTCTGAAAAATTAGGAATCATGGTATCTGCAGAAGCACATTACTGTGTAGAAAGAGCTGCCAGGATCATGGGATTAGGAACGGCAGGGATCATTAAAGTGCCTGTAAACGAAGATTTTTCAATAGACACCGCACTCCTGGAAAAGTATTATTTAGATGCACAAAACCAGGGAATAGAGGTCTTTGCTCTGGTAGGAAGTGCCCCTTCTACTGCAACGGGGATCTATGATGATCTAACGGCCTTAGGTGCATTTTGTTCAGATAAAGGAATATGGTTTCATGTGGATGGAGCTCACGGGGGAGCTGCCATCTTTTCAGAAAAGTACAAACATACCGTGCGGGGCATAGATAAGGCAGATTCTGTGGTAATTGATGGACATAAGATGATGCTGATGTCTACTATTACCACAGCACTTATTTTTCGAAACGGAAAACACTCCCATACTACCTTTAGCCAACATGCAGACTATTTGCTGCAGCAGTCAGATGATGAAGATTGGTATAATCTGGCAAAACAAACTTTTGAATGCACTAAGACCATGATGAGTCTGCAATGGTTTCTGCTAATTAAGTCTTATGGAGAAGCCGTTTTTGATCAGAATGTAACCACGCTATACGATCTGGGGAAGGCCTTTGGAGAGCAGATCAAAAAAGACCCGAAATTACATTTAGCTGTTACTCCAATGTCTAATATTGTATGTTTTCGCTTTGTGGATAAAGGTGCATCGCAGGATCGCTTAGATGAGATCAACCGAAGGATAAGACAGGAATTGCTGGTGGAAGGTAACTTTTACATTGTTCAAACCATGATTAAAGGAGTACACTATCTTAGAACTACCATCATGAATCCGTTTACGACCATGGTCCATCTTGAAGAATTGCTCACCCTTATAAAACGCAAGGGAGATGTTATGATTACTGCATAGATTCGAGAACCTGCTGTTCTGTAGCTTTCTTTGAAAAATTGAGAGCACATTCTATCAATGCCAGATGAGAATAGGCCTGTGGAAAATTACCTAACAGTCTTTTCGTCTTAAAATCAATGTCTTCACTAAAAAGACCTAAATGATTACTATAGGTTAATAGTCTGTCAAAAAGCGCCATCGCCTTCTCTTCCTCTCCTATCTTGAACAGGCTATTGATAAACCAAAATGTGCAGATCGTAAACGAAGAAGAGGGCAATCCAAAATCATCCTCATTCTTATAGCGATACAACAAGCCATCGTTACTCAGTTCTCGTTCAATGGCTTTTACAGTGCTGACAAATTTTGGATCTTTTGCCGGGATAAAACCATAAGACTCCATCAAGAGGACAGCCGCATCCAAATTGGGAGAACCATACGATTGTGTAAAGGCCTTAACCTCTTCGTTCCAGGCATTGTCCATGATGTCTTTTTTGATCTTTTGCTCTAAAGTGCTCCACTTTTCAATCTTCCTGGTTTTACGGAAGATCCTGGCCACTTTAATGGCTCGGTCTATAGCAACCCAGCATAGTACCTTTGAAAAGGTAAAGTGTCTGTCTTCTGTGCGGAATTCCCAAATTCCCTTATCTGGTTCTTCCCAATGTTTGGAAACGATCCAAACGATGCCCTTGGTAATACCCCACAATTCCTCTCCATTTTCAATATCAGTACTGTGTTTATTCAATTGTTCGTAGAGCACATCCATCAAAATACCGTAAATGTCGTTTTGCCTTTGTTGGTAGGCAGCATTACCTATCCTTACTGGTTTCGAGCCCTTATAACCACTTAGATGGTCCAGGGTTTTTTCTGTTAATTTCTTTTCCTTATTGATCCCATACATGATCTGCAGCTTCTCATCCTTATCTGGAATAATATCTACTATAAATTGCAAGTATCTTCTGGCCACATTAGTATGTCCAAGATCTGCCATAACCTTGATCGCCATAGACGCATCTCGGATCCAACAAAAACGATAATCCCAGTTGCGGACCTCTCCAATAGTTTCCGGTAAGGAAGTAGTAGCTGCCGCAAGAACCGCCCCTGTCTTGTTGTAAGTGAGTAATTTCAGAGTTATAGCACTGCGGTTTATCTGGGCATTGTATTTCTTATAATTGGGGGTCTTATTACTCCAGTTTAGCCAGTAGACCTTTGTCCTTTCAAGTTCAAGATAAACTTTGCGGGTACTTGGTTGAAAGATCTTTTCATTGTAAGCCAGCAGAAAATAACCATTTTCTGTGATCTCCATTTCTCTTCCCTCTACAATAGCATTTTTATTAAAGGAGGAATAAAGAAAAACCGTTTCGAATTTTTCACCCTGAGTTAAACTCACGATGAATTTCTTTTTTACATAGCTATGAGTCTTCCCTACAGCGTATGCCAGCTTTGGTTCATATTGAACACTAAAACTTGGTTTACCCGATATTAGTTTTATAAATCGGGCTATTTCTGGAGGGCCGTAATACGCATTTACTCCTTTGTAATAACGAGGCATAAAATCGTGCACCTCAAAGATATTATCTCCATCACTGAACCTGGTTATAAGAACAGCGGTGTGTTTTTTGTAACGTTGTTTTATGGTATATGAAGGTGCCACCTTTATCCCGAAACTTCCTCCCTTTTGTTCATCGAGTAACTTGGCAAAAACGGAAGAAGAATCAAACTCAGGAAGGCAACACCAATCAATTGAACCCGTTTTTGAGACAAGTGCCGCACTTCTACAATTTCCTATAATTCCATAATCTAAGTTATCCATAAATGAGAATCTGGTAAAAATTTTTGATTCATTGCAATTGCGCCACAATTTGACGAAATTTAGAGAAATTAAAGCTAAAAGGAGTTAAAAACATTCATTTTATGGCTAAAACTATCATTATCTCAAATCGGCTCCCTGTTCAATTGCAAATTGACAATGGATCGATCAATGCTATCCCAAGTGTGGGCGGTTTAGCTACCGGAATGAAATCTGTTCATTCTGAAGGGCAAAGCCTTTGGATAGGATGGAGTGGCCTTACCGAGGAAGAGATTCCCCCTGAGCTCGAAGGTAAGATAGATGCGGCCCTGGCCAAACATGGGTCTTCTAAAGTAAAACTAACCACAGAAGAAGTAGATGGGTTTTACTACGGTTTTAGCAACCGTACTATTTGGCCTCTTTTTCATTATTTTCTTGAATATGCAGAGTTTGAACTGGCTAGTTGGAATACCTATAAAGAAGTGAATCAAAAGTTTGCTGATGCCATATTGAAGGAAGCCGGGGAAGATGATGTAATATGGGTCCATGACTATCAACTTATGCTCGTTCCTCAAATGGTCCGTGAAAAACGCCCTAATATTTCCATTGGATTTTTCCTTCACATTCCATTTCCGTCCTATGAGATCTTCAGAACACTGCCCTGGCGGGAAGAAGTATTAATGGGTTTACTGGGATCGGACCTTATTGGCTTCCACACATACGACTATGAACGGCATTTTCTTAGCTCTGTTCGGCGTATATTAGGATTAGAAGTTAGCTTTAATGATATATACTCGGATGATCGTGTTGTAAAAGTAGATTCTTTCCCAATGGGGATCGATTATGCAAAATTCAGCGAAGCCGCTAAACAACATAAGTCGCTTTCAAAAAAAGACCAGTCTGAGCTTCAAAGGAGACTCAACAAACACAAAGAGGCTTCACCCGATGCTAAATTCCTGCTTTCAATAGATCGTTTAGACTATTCTAAAGGCATCGCAAAACGGCTAAATGCCTATGAATATTTTTTTAAAAAATATCCTCAATACAAGGAAAAGGTCCGTCTTATAATCCTGGCTGTTCCATCCAGATCCAATGTTCCGCAATACAAATTATTGAAAAGAGAGATCGATGAACTGGTAGGCAGGATCAATGGAGAACTGGCTACTGTTAGCTGGACACCCATATGGTATTTCTATCGTTCTATGCCCTTTGACAACCTTATTGATCTGTATACTTCTTGTGACATCGCCTGGCTTACCCCTATCCGGGATGGGATGAACCTTGTGGCGAAAGAATACATAGCAACTCGTACGGATAAAACAGGTGTTCTGATCTTAAGTGAGATGGCAGGATCCGCAAATGAAATGAACGAATCCCTGCTGATCAATCCTAATAATTTTGAACAAATTGCGGATGCCATTCACAGGGCGATCCAAATGCCAGTTGAGGAACAAAAAGAAAGGAATACTGTGTTGCAAAAAAGGTTGGAACGCTACAACGTAGAAAAATGGGCCAATGACTTTATGCGATCGCTCACTATACAAAGCGATAAGGACCCAACCTATGTAACCAGGCGTTTATCTGTAGATCTTACAAACACCATCATGACACAATACCGGAATGCGGAAAAGCGACTGCTCTTTTTAGACTATGATGGTACCCTGGCCGGGTTTCACAATGATCCTCAGAAAGCAGCCCCCGATACCGCATTATATGAGCTGATAGACAACCTGGCTGCCTTGGAAAATACAGATGTATATCTTATCAGCGGACGCGATAAGGAAACCTTTGAGCGCTGGTTCCTAAAGAAAAAATACAATATGATCGCGGAGCATGGAGTATGGCTTTCAGAAAAAGGATCGGATTTCACAATGCTGGAAAATGTGAAGAAAGATTGGATGGAAAAGATCTTGCCCGTGCTGGAGTCCTTTGTCGATAGAACTCCCGGTAGTTTTATAGAGGAGAAGAACTATTCCCTGGCATGGCATTACCGAAACACAGATCCCGACTTTGGACAGAAGAGGGCCTCGGAATTAAATACGGTATTACGTAGTCTAATTGCAAACGATGATCTGAGTGTATTAAATGGCAATAAAGTAATGGAGATAAAAAGTAGCAATGTGAATAAAGGAAGGGCTGCAATGCGTATTTTTACTCAGGAAACTTATGATTTTGTGTTTGCCATTGGAGATGACTGGACAGACGAGTTCATGTTTCAGGAATTACCAGAGACAGCGGTGACCGTGAAGGTGGGCAGACAGAAAACACAAGCCAAATACTATCTAGACAGCATAAAAAATGTACGCGACTTCCTCAAACGGTTTACAGAATAAAAAGTGTAAGTATCTGAGAATACTTCTAGTGCTAATTATAAGTTCATGTTCCTTTGCTAGTTCTGCTCAGACGAATACCGAAGTATTTGTTGTTACTATGGAGACAAATTCAGAAGGCATGAGTTTTGATGCTTTACAGAATATATCTAACAATCCCGGGTATGACAATCAACCCTCTTTCTACAATGACAACCTGGTATTATTCTCCTCTACACGTAACGATCAAACCGATATTGCTGCCTACGCCCTGAACAAGGATAGCTTGCAATGGAAATCAGAGACAAAGAATGGCAGTGAGTACTCTCCATTAAAGATCCCGGGGAAAAGATCTATTTCGGCGATCAGACTAGATACAGACGGTACCCAGTTGCTGTATGAGTATGACTATAATACAGCATCGGCTAAAGTACTGCTGAAGGATCTGAAAGTAGGATATCACCTTTGGTATGATCCTAATATCCTTATCTCCACCGTATTGATTGACAATAGAATGGACCTTGTAGTTTCTAATATAAAGGATGGTACCAACTATACCTTTCAAAAAAATGTAGGGAGGTCTCTTCACAAGATCCCAAACTCTACGCTTATAAGTTTTATTAGTAAAGAAGGAGAAGTTTTGGAAATAAAATCGATGGATCCTTTTTCTGGAGCCACAAAAAAAATAGTTGCGTTGCCTCCGGGAGTTCAGGACATGTGCTGGTTGATAAATGGAACCATCCTGGCCGGTAATGACAACCAGCTAATAAATTTTACGCCTGGTTTAAACAATGACCAATGGAAGGTGCTAAAGGAATTTCCTAAGAGTGAAATTTTGAAGATCTCCAGGATTGCCGTTAATAGTATTTCAAATAAGTTGGCTTTCGCAGCCGAAGTTCCTGGTAATTAATCATGGGCCCTATGAATTTCTTACATAACAATAACAGAGTGGAAGCCTTTAGTGACGGGGTTTTTGCCTTTGCTGCAACCCTTATGGTAGTTACGCTTGACATGGATGGCAGCCTCTGGCTAACCGGGGCCAAGGCTATCAATTTTATAAGTTTTGGAGCCAGCTTTTTTGTTTTAGTGATGCTATGGAAGATACATTACAATTTCTTCAGAAGGAACTCCTATATAGACAACTGGATCATTGCCTTAAACTCTGTGCTGCTTTTTGTAGTACTGTATTATGTATTTCCATTAAAGTCATTGATCAATTCCTGGATAGGTCTTCAAGCTATAACCCGTGATGGATTAGCTTCTTTGTTTGTGATGTATGGCTTTGGTTTCGCTATGATCTTTTTGTGCTACGCTCTAATGTATTACAGGGCTTTTAGAAAGACAAGATCACTCCAAACCTCCATAGACCTCCTTTTTTACGCACACCATTTTTCTCTTTATGTAATGGTCGCAATTATGTCGATTATATTAGGAGTTTTAAAAGTTGGTATTAACTTTGGGGCTCCGGGGTTCTTTTATGGTCTTTTAGGACCATTATGTTACCTTCACGCCGTTTGGTTCGATAAAAAATACAGAAAAACATTATAATGAAGTACATCTTTTTTACTGCCCTATTTATTTCTTTTCAACTTTCATATGGTCAATCATCCAATGATATATACGCTATCGTCAATGCGGTTTCATCGGAGCGCATAGAAGCAGATGTGACTAAGCTCGCTAATTTTGGCACAAGGCATACCCTAAGTGATACCCTTTCTTCTACCAGAGGTATCGGTGCAGCAAGGCGATGGATTAAAGGAGAGTTCGAAAATATTTCTGCAGCTTGTAATGACTGCCTGAATGTATTTTATCATCAGGAATTAGTTAAAAAAGGCGACAATCAACGAATTGTAAAAGATGTGATGGTCGTGAACGTAGTAGCTATTCAAAAAGGCACTAAATACCCAAACCGCTATGTCATTATGAGTGGGGATATAGATTCACGAGTAAGTGATCCAACCAATTATACCTCCGATTCTCCGGGTGCTAATGACAATGCCAGCGGTATGGCAGGAACTATAGAGGCTGCAAGGGTACTTTCAAAATACAGTTTTGAGAATAGCATTATCTATGCAGGCCTATCTGGTGAAGAACAAGGATTGTATGGTGGTAAATTCCTCGCAGCTTATGCCAAGGAAAAAGGATGGGACATTGTTGGTGTATTGAACAATGATATGATAGGAAATATCACCGGTGTAGATGGGGTGACCAGCAACCGCGATTTCAGGATCTTCTCGGAACCGGTACCGCCAACTGAGACGGAAAAGCAACGCAATGCAAGAAGATTTTACGGAGGTGAGGTTGATGGTATTTCCAGACAATTAGCTCGCTATGTACATAAGAATACCAAGACCTTTATGCCAGAAATGAATCCTATGCTAATTTACCGATTAGATAGGTTTGGACGTGGTGGCCATCACAGGCCATTCAATGATCAGGGATTTCCGGGGATCAGGATTATGGAGGCGCATGAAAATTACACCCAACAACATCAGGATATACGGGTGGAGAATGGAATTGCTTACGGCGATGTGTTAGAACATGTAAATTTTGAATATGCAAAAAAGCTTACCGCAGTGAATGCGATTAATCTGGCCTCTCTGGCCTGGGCGCCCCCAGCACCGGCAGAAGTACAAATTGGCGGTATTGTTGCACCCTCTGCTATTTTAAAATGGAGCAAGTCCGAAGGAGCAGCAGGCTATAAGATCTACTGGCGAGACACCACCTCCCCTACCTGGGATAATAGCAGAATGGTAGGCGATGTTAATGAGTTTACCTTAGAAGGGATCGTTATCGATAATTATTTCTTTGGTGTTGCCGCGGTAAGTGAAGAAGGATTTGAAAGTCCGGTGGTCTTTCCTAATGGTACATTCCGGAATTAAACAACAATGACTACAAATCGTTTTTTATACAAAGGGCTATTTGGTTGCCTTTGTTTATTACTTTTTAGCTGTGGTGAGGTCCAAAAAGAAAATACTTCAGTTGCTTCCACCGGCTATCTGCCAGATCTCAATATCCTCTTCGAAGATTATGAGAAAATGGAGCGCAATGAACGTTATGATGAGATTGCAAGAGAGATCGTTGAAGCCAATATTGATCTCCATTCATCAGAGCTATATATGGAGGCCGCTTCGCTCTATCAGCTTGCGGATAAATTAGATTCTACCGTATTACTCATCCATAAGGCCATAGATCATGGAATGGCCAACCCTACTATTCTCAAGCAATATCCCGGCCTGGTTGAATTAAACACCAAGGAGATGAAGCACTTAAAAAAACGTCTAGATTCTCTGGAAGTAAAACTTCATAATATCTCAAACTTTACACTGGAAATGAGGTCAATGGACCAATTCTGGCCCTATTTTGAGGAAGCCAAAGCAAATCCGGATAGTGCCAAACAGTATTTAAAGAATTATATATTACTAGGTCCTCCCGAAATCAGAGACTATTATGCCATTAGATACTACAATTTGGAAAATATGTATGGGCAGATGATCAATGGCTCTCCAAAATTTTACACATATCTGCGGGGGTATTTAAAGAAGCAAAGTGTGGAGGGACTCAAACAACAAACTAAGATAGCAATGCAGGCCTTTAAAACGCTTTACCCAAATGCTGTATTCCCAAAGGTCTATATGGTTCCAGGTTTATTAAATTCGGGTGGTACAGCCTCTGAAATGGGATTATTTATTGGGGGAGACATGTATGGCAGATCGGATAAAATGCCTGTAATGGAACTAAATGATTGGCAAAAGGAGTCAATTATGGAAATGAATATGCTTCCTCAACTCATCCTGCATGAGCTTATGCATTTTCAGCAAAATTATGGGGACAAGGTGAATAGAGATAAGGTTCTTTACAAGATCATTGAGGAAGGAGTATGCGATTTTTTGGTAGAACTTTCAACAGGAATACCCATACAATCAGCACAGTTAGAATACCTGAATTCCCCGGAAAACTTTGAGATAATTTCTGCCGATCTACAACAAGAACTATTCTCAGAAGATCTTTCTAATTGGCTTTACAATGGAGGGTCTATTGAAGACAGACCTCACGATCTCGGATATGGGCTGGGTTACCTAATATCTAAGTCGTATTATCAAAATGCTGTAAATAAGAAGAAAGCGCTTGAAAATCTTTTGACCACAAACGATATGCGATCTATTCTTGAGGCCAGTGATTATGCGTATCTTTTGATCGTAAATTCTAATTCGTAACCGGAAGATCATGAAATTTAAAAGTCTTTGCATTTTAGTCCTAACCGTAATAGTTAGCTTTTATGGAAGTGCCCAGATGTTTACCCAACAAGATAGTCTCCGTGGAAGTATCACTCCGGAAAGAGCTTGGTGGGACCTAACTTTCTATGACCTGCAGGTAAAAGTAGAACCGGAGGAAAAGTTTATTGAAGGATCAAATACCATTCGCTATAAAGTACTTAAACCGCATCAGGTATTGCAAGTAGATCTTCAGCAACCCTTGAAGATCCTGAGCATACAGCAAGATGGGCAGCCATTATCCTATATCAGCAAAGGGTATTCCCATTTTGTTACCCTCATAAAACCTCAGCTAGTTGATGAGTTAAACGAAATCGTGATCACCTACTCAGGAAATCCCCGGACTGCGATCAGAGCACCCTGGGATGGAGGATTTTCCTGGAGCATGGATGAAAACGGACATGCTTTTATTGCAACTTCATGCCAAGGACTTGGGGCCAGTGTTTGGTGGCCCAATAAAGACCATATGTACGATGAGGTAGACAGTATGGCCATTAGTGTTACAGTACCTAAAGATCTTGTAGCAGTAGCTAATGGAAAACTAAAAAAAGTTCGTGAACAAGAAGACACCAAAACCTACGACTGGTACGTTCGCAATCCGATCAACAATTACGGGGTGAATGTAAATATTGGTGACTATGTTTCTTACGGCGAAACCTACGACGGTGAGAAAGGCCCTTTAGAGCTTTCCTATTATGTTTTAAGAGATAATCTGGACAAGGCCAAGCAACAATTTAAGCAAGTGCCCCTCATGCTCCAGGCCTTCGAATATTGGTTTGGGCCCTACCCCTTCTACGAGGATAGCTACAAATTGGTAGAAGTCCCTTATTTGGGTATGGAACATCAAAGTTCTATTACCTATGGAAACAAGTATCAAAACGGATATTTAGGTAATGATCTCTCCGGTTCCGGATGGGGAAATACATTCGACTTTATCATTATCCATGAATCCGGACACGAGTGGTTCGCCAATAATATCACGTATAAGGATATTGCAGATATGTGGGTACATGAAGGCTTTACCGCTTATTCAGAAAATCTTTACCTCAATTATCACCAGGGGAAAACTGCTTCTTCTGAATACGTAGTAGGCACCCGTAATAATATAAGAAACGACAGACCTATTATTGGTCCGTACGGAGTGAACAGAGCTGGTTCCAGTGACATGTACTACAAAGGATCCAATATGCTTCACACCCTAAGGCAACTGTTGGAAGACGACGAAAAATGGCGTAGTATTCTGCGAGGCATGAATTCGGAATTTTATCATCAAACTGTAACTTCAGCACAAATTGAAAACTATCTCAGTGAACAAACAGGCATTGATCTCACCGCCTTTTTCAACCAATACCTCAGATCTACGAAGATCCCAATGCTCGAATATAGAATAGAAGAAAATACCATTACGTACAGGTATACCGATGTTGTTGCAGATTTTGATATGCCGGTACGTATTTATATCGGCGAAAAAGAACATTGGCTTTTTCCTGCAATGGAATGGAAAAGCGAAAAACTTCCCAACATAACTCAGATGGTGGTAGATAACAACCTTTATATAAGAACAACGAGGCTAGAGTAAAATACCCTTCTGTTTAAAATAAGATATCTTTGTAAAACCACCGTGTTTTATTACTCAGCCAGCGTGTTTTCGTTCTTTGTAAATTACTGGTGATGATGTCGTTAGGATCATGTCTAAATTGCCGAAGAAATATCGTTTTGTCGACCTGTCCGATTATGGAAGACCTGCCGGAAAAAAAATAGCATTATCCCTCAAAAATACTCGTGTATCCCCCATCCATGTAACGCTCCTCTTTCTTATTTGTGGTATTCTGGCAGCCCTTTGTATTTTATTTCAATACTATTGGGCAGCGGCGGCACTGTTAGTTTTAAAATCGATACTCGATGCGGCCGATGGTGAATTGGCCCGAATAAAGAAAACCCCTTCGTATACAGGCCGCTACCTGGATTCTATCTCCGATATAATCCTAAACATCATTCTTTTCGCAACAATCTGGTATCTTACCAAGGGATCTGTGGTTTATACTATTTTAGCACTAATTGGGCTTCAATTACAGGGAACCCTGTACAATTATTACTATGTAATACTGCGCAACCGATTCCATGGGGATACCACCAGCAGGGTCTTTGAAAAAGAGGTTCCGAAGGCCATGGAAGGGGAAAAACAACAACATGTAAACATCCTGTTCAAGATCTATCGTTTCTTCTATGGCCCATTTGATAAGATGATTTACTATCTGGACCGCAAGGCGGTCACCGGCAAAATATTGCCTAAGTGGTTTATGACGGCCGTATCTACATTTGGTCTTGGGTTCCAATTACTGATCATTGGCGGTATGCTCGTTTTTGATCTAATGCATTATATCATTCCTTTTTTTATTGGTTTTTCTCTCTTTATTTTCATTTTTATAGGATTGAGAAGGTTTCTAAATCGGTAATTCTTTCTACCTTACCTATTCATAGAACAGAAGTGTATACAGGGCGACAGATGGCCTTGTAAGCTGATCAAATAACATTGCAATGCAACGACTTTTTATTCTCATTTTCGTACTCCTCCTTGGATCCTGCCAAGCGGTTCCTGAACAGAAGAAATCATCGGCAACTCTTATATCAGATGTTTCCATATTGGATGTAAGCACCGGCGAGATCATGGAACACCAAAGCATCGAAATCGATTCGGGAAAAATACGTCGTATAACTGGTATTCTTACGGACACCACGGGTTTTGAAACAGTCATTGATGGGAAAGGTAAGTATGTGATGCCTGGTCTGGCAGAAATGCATGCCCACATTCCGGCCCCTCCTATTTCGCAGGAACAATTGGAAGAAACCTTGTTTCTATACCTTTCCAACGGAATTACCACTATAAGAGGGATGTTGGGACACCCGTCTCACCTCGAACTAAAAAAACTAGTAGCAAAAGGCGAAGTATTAGGTCCAAGGATCTTCACCTCCAGCCCTTCTCTTAATGGCAACACCGTAAGAACTGCAGAGGAAGCCAAAGCAAAGGTTATGCAGTATCAAAAAGATGGGTACGACTTCCTTAAAATTCATCCGGGTATTTTAAGACCGGTGTTTGATCAGATAGTAACAACGGCAAAAGAAGTGAATATCCCTTTTGCAGGCCATGTACCTGTTGATGTGGGTATTAGGCATGCATTAAAAAGCGGATATGCCTCCATTGACCATGTTGATGGTTATCTGGAAGGCCTGGTACCGGAGACTGCCAGGGTGAACCCGAGAGAAAACGGATTTTTTGGCTATGATTTTACAATGCTGGCAGATACCTCATTGATCCCTGCATTGGTTTCATTATCTAAGGAAAATAAGGTTTGGATAGTCCCGACTCAAAGTTTGTTTGAACGATGGTTCGCACCTGTTTCTGCTGATCAACTCCTCAATGAGCCGGAAATGATCTATATGCCGGTAACTACACTAACAAATTGGAAGATCCGCAAAGAACAAACCATGGGGCAAGCCACCAATTTTAGTGAGGCTCAATGGGAACGGTTCAATGCTATTCGACTTCAGTTGATAAAAGCCTTGCAAGACAATGGGTATGGTATCCTCTTAGGTTCAGACGCCCCACAGTTATTCAATGTGCCCGGTTTCTCCATCCATCATGAAATTGATGGAATGATCCACGCCGGTTTAACCCCTCTTCAGATCCTTCAAAGTGGTACTTTAAATCCGGCTATCTATTTTGATCAGCAAGAAGTATTTGGACAAATAAAGGAAGGCATGGTTGCTGATATGCTGTTGCTTAGAGAAAACCCCTTGGAAGACATTAAGGCACTAAAAAAATTAGACGGGGTGATGTTAGGCGGCAAATGGCTGGACAGAAAAACGATCGACAAGAAACTTAAGGTCATTGCTTCACATACGGAAAATCAATAATCAGCTATGTATGGAATTCTTTAAAAATCTCAATTATTTGAAATCAATTTTATCAAAAGTAAGCCTGGTTGCTATTGTCCTCGGCTTTTATTCAGGTTTTAGTCAGACCCTTATAATACCAGAGCGCGTTTTCGACGGGGAATCTATGCATAAAGACTGGGTGGTTTTGGTAGAAGGGAACCGAATAACATATGCCGGTACCTCCTCCGGACTTAAGATGATAGCAGGTACTACGAAAATACCCCTGCCGGAAATGACACTAATGCCCGGCATCATTGAAGGTCACTCGCATCTCCTACTACACCCATACAATGAGACTTCCTGGAATGACCAGGTTCTCAAGGAATCTCCTGCGGAAAGAGCCATCAGAGGCGCTGTACATGCCAAGAATTCTCTGATGGCCGGTATCACAACTATGCGTGATCTGGGTGCTGAAGGAGCGGGGTATACAGATGTTTATTTAAAAAAAACCATAGATGAAGGAATCATACCCGGACCTCGTTTATTAGTGGCCGGGCCAGCTATTGTTGCCACAGGGGCTTATGGCCCAAAGGGGTTTCATGATGGAGTAACAATTCCTTTAGGGGCAGAAACAGCCAGCGGGATAGATGAAGTGATAAGGACCGTACGAAGACAACTTGGTAATGGGGCTAATTTTATCAAAGTATATGCCGATTATAGATGGACCCCCGGGGCTGCATCAGAGCCTACCTTTCTATCTAAGGAATTAGAAGCCATGGTGGCCACAGCTACCAGCGCCGGAAGCTATGTGGTGGCACACGCCAGTACGCCGGAAGGCATGCGCCGTGCAATTATGGCAGGCGTAGAAACCATTGAGCATGGGGATGAAGGAACATCAGAAATATTTCAATTAATGAAAGACAATGGAGTTGCCCTCTGCCCTACTCTGGCCGCCGGTGACGCCATAGAACAATATAGAGGATGGGATAAAGAAAAGGAGGCACCTTCTGATAGGATGATAGCAAAGAGAACATCTTTTTCCCTTGCGCTTAAATCGGGGGTAACCATCGTGTTTGGAGGAGATGTAGGCGTCTTTCCCCACGGAGAGAACTACCGCGAAATGGATCTGATGGTCTCAAATGGCATGAAACCCCTCGATGTTTTAAAAGCTGCTACCAGCGTGAACGCAAAGGTCTTTCATCTAGACAAGGCAGGTAGCATAAAAAAAGATTTCCTGGCCGATCTTGTAGCTGTTAAAGGCGATCCTTCCAAAGATATTGGAGTAATGAAGGAGGTAAGGTTTGTAATGAAGGATGGTCAGATCTACAAGAATGTTGAATAACTTACTTTTAGATTAGTCCCGACCGTCATATCTGGAAGTTCTTTTTTAAGGCCCTTTCTGTAAAAACTATCATCGCAATACTGCTTGCAAGGACCAATGAAACGATGAGGATGACATTGATAGTATCATCGAAGTGGAACAAAAACCCGAAAAATATTCCAATTATTGTAAGTAAAAATCCTTGTTTGATCATTTCCTTAGCAGCAAAGATTTGTGCAAAATCCCATCGTTCCTGAGATTTCATTGAGGAAGGTGTTCTGTAACCGTACCAATGGTTGATCTTTTTAGGGGGATACATTCTAAGTAAATTGCCCGTAATATAGAAAGCCATCCCTACGAATAAGCATCCAAGTAATAAGCTATTAGAATAATTCATCTCCTCTTTTAATACAAATATATAGCTTAAAGTCTAATATAAAGCGCTGTTGCAACGGCTACAAAAGAGGCATATTACTTACTTCCTTAACAACTATTTAAGAATTACAAGAAGTGATTTTGGTATATTTAGCGAACGAACCCAGAACTAACTATAATTATGAAAAAAGGACTACTCTCTCTGATGCTTTTGGCATCTGTTTCCCTCTTCTCTCAAGACTTTAAAATGGACCTGGTTCAGGACTTGAAACCCCGCAATATTGGCCCTGGTGGGATGAGCGGAAGGGTAACTGCCATTGACGTAGTGCATGCGGAACCAGACGTTATGTATGTTGGGACTGCATCGGGTGGCCTGTGGAAATCTTCTTCAGGTGGAATTACGTGGAAACCTGTCTTTGACAAAGAGTTAACTGCATCAATAGGGGCCGTTGCTATCCAACAGAGTAATCCTTCGGTTATCTGGGCAGGGACAGGAGAAGGTAATCCTAGAAACAGTCTAAATGGAGGCTATGGCATTTATAAGTCGCTCGATGGTGGCAAGAGTTGGATGGCCATGGGGCTCGAAAAAACAAGGCATATACATAGGATCCTAATTGATCCCACAGATCCAAATACGGTATACGTAGGAGCTATTGGTTCACCCTGGGGAGAGCATCCGGAACGAGGTGTATTTAAAACTACAGACGGGGGTAAATCCTGGTCTAAAGTGCTTTTTGTGAATAATAGGACCGGTGTGGCCGACCTTATAATGGATCCCACCAATCCTAACAAGATGTTCGCAGCCATGTGGGAACACAAAAGAGATCCCTGGTTCTTTAAATCTGGCGGCCCCGGCAGTGGACTATATATGACCCATGACGGAGGGACCAATTGGAAAAAGATCAGTGAAGAGGATGGATTTCCAAAAGGAGAACTAGGCAGAATAGGTGTGGCAGTGGCCCGAAGTAAACCCTCAGTGGTATACGCATTGGTTGAAGCAAAGAAGAATGCACTTTACAAATCCGAAGACGGGGGTTTTAAATGGAAAAAGATCAATGACAAAAGTGATATTGGCAACAGGCCGTTTTACTATTCCGAGATCTATGTAGATCCTCAGAATGAAAACAGGGTCTATTCGATCTTTACCTATGTGAATGTTTCAGAAGACGGAGGAAAGAATTTTACTGAATTGATGCCGGCTTATGGTGTAGCCAATGGCGTACATCCCGATCATCACGCCTGGTGGATCCACCCTGAGGACGGACATTTTATGATCGATGGGAATGACGGGGGTATGAATATTACCAGAGACGGAGGAGAAAGCTGGCGATTCATTGGCAACCTCCCGGTTGGGCAGTTCTACCATATTAGTACAGACAATGAATTCCCATACAATGTATACGGGGGCATGCAGGATAATGGCTCCTGGCGCGGTCCTGCTTATGTTTGGAAAGATCAGGGGATACGCAATAGCTATTGGCAGGAGATTGCCTTTGGGGATGGATTTGATGTGGTTCCGGATAAAGACGATTCGCGCTACGGATATGCTATGAGTCAACAGGGATTTGTTAGCAGGTACGATCATATTACCGGGAATAACTACACAGTAAGACCAACACCTCCAGATGCGACAACAGAATTGAGGTTTAACTGGAATGCCGGCATAGGACAAGATCCTTTTGATAATAACACGGTGTATTTTGGAAGCCAGTTTGTGCACAAAAGCATTAATAAAGGGCTTACCTGGGAAGTGATCTCAGGAGATATGACAACAAATGACCCGGAGAAATTAAAACAAAGTGAAAGTGGAGGTCTTTCTATGGATGCCACCGGAGCAGAAAATCATTGTACGATATTGGTGATTGAACCCTCTCCTATAGAAAAGGATATGCTGTGGGTTGGAACAGATGACGGTAGGGTACATATCACCCAGAATGGAGGGGCAAACTGGACAGAAGTTACTCAAAACATAAAAGGACTACCCAAAGGAAGCTGGATCCCACAGATCAAAGCATCTTCAAGGAACAGAGGTGAAGCATTGCTTATTGCAAATGATTACAGGAGATTTAACTACACACCCTATGCCTACAGAACAAGAGATTACGGAAAGACATGGGAAAGGATAGTAGATCAGACAGATGTGCAAAGCTATACCCTGTCGATCATTGAGGATCCCGAAAATCCAAACTTAGTATTCTTAGGAACCGATGACGGTCTCTATGTTTCATTTAATGCGGCCAAAAAATGGCAGAAATGGACAGAAGGGTTCCCTACAGTCTCAACAAAAGATCTAACAATACACCCAAGGGAACACGACCTGGTTATTGGAACGTTTGGACGCGCCGCCTGGGTGTTAGATGATATAAGGCCTCTGAGAGCTGTTGCTGCAGATCCGGGTATACTATTGAAGGATATCGAGGTGTTCGATCCTCCAACGGCCTATCAGGCATCCTATCAACAGCCTACCGGAAGCCGGTTTGGAGCCGATGCCTTGTTCAATGCCGAAAACAGAAAAGAAGGAGCTATGATCACCTATTTCTTAAAAGAAGGTGTAAAAAAAGTAGAACCGAAGAAAGATTCTGAAGACAAAAAAGAAGAAGACGAGGAAGCCAATGAGGATGAAAATGAAGAAACAGAAAAAGCAGAGAAAACAAAAGACTCTTTAGTGGTTGAGATCTATAATGGAGAAGACCTTATCAGGACCTTAAAATATAAAACGCCCGAAAAGGCTGGTTTCCATAGGATCTATTGGAATATGGATGAAAAAGGACCAGACCGTCCTTCACGCACAATTCGTAAGCGCAGCAGAGAAGCCGGTGGTGTGGATGTAAAACCCGGTATGTACAAAGTTGTTTTATCGTTGGGTGAAATGATGGATGAGACTACGATCAATGTAGCCTCCGATCCTCGTTTAGATGTATCCACTACCGCCTTCAATGAAGTGTATGAGGCCAGTAAAAAACTGGAAGGCTTTACTCAAACTGCAGCGGATGCCGTTAAACAATTGGCAGAAAGCAAAAAAGTAGCCGACAAATATCAGAAGGATCTGAAGGAGTTGGATAAAGATAAATTTAAGGATGCAATTAAGGCCTCAAAAGACATTTCAAAGAAAATAGATAGCCTTATAGATGTTTATCTGGGGAAAGTTGATAAACGGCAGGGGATCACTCGTAATCCGGAACTTACGGTAATGAGGAGAATTGGAAACGCCTATCAATATGTACGCTCCAGAAAAACAGGTATCACAGAAACAGAAACAAAGCTAATGGAATTCGCAGAAGCAGATCTCAAAGCTGCTTTGGAGAAGACCAATGCCTTTTTTGCAGATGAATGGAAAACATTCCGTGAGACCATAGAACCATTGAGCATTTCAATGTTTAAGGATACGCTTTCTTATACATTGGACTAGATCTCCGGAATTAGAGCCTCTTGAATAAAATTGAATTAAATACTGAAACTGAATGAAGAGATTAAGTATATTTTTTGCCCTTTTAATAAGCGGAATAAGTATGGCCCAAAATACTGGCGAAGATGAATGGGGAGCCTGGTATATGTACTTTGGCACCAATAAGATCTCGGAAAAGCTAAGTATTCATTCTGAGGCCCAATTTCGCTTCTATGAAACCACCCAGAATTTTAATCAGCTGCTATTGCGAACCGGGCTTAACTATCATATTAACCCGGATGCCATTGTTACCCTTGGATATGGATATATTTCTACAGATGGAACTTTTGAAGAATTTCCGGAGGAAATTAATTCGAAGGAAAACCGGATCTTTCAGCAACTCATCCTGAAAAATAAGGTGGGAGAATTCCGTTTTGAACACCGGTACAGGTTGGAGCAGCGCTTTATAGATTTTGGGGAAACCACAGACACTCAGCACAGAGCTCGTTATAGATTACAAGTAACCCTTCCTCTTACTGATACGTTTTTTGTAAATGTTTATGATGAGGTGTTCCTAAACCTACAGGACGAGGTTTTTGGTCAAAATCGACTATATATGGCATTAGGTGTTCACATTACCAATAATAGCAGCCTGCAGCTCGGTTATTTAAAGAATCATTTTAATTCGGCAAATTTTGACAGGATTCAAGTCGGGATTTTCTTTAATCCGGACCTGAGTAAAAAGTCAAAAAAATAGATTGAAACTAGAAAATCCATAGAACTTTTAAGGTCTTAAATTATAAAATTGACTACCCATGGATTATTATGTAACTTTAAATGTTAACTAAAAAAAGAACGAAATGAAATTTGTAAGAATAACAGTATTAAGTCTAATCCTGATAACATCCTACAATTGCAAAGAGGCAAAAAAGGAGGCCAGTGAGGCCGCAGAAGAGATGGAAATCATCAAAGAAGAGGTGATGGTGGAGTCTATTGCATTTAAAATGGAACCTAAAAGTGATAGTAACGTGGCGGGAGAGGTAAGCTTTACGGATGAGAATGGTAAAGTTGTTATGAAAGCTACATTTAGTGGTCTCACCCCGGGGGAACACGCTATCCATATTCACGATAAAGCAGATTGTTCAGCCACAGATGGCACCTCAACCGGCGGACATTGGAATCCAACCGCAGAACCTCATGGAAAATGGGGTGAAACTGCCGGATATCACAGGGGTGATATAGGGAACTTTACTGCTGATGCCGATGGAAACGCCACTGTTGAATTTACAACAGATCTTTGGTGTATTGGTTGCGAAGATGAAACCAAGAATATAGTCGGAAAAGCGGTTATTGTACATCAGGGGGTAGACGACTTTACGTCCCAACCCAGCGGTGCTGCGGGCGCACGTATTAGCTGTACAGGTATCATCAAATAATGTTTTATATGAAAGCGTATAAAAGCTGTCTACGGGCAGCTTTTTGTTTTAGGGTAGAAAGGATCATATTGATTCCTGCCAATTCTGACAGAGTCCTCAAATTAAAGCAATAAATTACAGAGGTCTTTACTTACGAAGTAAATTTTGTAGTGAGCGGTTTGCCATCCATATTTTTACAAATACAAGAAGCATTGCAACTGTCCAACTAAAAAAAAGGAAGTATTCCATAACGTAGGTGATTCGGGTCGGTTAATACTCAGTTTTTACACTTAGAATGTTCTTTCGTAACACTTGGGGCATCATGAAAGTCTGTACTTAAACGATAAAAATAGTCTTTTCGTCTGTAATTTCCTAAAATTTTAGTTAAAAAGTTAAGGCCTACGCCCCTGTCTAACTAGAAGCTCCTTTTATAATTTTGGTTTTGCTTTTAGTCTTCACCAACTATGAAATGGCACCTCTATCTTTTCGGTGAACTTTTAGCACTAGGTATTTTGAACAATAGTATATTCCCTACAAGGATAATTTTCTGGGTTGTAAAGAAGTTTCAGGTACCTAAAAAAGTTTAATTTTGGCGTACTTTCGTCATAAATTTTGGAGATATGAATCCTTCGGGTCCAGGCTGGATAAATAAATTTGGTGAAGTTGTTATTAATAAGGCTGGGGTATATTCTAACTTTTCTACCCTATACGAGAGCCTTAAAAAAAATGGCTTTGTTTACGGTATCAATGTTAAGATCCCTTCCTTTATAACCATAGAACATACTCCCTCAGAGGATGAAATGGCAAAGATAAATCTAGTTTCTGCGCTGTATTTCACCTATTCCCTTGAGCGCAGAGAAACCAGTTTTGATGATTTTGTAGAAACTATTTTTACGTTTTACAAAGAACTGAATGTAAGTCAGATCTCCTTTCTCAATAAGATATTAACGGGAAGTAAAACTTCGGCACAACTAGAAAAATTGATCGATTCCAGGGTTTATCTCGAAGACAATGTCATCAGTAGAACCTTTAACAGCATCATAACTAATTCCCTGCTATTTATTGACGTGCTTACCTTACGCCATTACCTACGAGGGGGTGATAAAATAAGAGAACACGCCCAAAAGCTGGAGTACCTTGCTATCAATATCACCTATCACGCTTTAAACGCTAAGGAAAAGAACAAATCAGACGAAAAACTATCCCAATTATTCGCTGCCTCCCTCTCCTTTATTGATGATGATGAGTCACATTTTGACGGTTCCTATCGCGAAGTGCTGCTTACCAATTATTCCCCCTGGGAGAACCAGTACTTTTTAGATGTAGCGAGTCTTACTGTATGGGAAGACTATTCTTTGGACTACAAAGAGTCCGAATTTATTTACGGAATTGGAAAAGATATGGGATTCCCTGAAGATCAGATCGCCAAATCACTGGAAGATATCACCATCTTTTTTAAGAAGAACGTACGGAATATTTCTTTTTTAAAGGATACAAACATGGCCGTACAATTCTATGACAGTATGTCTAAAGTGGTCAACAAACTCATCCTGAGAAACAGTAAAAGACTCCAAAAAGAATTATCAGAAAGTAAAGAACTGGTCTATCTAATTTCCAAAGGTGCGGTTAAAGATTTAAGTGCCGATGAAAAGAAAAAGATACAAGATCAGTTAGTGGATGTCTTTAAAAGCGTTCCCTCCCTGGCCATTTTTTTATTGCCCGGAGGAGCTGTTTTATTGCCTATTTTTATTAAATTGATACCAGCTTTACTTCCTTCTTCCTTCGATGAGAACAGAGTGGCTAAAAAAGACAAAAATACCCCCGAAAAGCCACTATAAGAAAAATCTATAGTAGGTATTAATCATCTTATTTTCAGATATTTATTTAGTTTTACTCCAACCATAACTTAAAGTCACGCACCCGCTCCCTGCTTACTATGATTTCCTGATCTGAGGTCTTGTTTAACTTGATCTGAAGTCTGGAATTGGTATAGGAAATGATGTCTTTGATGTGGTTGATATTAACAAAGAATTTTCGGCTTACTCTAAAGAATATTTTAGGAGTTAGTTCTGTTTCCAAATGCTCCAGAGTGGTGTCCAAAAGATATGATCTTCCATCTACGGTTGCTGCATAGGTGCCTTTATTTTCACTGTAAAAACATTCAACATCATCTGCATGGATGATCTTGAGGTGCTGCCCTACCCTAACCGTGAATCGTTTTTTATATTCTCTTTCTACCGGATTGACCAGTAGCTTTTTTATATCCTCAAAATCGATGGCCAATTTTGGAACAGTAGTGTTTTGAGATTTGAATTGATTGACTGCCTTTTCAAGTTCGTCCTCATCAATTGGTTTTAGCAAATAATCTATACTATTCAATTTAAAGGCCTGCAAGGCATATTCGTCAAAAGCTGTTGTAAAGATGATGGCACTTTTAATGTCGAGTACTTCAAAGATCTCGAAAGAGAGTCCGTCTGAAAGCTGGATATCTAAAAATATAAGGTCAGGATGTGGATTGTTCTGAAACCATTGTATGGATTCTTCTACGGAGTGAAGTATATTGGAAGCTTTGACACCCAATGACTCTAACATCCTTGCTAATCTCCGGGCGGCAGGTTTTTCATCTTCAATAATAAGTACATTCATGATTATCTTCAGGTATTAGCTGTACGCATTTGTAGCCATAATATATTACAAGGAATTCTCATTTCTGTATTCTTCCTCCAGGATCTTCTGCAGTTGTCGTTCTTCCCAGGCTTTAATAAAATTGATCTTAGGCTTAAATACGCACAGTCCGTGGATCAATAACCCTATACCCCATAGTATTGGAACACTGAGGACATTCCAAAAAAGCCAAAACACAACCTTCGTATCTACCTCAGGGCTATTAATTTCTATAAAATCGACCCCCCTAAGACCAAAATATACCAACAGTATATTTACGACAATATAAACAGTAAGGTGGCGGTAAAACCGTTTTATCTTTTTTACGCGTTTCTGCGCTTTTCTATATGCGGCTAGTCTTGCTTCTTCCATGATTACTTAAATTTTTCGGCATCGCGTTTGTCTTTGTCAATGTATTTCTGGATCTGTCTCTCCTCCCAGTTCTTTCCAAGAATGGGATTGAAATTAAATACTTTGGCTGCGTGAAAAGCCAGCCCTATTCCCCAGAAAAATGGTGTAAAAAAGGTGCCGAACTGCCAGAAAGTATCCCCATCGCCTAAAGCACGAATTAGGATATTCACCATAATAAAAGAATTTATTATTATATAAATGGCGAGATGAATATAAAAGCCCTTTAGCTCCTCCACCCGTTTTTTTGCCTTTTTTAACTTATCGTTTTCTATATCCTGATATTCCATATCTATTGATTTTACTCTTACTATTCCCATCGTTTTATATCGTCCTCATCTCGCATTAATTCTTTGATCTTGCGCTCCTCCCAGTCGCGTCCAAAAAACGGATTGAGATTAAAAGTACCTATAGCGTGAAATACTATACCTATCCCCCAACCAAATGCTGCCCAAAGGAACCACATGTAGACCCATTCATTAGTTAGGTAATTAACTACCGCCAGGCCTGATATAACTAATACATATGAGGTTAAGTTACCGTAAAATTTCTTTAATCGCTCAACGCGATCTTTGGCTCGCAAGTATTTGTTCTCTTTGCTAAAGTCTTCCATGATTAGTGTTTTAAATGGTTTAATTGATGCCTCTAAATTCTTAATAATCTACTGAATTTCTAAAAGAACTGAACCCAATTGTTGATTTGTGATGATGAATTGTCTTTTCAGTCATAAATAGGATCTTTTGACGTTCATGTCAATGTTCTTTTTAAAAATCGTCCTTCTCCATAAATTCCTTTATCTTTTTTTCCTCCCAGCTTTTTCCCCATAGAGGATTATAGCCATAGGCCTCCATTCCATGAGTAATGATACCAAAACCCCAACCTAGTGCGGGGAAAATCACCCACGGGAAATCTGTAGTTCTGTAATTGATCCATGCTAAAAAAGGGATCACAATACAGTAGGCAGTTAAATTCCCTAAGAACCCTTTAATGGCCTCCACCCGCTCTTTTGCCTTCTGATAGCGCTTGTCTTCTATAAATGCTTTTTGTGTTTCCTTACTTTCAATTTGTTTTGTGAGCATAGGTAGTTTTACACTGAATTCCGATGCTGTTTTATCAATACTTACTTTTCTATTTGATAAGATGGAGTATCGTTGCTGAATATTGCGCAGTCCCACCCCACTGCTTCTTTTCACTACCTGTTTTTCCTGGAGATTATTGCTTACTACCAGGCATCCATCTTCTTCAAACACCCGTATTCTCAAAGGTTTTTCTGAGGTGATCACATTGTGTTTTACCGCATTTTCCAAAAGCAATTGCAATGATAGCGGAACGATCCTGGCTTCGGCAATACTGCATGTTTCCGGTATATCGAATACAATACTATCTTCAAACCTCATTGTCAAAAGTTTAATATAGGTCCTCGCAAAATCAAATTCTTCATTTACCAGAACAAGATCTTTATTCTTTTGTTCCAGAACATAGCGATACACTTTTGAGAGCGCTGTGGTAAATCGCTGGGCCTGCTGAGGATCTTCTTCAATTAGACTAGTAAGCACATTCAGACTATTGAAGAGGAAATGTGGGTCTAATTGATTTTTCAGGGCATCGAACTTGGCAGAGGCTGTTCCGGCAATGATCTTTTGTTCCTTTATTTTGGTATCCTGTAGCGCTTTGTAAAAGTAAAAGGCATGAATGAAAAGTGACACTATGAGGGTAATGACAAGGGCTATTACATAATAATACACTTGTTCATTGGCAATAAAATTTTCAAAGGTGGCCCCATAAATAATTACTTCTACAAACCATCTTACCATTCCAAAGGCAAGGACCGTAAATATCACCGATCCTATGGCCCCAAACCAAAGTCGTTTCTGCGCCTGTGTTTCCCAACTGTAGCGCTTACTGGCATAAACATGGAAATAGGAGCTTACAGCAGTTAGCACAAAACTGTATATGAATGTTATTCCTATCCTTTCTAATAATTCCATCAACACTACCGGATGACCAAAGTTGATTATCAGGTTCAGCAGCACGATCCCAACAGTTATAAATATGGAAACCTTAATGATCTTGTTTAGTTCTTTCATGTATTGCGTAATTAAAAAGGGTAGCTATAATCGCCTTTCGCTTAAAGGTAGCAAAAAGATGATTTTTTTCTTAGGAAGCACTAAAATTGAAAGCTAATTCTTGCTTCTCCCTTATCACACTGCAAATCTCTACACTTTTCTTATCAATTTAAAACTAGTTATACCCAATTGTATTATTCCTTGACCCATCTGTAGAATAATGCACTTTAATACGGCATATTTTCCATATTTTTAGTGTTTAGAATAGTGTATGTATATCCCATCGAAATACAAGAATGAAGACCTGTCTGAAGTAAAGGACTTTATTAGATCTAATTCTTTTGCAATCCTGATCAATCAACTTAACGGCAAGCCCTGGGCGACTCATACTCCTCTTGAATTGGATAAGGATAAGGATGGGCATGATATTCTTATTGGCCATATTGCAAGGGCTAACCCACAGTGGAAGGCATTTGAAGCCAATTCGGAGGTATTGTGCATTTTTAACGGACCTCATTCTTATGTTTCCTCATCCTGGTATAAGGAAGAGGAGGTACCTACATGGAACTATATTGCTGTGCATATTTATGGAAGTCTTACAGTAATGACAGAATCTGAAGTGCTGACCTGGTTGGGCGGCCTGGTAGATCATTATGAAAAAGATGAGAAAACACCTCTATCTATTAAAGACTTGTCCCCTGCCACACTTAGACAAGTTAAAGGCGTTGTTGGGTTCCGAATAAAAATTAATCAGATTCAGGCTGCTTATAAGTTATCTCAGGGTAGAGAAGAAGATCATAACAGGATCATCCACGAACTTCAAAACAAAAAGGATCCGGGTAGCCGGGAAGTTTCGCACATCATGAAAAAAAGAGGAAACAAAAAATCTTAAACCTCTTTTTTTATGTAAACCTTATATGGTTTGCAAATGCTTCAGCAGTGCTTCTTTATACGATTTACTTAAGGGAATTACCTTTCTATTGATCTCTACATGACTCTCGGCTACAACATCGAGGCGAGTGATATTTACGATATACGATCTGTGTACCCGGACAAAGATTGAGTTAGGTAATTTATCCTGCATTACCTTAAGTGTAGCGGTCAATAAATAAGACTGTTTAGCGGTTACAATTTGACAATAATTCCGATCTGCCTCTAAAAACAATATATCGTCTAATAAAAGTTTTACCATCTGCCCATGGTGCCTTATAAAGATACGGTCGTTGAGGAACTCAATTATCTCCTCTTTCTCATCGCCTGTTTTATTTCTTTTATTTATTTGTTCTTCCACCAGGGATAAGGTGCGATGCAGGGCTCTCATATTGATGGGCTTTGGAATAAATGCGAACGGATGAGTTTTCTTCGCTTTTTCAAAAGTAGCTTCATCATTGTTTGCAGTTATATAAACAATGGGGATGTCTGTAGTGGTTTGCATGGAATAGGCGGTTTCAATTCCATCTATACTACCCTTCAGATTGATGTCCATCAACACTAGATCCGGAGTATTAAGCCTTGAATGGATAAGGGCCTCTTCACCCCTCGATTCTATACCCGTGATCTCATATCCTAATTTTGATAATTGCAGAGAAATGTTAGCTGCAATGATCATATCATCTTCTACTATAAGAACTCGTGTTTTCGATCTCATTTCTAAGCGGCTTTAGGAAGTTGAAAATCAAATGTTACTACCGTACCCTGATCAACTGCCAGGTTCATTACACCATCTAACTGGGCTGTTAACAGCGCAATAAGCTGTGTGCCAAAACCAGTCCCAACCGACTCTTTTGAGGTACTTTTACCTATACCATTATCTGAAACCTCAAGGTGCAAAATAGAATCATGTTTTTGCAGTCGAATACAAATCTTGCCATTAGAATTGTTTGGGAAGGCGTATTTAAGCGCATTAGACAGGAGTTCATTGACAATAAGTCCTATTGGGATCGCATGATCTATATCGACGTATAATACATCCATATCGCACTCTATTGCTATTCTTTCTCCCATGCCATAGGTCTGAATGACATGATTCCCTAAATTATGAAAATAGTCCTTCATTTCTATTTGCGACAAACTATTTCCTTGATACAACTTCTGATGAATCATACTCATACTTTGAACGCGTTGCTGGCTTTTCACCATAGCCTCACGGATCTTAGGGTCGTGTATCTGTTCAGATTGCAGGGACAACAGACTGGAAACGATCTCCAGATTATTCTTCACCCTGTGATGTATCTCTTTAAGTAGGAATTCTTTTTCCTCATTTTTTATCTGAAGTAATTTGTTCTTCCTCTTGTTATTTCTAACAGCTTTAAACAATAATAATAAAAATAGAAAAAGAAGAATAGACACAATCATTATCAATGTCTGAACGGCTTGTTGTTTTTTGATCTGGGTACCTTGAAGAAGAATGGTATTCTCTTTTTTTGCTACATCAAATTCCATTTGGATCTGAGACATGCGTTCTGCCGCTTCTGCCGTAAAAACTTCTTTCTTTAGTTCATCATACCTTTCAAAGGCCAAATAAGCTTCTTTATAACTATGGCTTCCGGCAAAGGCCCTCCCAAGATTTTGGTACGCTTCACTTAAATAAAAAGCATCGCCAAAATCTGCCGTGGCCACGTCAATGCTATTTTGAAGACTAGTTACGGCCGATAGATATTTACCCTGCAGGTTTTGCAATTTTCCCAAGGATAACCAGGCTCTCATCAGCATAAAATTATTATTCAGTCGCTCACTAAAAGAAATAGCCTTGAGGGCGGCTTCTTCTGCTTGAGTGTATTTGTTTAGTTTGCCATAGAGATCGGCCAGCGAAATATAAACATCGCTTAGATTGTTATAAAATCCGTATCGTTCTCCTATGGCGATGGCATGTTCAAAATGGGTACGTGCTTTTTCTAATTCCCCGTTTGCCAGATAGTTATTTCCCATCACGTACAATGTAAAATCATAATCAAGATCGTTCATCCCTATGGTTTCAAATAAGGACAAGGAAAGTAAACCTTGTTCTAATCCTTTGTCATATTTCCCTTGTTTCCAGAAAAGATTACTTAGATCGCTATGTGCAAGTGCTCTGGCGTGCAAGTCGTTTAACTGCTCCCCAAGACGAAGTGATCTTAAAGCATATTCCGCAGCCTTTGTAAGGTCGCCCCTTCTTTCATAGACATATCCCAGTTGGGTATATAGAAAAGGCAGGTCTTTCTGATCTACATGGTTTTGTGCTAAATCTAATGCCGTCTGGGCACTATCTAATTGCTCATTTCGAAGTAAAATAGCTCCTTGAGTGATCCTAAAACGGGCCAACCATTTTATACAATCCTTGGCGGTTGCTTCTTGCAATCCAATTTTAGTGAATTCATACGCTTTTTTAAGGTCGCGTGTATGCCAATAATACGCCAGATCATTAAGGATCATAAATTTAAGAGAATCCGTAGGAGCTTTTGTGTAAGCAATTTGAAGTGTGTCCAGGTAGGAAGGTCCAAAATTATCGGTATCAATAAATACTCTTTTGTAGGAATTTTCCTTATCAAAGTCGATAATTTGGGTCATACCAAAGAACCCGTTCAGTAAGGTAAAAAAGGTGATCAAAACGACTTTAAAAAGACGATTTCTCATTTCTTAGATCTTCTCATTTAAGGGGAAATGAGGCACCCTAAGATACAAAAAAATATGATTTCGAAACTCTGGCTAAGTAAACTACCCTGCTCGGACAGTATAAGTCAGGCTTCGTCCCAAAATAGCTTATTATCTGTTTTTTAATTCCTTACTTCAATAAGATTAAGTGTTCAGCACCTTGATCTGCAATGGAAATTAAGCCAAATGAAAAGTGCTATCCTTTTATCGATATTGCTACTAACCGGACTTTTTGGATGCCAATCCGTCTCAAAAGAAGGAACAGATCAAAGGGAACGTCAGGAAGCAGTGGTTAACACGTACGTAGATTCTTGTTGGAACAAGCACAATATACTTTCGATTCATGAATTGATGACCAAAGATTTCACCAGAAACCTAAACGGAATTACTGTGGCTAACGGGCAAAAAGAATTTGAAGCATACATAAAGAACTTTATTCGTGCCTTTCCTACAATGAAGATCAAGATAGATACCATGATCCAAAAAGACAGGCAGGTAGTTACGACTTGGACGTTTGAAGGAACTAACACCGGAGAATTTGCAGAGTATTTGCCCACCGGAAAGAAAGCTAAAGTGTCTGGAGTATCACTTTTTCGATTTAATGAAGAAGGAAGAATAATAAGGGAGGATACTTATTACAATGAACTTTTCCTATTGCAACAATTGGGATACACCTTAAATCCACCCAATCTGGAATAGAACACAACAACCTAGTAACAACAAACATTTACTAATTTAATTGAACAACTATGAAAACACTAAAACAATCCTTAATCCTGTGTGCAATGATCTTGTTGATACCCCTGGGAAGTATAGCACAAGACATGGCCAAAAATCAATCGTTCTGGGTACACGAAGATGTGGTTAAACCCGGGATGATCTCAGATTACGAAGCCGTCTGTAAAGAATTAATTGGCCATTTAAAAACACATAATATTCAGGAAGCCAACTTTATTGTGACCAATACTGCCGATAACAGATACCTCTACGTGGGTCCTATAGACAATATGGCCGATCTGGATAACTCAATATTCACTTCCCTTGCAGAAAAAATGGGGAAAGAGAATATGAATGCCCTGTTCAAAAGAATGGACAAATGTTATGATGTGGAACATGATTACGTCATTACATTAGATAACGATCTTTCTTATCAACCAGGGGGTATCAATCAAACCCCGGAAGGCGAGAACTACAGAAAATTCCACTATTTATACACAACGCCCAGTAACAGGGCTATGGTTAAGGAAAAAATGAAAGCTGTAAAAGATATGTTTGCCAGTAAAGGATCCAAGGTATATTATCGCGTTTATCGCAGTGGTTTTGGTACTCGTGGTGAATTCTATATGGTCGCTGTTGCTGCCAGAGATGCGGTAAATTATGCCCAAAAAGCCATGGCTAACGACGTCTTGCTTGGTGAGGATGGAAAAAAGACCATGTGGGATCTCATTAGTAATTTATTAAGCTACGAAGAGTTCGTAGGGCAAATGAGACCAGATATGGCCTATTCTGCTTCCAATTAGCCCACCAAAACATAAAATATAGTATTTACTAAAGCAAACCGTCAATTAACCAACCTATAGAAAAGGCCCGGAGTTTTCCGGGTCTTTTTACTTTGAACAATTAATTTAAAACACTTAACTTTAAAGACAACCTTAAACTCATTACTACTATGTTAAAAAGTAAATTTTGGCAAGGATTCTTTGCTATAGGACCTATAGCCATGCTATTTCTTGGAATGATCGCCTATTTTTTATTCTTGTTCTTCATCTTGAAAAATGTAGATGCATTAGACCATGCTTCAGAAAATTATTCGGCCTCTTTAATTCTGGGAAATGTAGGCGCATTCCTACTTTTCATCCTAGTGGTCATCCTCGTTTCTTTCGGAAGCCTTGTTTTTTATATTGTTCATGCGGCCAACAATCCTAATCTCAGGGAAAATAACATGCTTCTTATATGGATACTGTTATTTGTATTTGCCAATGGAATTGGCCAGCTCATCTATTGGATCATTGAGATCATCAACAAACGAGATCATCAGACTTTGCAACCTTAAAAATGAGATCCAGAACATCGTTTGTTAATAAAGCTGTTCAACACTAGCTGGGCAGGCCTGGATTAATCATCAAAGTTTAAGGTAGCCATTCTAGAGCTATTGGTTCTCTCAACACTCATGATCCACAATTCATTACCGTATTTCTCTCTAAAATTAGTTTTCACTGTTTCAAGGTCTTCCTGAGTACCTTCATAATGCGCCAGGTACACATAGTTAAATCCATTGATAGGATTTTTGAAATATCCCGCCTTAATACCTTGGCTTTTGAGATCGGCAAGGAATTTATCCAGATATTCCTGAGTTTCAAAAACATTCGCAATTACATAGTGACCATCAGGTATACCTATCAGATTGCCAAGCAGAGAATGAGTCGCCTCTTTTTTATTCGGCGCTATGGACAGCTGGCTTAGCTGATTTAAGGAATCGAGATTCTTCCGCATTTGTAGTTTCATAGCATCACTAAGGCGTTGCTGCCCGTCCGCCTTGTTAGGAGTAGTTCCTTTGGCCAATAAGCCTTGCTGTTGCTGATTGTCAAAAGCCGTTTTTGCGTCGTTGAATTCTCGTCTGTTAATACGTACGGCCATTTCAAATCTTCGTTCCATTTCAGAATTGATGGATTTTTCCAGGGAGTCTACTTTAAATATCAATTCATTGATCACCGCATAGTTAGCGCGATTCAGTTTGCGAAGTTTATCCATCTCCAGAAAAAGTGGATTTTTATTCTTCTTAATCCTCCTTTTTACATCGAGGTAATCCGTATCTTTTTCTTGTTCCGGTTCTCGTTGAACCATATCCTCAGTTAGAGTTGGTATAAAGTTATAAGCTATGGATACCTCATGCGTTATCCCAAAATTGTTAATATCCTGGGAGAATCCCCTTTCGAAGTTATATCCCAGAGATAAGCGCTTATTTACATTAAATCCAGCACCGGCAGATCCGCCGTAAAAGCTGTCGTATCCGGCTTGTATCCATCCAAGACGAGGAAGGTCTAAAATGATCCCTCCTCCAAAAATAAGTTCTTCCTCACCTGCCTTGCGTATCCTGGCTAATGGCATGAGTCGGCCATCTTGCAAAATGCCATCGGCATACTCAAAGTTTCGGGTATATTGTAAATGTGCTGAAAATGATTTTTCATTGAATTCTGTGAGCGTTCACCTGTTTTAAGATTAAAATCGAATATGTTCTCCGCAAAAACACCAACATCAAAACTACCGAAAGACAGATTGAGCCCGGGCTGAAATGCAATTATAGAATTCTCACTGAAACCTGCCAATACAGGATCCTCCTCATTTGTAATTGCCCTTGCTTCATCAAAGCTGCTTCGATAATAAGGAATATTCAACCCAAAGGTTAAATTGCTATTCTCGGAAAGACGAATACCATAAGCGTAATTGGTCAGGATACCAATATTGGAGACCAGTCCTTCCTGCTGATTATAAACACTGATCCCAAGCCCGGTTCTATCATTGATCCTACCGCTATAACTCAAAAAATAATTTTGATAATTATCATCGAAATAGGCCGACTGGCTTCTATGGAAAAAGTTTATATACGATTTATCTTCCCGGACCGTGGAAAAGGTAGGGTTGATCAGAAATCGATTGAATTTTAAGAGATTTTGAAAAGGTACATTGTAAGAAACATAAGGTGTTTCTTCCTGGCTAGAAAGGTGTCCCGAAAATAAAAGACTCAACATAATCAATGCCCAAAACCTAAAATGGACAACACAAACAGAATCCTTGAAAATAGATAGATTATTGCAGAACATGGCACAAGTATTTTCTGCACTAAATCATAGCTCCTTTAACAAGGTGGGATCACCTTTAGCCAAGAATAAAAAACATACAATTAAGAAGGAGTAATTTCTAGTACATAGGTTAATAGTTAATTAAGATTTGGACTCCCAAGGTGAGAAAAGAACGATAAGCGGACAATTTTTTTCGCCAAAATACATCCCTTAGGTTCAAATTTCGACGAAAGACCCTCTAATTGTTAAAAAATGGTGTTGTTCATCGAGAAATGGATTTTTTCTTTTCTTAGAATTTGTCCAAAGTGTTCATATTCAACCTGTTAATTATTCATAGGTTAGGAAGCTATTTGGCATTAGTATTTTATAAAAGACCTGTTTTTTACAACATCTACTTGTTAAACTAATCTGCATTTTACCAATATTCTTCAACTTCTATTTCTATCTACTCAATAACAATTGAGTCGGACAATTATACAATTGAGCAATTCTTATTTATAAACATTGGTAGAAGATTACATCTTTGAGGCATTATTAACCATAAAAATATATCTCATGAAAAAAATTACAGTCTTATTCGCCTTTATTCTTTTTATCAACCTAAGCCATGCCCAGGAAACAAATGGAGTAGATCTTGTGATCACCGTTGAAAATGTCTTATCTGATGGTGGCGAAATTCTAGCCGGACTCCATACTGCAGATACGTTTATGAAAACTAATGGAATAGCAGATGTTATGATGGAGGCAAAAGAGGGTTCTCTTAGCTTTACTTTTAAGGATGTACGACCAGGAAGTTATGCCATAATGGTTATGCACGATGTAAATAGTAATAAAAACATGGATTTTGATTCTAATGGTATGCCTAAAGAAAAATATGGGATATCTGGTAGTCAACGCCAGATGGGGCCACCTACTTTTGAAGCAGCCAAATTTGATGTAGCTGATGAGGATCTTGAAATTAGTATCCGCTTATAAAAGCAACAAAACATATAAAAAAAGCCCATTTAAAAGTGGGCTTTTCTTTTTGTTTAAATTTCTTCCGTGAGCCAGGCTTTCATCATCCAAACGGTCTTCTCCTGTTGGGTAATGAAGTCGCTCATCATAGAATTGGTCCCTTCATCATTAGCCTTTGCCGAAGCTTCTAATATTCCTCGCTCTATTTTTAACAGCTCTGTTAAGGAGTCTACAATAAGACGAATAGCTTCTTCATCTACAGTGACATTTTTTCCCAGTGGTACTTTGGCATTCTTTATATAATCTTCAAAGGTATGCAAGGGCACTTCACCTAATGTAAGTATCCGTTCTGCTACCTCATCTACTTTTATGTTGGCGTCGTCGTACAATTCTTCAAACTTTACATGCAGGTCAAAGAAACGCTTTCCTTTTATGTTCCAGTGAATACCCCTGAGATTCATGTAGTAAAGCTGAAAATTTGCCAATAAGATGTTTAATTCCTTTCCTAATTCTCTCGATTTCGTGGTATCTAGTCCAATACTATTTAATTTCATAAACTTTTATTTTTATAGTATAAATTTATTGAATTAAAATTATCTATTATGATAAGTTTTATCGATAGTTTTTATAAATTTATTGCCTAAAGCTATACGAATGACCATTACCCAATTACAGTATGTACTGGCTGTAGCAGAATATCAGAATTTCACTTTGGCGGCTGAAAAGAGTTTTGTTACTCAACCCACATTGAGTATGCAGGTACAAAAGTTGGAGGATGAATTAGATGTTCGAATTTTTGATCGCAGTAAAAAACCTATTTCCATTACCGAGGCCGGGAAGAAGATAGTTGCACAGGCTAAGAATATTGTCAATGAGGCCAAACGGATCAAGGATATTGTTGATCAGGAAAAAGGATTTATTGGAGGCGAGTTTACCCTGGGGATCATCCCTACTGTAATGCCCACACTATTGCCTATGTTTCTAAAGACCTTTATCAACAAATATCCCAAGGTTCATTTGGTGATCAAGGAACAAAATACAGAGAGCCTTATCCGAAACCTGCAAGATGGTCATTTAGATGCAGGCATTGCAGCTACTCCGCTCGATATTGAATATATTACGGAACGTCCTCTCTATTATGAGCCCTTTGTAGGATATGTACCTCCCAGTCATCGCCTGCGTAATGCCAATAAAATACAGCCGGAGGATTTAGACATCAAGGATATCCTTCTACTTCAAGATGGCCATTGTTTCCGCGATGGAGTAGTAAATCTTTGTAAGGCCTCAAGAAAACTGGAGGATGAACATTTCCAATTGCAAAGCGGCAGCTTTGAAACCTTGGTGAATTTGGCGAATGAGGGACTCGGCATGACATTATTGCCCTATCTTAATACCCTTGAGCTAGATGATAGTAAGAGATCTAGTTTAAAGTATTTTAAGGAGCCACCCCCTGCAAGAGAGATTAGTCTTATTTATCACAAAAAGGAATTAAAGCTCCATATTACCAATGCCTTAAGAGATGTGATCGCAGCAGTTGTAAGGGGAGCGATAAAATTTCAGGATGTAAATATTGTTAGTCCGTTGTCACAAAAATGACCGGAAATGATAAAATCGCAGCAATAAAAAAGCCGCCAATTGGCGGCCCTTTTTAAGCTTTTATGTATAATAAACTATCTTTTAATTCGGGTTTATCAATGATGAACTGGCGGAGCCAGTGTTTAAGTTCTTCAATTTCAAAAGGTAATAACTTCGAAATTGCTTTTTGTAGTTCCTTGCTAAATAATTTAGCATCGAAACTAACTTTCTGGAGTACTGTTTTGTAATACTCCAACATAGCTCTAGCCATACATGTGTATTTAGTAGTTAGACTGTTTCATCGAAATTAACAATAAAAAGGTATTAAATATTGCATTGGGTTAGTTAAATATTAGATAATTTCACTTTATCATCGATGAAATACACTTTTAAACATCAATTAAAAGGACTGAAAGCACCCATAAAATTGGGTCTTATCTTGCTGGCATTCATTTATTTAGCTGGTTGTGCTTCTCAGAAAGAAAGGCGATTTGAGAAAAAAGTGACCGAGGCGCTCTCATTAAGGGATTTTGATGATCATTTTACCGGGCTCATGATCTATGATCCAATTACTGGAGATACCCTGATAGGAATAAATAGTGATAAATACTTTACTCCGGCCAGCAATACTAAAATTTTTACCCTCTACACTTCTTTAAAAATACTTCCGGATTCTGTACCTGCATTGAAATATGTTGCTCAAAAAGATACGCTGTACTTTACTGGAACGGGCGATCCTTCTGCCCTGCATCCCTATTTTCAGGATAGTAGTAGCGTTCAATTTTTGGCAGGATTTAAAACCTTGGTGTATGTCAACGGTTTATTTGGTGAAGATCGATTTGGCCCTGGCTGGGCATGGGAAGACTATGACAGTGCTTTCTCCCCGGAAAGATCGGCACTACCACTTTACGGGAACGTCATTACTATCTTTAAAGACAAATCCTTATCTGTAATCCCCGATTACTTTAAAGACAGTGTGCGGCTTATGACGAAATCCATTAAACGGGTAGAAGATCGCAATACCTTTTATTTTGATCCAAAAAGAACAGATACCATACAGCTGCCTTTTAAAAATAGTACAGGCTTAACTAAAACGTTGCTGGAAGGCGAAGTTGGTGCTTCTATTTCGCTAGGAGACTCCTTCCCTGATACCGATCGAAAGACTCTTTACAGTATCTCCTCAGATAGTCTCTACAGATACATGATGCAGGATAGTGATAATTTTATTGCAGAGCAATTACTTATTATAGCCTCGTCTGTTCTAACAGATACTCTTTCGGGCGCAATGACGAGAGAATTTATTTTGGATACCTACCTGGCAGATCTTCAACATAAACCCAGATGGGTAGATGGTTCTGGCCTTTCCAGATACAATCTGTTTACACCAGGATCTATGATCTATGTACTAAAAGCACTTTATAAGGAAATCCCCCGTAAACGCCTGTTTACTCTTTTTCCTGCAGGTGGAATTTCCGGTACCCTGGAAGAGTGGTATGCGGGGGATCCTGAACCCTATGTGTTTGCAAAGTCTGGCACCCTGGGCAATAACTACTGTCTCAGCGGTTATATAATCACCAAAAAAGGAAAGACCCTAATCTTTAGTTTTATGAACAACCATTTTATGGAGCCTACCTCAACTATCAAAACACAGATTGAGCAAGTTCTAGAAACAATTAGGGATTCCTATTAAAGAATTTGTTCACAGAAGCTTTTGAATTTGAGCATATTGCAAGAGCATGATCGTTTTAGCATCCTTGATCATACCTTGTTGAATCATTCGCATAGCCTCTGCCATGGGAATCTCCAAAACTTCAATATTCTCAGTTTCATCCTCCACTCCTCCCCCTTTGCCTATTTTCATAGAATCATCATAAAGTGCTACAAAAAAGTGCAGGATCTCTGTGACGGCACCCGGCGACATATAAGCCTCAAAGACTTTCTCTACATCTTCTACCCGAAAACCAGTTTCCTCTTCCACTTCCTTCTGGATACAACTCAGCGGATCCTGATCATCTAACATACCGGCACAGACCTCTATCATCATTCCTGTTGTATTGCGGTTCACATAGGTGGGCATCCTAAATTGCCTTGTGAGTATCACTGTTTTTTTTTCGGGATTGTATAATAAGATAGCAGCTCCGTTCCCTCTGTCGTAGGCCTCTCGCTGCTGTGTTTCCCAGCTACCGTCCTCTTTCTGATAGTCATAGGTATATTGGTTAAGCGTATACCATTGATTGGACAATACTTCTTTCCTGATATTTCTTATACTTCCGTTTTTCAAATTTCTTTTAGATTTAAAATAAAAAGGAGTGTATTTTAAAAACGATTATCGCCATCGATAAGATCTCCCAGACCTCCAAGGATACTGCCTTCCCCTTTATCCTTTCCACCGCCTTTGGGAGCAGCTGCCCAAACCCTGCTAGCTAGTCTGCTAAAGGGAAGAGACTGCACATAGACGGTACCAGGACCTTTTAAGGTAGCAAAAAATAAACCTTCTCCCCCAAACAGTGTATTCTTGATTCCTCCTATGAATTCAATATCATAATCAACATCTTTTGTAAACCCAACGATACACCCGGTATCTACCTTTAGTACTTCACCAGGACCTAATTCCTTTGTTGCAAGCGTACCACCTGCATGGACAAAGGCCATACCATCACCTTCTAATTTTTGCATGATAAACCCTTCCCCACCAAAAAAGCCTCGTCCAAGTCTTTTTGAAAATTCTATCCCAACAGAAACTCCTTGTGCGGCACATAAGAATGCATCCTTTTGACAAATGAATTTTCCTTGTTTATCAGAGAGATCTATGGGTAGGATCTTTCCGGGATAAGGAGATGCAAACGATAAATGTCTTTTCCCCTGACCCACATTCAGGAAGGAGGTCATAAATAGTCCTTCTCCGGTAAGTATCCTTTTCCCGGCAGAGAGCAAGCTGCCCAATACCCCTTTGTTCTGATTAGAGCCATCCCCAAAGATGGTATCCATCTTAATATCGTTCTCCATCATCATAAAACTTCCTGCTTCGGCCACCACAGCCTCCTGAGGGTCTAGTTCTATCTCAACATATTGCATTTCTTCTCCAAATATCTGGTAGTCTATTTCGTGTGCGTTCATGATCTTATTTTTAGGTTTTATTTGTTAGTGGTAATCCTGGATCTTTTGTTACAAATTATTTAAGCAGGGTTTGAATGATGTCTTCTACCTCCCTGTGTTTCTGTGTACCTATCATATATTTCTTTCCGTTTTTCAGGATCAGGAAAAGACCTCTATTCCCCTTTACATTATAGACAGTACCATGAGGGGTCCAGATCCTAAGACCATAACCAATAAGTGGGCTGTATTTTACTATTTGTGCCTGTTCCACCTCGCTCCAGAGAATTCGTTTTTTAGCGAGAGGCGGAAAATTGATTGTTATTTCGTCATTTGTAATCGTGGTTTGAAGTCGTATCAACCAAAAAAAGCCACAGAAAGAAAGCATCGCGATAAAAATGATGATCAATCCCAGATCGGACATCGGATTGTCCCCAAATGGCTCTTTTAATACAATCTGCTGAACAATTCCATAGATAGGAATTAATAGCATGGCTCCCATCAAAAGCCACAACCACCATTGTGTGAAGCGTTGTTCTTCCTCGAAAATAATGTTTGGATCCATCAACCTATGTAAAGTATTTGGTGGACTGTTACTAACTCGATTTTAATTTTACTGTCCATTCAAAACTGAAATCGGAAACTGTTATTCCTTCTTTGTTTACTCCTTTAGAATTCATCCAAAAGGTTTGTCCCTCCCCGGTTTCTATCGTTTTGTTTAAAGCCTCACGAAATTTATGACCGTCCGTACATGTAAATGTTATCCGGCCTTTTGCCTTTTTCGTAAAGGAGCCCTTATTATTAGCCACTAACATGGAAATAGGTTTACCCATCTGTGCAATATGACGACTCACCATAACACCCGTACTCAACTCGGCGGCCATTCCCTGCACGGCCCAATACATAGATCTGAATGGGTTCTGATTGATCCACCTATGGGTTACAGTTACTACCGCCTTTTCATCATCAATGGAGCGCAAACGTACGCCGGTCCACCAGGCTGCCGGTAATTTAAAAAACAGAAAAGCATTTATCTTAGTGACATTAGCGCCCATGAAACGTGTTATTTGGGCTTAAAAGTACCCAAAATTACCGAAACCTATAATGTTAATATTATGTTAATATTTAGTACTATGTTTTGCATAATACCTTCCTTTAGCCATATATTTGCATAAGAAACTAATATGCCATGACAGAAACCTTATCAAAACACGAAAAAAACTTGTCGGCTGCAATTCATGCATCCACCTTTAGCAGGTTCTTTGTTCCGTTTGGTAACATACTGTTACCACTTGTATTATGGCTTGCTAATCGCAATGACTCAGCATATGTTGACTATAATGGAAAGCAAGCACTAAACTTTCAGATCAGCATGTTCCTGTATTCTGTTGTATTTGGGGCAATATCAATTCCATTCTTTTTTGGCTTTTTTCCAGATCTATTCGATCATGGATTTATGAACTGGGGGAACTGGAACCACTATAACGGCTTTCATATGAATTTTGATTGGGACGATTTTCCCTTCCGGCGAATTTGGCCTTTAGGCATTGCCGGACTCATCCCAATAGCCTTGTTTATTGTTAATGTGGTGTATACCATTTTAGCAACCTTGCGCACCAACGAAGGACAGGTATTTAAATACCCTATAACTATACCCTTTATAAAATAAGTAATGCTAATGCAGTTTATTCATCAATCAACATCATTAAAGATCATCTAATGAACCATCAAAAAACGAACAGTTAACCCAGTGCTAAAAAAAGTTCGGCTCATCACCGAATAGCATGTAACAGAAGTTAAAATTATGAATATAGAAAACACAAAAGCACAGATGCGTAAAGGCGTGCTAGAATACTGTATCCTATCTATCCTTCAAGAGGAAGATAAGTATACTTCTGAGATTCTGGAGACCTTAAAAGACGCAAAAATGCTGGTGGTGGAAGGTACTATCTACCCTCTGCTCACTAGACTTAAAAATGCGGGATTGCTGAATTACCGCTGGGAGGAATCAACCTCCGGGCCGCCCAGAAAATATTATGGGCTCACAGAAACGGGTAAATTGTTCCTTAAAGAATTAGATACGACCTGGGACGAACTAAGAAATGCCGTGAATTTGGTTACCAACGCTAAAACAACGAAAAAATGAATAAAACAGTCAATATAAATCTCGCCAATGTCCTTTTTCATATCGATGAAGAGGCATTTAAAAAACTACAACGGTATTTGGAGGCCATTAAAAGGTCTTTCTCCGGAACAACTGGTAGTGATGAGATCATTGCCGATATTGAAGCTCGGATCGCCGAACTCTTTCAGGAAAGAATGGAGAACGACCGCCAGGTCATTACCATGAAAGAGGTAGATGCCGTGATCAAGGTGATGGGGCAACCCGAAGACTACCGGGTAGACGAAGATATCTTTGAAGATGCTCCAAAGTCTGATTCTACGACAACTTCCCGCACTAAAAAATTGTATCGGGACATTGATAGCAAGTACCTGGGAGGCGTTTGTGCCGGACTAGAACACTATCTCGGTTTTGATGCCCTTTGGATCCGGCTCATATTTATTTTCCTTGCCTTATCTACCGGGTTTGGTTTTATAGCCTATATCCTATTATGGATATTGGTACCCGAAGCGGTCACAACCTCTCAAAAGCTCGATATGAAAGGAAAACCTGTCAATATCAGCAACATCGAAAAAAAAATTAAAGAAGGATATGAAGATGTAGCTGAAAAGGTAAAAGGTGTGGACTATGACAAAATGGGAAACAAGGTAAAAAGCAGCGGCCAGACATTTTTCGATGCCTTGGGCAATTTCATAATGTTCTGCTTTAAGGTCTTCGCTAAATTCATTGGGATCATCCTGATCATTATAGGAGCCGCTACCCTTATTGGCTTGTTTATTGGTCTATTTACAGTAGGGGTCTTAGACGTTATTCATATCCCTGGAATTGATTTCTACGAAATGGTAAATGCCTCCGGAGCACCGGTTTGGCTGATCTCACTATTAGCATTTTTTGCTGTGGGTATCCCGTTCTTTTTTCTGCTTTATTTAGGCTTGAAGATTTTAGTAAATAACCTGAAGTCTATTGGGAACGTAATAAAATTCTCCTTATTGGGTCTGTGGTTGATATCCATTATTGGCCTTATTGTCTTCGGTATAAAAGAAGCCTCGGCTCATGCTTATTCTGGCAGTACTACGGTAAAGGAATCCTTATATTTTCCTTCAGCGCAGGATACACTACTGATCAGGGCAACCAGCAGTGAACTCTTTGAAAATCAGGAAGACCTAGGGATCAATAATATGACCATTAGCTATGATGAAAATGGAGATCGTGTGCTATTTACAGACGATATTCGCTTCGATATTAATAGGTCCAGTGATTCCTTATCTTATATCAGGATACGGAAGGATGCCAATGGCAGTTCCACCTCCGACGCCAGGGAGCGTGCGGGCAACATTCAATACTCCTACACCTTAGAAGGAAACACCCTTTCCGTGAGCAATTATTTGTACACCGCCATTAAAAATAAGGTGAGAGATCAGGAGGTTAGGGTAACCCTTTCAGTCCCTGCAGGAACACATCTAAGATTTGATGCGGGCATGCGTCGCTATATGGGTCGTGTTACTCGTTTCGACAGAGAAATGTACCGGGGAAATATCGTGGATCATCTTTGGTTAATGGGCCGTAATGGTGAATTAGAATGCCTGGATTGTTCCGATAACAAAAGAGGTGAACGCTGGAATAATGATGATGAAGGCCGCATCATAATTGATGAAGAAGGGGTTGATATCAATATAAAAGATGGTGGTGATTCCTTTAAACTAAAGATAGATGAGAACGGGGTTGAGATCAAAGCAGATGACGGAGGACGATAAGATGACAATTCATCCATCTTTATTAACAACTGGGTAATTGAAACTACCCGGAGTGCCAATAAGAAAATACATTTGACCTAACAATAATTACTAACAACCAAAAGGAATATTTAGCTATTCCGAATAAAAACAACATCATGACAACACTAGCTAGAATTGCAATTGCCGTACTAATGGCCCTTTTCTTATCTTCTTGTGCCTTCGATATGAACTTTGGCGAGGGAAAGAGAGGTAACGGAGAAGTAGCCAAAGAATCCAGAGAAGTATACGAGGAATTCACCGAAATATCTGCCTCTGAAGGATTGGATGTTTATGTTACCCAGGGAGATAACTTCAATATTGAAGTTGAAGCCGATGAAAACATCATAGATCTGATAGGTACCGATATTAAGAATGGAAAACTTAGGATCCATGCCATTGAAAACATTGGGAGGGCCACAAAAAGGATACATGTTTCCTTGCCATCTGTAACCGGACTCTACGCTTCCAGTGGAGCCGATCTATTTACACAAAATGTGATCAGGGCCAACAAGATCTCACTAGATGCAAGTAGTGGAGCTGGGATTAAAGTTGCCTTAGTAGCCGATGAAGTGGATGCAGATACCAGTAGCGGAGCCGATATCAGAATTGAAGGAGAAGCGGTGTTATTCTATGCTGACGCCAGTAGTGGTTCGGATATCAAAGCAAAAGACTTTACCGTACGAACCTGTCATGCAGACGCCAGTAGTGGAGCGGACATTTCTGTTAATGTCTCCGAGACCTTGATAGCCGATGCCAGCAGTGGTGCAGATATTTCGTATTCTGGCAACCCGGATGTTCAGAAAAAGAAATCTTATTCAGGTAGCGTTCATAAGGACTAGAACTACCTACAACCATATATGTTTAAAAACCCTGAATATTCCTTCAGGGTTTTTATTTGCGTTGAAACGCTTTGTTTATCTTAGAGATAAAATTTATTTATGCAGCTCAAGCTAACCTCACACACACTCCAACTTAAACACACCTTTACAATTTCGAGGGAGTCACACCTAACCCAGGACACGCTTATAGTTCATCTCAGTCATCAAAATAAAACGGGCTACGGAGAAACCACCTCTAATCCGTATTATGGACATACTTTAAAAAGCCTTCACTCAGAAATTGAAGCTATTAGATCCGAAATTGAGAATTACCCTTTTAATGAGCCAGAAGATTTCCATTCATGGTTATCAAAAAAAGGTCTGAGTTCTTTTGCGCTCTGTGCCTTAGATCTTGCGGCCCACGATCTCTATGGAAAAATCAAGAATAAGCCCCTATATGAACTATGGGGAACCACCATTGACAGATACCCCTTAACGAATTACACCATTGGAATAGATACTATTAAAAAAATGGTAGAAAAAATGAAGGAAACACCATGGCCCATTTACAAGATCAAACTAGGAACTAAGGAAGATGTAGATATTGTCAGGGAATTACGAAAGCATAGTAGTTCTGTCTTTAGAATAGATGCCAACGGAGCCTGGTCTGCAGCACAAACAATAGCCATTGCTCCAACCCTAAAAGAACTAGGTGTTGAGTTCATTGAACAACCCCTGCAAGCAGATGATTGGGCCGGTATGGAAAAGGTTGCTCACCTTTCTGTTCTACCTGTGATCGCCGATGAAAGTTGCCTTGTGGAAGCAGATGTTGATCACTGTGCCCTGCATTTTAATGGGATCAATATAAAACTTACCAAATGTGGTGGACTAACACCGGCACTACGAATGATAAAGCGGGGTAAGGAACTGGGGCTAAAGATAATGGTTGGTTGTATGACTGAATCAACCGTAGGAATTTCGGCTATCGGACAGTTATTACCTCAACTAGATTATGTGGATATGGATGGTCCATTATTGATCACAAACGATATTGCAAGTGGCATAGAGATATTAAACGATGCCAGCATTAAATTCCCTACTCTTGGTGGTAGTGGTATAACTCTTTTACAATGAAGGTACAGGTATCCACATATCCGGGAAGAAGAGTGTATATAGATGGCACATCTTTCCTATATTTTGGCGGAACATCATATTTAGGGGTGCATACAGATCCTGAATTCCAGGATTTGGTTTTGAATTCAATTCGGCAATATGGTTCAAATTTTGGTACTTCAAGAAGGTCTAATGTACAGTTTTCTATTTATGAAAAAGCAGAATCTTACTTGGCTCAATGGGTTGGAAGTGAAGCCTGTCTTACGATGTCTTCCGGATACTTAGCCGGACAATTGGTAGCCAACCATTTTAATACTAAAGAATACAGGTTATTCTATGCCCCTAACAGTCATTCTGCCCTCTTTAGAACAAATGCCAAACCGTACACTACCTATACTACTTTAAATATTGCACTGCGGGAGCATCTCGAAAAAAAGAAAAAGGAGATCCCGGTCATATTCCTGGATTCTATAGATTTCTCTGGCTGCAACTATCCTGATTTTCAAATTCTACAGACCCTGCCTCTAACATCCTGTATTCTGGTAGTTGATGACTCTCACGGAATTGGGATCGTAGGTGAAGAAGGAGCGGGAGTTTTTAAAACCTTATTGTCCATTCCATGTAAGGAACTTGTACTATGTGCTTCGTTGGGTAAAGCTCTGGGACTGCAAGCAGGGGCAGTATTTGGTAAAAAGGAGCGAATAGTACAAATGAAGTCATCCAATTTTTTTGGAGGGGCTAGTCCGGCAGCTCCTTTTTATTTAGCTCATTTTATGGAAGCTAAGGCTGTTTATTCCAAAAAAAGGAGGTTGTTACAGAATAACATCAAAAGTTTCTTATCCGCAAATAGAACTTCAAAGCATTTAAATTTTATGCCGAAGTATCCCGTATTTGGTTTTTCTGACACTCAACTTGCCGATCACTTGAGGGAGAACAAGATCATTATTACCGATTTCAGATATCCTACTGAAGATACCTATGCCACTAACAGAATTGTATTGACGGCCGCCCATACCCAAGAAGATATTTTCTCCCTGTACTGAGGTACTAAATTTCTTTAAGTGACAAATTCCTTCTTTTTATACCTACAGTAAATTTCAATTATTTCCAATTACATAAAAAATTTAACAAAAATATTGTATCTTAATTGTTATTCTTGAAGCACTAAACAATTGAACTATGAGAAATACAATGAAGATCGCCGGCTTGGCAATTATTTTGGTACTTGCAGCAACGGTACTATCATCCAAACCAAATACGATGCACTCCATGCAGGGAGTCTGGGAACTACAGAGTTTTTCTAATTGGAATGGAGATACCATTGACACAATAGCCAAAGCCCCGGGTTACCGGCAGGTGAAAATATATTACAATGGTAAGATCATGTGGTCTCGTTGGGTGCCGGGCGATAAAATAGGCAGATTTGGCTATGGTTCCTATAAGATTTCGGACAAAGAGCTAATTGAGACCATAGAATATGGAGATTTTGAAATGATGCAGGCTTTAGATACCATGCGGGTATTTACTTTTGAGCTCGACTTACAGGATGACACCTACAGCCAGATCACTTTAGATCTGGAAGGCAATCCTACCTCTTCTGAAAATTATGTTCGTATAGATTAAGGATTCCTTATATATTAATATAAAAAACCCCGATCTGGTCGGGGTTTTTTTATTGGTAGTAATCGTATTGCTAATTTACTTCTGCCGGCGTTTCTATAGTTGCTAAATACCGTTCCGCATCCAAAGCGGCCATACAGCCGGTACCTGCTGCCGTAACTGCCTGTCTGTATTCCTTGTCCTGTACATCACCACTGGCAAAAACGCCCGGTTTGGAGGTCTTTGTAGATTTTCCTTTGGTAATCAGATAACCGGTGTCATCCATCTCTAACTGACCCTTGAATATCTCCGTATTGGGTTTATGACCAATGGCGACGAAAAACCCGGTAATGGCAATTTCTTCTTTTTGGCCAGTTTGATTATTCACCATCCTCAACCCTTCAACTACCTGTTCCCCTAAAATCTCATCTACCTCAGTATGGTAACGAATTTCAATATTCGGCAAACTTTTTACTCTGTGTTGCATTGCCTTGGAGGCCCTCATTTCATCGCGACGGATGAGCATGGTAACCTTTTTACAAATATTGGCCAGGTATGAAGCTTCTTCAGCGGCAGTATCCCCCCCACCAACAATTGCCACCTCTTGTCCTTTGTAGAAAAAGCCATCGCAAACCGCACATGCAGAAACCCCACCACCTCGTAAACGCTGCTCACTTGGGATATTTAAATATTTAGCTGTGGCACCGGTAGAAATGATCACAGTTTCTGCCTCAACTACCTTAGAATCATCTATGGTTACTTTATGTATGCCTCCTTTTTGAGTACTAAAGTCAACCGCAGTAGCCATACCAATACGCACTTCCGTTCCGAAGCGCTCGGCTTGTTGCTGTAATTGTATCATCATTGTAGGCCCATCAATACCTTCAGGATACCCTGGAAAGTTGTCAACTTCGGTTGTGGTGGTTAATTGACCTCCTGGTTCCATCCCTGTATACATCACCGGTTTAAGATCGGCTCTAGCCGCATAAATTGCTGCCGTATACCCCGCAGGGCCCGATCCTAAAATAAGTGTTTTTACTCGTTCTATTTTTTCTGACATACTACTATCTTCCTTAAAATTTCAGGGCATAAATGTAGCCCATTCACTTAAAATTATTACCTCAAAGTTATCAAAAGTTATTATACTCTCATAACCTCAGATACCACTAAAAAAAAGTTCTTTGTGCGCAAAATAGCACAAGATGAATTACAATTTTATTCCGTAGGCAAGGTCTCCGGCATCCCCCAAACCGGGAATGATATAGCCTTTACTAGTGAGTTCATCATCTATGGCCGCGATCCACAAATGCGTAATTTCAGGAAAAACTGATGAGACATGGTGTACTCCAGCTTTGGAGCCAATCACTGATATGATATGTATCTGTTTGGGATTGCCATGTTCCTTCAGGGCTTTGAGTACATTCTCCAGGGTCTTGCCAGTGGCGAGCATGGGATCTGTCAGGATCAGGATCTTATTATTTAGATCCGGTGCGGCGAAATATTTAACGATCACCTCAAAAGCATCTCCTCCGTCCGGATGGTGTCTGTATGCAGAAATAAAGGCATTTTCGGCATGGTCAAAATAGTTTAGAAGCCCTTGATGCAATGGTAAACCAGCTCTTAATACGGAGCAAAGTACAAACTGGTCTGAAAGGATGCTAATGTCTTTTGTGCCAAATGGGGTTTTAACCGATTTGTTTTTATATTCAAGTGATTTGCTCAGTTCATAACCCAGGATCTCTCCTATTCTTTGGATATTCCGGCGAAAACGCATCCCGTCTTTTTGAATAACCTCGTCCCTGATCTCAGCCATGAACTGATTCAATAGCGAATTTTGATCTTCAAAATGATGTACTATCATAAAAAAGTTAATTTATATTAAAGATACATGAATGTATCCAAAGCCTTACTTCATTAGTCTTTAACAAACATTGATATATAAAAACGATGATTTGTAACAAGAGTTACCTTTTGAAGTACCTATTATTCATAACTTTAAAGATTAGAAACATGACCAAATTGTACTTTTCATGAAGCGACGCCTTTTCCTTTCGAGAACTGCATTGAGTTCTTTGACCGCCCTTATTGGGACCGATATCGTATTCGGAGCATTAATTCCGGATGGTTATACTCCCCTACTCTTTCAGGATCCCGATCCATTTACCTTATTCAAAAAGGACAAGGACATGGTTGTACTCAATGATAAACCATGGAACATAGAGGCGCAAGCCCATCTTTTAGATGATGATATAACTCCCAATAAATTTATGTTCATTAGGAACAATGGACTAATACCTGAAAATATTGATGTAAATAACTGGACGTTGACCATTGACGGGGAAGCGGTAAACGCTAAAAAGACCTATACTCTGGCGGAGTTAAAATCTAAATTCAAATCTTACACTTATCAATTAACATTAGAGTGCGGAGGTAATGGGCGAAATGAATTCGATCCGCCTGCCAAAGGAAACCAATGGACAATTGGAGCCGTCTCATGTGCCACATGGACAGGTGTACGCTTACGCGACGTATTGGAAGATGCCGGCTTCTCAAACAAAGCCGTCTATATTGGTTACCATGCCGCAGATGTTCATCTCAGCCGGGACCCTGAAAAAGAACCAATTTCGAGGGGTGCACCCATGGCTAAAGCGCTACAGGATGAAACGCTTATCGCCTATAAAATGAACGGACAAGATATTCCTTTGGCACATGGTTACCCTTTGCGACTGGTAGCAGGAGGATGGCCGGCGTCGGTCTCGGGTAAATGGCTACAACGCATTAGCGTACGAGACCGCGTTCACGATGGAACAAAGATGACGGGGGATGCCTACAGGGTACCTTGTAATCCTGTTGCTCCTGGTGAAAAGGTGAAGGATGAAGATATGTGTATTATTGAGTCAATGCCTGTAAAATCTTTGATAACATATCCCCGTAGCGGTGCAATGATAAAAGAGGGACAGAAATTAAATATTAGGGGGCATGCCTGGGCAGGAGAACTTGAAGTGAATAAAATGGAGTATTCGATCGATTTTGGCGCTACATGGCAAAACTGTCCCATAGCAAAACCCATGAACAGGCTGGCCTGGCAAAATTTCAGCGCCTCAATCGCCTTTCCCAAGAAAGGGTATTACGAGGTATGGGCCAGAGCAACCGACGCTAATGGAACAAGTCAGCCAATGTTGCTGCCGGGCTGGAACCCAAAAGGGTATTTGAATAATGCCTGCCACCGAATTGCGATCAAGGTTACTTAAGGATGGAAGAACACGATAAATTCAAATCACAGATCAAAAGTATTTACCGGCTTTTAGCTACGCTAATGCTGCTTTTTGGCATTACCGCCCTGGCAATCGTCTACCTTATTTCAGATCCAACACTATCCTTCTTCAAGGAACCGGCAGCTGTGGAAGAATACGTTGTTACACCTTCTGAAGACGACTTTGATAAAATAGAGAATGGCATTCATGTGCGTACCGGATTTAAAGATGCAGAAGGGTTAATGACCGTTGTGAACAACTGTACCAATTGCCATTCGGCCCAGTTGGTTATTCAGAACAGGATGAATGAAGAACGATGGAAAGCCACCATCCTTTGGATGCAGGAAACACAAAACCTTTGGGATCTTGGGAAAAATGAAGAGATCATTGTGAATTATCTCGTTACCAATTATCCTCCTCAAAAAAAAGGCAGGAGAGAAATATTAAGAAATATCAGCTGGTATGATCTTAAGGAATAGCCTTTTATTGATATTGCTTGCAACTGCGCTAATCTCTTGCAAGGAAAATAGTAAGTCGCCACCTCAGGAGGAAGTGCTTTTGAGCGGTCATGTAGTATCCTATGACAGTCCCCTTTTGAAATCGACAGACGCCACTATTGCTATCATTGATTTTCGAAGTAAGGAAGATTATGAAAAAGGGCACTTGCCCGGAGCCATTAACCTTTATCGGAACTATTTTCAAGATACAACATTGCCATACATAGGCATGCGCATCAACAAATCTTTAATGGCGGAGCGATTGGGAAAAGAAGGGATCACAGAGAAGGCTACTTTGGTTGTTTATGATGATAAAGGCTCTATTGACGCTGCCCGGTTATGGTGGCTGCTACATCTCTATAATTTTGAGCAGGTGTACCTGCTAGACGGAGGTATAGGACAATGGGAAAAAATGGGTGGCACCATTAGCAAGAACAAACCTGAAATAAACCCGGCCGTTTTTCGATTCACTGATCAATCAGATAAACCAGTGCTAATTTCTAAAGAGAACTTACTAAAGTTGATAAAGTCTGATGCTTCCAGGGCAATTCTGGTTGACGCCAGAAGTAAAGAAGAATACGAAGGACGCTATCTGAAAGAAGGTGCAAAAAAAGCGGGTAGGATACCAAAAAGTATCAATATTGATTGGGCCGAAGCAGTAGACTACGGTAACACCTACACCTTTAAACCTTTAGCCGAACTGGAAAAAATATATGGAAGAATAGCAGCTTCCAGGGAAGATACCATCATCGTTTACTGCCATACAGGAGTAAGGTCTTCCCATACTACTTTTGTACTGACTCAATTATTGGATTATAAGAATGTTTTAAACTATGACGGTTCCTGGGTGGAATGGAGTTATGATGACGACCTCCCTTTTGAAACCGAATCTATTACTTTTGTAAAAAAATAAACTATGGAAAATTATTGGAATGCATTTGTAAGTGCTTTTAATGGCAGTGTGTCATGGACGTGGAAATCGATCATTTTTGACGTACCCTGGTACACAAATTATTTTTGGGGATTGATAGCCATATCTCTCTTGGCATGGCTTCTGGAGATCGTATTTCCGTGGAGAAAAGAACAATCGATATTTAGAAAGGATTTTTGGTTAGATGCCTTTTATATGTTCTTCAACTTTTTCATGTTCGCCATCGCGATCAGTGGAATCTATAAAATGCTGGAAGTCCTGTTTAAAGATATCGGGATCACCGCAAAAAGTCTTTCGATCATTGATATTTCCGCCATGCCTATGTGGGCACAGCTACTTATCTTTTTCATTGTATTAGATTTTGTACAGTGGTTCACGCACACTCTTTTACACAAGTATAGCTTTCTTTGGAATTTCCACAAGGTGCATCATTCCGTGAAGGAAATGGGATTTGCAGCACACTTGCGATACCACTGGATGGAGAATATATTGTACAAGCCCCTAAAGGTCTTTGGGGTGATGATCCTGGGTGGATTTGAACCAGAGCAAGCCTATGTTGTACATTTCATAGCTATCGGGATCGGGCATCTGAATCATTCCAATGTTAAAATTACCTGGGGCCCTTTAAAGTATATCTTTAACAATCCTGTCATGCATTTATACCACCATGCTTATGCGCTTCCTGAAGGTTCTTATGGCGTAAATTTTGGGATTAGCCTGAGTATTTGGGATTATATTTTTAAGACTAATTACATTCCCGAAGATAGTGGTACCATAACGCTGGGTTTTCCGGGAGATGACAAATTCCCACAGGATTTCCTGCATCAAAACACCTATGGCTTTGTAAAACCTAAAAAGAAAAGTTGAAATTCCGTTAGGAGCCCCTTAAAATAAAATTGGCAGCCATCCTCGCATGCAGATCGGTGGTTGCTAACATAGGAATATCAGCATTATCTGATGACAAGAGCATTGGTAATTCGGTACAACCCAAAACGATGGCCTCTGCACCGCGCGACTTTAAATGTGAAATTTGATCTAGGAAGAACTTCCTGGCCTCTTCTGTGAAGTGGCCCTGGGTTAATTCCTTTGAAACGTAGTGATGAGATTGTGTCAATCCTTCTCCTTCCGGGATGATGGTTTCAATATTATAGTGTTCCTGCAAGTATTCGGGGATAAAACCCAGGGTCATAGTAGGTCGGTTTCCCAATAGTCCTACTTTTTTAACACCAAGTCGTTTGGCTTCCCTAGCTGTTGCCTCTGCAATATGCAAGATGGGAATCCCTATTTTGGGTTGAACATAGGCATAGGTCATATGGGGGGTATTGGCACAGATGACCAGGGCCTTCGCCCCGGCTTTTTCCAATTTTTGAGCCACTTCAAGATACTTTGCATTGATCTTTTCCGCATTCTGTTCACGCATTAATTCAATGTTGATGCTGAATATCAGTAATTCGGGATTTCCCTGGGTACCTATAGTCTCTCCTACTATTTCATTAATCATCCGGTAATAAACAATAGTGGAATGCCAGGAAGTACCGCCTATAAGTCCAATTGTATTCATATAATTATCCGTTTATTATAGTCGAAGGTAACATGGTTCGAAACTTGATTTTATTCCAAGGTTTATATGCTGTCCTAATTAAATTGGTTATTCCAAAATAAATTGAATACGCCACATACCTCGTAGTTGCTCTATATCATAACCCGTGGCCTTATCTTGGGGATACAATGCAGATAATGTCTCTAAAACAGGTGTTGTAATTTCTTTTTCGGGTGTTCCATGACATTGAAGACACATGGTATTGGTAACAATAGGGTAATAAAAAAAGACCTCATCATCCATTTCTTTTGTGATAGGACGAATTTCCCCCTTATTTTCAATCTGCCGTCTAAAAGCTGTTATAAAACCCAGTTCTTCTTCACTTGCCTGGTTCGATGAATTTCTGGGTAAATCGGTTATACGTTTAATGAGGACATTCTTCATGATACCCATACTATCAGTAAGTCTGCTTGCCTTGGTCTTACAAAATTCTATAGCCCCTGTAGTCCCTTTTACCTGAATAGCCTTCATTAAGTTTTTACCCAGGACCCCCTGAGTGGCCATGGCAATTTCCATCCCTTTTTCACCGTAGTATGCAGGCAAACCTTCATAGGCATCATCATCCTCTAGCTGACTTTTTTTCATACCCATACCCTTACCTTTCCCCATTCCTTTGCCCATTCCTTTACCCTGCCCATGACCTTTTTGAAAATGCTCCTCAAACCAATCCGGCTGTGGTAAATCTGCATCATACAGATAGGCTGCAATAGCTCGTATTGACTCCTCAGAATAGGGTTGATAAGGCATAACGCCAAACCTTCTCAGAGCACCTCGCATTCTCGATTTTTCTGGCTGTGGATCACTAAGCCAGGTGATCATGGCCTTTGTAAAGGCCTCTTTACTGGTTTGATCATCAATGTAATGCTTTTTTACAGCGACCATGGGAGGGGCTATCATTGTTGCTTCCGAGGCCTTAGGATTATGGCATATATAGCATTCGTTCTCTACGATCTTCTTACCCGGATCTGGGGTTGCGTTTACGGCCAAGTCAGCGGATGATTCTTCTAGAGGCTGATATCCTTTTTGGGAATCTTTACACGAAATACTGAGGACCAGGCTTAGCAGAAAAATGAGATAGCGCATAGTTTTAATTTTTGTTGCTTCTTATTAATTCGATCTTGCCATAAAGGAGGTGTTTTGCAACCTGCATTTTACTTCCAACGTAAGATACCTCCTTTAAGGTCATATACCTTTTCAAATCCTCTGGCGGCTAACTGATGAGCTGCTTTAATGCTTCTATTGCCGGAACGGCAATAGAGATAAACAGGTTTGGTCCTATCCATTTTTTCAAATTCCTTAAAAAAAGCCTCGCGCTTAAAATAATCTATGTTAAGGGCTCTGGCGATATGGCCACCCTTAAATTCCCTATGAGTCCGCACATCTATCAATTGTACCTTATTCCTGTGTACGGCCTTCTTAAAATCTTCCACCTCAAGCACTTCCACATTATCACTAGTGGCAGACCTGGATCTAAATAGTGTATTAAATAATGACATTATCTTATTATTTTAGAATTTACTTTTTAAAAAAAGGGAGCAATGACCTTCTTAGTAATTGCTCCCTACATCAATCCAACCAAAAAAACTATATCTGTAATACCACCACAGGGTAATCATATATTTATTATCCGATTAGCAACAGAACTGAAGCCATCGCAGACATCCTGTATAGACCAGTTCTATTTTTTCTCTTATCAATTATATTTTAAGCTATTCTTTATATAATATTAAAAGTATAAAGACTTCATTTATTGGCACGTAACCTAGGTTACAAAGATGTGTATTCTAAACACTGCAATGACATTCATTAGTTGTTCTTTGACACTTAGAGGAAGATTTCTTTAATAAGGATATAGAGCCCCATAATGAGAACCAACCACCCGAATGATTTTTTAAGCTTCCCTCCCTCAATATATTTATTGAGCCATACGCCAATCAGAATCCCCAACAGAGAAAACGCAGTAAAACTCAGAAGAAAGAGCCAGTCTATTTCCATAGTTTCAACATCGCCTAAAAAGCCTATTAGCGACTTAATGGCTATGATGAGCAAGGAAGTGGCCACAGCCTTTTTCATAGGAAGTTTGGCAAGGATTACCAGTGCAGGAATGATCAAAAATCCGCCTCCCGCCCCCACGATACCTGTAATGACTCCAACAACCACGCCCTCTAAAACGATCATGGGGTAGTTAAACTTTATTTCGGTATTTCCCGCATCGCGATTTTTGCTCTTGCCTCTGATCATTGAATATGATGCCAGCAACATTAGAATGGCAAAAAAGATCATGATCCCAATATCTCGGGTTACCGTGAAGTTTCCTACTTCAAATAAATAGTCGGGAATAGCAGGTATTAGAAACCTCCTGGTGAGATACACAGCAATAAAAGCAGGAATGGCAAAAACAACGGCTGTCTTAAAGTCGACAAGACCTTTTCTTATATTCTGAAGAGCACCCAACAAAGATGACACTCCTACTACAAAAAGGGAATAGGCCGTAGCGACCACAGGGTTTATTGAAAGTAGATATACCAAAATTGGTACGGTGAGGACAGACCCTCCGCCGCCAATGAGGCCCAGGACGATCCCAATGATCAGGGCTCCTAAATAACCTAATATCTGTGTGAAATCCACCTAAATAATTTAATCCAAACAAAAGTAAACCGCCGGGACATGGGTGGGCGTGACCTAGGTTACACAGTTACAAAAGAGGTACATTAAATGTAGGTTGTAATTAATAGTTGAACAATAATGACTTTCTAAAAGGAAAATCTCAGGAACATGATAAGTATCATTTTATGGACAAGATTATTTGAATAGCTTCATAAAGTGAATTCTAAAGGGATATTCCATGAAAACGCTATTGTATGCCACAGACTTTTCAGACAATTCTATCGCTGCTTTGAAATTTGCGGAAATGCTGCGCCATCAGTTTAATGCTAAACTATACATGCTGCATGTATTTGACATGAAGCCCACCTTTATGAGTACTGTGAGCATTTCGTATAGCCGTTTGGAAGAAGCGGCCTTAAAGGAATCTAATTACAAACTCACACAATTCTGTACAAAGCATCTGGGGAAGGATCCTGGCGCGTTGGGTATATCATTGATTGTCAGTGAGCATGGCATCTCATCAATAGGTATTCTCGAAAACGCAGAAAAGATCAATGCCGATCTTGTTATTATTGGCACCAAAGGGAGTACAATACTAAAAGACCTATTCATAGGAAGTACCGCTTCTACCCTGATCAATAACTCCTATGTGCCATTAATAATGGTCCCTCAAAAGGTACATTCAAAACAACTTGATAAGATCGTATATGCGACAGCATTTGAGGAGGCTGATATATTAGCGATACGAAAACTGGTGGCCGTGGCGGAGCCATTTAAAGCTATGATAAAGCTCATTCATATTTCTCCTAAAAGTGAATATGCCGGGGAAGATCAAATGGCTTGGTTCAAGGAAATGCTGAGAAGTAAAGTTTCCTATCCCAATATAGAATTTGAACTTAGGTTCGCAGATAACATTAATAGTTCTTTACAATCCTATATTGAGGAAGAAGAACCGATGCTCCTGGCTATGCTCGAAAGGGAAGGCCATGGAATTATGAAAAGTATCTGGCACAAGGATATTGTAAAGCAAATGAAATCTGTAGTAAAAATACCTCTACTAAGCTTCCATAAAAGGAATTTGTAAGGGTATTACCGGGTTTATTTTTTGTATCTTAATGAAAGTTAGGCAAGTGCAATCTTGCTTATCGAATACGCATAAAATCTATTTCTAACTTAAAAATCATACTCCATGAATCCTCTCATGTTCTTTTTATTGATCCTTATTCTTTTTTTAATGGCAGGAATACGGGTAATCTTTGAATACAAACGCGCTCTTAAGTTCCGTTTCGGAAAATATGTCAATACCTTACAGCCCGGTTTACGATGGATCATTCCCTTTGTTGAAACAATCCAAAAGGTAGATATCAGGGTGATCACTATTAAGATCATTTCCCAGGAAGTGATGACTGAAGACAACGTACCCTGTAGCATTGATGGGGTGGTCTTTTTTCAGATCACAGATCCTGAAAAGGCTGTTTTAGAAGTTGAGGAATTCTCTTTTGCTATAACCCAGTTATCACAAGCGGCTCTGAGAGATGTTTGTGGAAAAGTAGAACTAGATACCATCCTCTCCAAAAGGGAGGAAATGGGCAAAAACATCAAGACCATTGTGGAAGGAGAGACCAAGCGCTGGGGAATTGAGATCATTGATGTAAAGATAAAAGACATACAATTACCGGAGAATATGAGGCGTATGATGGCCAATCAGGCGGAGGCTGAACGTTCTCGAAGGGCACGTATAATTTTAGCCCAGGCTGAGGACCAGGCCGCCGATATGCTTCTAAAAGCAGGAAAAAAAATAGATCAATCGCCCTCTGCTATTAAACTCCGATTGTATCAAACCCTATCCAATATTGCCGCCGAAAAAAATTCTACCATTCTTTTCCCCTTCCCGGAGGAAGTATTACCACGAAGGCGTAAGAAAACTAATCCAGAATAGGGAAGTAATATGTTCTGATATTGTTCAATATTCAGCAAATGTTGTTTCTATAAAAAAAAGAGCCCTCCTGTTGGGCTCTTTTAATAAAGGCATTCATGTTAAACAGGAGGGCTACTTAAAAAGTGGTTATTATCATGCAATTTCCACTTTTCGGGGTTTTAATTTTTTTACTTCTTCCTTTTTGGTCAGTTTGAATCTTAAGATACCGTCATTGTACTTGGCTTTAATTTCATCTTCCAAGACGTTTTCTGGCAACAATAAGGTTCTCATAAAGGAATTATAAGAAAATTCTTTTCGGGTATACTCCTCTTTTTTTTCTTCGTCAGTATACTCTTTTTCTGCTTTGATGGTTAAATACCTATTTTCGATAGATACTTCAAAATCTTTTTTAGCAAAACCTGGGGCAGCAATCTCAATTTCATAATGATGATCGGTCTCCTTAATGTTTAATGCAGGTTCTGCAGATCTTCCATTCCAGAAATCATCATTTACCAAGCCTCGATTCCATAAATGATTGTCAAAGAAATCTTCCATGTCGAAGAAATCAGATGTAATCAGATTGGATAGAGGTCTTTTCCGATTTTTAAATTTTGTTAGTGACATGTTTTTATTTTTTAGGTTAAACAATCCGTTCAATAGTTCAAGATGGAGGGTATTCAGATATACGACGCAAGGTATTTATTGCCCTATAGATTAACTATGATATATATCATAAAACCAAATTATTTATAAACTTTTTAGACGGAAAAAACTATGATATGGCAACTCTCACTTCCGTAAAATTATATTGATCACCCCATTGGCTCCACGTGCCCCATATAAACCCAGTTCAGCCGGTGTTTTATAGACCTCAATAGATTTTACATCATCTGGATTAATGCTACCTAAAATACCTGATAATCCTCCGCTGTATGCTACACCATTGATCAAGAACAATGGTTCTGAGGTATTTGAAAATGAATTAGGTCCAAAAACCCGCACCACATTGCCCCTTACCGATATCCCGGGAACTCGCTGAAGCATGCTCAATATGCTCACTTCCCCTTTATTTGGGGTAATGGACCTCATATTATTCTGGGGTTCTTCACCGGAAACTGTCCTTACTTTGGAAGAAGTACAACCAATTCCCAAGGCACTTGCTATAAAAATCAAAATGATCACTTTTAGAATTCCTTGTCTGGAGAACATAGTTTTGTTATTAGTAAGTAAGATATTTTTCCTTCCCATAATTCCAGGGCGCTCTGTAAATTGGCGACAAATAAGAGTTTGCCTCAGCACCATTAAAAATATGACCCTTAAAGTAGGTAATTTTTACCTATTTCTATAAGAAAGTAGGAGGAGGAATTCGTCTATACTAAAATGCTATCTCCAGCATTACAGGGCAATGGTCAGAGCCGTAATATTCATTAAGGATCTCCACCTTTTTCACCTTATCTGCCAAAGAACTACTCAGCAGAAAGTAATCTAAACGCCATCCCGTATTGCGTTCCCTTGCTTTAAATCTGTAACTCCAATAAGAATAGGCCACCTTATCCGGGTGCAGTTGCCGGTAGATATCTACCAGTCCGGCCTTCAAAAAAGCATCCATTCCGTCTATCTCTACTTGAGTATACCCGGCGGTTTTGTTGTAGTTAGATTTGTCGTTCTTTAGATCGATAGGTTTATGAGCTACATTAAAATCCCCACAGACAATCACAGGTTTTGTTTCTTCTTTTTTCTTGATGAATTTTAGGAAGTCGGTATCCCATCCCTTACGGTAATCCAGTCTATCTAATTGTGACCCCGAATTAGGGACATATACATTGATCAGATAAAATTCAGGATACTCTGCACAAAGGACACGCCCTTCCGAATCATGTTCCTCTATGCCCATATCATGGCTAGTATCTCCCGGAGTAGTTTTGGTGAGAATAGTAGTTCCGGAATATCCTTTTTTATCGGCAGCGTTGCTTATGATCTTATATGTATTCAAAGGTTCGAGGGCCTTTGCTACTTCCTCTTCCTGGGCCTTGGTTTCCTGAAGACAAATAATATCTGCTTTTAGCTCATTAAGTGTCTCAAAAAAATCTTTCTTAACGATGGCCCTAATGCCATTTACATTCCAAGTCACAATGTTCATATCCTATTAAATTATTTCCTAAGATTACGTTTTAAATAAGTTTCTTGTATTTTTCTTCTGCTCCCGTAAGTAACTGGTTTTACAAAACACGTTTAACTTCGCCACAGCTTAACATTGCTTCTCCATAGTAAGGATTTAATATCTCTTTTTCCCAACTTAACCAGTCCGACCCCATATTATTATTGGCCATAGGACAATGTAAGACATACACTGGTTTATCAGGATTTTTCATGCTGGGCATAATAGCAACAAATTGATCGGAAAGGAGCACAAAATTTGAACGCTGTTCTTTAAGGGATTTGGTCATAGATATGGCCATAAAATATTTTTCCAACCTACTTATTTGATCTATAACCCCTCCCTTTAAAGCAGACTTATTTACCCTTTTTAGCTTAGATAGGGCTTTTTCAGATGCCTGCTCCACCTTTTCCGGGTCTGAAAGCACCAAGGCGTCCTTAAGTTCCATATAAGCTTCCAGGACTGGTGCAAATGATTTTTGAAATACTGGCAATACGTCCTTCTTTTCGGATTCTATAATAGCTCCCATACCTCCGTGCCCTTCATGGCCTGTCCTTACAGCCCCACCTTCATTCATCATGGACTTTTTGCCTTTTAATTGGGCAGCAGCATCTACAGTAAATGTACCGTTAGTTACAATCTCATCTCCTGATTGTAATCCGTCTAGTACTATATATCCATCTTGAACAGCATTTCCTAAAGTGATCTCACGCATTTCAAAGGTGGAGTCGTCCGGGTTGGCCTTTATATAGACCACAGAGCGTTCTCCTGTCCAAAGAACGGCGCTTTCCGGAACTACGATAGTATTTTCCTTTGTACTGGCCGTAATACGCATTGAACCGGCCACAAACATGCCAGGCTTTAATTGTCCTTTGGGATTTTGTAATACCGCCCTAACCTTGATGGTCCTTGTCGCTGAATTCAATACAGGATCTATAAAAGATATTTTAGCATCGAACTGGGTATCCGGATAGGCCTTAGTTGTGATTGTTATTTTTTGTCCTTCTTTTAAAAGTGAGATCTGGTTTTCGTACGCATCAAAAACGGCCCAAACGGTACTCAAATTGGCTATTTTAAACAATGGTGATCCCTGCTTTACATAGTCTCCCGCTTCTACCATGATCTCTGATACCGTACCGGATACATTGGCATAAACAGGGAAATTTTCACGGACCTGCCCCGACTTTTCAATTTGGGCTATTTCCTTTTCAGATAGTTTCCATAATTGAAGCTTATTACGAACCGCCCTATATAAAGCGGGTTGACTTTCCTTTAAGCCTGCGGCCGTAATCAATTCTTGTTGGGCAGATACCAGTTCAGGCGAATAGATAGTTGCCAATTGCTGTCCGCTTCTAACTTCCTCTCCCTCAAAATTAACGTATAGCTTTTCTATACGCCCGTCAAAGTAGGACGCCTGACTCCCAACGGCCTTTTCGTTTTCCTTTATGGTTCCCGAAAGTTTTAAGCTGTTGTCACCCGAACTGCCGGAACCGACAATAGTGGTTCTGATATCTGCCAAAGCCATGGCATTTTTGGACAAGGTAAACTGAGTAGCAGAAAGCTCGTTAGGATCCACATCTGCCAATATCAGATCCATACCGCAAATAGGGCAGCTACCTGGGGCAGACTGTCTTATCTGGGGATGCATGGAACACGTCCATACGTCACTTACCTCCATTTCTGTCGTGTGATCATGAGAGTCTGATGCTGGCTTATCGGCAGCATTATGAAATATAAAATAACCGGCAATAAGGCCTGTTAAAACTGCAACACCAATGTATATGATTGTCTTTTTCATCGAACTATTTTTTTTTCTTTATTTGCTTTCTGATGGTAGGAGAACTTACATAAAATAGCGTAAATCCACTTAAAATTGTAATGAGTCCCATAAGGGAAAATCCTCTTAGTAACAGTGTGTTAAAATCATCCCTACCCTGGTAATCCATCGTGTGCATCATCCACAAGAAATCGAACCAGCGCCAGTCCCTGAAACGCACCGTTTGAAAAGACCCGTCCTGAATGGACACATAGGCCTTGATATTTTTTGGGGTATCATACGAAATTACATAGGCAGGCAACGGTTTTTCACGGTATTCATGATGATTGCCTACCTCCTCAATTCGTTCAATACCCTTAACATTTAAAGTGGAAAGCATATGGTTTCGCGCAATTTGCATGGCTTCATCCTCCGTGATCTCCTTTTTTACAGTACCTGTTTGAGCGTCTATCAAATAACTGTCATTGATCCAGTAATAGGGCTTGGCCCCAATTTCTCTTAATTCCAGGGATGCAACTTCTTTTGGGTTCAAAATTGAAGTTGGACTCACCAGGTTTTTAAAAGATAAGGGGGCAGGATTTTCATTTCGAAAATGATCCCCATGGATCTCATCAATATCCGTCCAGCTAAAGTAGATACCGCTTACGGTCCACATTAGAAACTGAATCCCCAGGAAGAGCCCCAGGTACCTGTGCGCTTTTCGAATCTTTGCTGCTGTTTTACGTTTTACCATATTTATCAGTCTATGTGGGTTGTTCTTAATCGTAAGGCGTTGGCAATGACAGAAACTGAACTAAAACTCATTGCTAATGCAGCAATCATTGGTGATAAAAGAATTCCAAAAAACGGAAATAATACCCCTGCTGCTATGGGTACACCTAATGTATTGTATATCAAAGCAAAAAACAGATTTTGCTTTATATTGCGCATTACCTTATCACTTAAATTTCTTGCTTTTACAATCCCGTGCAGATCTCCTTTTACAAGGGTAATCATTGCACTTTCAATGGCCACATCTGTTCCTGTTCCCATAGCGATCCCGACATCACTTTTGGCAAGTGCAGGAGCATCATTGATACCATCGCCTGCCATAGCGACTACTTTGCCTTGCTCTTGTAGTTTTTTGACTTCCTCCAGTTTATTTTCAGGTAACATCCCAGCCTTAAAATCGGCCAGATTAAGTTCCCCAGCTACTGCTTGCGCTGTATTGTGGTTGTCTCCGGTGAGCATTATAACCGTGATACCCTTATCCTGAAGTTCTTTTATAGCTTTAGCGCTTGTGCTTTTTATTTTATCACTTATGACCACATAACCAGCCACTTCCCCATTTACCGCTAAATAGGAAACTGTCTTACCCTGATTCTGAAAAGATTGCACTTCTTTTTCCATATCAGATGAAACAATTGCATTAGCATATTCCATCATTTTGGCATTTCCCAGATCTAACTTTTTCCCATTTACTTTTCCTTCAACTCCTTTACCTGTAACCGCACTAAAATCCTCTACTTTAAGGATTTTTGCTTTCTGTTCTTTCCCATATTTTACGGTAGCTTCGGCAAGTGGATGTTCGCTAGAGCTGTTTAAAGAAGCTATTAGTTGGGTTATTTCGATTTCGCTAAAGCGTTCTCCAAATGCACCCATTTTCTCTACTGTTGGTTTACCTTCAGTAATCGTTCCCGTCTTATCAATAATTAAGGTATCAACCTTGTCCATTTTCTCTAAAGCTTCGGCATTCTTTATCAAAACCCCGTTTTGAGCACCCTTACCTACGCCCACCATAACAGACATAGGAGTTGCCAAACCAAGCGCACACGGACAAGCAATGATCAATACAGCAATAGCATTTACAAGTGCATAAACATACACTGGTTCCGGGCCCCAAATTGCCCAAACAATAAAGGTTATTATTGCAATAAGTACTACCACAGGTACAAAATAACTTGAAACGGTATCTGCTAATTTTTGAATAGGTGCACGACTTCTACTTGCGTCATTTACCATTTGAATGATCTGAGAAAGCAATGTATCGCTACCTACTTTTTCAGCTATCATTAGAAAAGATTGATTCCCATTGATAGTTCCGCTGCTTACTTTATCTCCCTCATACTTATTCACCGGAATAGGTTCTCCCGAAATCATCGATTCATCTATTGTGGTTTTTCCTTCTGAAATAATGCCGTCTACTGGAATTTTATCCCCTGGTTTAACTCGTAGTACATCACCTTTATGAATTTGGTCTATGGAAACTTCTTCATCAATTCCATCAACCACTCGCACAGCTGTATTAGGAGCAAGTTTCAACAGTTCTTTTACCGCCGAATTTGTTTTACTATGTGCTCTCGCTTCCAAAACCTGACCCATTAATACCAGGGTTAGTATTACAGTTGCCGCTTCGAAATAAACGTGAACAGCACCAGATTCGGTTTTAAATTGTTCAGGGAAAAAGTCGGGAAACAACATCCCAAAAACGCTAAATAACCAAGCTATACCGGCCCCAATCCCAATAAGTGTGAACATATTTAGATTCCAGGTTTTTATACTTTTATAAGCCCTTTCAAAGAACATCCAGGTGGCATAGAATACTACAGGAATTGAAAGTGCAAACTGAATCCAGTTCCACCATTTTTGCCCCATTAAATCGTATAATGGATTGTTAGGGATCATCTCACTCATTGCAATTAAAAAAATAGGCAAAGTGAAGGCTACAGCTAACCAGAATTTCTTTAGTAATTTTTTATAGGTCTTCTCTTCTGCAGATATGTCTGCTTGCATAGGTACCAGGTCCATCCCGCAAATAGGGCAGCTTCCTGGTACGTCACGAATGATTTCCGGATGCATGGGACAGGTATACTGGGTAGTGGATGCCTGCGACAGATTCACTTCTTCTACCAAAGCCATCCCGCATACAGGGCAATCTCCCGGCTGATCATAGGTCTTTTCACCTTCGCAATGCATGGGGCAATAAAAGGTCCCTGTTCCTTTGCCAGTATGCTTAGATTCTTGCTTTTGGGCTACAGGATGCATTCCCGGTTTATGGATACTATAGCGCCCTCCGTCATTCTCCAGAGCCTTCTGAAATTGCTCCAAGGGTATATGCTGCTCCATTTCAATAGAAGCCTCTGCTTTTTCCAGGTCCACCATCACCTTAGTAACACCCTCTACCTTAGAGAGTGTTTCAGCTACGTGGTTGCGGCAGCCATTACAGGTCATCCCATGTATATGATAGGTGTGATTCATTTTTTACTTTTTTAAATTGTTCATTAATTCTTTATTGGTTTGACAGATAATTAATGATTGCCATTTGGTTGTAATAGGTATTTATGGCCTCAATAATATTCATTTGAAACTTTAATTGTAATTCCTGTATATCGAGTACATCATTGAAATCAATAGTTCCGGTTTCGTAGTTCTTGATCAATATTTCTTCCGCATTTTGTGCTTTTTTCAAATTCTCAGATTGTGCTACATATCGTATCCTGGCCGAATTTCGTTGGCTTAACGCCTCTGCCAATTGTGTTTTAAGAGTATTAAAACGTTCCTGGCGCATGGCATTCAGTTCCTTTTTACGCAGATCATTTTGCCTGCCGAGTGAGGAATACTTATTGTTAAAGATCGGAACAGAAACAGAGACCATTGGCATCACCATATCCTTTCCGCTATCCATAATGGAAATGTCTGTACGCTCAGCCACGGGTACATAATCTATACCAATACCCAACATAGGCGATCCTTCTTTTTTTACTAACAGATCGTCTTTAAGGACCGATTCATACAATCTATCATATTTCAAGAGTTCCGGATGCAATGCTAAACTATCACTGGCAATAAGACCATCCTCTTCAGGTAGTACAAAACTCTCCAGGACACTAACAGGAATATCTTCATCACGGTTTAGCATGTTGTTCAATCCGCTTTCTTCAGCTATATACCGTTGTTGTAATATTTTTAACTGTTCCCTTAATTCGTTTTGCCTTATTTGCAACTGTAATACATCTACCGCCGAGGTTTTACCCCCTTCTACACTTTTTAAAGCCAATTGCTCATAGGTCTCAAGTAATTCAATATTCTCCTTTAAAACCTCTGAACTCGCATTTATGGCGTATAAACCATAGTACGATTGTGAAATACCCAGAACCAATTTTCTTTTCGCTATTACCAGGGCAACGTAATCTGCCTCGGCCATGGAACCCGCATAATTCTCACGCGCCGTTATGGTACCAAACCAGGGAAGCATTTGTCTAATACCAAAACGGGCCTTTTGTGCCCCTGTCCTGGTTTCTGTTTCACTCGCAAAATATCCGGCACTAAACTCGGTATTTGGAAGCGTATTCACTTCCTTGACCTTTTCTACCGCAATACTGTAGCGAATTTCCCCTGCCTGGATTTCAGGATTGTTTAGTAAGCCTTGTTCAATCAATGATTCCAATTGTTGCGTGTACCCCACATTAATAAATACAACACCTATTAGTATTTGAATTATTCTTTTCATTGTATTGACTTATTTAATTGAAATTCTGCTCTCCAACTGAATAGTACCGGAACCACCAACAGGGTGATAAGGGCAATGAGCATTCCGCCAAAACTTGGGATGGCCATTGGGATCATGATATCACTACCCCTACCCGTGGATGTCAGCACCGGTAAAAGTGCCAACAAGGTAGTAGCAGTGGTCATTAAACAGGGGCGTATACGCTTTTCCCCTGCCTCCACCACCGAGGCCCTTATATCCATCAAGGTGGCTGGTTTATTTTTCCTAAAAGTCTGTGTTAAATAGGTGGCCATTACTACCCCATCGTCAGTGGCAATCCCGAATAAGGCAATAAAACCGACCCAAACAGCTACACTGAGATTAATTGTATGCATCTGAAAAAGGGATCTTATGTTTTCTCCAAAGAATTCAAAATTCATAAACCAGTCCTGACCATATAACCAGATCAGCAAGAACCCGCCTGCAAAAGCAACTGCGATTCCCGAAAAAACCATGAATGAAGTAGCCACGGATCTAAATTGGAAATACAGGATCAGAAAAATAATGAACAATGCCAGCGGAACTACCACCTTTAGTGTTTTCTCTGCCCGGAGTTGATTTTCATAGGTGCCTGTAAATCGATAATTAATGCCCTTGGGGATTATCAAAGTCCCTTCATCAATTTTCTTTTGAATCAATGCTTGCGCATTTTCAACAACACTCACTTCAGCATAGCCATCGAGTTTATCAAAAAGAACATAGCCTACCAAAAAGGTATCCTCACTTTTGATCATTTGAGGTCCTTTTTCGTAACGGATCGTTACCAGCTCTCCGAGGGGTATTTGCTTTCCGCCGGCAACCGGGATGTATATATTTTCAATGTCGGCTTGGATTTTCCCGTAATTCTCTGGGATACCGAACCCGAATTCCATATCGTTCCCTCCCTTCAACCGTTTGTGATAACATCATACCGCCCACGGCAACTTCCAGAACCTGCTGTACATCTTCTATAAGAAGACCATAGCGCGCCAGTTTATCTCTGTCTATATCAATGAGTAAATAAGGTTTTCCAACTATCCGATCGGCAAAAACTGCTTCTGCCTTCACCCCTTCGGCTTCTTTTAGGATATCTTCGAGCTGTATACCAAAGGCCTCGATCTGTCTTAGATCGGACCCTTTAACTTTGATCCCCATAGGAGCCCGCATGCCTGTTTGCAGCATCACCAGCCGTGTTTCTATAGGTTGTAATTTAGGAGCAGAAGTAACCCCCGGCAAGCGCGTTACCCTGGCAATTTCATCCCAGATATCATCCGGGGATTGAATTTCCGGTCTCCAGGCCCTGTAATACTCGCCCCGGGTATCTGGTACCAGGTCTTGTTGCTCTACCTCTGTATATGATCGTAGTCTGCCTTCGGGAACACCTTCCGGCTGTTCACCCTCATTGGGGTTCCAAACATACTGTTCTTCTTTCAGCATAAAATAGCCCTCCGAATTCACTTTAAAACGCTGCCGGGTCCCGGAGGCATCTTTCATATATTCCGACTTGTACTGAATTATATTCTCATACATGGACAAAGGTGCCGGGTCTAGTGAAGACTCTGTACGACCGGCCTTCCCAACCACGGTCGAAATTTCCGGGATGCTTTCAACTGCCATGTCTAGTTGTTGCAGCACACGCTTGTTTTCTTCAACTCCCGCATGTGGCATGGAAGTGGGCATTAAGAGAAATGAGCCCTCATTTAAGGCCGGCATAAACTCTTTCCCCGTATTTTTTACGATCACGAACCCCGCTATGATAAGGCCTACCGGGAGTGATAAAAACAAGATCTTATTGCGTAGAGACCATCTTAGAATTTGAGTGTAGTACAATCTAAAAATATAGAACCCGCCTAGAATAAAAGCACATATCAGGGCTACAAAAACCAGGTTCAAAAAGACGTTTTCACCGAGTCCTAAAGGTCTCCAATAAACGGCCAGCAGGCCAATGATAGTAATAACAACAATTCCAATGTTTGCCAAATTGTACTGCTGATCCGAAATGATTTGCCTGAGTCTTAAAATACCAGCTGCAGCAAGGGCCAACAAGGCCATTCCTATGAAATATCCATTAAAAATGGCGAAAAGACCTGCACTTATAATTAAACCGTGTACTATATATTTAACAAGTTCTTTTTGTTGCTTCTTCCGGAACAAATAGGCCGCTAATGGCGGAATGATAAACAGAGCCACCAAAATAGAAGCCGTTAAGGCCATGGTCTTTGTAAATGCCAACGGGCGAAATAGTTTTCCTTCTGCCCCGATCATGGTAAATACAGGAATAAAGCTAATAATGGTGGTCATTACCGCCGTAAGAATTGCTCCGGAAACTTCCGAAGAAGCATTGTAGACCACCGTATTGATAGGAAGATCTTCCTGATTCTCATCAATATGTCTTATGATATTCTCCGATAAAATGATCCCCACATCAACCATGGTCCCAATGGCGATCGCGATCCCAGACAAGGCAACGATATTGGCATCTACATTAAAATACTTCATGGCTATAAACACCATTAAAACTGCCACCGGTAAAAGACCCGAGATAAGAATGGAGGCCCTCAAATTGAAGACCATAACGATAATTACCAAAATGGTGATCAGGATCTCCAGGGTAAGTGCTTCATTGAGGGTACCTAATGTTTCCTGAATTAGTTCGGTACGGTCATAAAAAGGAACCAAGGTTACCTGAGAGGTGCGTCCATCACTTAATAGTTTGGAAGGAAGTCCTGCTTTTATCTCCTGGATCTTGCCTTTCACATTTTGAATAACCTCCAAAGGGTTGGCCCCATAGCGAGATACCACTACCCCACCAACTACCTCAGCACCCTCCTTATCAAGAATACCACGCCTAACGGCCGGTCCCATGGATACATTAGCAATATCTTTGATCCGGATAGCAATAAAATCGTCCGTCCCAACCACCGCATTTTGTATGTCTTCCAGAGATTCAATATAACCGAGGCCACGCACCAAATATTCTGCCTGGTTTATTTCCAGGGTTTGAGCTCCAATATCCCTGTTACTCTGTTTTACAGCATTGACCACCTGTTGCAGTGATATGTTGTATTGTTTCATTAATTCGGGATCAACATCTACCTGGTATTCCTGTACATGACCCCCAATGGATGCTACCTCAGATACTCCACCTGCAGAAGAAAGCGCATACTTAACGTAAAAATCCTGTATGCTGCGTAACTCCTGTAAATCCCAGCCTCCGGTGACCTGTCCGTTTTCATCGCGGCCCTCCAAAGTGTACCAGAAAATTTGACCCAGGGCAGTGGCGTCCGGACCCAGGGCCGGACTAACACCATCTGGTAGTAAATTTTGGGGAAGCGAATTTAATTTTTCCAATATCCGGCTCCGGCTCCAGTAGAATTCAACGTCTTCATCAAAAATCAGGTAAATACTGGAAAACCCGAACATGGAGGTACTTCGTATCGTTTTTACACCTGCAATACCTAATAAGGCGGTTGTAAGAGGATATGAAATCTGGTCTTCAATATCCTGAGGAGATCTCCCGGGCCAATCGGTAAAAACGATCTGCTGATTTTCACCAATATCCGGGATGGCATCTACAGCTACGGGATCACTGGGCAGAAAGCCAGTATCCCAGTTGAAAGGGGCATTTACGATCCCCCAACCAATACATAGCAGCAAGAGTAGTACAGCTACTAATTTATTCTCTATCAGGAATTTAATGCTTCTATTTAGCATGCGATTTGATCATTAAACATTAGAAATGGATTTTTTGAGAACACATAAACGTGTCCTGGCCCAATACAGCCATAGCTGTTGAGCCTCCAATTAAATGTTTAGAATCAAATCAGAAAAGTCTGGTCCAGTACCTGGACATCCCGAATTAGTAAGGGAGGTGAATATTCTTTAAAAGGAATGGGATGTTTATCAATCCCAGTGAATAAATTAGAATACGTAATAGTGAACGCAACTAAAAGCGTTTGTTGTTCAAAAGAAAGGTTATCAAAAGAAAGTTGCAGATCGTCTTGTCCCGGTACCAAGAGTTCAACATCGGAACAGCATTGCATGTCGGTATCATCCCCGTCCATATCCATGGAAGGCATGTCCATAGCCATTTGGCACGAATCGGCTTCCTGGAAGAGCTTAAAATCTACCAGCATATCTCCACAGAAATGCATATCCATGGAAAAGGACATAGTGGAGAATAGCACTAAAAAGGCCATTACTAGGGATCCTATTTTACGGTATACTTCGCTCATCTGCCTACAAAACTACAAAATAAAAGGATTTATTGCACTGCTTAACAAAAAATTGGGTGCGCAATTAATCTCATAACCAGTAGATTAATAAATTTTTTATGTCATATTTTGAGTATGATAATTCCCTACCTTGCGATGCTTAAATAAATAAGAAATAAATGAAATTCGTTATACTTTCTCAGAATCCTAATCTGTACTCCACCAAGCGACTAATGGAGGCAGGTATGGCCAAAGGACACGATATGATGGTAATAGATCACAGTAAATGTGATCTGGTCATAGAAAAGAAAAAACCCGGGCTTATCTACAAAGGGAAAGAAGTTACAGGGGTACACGGTGTTATTCCCCGTATTGGCGCTTCCATTACATTTTATGGAACTGCAGTTGTAAGACAATTCGAAATGATGAAAGTCTTTACAGCGGTAGAATCTCAGGCCCTTGTGCGATCCAGGGATAAATTAAGGAGTCTTCAAATACTTTCCAGGGCGGGTCTTGGACTTCCAAAGACCGTTTTTAGTAATTATTCCAAAGATGTAGGTGCCATCATAGACAAGGCCGGAGGTGCTCCCGTGGTGATTAAACTTTTAGAAGGTACTCAGGGGCTTGGTGTTGTGCTGGCCGACAATAGGAACTCTGCAGAATCTATTTTAGAGGCCTTTAATGGCTTACAGGCCCGTGTTATTGTTCAGGAGTTTATCAAGGAAGCCATGGGTGCGGACATAAGAGCATTTGTTGTAGACGGAGTGGTCGTAGGGGCCATGAAGCGGCAGGGAAAAGAAGGAGAATTTCGAAGCAATCTTCACCGGGGCGGTTCAGCCAATATCATTGAATTAACAGACGAAGAAGAAAACGCAGCGATAAAAGCGGCACGGGTCATGGGACTTGGCGTTGCAGGTGTTGATTTATTGCAATCTGCCCGCGGACCACTAATTCTGGAAGTGAATTCTTCACCGGGACTGGAAGGAATTGAAGCGGCAACAGGAAAAGATATTGCCGCCCAAATAATCAAGTATGTAGAAAGGCATGCCGAAGAGTAAGATAGAATTATTGGGGCAAACCATCGCCAGGGGAAAAAGTTACCAACTTAACCTGGACATTGCCAAATTGCACACCAGGACAAGGATACAGGTTCCCATCATTGTGGAGCGAGGTAAAAAGGATGGTCCTGTCTTACTTATTACCGGTGGGATACACGGCAACGAGATCAACGGGATTGAAATTGTACGTCAGATAATTTCCAAAAAATTCAATGTTCCCGAGAATGGCACCATCATCTGTATTCCTGTTGTAAATGTATTTGGTTTCTTAAATCAGGAACGCCAATTCCCCGATGGCCGGGACCTGAACAGAGTTTTCCCGGGAAGCCCAAGGGGCTCACTGGCCAGCAGGTTCGCCTATCATATCATCAAGGAAATCGCCCCTCAGGTAGATTATTGTATCGACTTCCATACGGGTGGTGACAGCCGTTTTAACGTACCTCAGATACGTATCAATCAGGAAGATACAGAAAGTTTAATGCTGGCCAGGGAATTCTGTGCACCCTTTATTATTGGATCGGCCCGTCGCGATAAATCCTTCAGAGAAGCAATGCATAAGTTGAAGAAAAAGATCTTGCTTTTTGAAGGAGGAAAATCTAATCATATAGATATGAAGGTTACCCATACAGGGCTTAGCGGTGCAATGCGGGTCATCCAGAAATTGGGTATGCGAAATTTTAAAGAAGAGTTGGCCCAATTTGATACAACAGAAGATGAACCTGTTCTGATCAATGACTCTAAGTGGATCAGAGCAAATTATTCGGGCATGTTTCACCCGAAACCCATTTTAGGCAAAAAAGTAAAAAAGGGATCCGTAATTGGAAGTATTTCAGATCCTTTTGGATATTTCGAACGAAATATCAAAGCGTCACATACAGGGTATGTGATTTGTATAAATGAGTCGCCCATCGTAAACCAGGGTGATGCCGTTTTTCATATTTCACAGGATTGATCAACAGCAATCAATAAATTACAAGCGTTAGCGATATTTCCATGTTGACCAACATCCGATCACGGAAAGAAACATCTCAATTCGGGGATATTATTTATCAATAGACATTGCACCATAAAAAGCTGCCCCCAGAAGTGCGGTTTTTTCATTTAAAACTACAGTAACGGGAACCATTTCAAGCAATGGGTTCATTCTGCCCGACTGAACAAAATTTTTGTGAAATAACTCCTTATTTATCCCTTTGAGTATTTTTGGGACAATTCCGCCCCCAATATATATCCCACCTGTTGCTTTCGTCTTTAAGGCAAGCTGAGCAGCTTCTGCAGCCAAAAATCGGATAAACAATTCCAGGGTTTCAACACATATGGGATCACTTCCTTCCAGAGCGGCCGTAGTAATGACCTTTGCGCAATCTTCCTTTAAATTTTCTTCAAAGAATCCTTTCGGTTCGGGTTGATTTCTAAATTGTCTTAAAAAATAATGTATATCACAGATTCCCGGGCCAGACACCACTCTTTCCCAGCTTACATGCCCATATTTTTGGTGAAGAAATCGCCAAAGTTCAATATCCAATTCATTGCGGGGACTAAAATCGCAATGCCCACCCTCAGTGGCAAAGGGATGATATTGCGCACCATCCCAATACAGACCTGCCTCTCCAAGACCTGTTCCGGAGGAAATAATGGCCGCATTCCCTGCTATTTCAGACCCGGATTTTAAAATTTCCAGATCTTTGTGTTGAAGTGCTGACAGCCCATAGGCATTGGCTTCCATATCATTAATTAAGGACACCCATTTAACTCGCAGTCCTTTGCGTATTTTGTCCACAGTGATCTCCCATGGAAAATTGGTGCCCTGCACTTTACCCTGGTTTACAGGCCCAGCGACACCCAAGCATACTCCATCAATAGGAGACGATTTTTTACCAAGAAATGAACCGGCCAACGCCACAAAAGATTTGTGATCCCTGGTAGGATAAATCCCTTCTTTCAATATGGAAAGTTGCCCATTGGATATTTGAAAAAGTACCAAACTGCTTTTTGTGCCTCCTACATCGCCCGCTAAAATAATGGCCCGGGTTCCCAGATTAATTTTCCTTTCCAAAAATGCCAGTGGGATCAAGGATTCATGGAGCAGGGGCAAAGAGAAAGTTTCGCCATTTTGTATCATGTTCTTACTCTAAACAATTTTAATATTCTTGTCAATTAATCAGTTTGCCTCTTATTTGGATTTAAGGTACAGAAGGAAAATCACATGGTTAATTATTCATTGCTATTAGTCAATGATCTGGACAAACTTAGCTTTTGTCCAAAGTCAATAAAATGATAAATATCATACGAGGGGTGCGAAGTACTTCTTATTTTAGAGGAGTTAATAATATGTGATGGAATATGACGGGCAGTTGTTCGCTTAATCAAATTATGGAAAAGATTAAAGAACCATAATATTTGCCTTCATAAAGTTAATATTAGCTACAAATAATGCTCAATTTAATCCTATATTAGACAAAAATGATCTTTAACGTATTAGGATTCTTATAAAAAATAGTTACCATCCAAAAAACCGGGAAATACCTATTGAATGTAGACCCTAAGATCTAACACGAATAGAATGAAAGTACTGTTTTTTACAAGAGAGTTTCCTCCATACGTGTATGGCGGCGCCGGAGTGCATGTTGAATATCTCGCGGCTGAGCTCTCCAAATTGATGAAGGTGGAGGTTCGCTGCTTCGGTGATCAGGATACGGCCTCCGATCAGCTTACTGTTACGGGATTTCCCTATGATAACCCGATCTTTAACAAGACCGATGACAAGTTAAAAGGCGTGCTGCAAACCTTAAGTACCGGTATCCAATTGAATGCTGATGATATAAATGCCGATATTGTACATTGTCATACATGGTATGCACATTTTGCCGGTATTGTTGCCAAGCTTTGTTATGGTAAACCTCTGGTAATTACTACACACTCCTTAGAACCCTTAAGGCCATGGAAAAGAGAACAGTTGGGCAGAGGCTACGATGCGTCCTCCTGGATCGAAAAAACCGCGATTGAAATGGCCGATTCAATTATTGCCGTTTCCAAGGAGACCAAAGAGGATGTTTTAAAGTATTTTGATGTTGAAGAAGATAAAATACAGGTGATCTACAACGGTATCAACCTGCAGGAATATGTTGTCACAGAAGACACCACTACCTTAGAACAATACGGTATAGACAAAACAAAACCATATGTATTGTTTGTGGGCCGGATCACCAGGCAAAAAGGCATCATACACCTGGTGAATGCCATAAAATATATTGATCCGGATACACAGATCGTATTGTGTGCAGGTGCCCCTGATACCAAGGAAATAGCCCGGGAAATGGAAGAAAGTGTACAAGCTGTGACCAAGACGCGAAGCAATGTGATCTGGATCGATAAGATGCTCGATAAAAAGTCGGTTATCCAGCTCTATTCCCATGCCGATGTCTTTTGTTGCCCTTCCATATACGAACCTTTTGGCATCATCAATATTGAAGCCATGGCCTGCGAAACCGCTGTGGTTGCAAGTGCTGTTGGGGGTATTAAAGAAGTTGTCGTGGACGGGAAGACAGGGATCTTAGTGCCTTTGGAACAGCAAAAAACCGCCCCGTTCGAACCGATAGATCCCGATAAGTTTTCGAGGGACATGGCCGAGAGCATCAATTCGCTGGTAAAAAACGATGAGTTGCGAAGATCAATGGCGATCAACGGACGAAAACGGGTTGAAGAAACCTTCGATTGGGAGGCTATCGCAAAACAAGTGGAAACCTTATATGAATCTTTAATTAAATAAAAATGGTTAATACTAAAACGCTGGCAATAATACTGGGTGGCGGACAGGGATCACGACTATATCCACTGACCGAAAAACGGTCTAAGCCGGCTGTGCCAATTGCCGGAAAATTTCGGTTAGTAGATATCCCAATTTCCAACTGTATCAATTCCGAGATCAAACGGATGTATGTCTTAACGCAATTTAATTCTGCCTCACTTAATAAGCATATAAAGAACACCTATCATTTTAGTTTTTTTAGTTCGGCTTTCGTAGATGTTCTTGCTGCAGAACAGACCTTGGGTAATACTAAATGGTTTCAGGGAACGGCAGATGCTGTAAGGCAATGCATGCATCATTTCCTAAGGCATGAATTTGAGTACGCCTTAATTTTATCCGGAGACCAGCTCTATCAAATGGATTATAATCTGATGCTGGAAGCGCATATCAATAGCGGTGCAAAAATTACCGTCGGGACCATTCCGGTACATGCAAACGATGCTCCGGCCTTTGGCATCTTAAAATCGGATCCTGACAACAAAATAACTTCGTTCATAGAGAAACCTTCCTCAGAACTTTTACCAGATTGGACCTCGGAAGTAAGTGATGAAATGAAGTCCCAGGGTAGGCATTATCTGGCTTCCATGGGTATTTACATTTTCAATAAAGATCTGCTGATAGAGTTGATGAACGATCCTGATACGGTTGATTTTGGCAAGGAAATAATTCCTCAGAGCATACACAAGCACAAGACCATGAGCTATCCTTTTGAAGGATACTGGACAGATATTGGAAATATTACCTCGTTCTTTGAGGCCAATTTGGGGCTTAGTGATGACATTCCAAAATTCAATTTATACGATAAAAACAATCGTATTTTCAGCAGGGCGAGGATGCTACCAACTACAAAAATTGGCGGCACCAAAATGGTGAAAGCTGTCATTGCCGATGGTTGTATTATTCACGCTGCGAGTATCGAAAGATCTGTGATTGGGATCCGGGCAAGGATCGGTAAAGATTCTACAATTCTCAACACCTATGTAATGGGTAGTGACTATTATGAAACCCTGGCGGAGATAGAAAAATTCAATATCCAAATATTAATGGGTATTGGTGAGCGATGTACCATTGAGAATGTAATTGTTGATAAGAATTGCAGAGTTGGGGATGATGTGATCATCAAAGGCGGGTCACATTTGGAAGATACAGAAACGGACACCTATGTGGTAAGAGATGGCATTGTAGTACTTAAGAAAGGATCGGTGATCCCAAGTGGTACGGTTATTTGATTATAACTCAAATTAGAACTATTCAGTAACAAAAAGTTTTTGCTAAGTGCGCAGGCGGAAACAAAAAGGTTTCTTTGCCTCCGCACTACTCATAGCTGAGGCCGTTGTGCTTCATCCCGTCCCGTCCCAATAGCTATCAGACGGGACGGGATTGGGACCAACCACTAACCAAATGATAAAATTCTTTAGAGGGCGGAGCATTATGAAAATGTCTGATAGACATTTTTGGTGAACGAGCCAGCCTCCATTTCTACCATTAATGATAAAAACTTTATATATGGAGAAAAATATAAAAATTGCATCTTATATCCTTTGGGATTTTTATGGCCTTTACATTGGTATTATTGGGCTATACATTAGGTAAAGATTTATTTCACATATTTAGTTGAGATTAAAATAAACCTTCATACTCAAAAGCGCACATAAATCAGAGATGAGCATACTGCAAGTAGAAATACGAAAAAACCTTCATACCCGGGAAGCCCGAAGGGTTGAACAAATTTTGATAAAAAAAACAGGTGTCAGTTATGTGTCTATTTCAGCTTCGGGCATGATGCTAGTAGAATGGGATGCCAATCAAACGACACGGTCTGACATTATTAAATCAATCAATAAGTTAGGGTTAATTATTGTCAATGTGAAAAATGCTAAAAAGCATTCACATCAGGAAAACAGTGAACATAGCCATTCTTACCTCCATATTTTAGGCGAAAACACCGAACTTTATTATGCCATCATTAGTGGTGCTTGTTGGATTGCAGGATCTGTCTTTTCCTTTACCGCTGCTTCAGAAAACATAGCTACTACCCTTTTTATTATTGGGGCTATTTTCGGCGGAATTTTCACTTTTATCTCTGCAGGTAAAGACTTATTAAGAGGGAAGTTTGAAATAGATTTTCTGATGCTATTTGCGGCAATAGGTGCTGCTATTTTGGGTAAGTGGGGAGAAAGTGCTTTGCTCCTCTTCTTGTTTAGTTTGGGACATGCCTTGGAGCATTATGCCATGAAACGAGCGCGGAAATCTATTTCAGCCCTTTCTGACTTAACTCCTCCAATGGCCCTTGTTAAACGCAATGGCGAATTGAAAGAAGTGCATATCGAACAGCTTAAAGTAGGAGATATTATTGTAGTAAAACCTAATTCGAAAATTGCTGCCGACGGTGTTGTTGCGAAAGGAACAAGCCCTGTAGATCAAGCATTGATAACAGGCGAAAGCATGCCTGTAACAAAACGCCCAAGCATGAACTGGCAAAATGAAATAGAGATTAAAAAGCTTCTTCCGGAGCACCGGGTTTTTGCGGGCACAATAAATGGCAATGGGGCACTGGAAATTAAAGTATTAAAGGCAGCAAAGGACAGTACGCTTTCTCGATTAATTTATTTAGTAAAGGTAGCCGAAACACAAAAATCACCTACACAACAACTCACGGATAAGTTTGAAAAATACTATGTTCCTACTGTTTTAATTGCAGTTATAATCTTATTATTCGCTTTCCTGCTTATTGACGAAACCTTTCAGCAGAGTTTTTATAGAGCTATGTCCGTGTTAATTGCTGCTTCACCTTGTGCATTAGCTATTTCTACACCGAGTGCAGTATTGGCAGGAATTGCACGTGCGGCCCGTCAGGGTGTACTAATTAAAGGTGGTCGTCCACTCGAAGACTTAGGTGGAATAAGTGCCATTGCTTTTGACAAAACAGGCACTTTAACCGAAGGCAGACCCACCCTGACCCATGCCATTCCATTTGGAACAATTACCAAAGAACATCTTTTAAAAGTTGCTGTTGTAGTAGAAGCATTGAGTGACCATCCGTTGGCTGCAGCAATTGTAAAGGGAGGTAGAAAGGAATTAGGAGATATTGATATTCCTGTGGCAGAAAATTTAAAAGCATTAGTCGCAAGAGGCATCCAAGCCGATTGGAATGGAAGCATTGTTCACATTGGTAACCGAAGACTTTTTGAAGAGTTGACAGGAGCCTCAGTTCCTGAGGATATTGACCTGAAAATGTCTGAACTCGAATCAGGTGGACACACTGCTGTGATTGTACATCAAGATGATGAATATTTGGGCATTGTTTCCGCAATGGATATAGCACGTCCCGAAGCCATTTCAACCCTGGCCGCTTTGAAGAATATGGGGATTAAGCGAATGATTATGCTCACAGGAGATAACCAAAAAGTAGCCAATGCAATTGCTAAAGACATAGGAATAACCGACCCGAGGGGTAGTTTACTTCCAGAAGATAAGGTAAATGCAATAGAACAATTAAAGGAACAAGAAGGCGGTGTAGCAATGGTTGGAGATGGTGTAAATGATGCCCCTGCAATGGCGAAAAGCACAGTGGGCATTGCTATGGGAGCCGCAGGTTCAGACGTTGCTTTAGAAACAGCAGATATTGCATTGATGGCTGATAAATTAGATAATCTTCCGTTCGCTATTGGTCTAAGTAGAAAAGCAAAACTCATTATAAAGCAAAACTTAATAATCAGTTTGGGCATGGTAGTTATTTTGGTTCCTTTAACCATCATGGGCATAATAGCAATTGGGCCAGCCGTTGTGGGCCATGAAGGCTCTACCGTGATCGTTGTACTGAATGCTTTGAGGCTGTTGAAGTATGAAATGTAAAAAAAGACGATAAAAAAGACCGTATAAAATTAATTGCTGATTCTAGCCTGCTTACGAAAACTACTTACGCCTGTTCCCTTCGCTCGTGTCTCGCGGATATTCTTCCTGCCCACCTTACGCCTTCAAACTACGTTTGAGTCGCTTTTTTCTCACTTATGTATCCGGATTTGCAGAATATTAATAAACCCTCCTGGTAAACTTGCCTGCCGAATGGTAGGATTTGCAGAATCCCATTACATCGCATATGTTGCAAATTAAAGCGAAGCTTTAATTCTATCTAAAGCAAAAGGTTTCTTTAAGAAAGTAAACTTTCTACAGAAACCTTCAATGCTTTAGTTTGTCGGGATGACAGGATTTGAACCTGCGACCACACGGCCCCCAGCCGTGTACGCTACCAGACTGCGCCACATCCCGATTATTTTATTTATTAGTAATTATCCTTCATTTATTTGTTTTATCAAGCGACCATCACGCCTGTGGCGTGATACGCTACCAAGCCTGTCCCGCCTTAGGCGGGAACTGCGCCACATCCCGATTATTGATTTTCTTCTAAATATCTTTTAATACCCCGTTTTTTTATTTTTTGTTCCATTCGGATCGCTTCTGAACGATCCATGCAATTAAATGTGGTTACTAACTTCCAAGGTATTCCTTTAGTTGTATATTTTTTACCTCCATTGTTATGTGTTGCAAGTCGCTTTTCAATATTATTGGTTAATCCTACATAATAGGTACCCAATTTTTCGCTTAGCAGTATGTACACAATATATTCCATAACTCTGCGACCATCACGCCAAGGGCGTGATACGCTACTCCCGATAGCTATCGGGACGCCACATCCCGATTATTTCAATATGTCATTAAGAATCATTCGCTTATCTTACATAACCTAGCGACCATCACGCCAAGGGCGTGATACGCTATTCCCTATTCCATCCCGGAAACGAGAGGGCAAAAATAGCAAAGTTTCTGTGATTCCCGCAACCTTTCAACAACCTTTTGAAGATTCTGTTATTTTAAAAATTATACCTATATTAACTTAACTTTAAGATTTCCGTCGAACTTTTAACATTTTCTTAAAACATGATAAAAGTCATTTTAATGGCGTGCATATAAAAGTATTTTTAACACATTATATTTAGAAATAAAATTGGCAACCACATGAAAAATTTAAACATTCTTCGCATCCTGATGATCGTCGCATCAGGCCTTTTATTTATCCAATGTACCAGTGATCTCGAAATCCCGCAAGCTATAGCGGGACCAGCAGGGGTAGATGGTATTAATGGAATAGACGGAGTTGATGGTACCGCTTCCTGTGTTACTTGTCACTCCAATGCTACAAGAGAACCGCTTGAAGCGTCATTTGCTGTTTCAACACATGCAACTGGTAGTTCGTTTGCAAGAGGTTCTTCTGCCAACTGTGCTCAATGCCATGGGGAAGTTGGGTATATAGATTACATTACAATGGGCGCAGTTGATACTGCAGGATATGCCACACCCGGTATGATAAACTGTACTACCTGTCACGACCGCCACAGTACATTCGACTTTGAAAATGACGGGCCTGATTATGCCTTAAGGAACACGGATGCCGTAACCCTGGTCATTGATGAAAGTACCGTGATCGATTTTGGCGATGCCAGTAACAACTGTATCACCTGCCACCAACCACGGAATAGTTATGTTATTCCGGCTGAGAATGGTACGGGTAAGTATGTTATAACAAGTACTCGTTTTGGGCCTCACCACGGACCACAATCCACTATGTTGGAAGGTATCATGGGAGCTAATATCGCAGGTTCTGAAGGATATCCCGGTGTTGGGACTGCTGCCCACAGAACAGGCTCTTCTTGTGTAGCCTGCCATATGGGAGAATCTACAGATATCAATGAGGGTCTCCATTCCTGGAATCCCACAGAAGAATCTTGTGTAGCCTGTCATCCAACTGGGGCACCGGACGAAATTGGTGGCTTTACAACCGACTTTGAAGCGCTAGAAATTCTTCTGGCAAATGTAGTGGGTGAAGAATACATGGAAGATGCAGAAGGCGATCCAATGTACGATGTGAACGGCAATCCTATAGGTAATGGTGTTCCTGTTGTAGGTATCATCGTAAATGGCAGGTCCAAAACAGGGATCTTTACTACCGCAGAAGCACAAGCTGCATGGAACTATATGACAGCTCTTGAGGATAGTAGTAAGGGAATACACAACCCGGGCTATATGAGGGCACTTCTAAAGAACTCAATAGAAGCGCTTCAATAAAGAAATAATGATAAAGTCCTGCTGTACAGCAGGACTTTATTAATGAAGTTCCACGATATCGTAACTTTAGTAAGAATCAACTATCAATTCAGATCAATTGGCAAATAGTGCCTGGTCTAATAACAAAAATAAAATGAAAAAACGCATCTCATTACTACTGGTTGGCAGTTTGTGTTTATGGAATTTTTCATGCTACTACGATCAAGAACTCGTGCTGCCCGAAGTGCAAGTCCCTGATGATGTAACCATATCCTTTAAAACTGATATAGAACCTTTATTCTCCCAAAGCGGCAAAAATTGTACTGCCTGCCATAATGGTGGAAATATTCCTCTAGACCTCAGGGTTGGGAATGCTTATGATGAAATAGTTCCTGACCTGATAATCCCGGGAAATGCGGAAGGCAGTGAATTTTATCAAAAATTACCTGGCAATAGTCATCCCAATGTAAGTTTTACATTGAATGGTGATGAAATCGCTTTAATAAAGGCTTGGATAGACCGGGGAGCGGAAAATAACTAACCAGTAAGACACTTCATCATGAAAAAATTGAGCTTTTTATATATTATTCTTCTCATATCGCCTCTAGCAATGCTTTCCCAGGAAATGGAAAAGGATTCTGTAGTAGACAAACCAGAAAGACCCGCTTTTGAAAGTTCCTACATTATTGATATGCCTACAAGCGTGCTTCCTATTAAGAATACTCTTGAAGTGCAAATGGAACACCGTTTCGGAACCATTAGTGGTGGTAATTTTGACCTAATCGGTATCTGGGCACCTGCAAACATTAGAATCGGTTTCACCTATTCATTGCATGACCGTTTGACCATAGGATACGGTACTACCAAATTAGATCGTTTACAAGATTTTAACTGGAAGGTAGGAATACTAAGACAAACCAGATCTGGAAAGGTTCCTGTAAATGTAACTTATTTCGGAAATTTTACAATCGATGCAAGCAGAGCCAATAATTTCTATGTTGACCAGCACCGCTATTCCAATTTTCATCAGCTGATTATATCACGTCGCTTCAATTCTAAATTGTCCTTACAGGTTGCTCCTAGTGTGTCGCACTATAATCTGGTCCCTCAACGGATGCGAAATGATGTAGTAGCTTTATCCTTGGGTGGTAGATATAAAATTAGTCCGCAAACTTCCATACTGTTAGATTATACACATCCTTTTGTACATCATTTAGATGGGGAATCTCTTGAAATGGACCCAAAGGACGGATTGGGATTTGGAGTAGAATTCAGGACTTCTTCCCACGCCTTTCAGTTGTTTCTAACAAGTTACGATGGTATTGTACCACAAAAGAACGTCATATTTAATCGAAATGATCCTTTTCCTTTACAGTCATTATGGAAAGAAAATGGTGGTTTCCTAATTGGATTTAATATTACCCGCTTGTACAATTTCTAATCATTACCCAGAACCAAATGAAACAAAAACCAAAAAAAGGGAAGGCAATTTCAAGAAGAGGCATTTTCCCTTTATTAGGAAGTTCCTTACTGCTCCCATTTTTAGGATATAATCAGGAGACTACTCCCGAGAAAACAACCGAGGAAGAGGAATATGAGACCTTGTTGAAGCCAGATGGCACTATTGTAAAGGTAAAGGCAAGCACCCTGAAGAATTCCAAGGTCATTAAGAAAAATATACCCAATTCCACCTTTTTGCAGTGGTTAGGAAAAAAGTTTTAAGTTCATCTACTAAAGAATGGAAGACAACACTAAAAAAACGAGACGTACTTTTCTGGACCGGGGCCTCAAGATCGGAATTGCCGGGGTACTGGGCGGCATAGGATTATCCAAACTTTCAGCCAAATTGACCGAAGGTAAAGCAGCCCCTAGCGGTGAGACCATGGAATTGATGACCACAGATGGCACCCTCATTGAGGTAGACACTTCAGAGGTTATGGAAGTAACGCATAATCATCATCACAATATGGACTATAATGTACGGGAAGGGATCCCTAACAGGAAGTTCGTAATGGTCGTAGATCTTGCTAAATGCAAGAATGCGTTAAAATGTCAATCTTCATGTAACAAGAACCACTATATAACCGGCGATAATGCTTGGCTAAAGGTGTATAAAATGCAGGAAGCACCAGATACGGCACCTTACTGGATGCCTACCATGTGTCAGCATTGCGACAAGCCTGCCTGCGTTACGGTTTGCCCTGTAGACGCAACCTTCAAAAGGGAAGATGGTTTGGTTCTGATAGACAATGAACGATGTATTGGTTGCCGCTTCTGCATGGCTGCCTGCCCTTATTCCACACGTGTATTCAACTGGGGGGATCCTGGTCAGGAAGTTACCCTTAATTTAGATATGACCGGCTACGAGCCCACTCCGGAATACGCCGGAAAACCCAGCTTAAAAGGTACGGTAGACAAATGTGATTTCTGTCCGCATATGGTAAAGGAGGAAAAACTCCCCCACTGCGTAACCGCATGTCCCAATGGCGTTTTTTATTTCGGAGATAAATATGAAGATACAGTAACAAACGGAGAGGAAACAGTCCGACTTAGCAAATTACTGGAAGATAAGTCAGGCTACCGTTTAATGGAAAGTCTGGGTACCGAGCCAAGTGTTTACTATCTGCCTCCGGTAGATCGTCTGGTAGATTATGAAGATGGACTACCATTTTTTACCGAATTTCAATCGGTTGAAAAACCAACAGGGGAATGAAAAACTTTGATGAAATAGTGCAAGATCTGGCACCTCGTAAATTTGAAAGGCCGGGGATTATTTGGATAGTTGTTTTAGTATTCTTTATTGTTCTTGGTATTATCGCCTATATAGACCAACTTATACAAGGACAAGTGGTAACTAATATGCGCGACTATGCGCTTTGGGGTATCTATATCTCCAATTTTGTCTTTTTTGTGGCTACCAGTTTCGTAGGATCGGTTGTGGTAGCAATATTACGTTTAACTGCAAATAGATGGAGAACTCCTCTGGTGAGGATCGCGGAGATCATTACCCTGGCCTGTATCATTATGGCAGGTATTACCATCACCATAGATATGGCAAGGCCAGACCGACTATTGAACTTGTTTGTATACGCAAGATTGCAGTCGCCTATTACCTGGGATATCATTATTATTCCCACATTTATTGTAATTAGCATGTTGTTGCTTTATTTCCCCTTGCTGCCAGATTTTGCCATACTGAAAGATCATTTTGCTAAAACAAAACCCCGACAAAGCAAATGGTATGGCATTCTTTCACTAAAATGGACAGGCAGTACTGCTCAAAAAACCCTGCAAAAGAAATCCATAAGATTAGTGTCTATCCTTATATTACTTTCGGGGATCTTATTGCAAACGATCGATGCCTGGTTGTTTTCTACCACTTACAGAACTGGATGGGATAGCACCAATTTTGCCCCCTATTTTATATCCGGGGCATTTGTTGCCGGTATAGGAGCCTTGGTTGCAGTCATTTATTTAGTAAGATTAAGGAGAAAACTGGAATACTATATTACCGATTTTCATTTCGATAAAATGGGCAAGATGCTAGCATTGGCTTGTCTTGTATACATATACTTCAACATCAATGAATATCTCATGCCCCAATTTACGGCAAAGAAAGGGGAAGAGGTACATTTGGAAGCCTTGTTTACAGGGCATTATGCACCTTTGTTCTGGTTGGTTATGATTGTAGGATTAGTTTTGCCCACCATTCTTCTTATGTTTAAAAAAGGCCGAAAACCCCTACCCATGTTTATCATTGCAATTATTGTTGTGATTGGATCCTGGTGGAAACGCTATATCATAATTACGCCTACCTTGCTAGAACCTTTTTTACCCATACAAGGTGTTCCTGAATCATGGCGTTCATATTTTCCCAGTCTGCATGAATGGGCAATTACCGTCGCGACCCTGGCCATGGCCCTTTTGATCATCACATTATTGGTGCGTTATCTACCGGCAGTTCCGATTCAACGGTTCTACGATGAGCAAAAAGCAGCAGAAACCTTAAAAGAGATCCCGTCATGAAAAGTTCTACAATCGTAAGACCTGCATGGATTATTTACCTGGGCATCTTTTTGCTTCCCATATTCTTTGGCAATCTAACCGCTCAAGAAGTCGAAAAGACGGCTGTTAGACTAAAATTAGACTATACCAAGATTATAGATGGTCAAAGTTATCTGGACATAAAGGCCATAGCACGTATAGATGGCCAAATGACAGATGTTCCAGGCATTTCTCTGGAGGTCTATTATGAATTTGAGGAGGAAGAATTCCCCTTAGGTACCACTAAGACGAATATGGATGGGAAAAGCAGGTACTTATTACCTCCTCTTAAAGAAATTAAGGCCGATTCTTCCAATACCTATACACTGGGGATTGGTTTTAACGGAAATGATCTTTATAAGCGAGCTTCTAAAACTGTTGAGTTCAAGGATGCCAAAATAGCTACTACGCTCTTCACCAAAGATAGTATCAATTATATCCAAGCCACACTAACCGATGTGTTCTTAGAGGAGCCCATAGTAGATCAGTCACTCAGAGTACAAGTAAAAAGACTTATAAACCCTTTGAGGATAGGTAAAGAATTTAATTATACCGATGAGGATGGCACAATAATTGTTCCTGTAGAATATGGTATTCCGGGAATAGACGGACAATTGATATTAGAAGTGGTTTATCCGGACAGTGATGATTATGGCACGGTAAAAGCAGTTGTGGAAGCACCTTATGGAGTTCCTGTGGTAAAGGACACATTATTCAATGAAAGAACTCTATGGGGACCAAGGGGTAAAACGCCATATTTTATTCTAATTTTTACAATCTTTTTGATAGTAGCGACCTGGGGTCCTATTGTATATTTAATTCGAAACCTATTTAAAATATATAAATCGTAATATAAACAAACATGAAAACACTAAAATTATTATTGATCCTTGGGGTAGTTTCCTTTACCCTTTATTCATTTACTTCCTACGTGCAGGATAAATGGGTAGTTCCGGAAAAATATATAAGTATGAAGAACCCCACCGATCCTAAAGCAGATCTGGACATTGGTAAATCGCTTTATAGCAAACATTGCAAGTCTTGCCATGGGAAAGAAGGCTATGGTGATGGTCCTAAGGCAGCTGAAATGAAAGGAGATCTTGGTGATTTTTCATCTGCTAAGTTCCATAAACAAACGGACGGGGAATTATTTTACAAAACTTCCTTTGGACGGGACGATATGCCCGAATACACCAAAAAAATGCCCGATGATGAAGACCGTTGGTTATTGGTGAACTATATGCGAACATTAAAAGAATAAACCTGACTATTTCATAGCATATTCTCTATCCCAAAAATCAAGGGATAGAGAAACAATTGAGTTTACTACAAAAGATGAAGCAAGATTTCCTATGACCAAGGTTTTACGATTCATAAGTATTTCACATATCTCAGCGCCGATAAGACAACGGGAAGTATTCTATATTCCCGAGGAGGAGAAATTAGCAGTCATAAGACAACTCCAGAGCACTTTTCCGGATATTAGTGGTCTACTTCTATTGGTGACCTGCAATAGGACCGAAATTTATTTTGAATCTGAGACTACATCTTCTTCAGACTTAGTTGACCAATTTTGTTCGATACTTGGACGTAGATCAAAGAGTAATACCTCTTTGTTTTACAAAAGTGATGATACTATACAAAGTGTGAGGCATCTTGTTGAAGTTTCTGCCGGTTTGCGATCTAAGGTGCTTGGTGATGCTGAAATAATCTGCCAAATCAAAAAAGCCTATTTATTGTCCAGAAAGTTGAGCTTACAGGGGTCATTGCTTGAAAGGGCCTTACAAACTGTTTTCAAAGCTCACAAACGTGTTCGCAATGAAACCAACTTCAGGGATGGTACCACATCCTCCGCTTACAGAGCCCTAAAGATAATTGAGTCGTCTTTTGGGAAGCAGGCGAAAAGGGAAATGAAAATACTCTTCATAGGAGCTGGGGACATCGTAAAACAGTTATTCAAATACAATAGTAAGTTTAATTATGAGCAGCTTTTCATAAGCAACAGAACGGAAGAAAAAGCGATGTTTTTGGCAGAAAAACATAATTGCCAGGTCTATGACTGGCAGAAAGTATTGTCTAATGATTTCGAGGATTTTGACGTGATCATTGGTGCTGCGGGAAATAGTCATCATCTTATTAAAACCTTGAATACTACCAAAAGTCAGCTTTTATTGATAGATCTGGGCCTTCCCGGTACCATTGATCCCATATTGGCCAATAGAAAAGGAATTGAGTTTTATGACCTGGATACCATTTCCACAGAATTAGAAAGGAACAAAGAAAAAAGAATGCAAGCCGTTTCCCAAGTCAGAAAGATAGAGGTGGAAGAGGTGGAAGATTTTATAAAATGGTACGCAGAAGCACCCCTCAGAGAGTTACTTGGCTCTTTTAAAATTGACATAAATAAGCAGGTCCAAGGTTTCCTAAAGAACATTACCGGTAAAACAGATAATCGCAAAGCAGATATTGTTACTGCAAGAGTATTACGGCGCCTGGCGAGAAAACCTGATCTGTTTTATACAAAAGATCGGCTACAGGAATTGATCGAAAAGCATTCGAATTATTAATTAGAAAACAGACCAAATAAATATAATGATTCAAGCTACCCACAAAATGCTCAAAACAACAACTTTTATTCTTGTATTACTGGGTACCCTACTTGCAGGATGTAACTTCGGCCCAAAAACAGCTGAACCCTACACCATCACTCGGGCTATTGATAAAAATGCTAAAAATAGTGAGGTGAATTATGAAATGCATGAGGTGGTCATTAAGGAATTGCAACCTACTCCCAAATATATCTACGCAAGAGTACAGGAAGGCGAGCAATTTTATTGGATCGCCACTCAAAAACAAGATCTGGAAATAGGAAAACCATATTTATACAACGAATCACTCCTGAAAACTCAATTCGAAAGCAAAGAATTTGATCGTATTTTCGATACCCTTTTTCTGGTAACTACCCTTGTGCCAAAGGATCATGGTATTATAGAAGGTACCTTCCACGGCAGTCAAAAAAGTAATGTAAAGATGGCTGTGATAAAAGAAGCCATCGCCAAACAAGACAGTGCGGCCATTTTTATGGGAGTCGTTCGTATCGCAGATCTTGTAAATGATCCCGGGAAATACGAAGGCAATGAAGTTGTCATTAGCGGGGAATGCTTTAAAGTAAATGCAAATATTCTGGATAGAAATTGGTTGCATATGAAAGATGGAAGTAAGGACGATTACGATCTTGTCATAACCTCAGAAGAACAAGTGCCAAAAGGCAAGAAGATATCTGTCCGTGGTATAGTACGGGTGAATGCAGATTTTGGCAGTGGCTATTCCTACCCTATCCTGATAGAAAACGGTCGACTAGTAGATTAAGTATTATCCTTCTAAGGAATTTATTTAAAGCAGATTCACTTATCGATACAGTGTAAAATGCCCAACATACTGTTGCTTTTCTTTATCATTGGCATTCACTACATACCAGTAATCACCTGTGGGCAGTTCACTTCCCTCATACCTTCCATCCCAGGAAGTTACCTGGTTTAGCACAGCTACAACACGACCATAGCGATCATAGATCTTCACATCTATATTTGGGAAGAATTCCCTGTTCCTTGGATACCAGACATCATTATTGTTATCCCCGTCTGGCGTAAAGAAATTCGGTATATCGAGCATGCCGGTAAAATCGAAAGGAATGGCCATTACAGCTACACACCCCTGCTGATCTACTACCCGTACAGTTACAGTGGCATCTGCATTTACCTCATAGATATTTACACTGCCATAGGAAACATCCTGGAAGAAATATTCGTAGCCTCCAAAACCACCCGTGGCAATAGCGGTAAGCTCATTAGGTCCGGATTTGATCAGATCTAGTGTTAGTGGATCATAACTATCAATCGTAAAATCGACAAAAGTGCTACATCCATTAGAATGGTAGATATATACGGTATGGTCTCCCGGTGGAAGATCACCCCAGGTACGTTCAATATCGGCCAGTGCAGTAATAGCATCCGTAGGATCCGCAGGATCTAAAGCGAATAACAACTCCGGATATTGGGTAATATCTTGTACAGATACGGTAGCAGTGCTATTAGGGAAGATCCCATCGCAGCCATAACTAACAAGGGCTTCTGGTATCAATTCTATTCCAATTCCTACCGGAACAATGACATTGGTCTCACATCCCCTGGCGTCTCTGATAAATACCACATAGGTATCTCCTCCACGGAGGTTATTAAAGGTCATGGTTGGGTTTGGAGCAAAATCGGCCGGATCGGACGAATTAAGTGAAAATTCATATGGAGCGGTACCTCCATTTACAGTTACAGTGACCGAACCATCTTCATCACCCAAACAAGTTTCCGGAATAGAATTACCTATACCAGCAACCAATTCAGTGGGCTCCATGATGGTGACCGTTTGTGTAATAGTACAACCCAGTTCATCCTGAATGATGATCTCATAACTTCTTGGTTCCAGATCGGTGAAGGTCTTTCTATTTGGAAACATGGGATCGTCTCCTTCGAAAAATTCACTCAACTGATCGGAAATGGAATAACGTATGATCCCTGTTCCTCCACTGGCCTCAATAATGATCTGTCCATCTATGTCGCCGAAACAACTAACAGGTACTGCTTCCAAATAGTCCAAAACTAATGGCGGTGGATCTACTATGGTGATAGGAGTAGAAAGAGCGGTACAGCCCCCACTTTCAGCATATACCCAGTAAGTACCCGGGCCAAGATCTCTGAAAATTCCTGATGATTGTGCAGATCTTTCTGTATTTCCGGCATTTGGGAAAGGTGGCACATCCGAATTCAACAAAGTATAGACATAGTTTCCTATTCCCCCAAAGGCCTCAGAACGAATAATTCCGGTTGCTTCACCTGCACAATTAATAGTGGCATTGGTAAGGTCTAATGAGATCACAAGCGGTGCAGCCGGATCCAGAGAGATCTGGTTGGAGATCTCAAACGGACAACCATTAGAATTTTGCACATCGTACTGGAACGGTCCCGGATCTATGGTAATGTCTTCTGAAATCTGAACAACAGTTGCAAAAGGATCTAAAGTATTAAACGGGACAAAAGGATCTCCGCTACCAGATCGTCTGTAGAAATAACTTACTCCCGGTTCCGGATTAGTGACCGTTAATTCCATAATACCTATATCACCACATCCGGGCGGTTGTAATTCCACTAATTCAGTAATCACAACTTCAGGATCTAAGATGGTGATAGGGATGGTTGTATAACTACATGCCCACCCATCAAAAACGGTTATGGTATAATCCCCAGCCGATAGATTTGCAAAGGAAGGAGTGGTTTGTAATCCACTGCTTGTTCCTTCTGTAATTCTATTTAATTGATACAGATAATTTCCTGCTCCCTGTCCTCCACTTAAATTGAATGCCTCTATGACACCATTATTATCATTGTTACATTGTAAGGGCGTCGTGATCTGAATATCCGCATAAATAGGCGTAGGTAATAATAAAGTGATGGTATTGGTAGCTATACATCCTTCAATGTCCCGGATATTGATGGTATATGTGCCCTCCGAAAGATTTGTAATACTCATATTGGTACTTGGGTAGTCTTGAATAACGGTAAATCCGTCTGGAGCAATAACCTGATATTCATAGGTTCCCCATCCACCATCACCAGTGAGAAAGATCTCACCAATTCCCGGAATAGCACAGGTTACTTCAGCGGTTTGCTGAGCTACCACGGTTAATGCCCTGTCTGGCTGTCTAACGGTTGTGACATTACTTACTGTATCACAGAAAGGCGTATCTAATGCCTCTACATGTACCACAAGATTTCCGGCAGGTAAGCCGGTAATTACACCTGGATTTTGGCCAACTATATTGGTGTCGAATGTGCCGGTTACTCCGGTTGTAGTTTCAACACCAGCATTATCTCTCGAAAACACCTCATAATTATAAATTCCTGTATACCCGTTAATCTGTATGCTAATTTCTCCATCTGAACCGTTGAAACAGGTTACAGGCTTCACCTCAGCAATTACTGCATCAATGGTATTGTACTCTGGTACATTTACTACAGCGGTTAGGTAAGAACAACCGGCATTACCAATATCTGTAACACTAAAGATATAATCTCCTGGTGTGCTAATACTCCAAACAACCCTATCCGTTCCACCAGAATTCTGGATGGCGGCAGATCCTAAAGGAAGTATTTCTACATCATAATTACCCGGACCTTGATCAATGATGATCTCTATTGAGCCCGGATTTACCCCAACGCCTGTAACATCGCAGGTAAGCGGATTCACCAAATAGGTAAAGGTTAGATCCGTAGGAGCATTGATAGTAATGGTATCTGTGATTTCACATCCATTCTGATCCCGGCTGTGAGAATAATAGTTTGATTTGTCCCATCATCGATCACCTCAAAGCTATTACTGGTCTGGAAATTGGTCCCATCAAAAGCAGGGGTACCGTCATTCATACTATAAGTGTACGGTGCTGTACCGGTAGCAATACCGGTGCCATCGCCATTGGTATCTGTATAAATGGTAATAGTTGCGGTGTTAAATCGATTACTGCTTGGATCGCAGGTAAAATCAGTATTCACCGCATTGATCTGTAAAGGTGAAGGTTCTGTAATGATCACATCGACAGATCTGTCAGTACATCCCCTATCCGAGATCACTTCTACCTGATAGGTGCCGGGTGCTAAATTATCAAAAAGAGCTACCCCCTGAGGACCCTGAACAATAGTGGCCGTCCCTCCATCGTATAAGATAAAAGAGAAGGGTGAGTCTGTATCAGTTCCGGGTTGTAATTCTACTGCTATATATCCATCATTGGCTCCGTTACAGGTAATATCGCCCTTAGGTGTAGCGGAGATCACCGGATTTATAACCACCGTTACGTCTACCGTAACGGTATCGTTACATAAAGGAATGGTATTAGAATCCAGATCGGTTACCAAAATTGTATAATTTCCGGGCAAAAGATTTATAAATACGGGGTCATTTATTTGAACGATCGGTGGACTAATACCATCATCCAATTCATATTGAAAATTACCACTACCTCCACTGGTATTTACGGTGATGACACCATCGCCGGCATTACATGTTGGTTCTGTAGTAGCACTCGCAGATATCGCAAAAAAGTCGAATACCCTCGCAACAATAGTATTTGTACATCCATTCCCGTCTCTGACGGTTATGGTATAGTCTCCCGGATTAGGCACTGTAAAATTGGGACTACTTTGGAAACCGCCGCCTATATCATATTGAAAAGTATCTTCGGGGGCCGGACCTGTTGTTAAAGGACTGGTTACATCTATGGTATAATTTGCAACGGCCGTACATTGATTACTTACATCCACTGTAGGAGTAGGAACTCCGGGAACTGTGGTAACCGTAACCGTCGTAAAGCTTGTACAGCCAAAACTATCCTGCACGTAGAAATCATAATCGGCAGGATATGGTCCGGGGATTTCATAGGTGGTCTGAGCGGTAAACACGCCAGGGGCTGGATTTCCTGTTGGGACATATGCAAAACCGTAAGCTGGTGTTCCTCCATTTCCTCTCACCGTAACCAGGGCACCTACATTACAATTAGCGGGTTGGTTATCATCAATAACAATGGCCGGTACGTTGGGAACAATATCTACGAGTGTACTTGCATTACAACTTGTGTTATCATCCTGAACGATGATCTGATAGTTCCCTGCCGGCAATCCAGTAAATGAGCCATTGTAAGGAATAGGTTCGTTCGTCAGTGATGTTGGTCCACTGATTATTGCCCCGGTATTGGTATCCTGCAATGAAATAGTAATATCTGCAGGCGATCCAATTCCAGCCACCTGAAAGTCGATCGTTCCATTGGCATTAGGCGCACATGCGGCCGAAGTAGCGGTTGCAATCACTGAAAGTGGTGAAGGACCTACTATTGGATCAATTTGTTCTATATAGATACATCCCAATGCATCCTGAACCTGGACAAAATAAGTTACGCCAAAAGTTACCTGCCCTGCAAAATCATGGATATCAATCCCATTAACATTGGCCGGAACCAGGGGATCACCTACTAAACCGAATAAGTAAGGTGCCTGTACCGCCACTGGCCTGTAATCTATAACGTAATCCAGGGATCCGTACAGTTAAGTGGTGGCACATCAAGCGGTGTAAGGATAATCTGATTTTGTATTATGGTAACTGTATCCCTGTCCTCGCATCCGGAAGCATCCTGAGTAATGACAGTATAGGTACCTGGTACTAAATTTGAAAAATTAACTGCCGTAAGCGCTGTTGGGCCAACGGTAGTAATCGTCACTCCATTTATATCTTGTAAGATATACGTATATAAGGAAGTACCGTTAGCAACACCTGTAACATCAATAGATCCTTCTACTGTGGGCGCGGCACAGACAGCATCATTAGCTACAACAGTAGCGTCTATTGCAATACTGGCATTGATGGTAGCTGAAAGCAAAGGTGTGGTACATCCACGGCTATCACGGATCATAAAGGTATTGTATACTCCGGGGGCAAAGCCAGAAAACACATTCTGAGGTCCAAAAGTAGCTCCGCTATTGTTACTGTATTCATAGGGAGGTACCCCAAAAGTGGTATCAGGTGTTAATGTGATAATCCCGTTATCTTCCCCACAGGTGGTATCTGTTGGAGTAGCCGTTCCCACTATAGATTCCGGGGGTGAAATAGTAACCACATTTGTTTCTGTAGTACATCCTCTGCTATCTGTCACTAAGAACTGGAAGGTGGTATCGGCGATTATAGAACCATCATTAGGAATACTATAGACAAAGGAGTTTCCTGTAATATTAGTTGCACTAGATGTATAAGGTGCCCCATCTATACTTACTTCGTAAATATCGTAGTCACCTCCCGAAGGGTACCCATCGCTAATTACAACTTGTATTTCAGCTGGTGGACCACCACAATTTAGTTCAGTAATGGTTGTCGCAATAGCCGAAATTTCGGGCTCAATAGTAACAGAAACGGTATCTCTACAATCATTGGCATCTGCCACTTCTATTGAATAGGCACCTGGGGTAAGTCCATTAAAGGAACTCCCTCCTACCCAAGGTCCGCCGTTAATTCTATATTGATAAGGTGGTAATCCCCCTGCAGCATTTACTGCAATGGTAGCCTGCGTCTACATTGTCATAGCAATAATCACTAGACGCAGTATCAATAGTTAAAACCGGGGCTGCTAATACGGTAAGGGTAAAGCTATCCGTAATGGTACAACCGTTTGCATCTGTAACACTAACCTGGTACAGACCATCTAAAGTTAAATTGGAAAAAGTATTACCGTTCTTTGGCCCTCTGGTTGATAGGTCAGGTTGAGTAAGGGTGTACCGATTTCCACCCCATCCACCTACAGTATTGATGGTAACGCTACCAATATTCCCATTCTGGCAACTCATTGGAGTTACATTCAGACTGCCGATCGCGAAAGCAACCGCAGGTTCCTGAATAACAAGTGTAGCTGTATCAGAACAATTCGTATCCTCATCAGTAACGGTAATTACATAACTGCCGGCATTTAAACCGGTCAGGGATATAATGCCGTTAGATTCACCCGTGTTTAAAGGTCCGGCATCTATGCTGTAACTATAGGTAGTTGCAAAACCATCGACTAAAAATCGTCCTTCACCATCGCTATCTCCAACACAAGTGACCACTTTGGTTGCCTGGGCTTGTACTGAAATTGAACTGATATCCGTTATCGCAAATACTTCATCGTATGAACAACCTTCATTATCGGTTACTCTAAAAGTATATGTACCTAATCCCAAACCTGTAAAAACAGGGTTATTTCCGTTGTTGATGGCGCTACCTGCCGGAGCAATAATTTCATAAGTAAAAGGTGCCGTACCATTTGTAACAGCTACGGTAACCGAGGCAGTGCTGGTAAGACAATCGATACTGGAAATGGTAAAATCCATATCCGTAGGCTTATTTAAAGCATTGAAAACTATGGGTGCCAAGCTTTGTACACAACCATTTGCATCTCTGATCTGCGGGGTATAGGTCCCCACACCAAGGTTGGTAAATACTGTTGTTCCGCTAAATCCGGCTCCAAGGCTATAGTCATAAGGTCCTGTACCTCCGGAAACTCCGGAAATAGTAATTTGGCCGCCATTTTCATTCAAACAACTAGGCACAGAATCGGCCGTAGCAGTGGCGGTGATATTCGAAGGTGTTCCAACAGTTGCGATAGTTGCCGGAGTTGTACAGATAAAACTACCTTGTTGGTAGCGGATCATTACGTCATAGCTGCCAGGAGCTAGGCCGGTAAATACATTACTACTCTGGTAGCTTACCCCATTATTATTACTGTACTCTAAATTATACCCAAATCCATTGGTAATATTAACTGTTATACTTCCATCGTTGATCCCTCCACAATTAGCATCGAGTGTTGTAACTGTAAATACCGGTGGTGGAAGATCTTGTACATCCACACTGGCCGTTTTTGTACAACCATTGGCATCTTCAATTAAAATATTATAGGTACCGGCAGCACTTACCGTAAAAACGGTTGAAGGTGCATACGGTGCGCTAAAACTTACACCACCATCCAGACTATATCTGTAGGGTGAAGTACCTCCTGAAGTATCAAGGGTTACGTCTACCGTGGCGGCCCCGCAACCAAAGCTATCATTTGCGGTGGCAGAAACGGCGATCGGACTTATACCATTACCTATAACAATAGGATTGGAATTTACATCAAGGGTAATAAGCTCGTTACACTTATTAGTTTCCACTCGTACACTATAGGTGCCAGGACTTACATTTGCAAAGGTGTAATTGCCTGCAGCATCGGGTCCAAAAGTATCTACGGTTACTGCATTTTTGATAAGTCTATATGTAAAAAAGCCAGGAACTCCCGTAACTTGTACATCAATACTACCAAGTTGACCACTACATAATATATCGTTGGCCGTGACATCTACATTGATATTAAGGTCTGCAACCGTAACTGTATTAGAAGGAAATAAACAAGAACTTGCCGAAACATTCTTAAGTCGAACCCACACCATATAATTACCAGGTGCGGTAATATCAAAATACGGAGTGTCCTGGTAAGGACCTGCAGGGCTGTTAAGACTATATTCATAACCAGCAGGTACATTAGTGATCTCTACCCTTCCCGGGTTACCACAGATAATATCTTCCTTAATAAGTTGCGGATTCAGCGGATTGAGGGTAGATTTAAAGTAATAGTACTGTCCGCCGTCTACACGTACCCTGAATTCCCCACTGCTAGACAGATCATAGGTTGCTCCGGTACCTACAGTGTCATAACATGTATTTGTTGTATTTGCACAATCCTCAATAACGGAGGCAGCACAACGGTTAGGATCTAATTTTTGCCATTCGTAGGAAGAACCAGATTGACTTAAACTTATGGTTCTAACATCACTGGTACCACAAAGGAAGAATTTAGCCAATGTGCTACCGTCGTTAGGACAGGTAACCTCCTCGTTGGCTCCAAGTATTATAGTAACAAACATGGGAGATGCCTCCGAGATCATTATTTCGGGACTGAACGTGGCGTTGGTCACCAAGAGATCAGCCTCTGAAACAGCATCATCACTGGACACTACCTCCAACTTAGCTGTGCTATCGAGCTTTGAAATAAACCTGTATATGTTTGGATTTGCGAGGGCTGAAGTACCTACGATACAAAAAGCCAACCAAAGCACGGCATACACAAAATGCCTAGATTTTTTAGGGAGCATAGGTTAATCCATATTATGGCAAGAATATGTTGATTTGGGGTCAGTATATTCAGAGCGTAGTTATTGAACTTATAGTTTTCTATTTATCTTTGGTCCATAAAGACCTTCTATTATTAAATAATTTAACGTTTGAATATGAAAAAAAGTATCCTAATTAGCTGTTTATTCGTTGTAATGACCTTCACATCCTGTGCCCAAAAATCTGATAATTCAATAAAAACACCCGAGGAAACAATCATTTCGGCCGAATTAATCGTAAATGACCTTCAAATCCCATGGGGTATGGCTTTCTTGCCAGATGGTAGTATGTTGATCACTGAGAAATCGGGGGAATTGATCCATTATAAGGATGGTGAAAAGATAAATATATCTAATATGCCGGCAGTATATTACAGAGGGCAGGGAGGCTTAATGGATATTGAGCTACACCCTAATTATGAAGATAACGGGTGGATCTATTTGTCCTATTCCTCGGAAGAAGGCACTGATAAAGGCGGGCATACGGCTATTTCCAGGGCCAAATTGGAAGGCAATACACTTACCAACCTTGAAGTTCTTTACAAGGCAGGTCCTAATACTACAAAAGGTCAGCATTTTGGATCCCGACTGGAATTCGATAATAATGGCTATTTGTATTTTTCTATAGGGGAAAGAGGGGAAAGGGATGTAAATCCGCAAGACATAACTCGAGACGGTGGTAAGGTTTACAGGATAAATGATGATGGGTCCATTCCACAGGATAATCCTTTTGTAAATGAAACTGGTGCAAAAAAAGCTATTTATACGTACGGAAATAGAAATCCCCAGGGGATGCTTAAACATCCGGGAACAGGTGCTATCTGGATCCATGAACACGGTCCAAGAGGCGGTGATGAGATCAACATTGTTAAAAAGGGTGCCAATTATGGCTGGCCGGTGATCACTTACGGGATCAATTATAGCGGAACTCCTATTACGGACAAAACTGAAATGGAAGGAATGGAACAACCCATTTATTACTGGGTGCCATCCATTGCGCCAAGTGGCATGACATTTATTACCTCAGATGTGTATCCGGATTGGAAGGGCGACCTTTTGGTAGGGTCTCTCTCATTTCAATATCTGGAACGACTGCAACTAGAAGGCGAGAAAGTTACCTATCGCGAAAAATTACTTGAAAATATAGGAAGAGTTCGAAATGTAAGACAAGGTCCGGACGGTTATATCTATGTGGCAGTAGAAGGAAAAGGTATTTACAAATTAGTTCCAAAATCGTAAATCAACAGTACTTTTTATATGTTCATGAAAATTGTATTGGTTGTTTTTGCGATAGTAATAACAGGGATTTTTCTTGGGCTACAACAGGATAGTTCATTTCAGGAAAGTAAGGCAAGAGGAGCCGTTATTTATCAGGACTTCTGCGTTACTTGTCACCTTCCTACCGGCGAAGGCGTGCCCTATGTGTATCCACCACTGGCCAAGTCGGATTATTTACTTACCAACTTAACGGCCAGTATTCGAGGTATAAAATTTGGACAACGCGGCCCGATGATAGTTAATGGAATTACCTATGACAATACTATGATGCCTCTGGGTCTGGAAGAGCAGGAAATTGCCGATGTGATGAATTACATTCTTACCTCCTGGGGAAACACTGCTGAAAAAATGGTAAGCCCGGAAGAAGTAGCTGAAATAGGACCAAGATAAAATTACTTCTTATAGTTATCCATAGCCTTTTTTACCGATCCGAATCTTTTTAGGACCTGTGAAGCCTCTTTGTAATCTAATTGCAGGCCTTCCATCAAATAGCGGGTACCCCTGTCTACCAATTTGTTATTACTCAGTTGCATATTCACCATTTTATTCCCTTTAACCCGGTCTATGCGGATCATAAGGGCTGTTGAGATCATATTAAGAACGAGTTTTTGTGAAGTACCACTTTTCATTCGCGTACTCCCGGTAACAAATTCTGGACCTACGTTGATCTCTAAGGGAATTTCCACGGCCTTAGCTAACGGAGAACCGGGGTTATTGGTGATACCAGCCGTTAAAAGTCCTTGTTTCCTGGCTTCAGTTACTCCTCCCAGTACATAGGGGGTAGTTCCGGAGGCAGCTATACCAACCACTGTATCTAACGCATTTATATCAAATTCCTGAAGGTCTTTCCATGCTTGTTGGGTATCATCTTCGGCAAATTCTACTGCTTTCCTGATAGCAGAATCGCCACCTGCAATGAGGCCAATAACGCGATCATGCGGAAGCCCAAAGGTTGGTGGAATTTCTGAGGCATCCAGGATACCGAGCCTTCCGCTGGTTCCTGCACCTATATAGAAAAGGCGACCTCCTTTTAGAAATCGCTCGGCAAGAGCATTTACCAGGGTCTCAATTTGAGGAATGACAGTGGATACTGCCTTTGCCACTTTCTGATCTTCCATATTTATGTTAGTCAGAAGATCTGCGGTAGACATCAGTTCGAGACTCTCATGTTCCGAGGAATTTTCAGTTATTTTCTTAAAGTTGGTCATAATTACAATAAACGGATGTCCTGATTTCTAAATAGATTTAAAAGGGTATTCTCTGGTTGAAGTTCTGTGATCATCGTATTTATGGCATTGATATCGCAGGTCTTAAAACGATGTTGGGAATTCAGTTTTTCAGAGATACACAAAAGTATTGTTTTTTTGGAAGCCTGGATAACAGCTTTCTTAAGCTGAACCACATCCCAGTCGAACTCAGTAAGCCCATGTAAAGAATCCACATATCCTGTCCCAATAAATCCATAGTCGAATTTAACTTCAGATAAGCGTTGAATTGTATAGGAACCGTTAGAGATCATTGCATCCTTAGAGATTCGGCCTCCAATAAAAATAAGATCCACATTGGGCATCCCGGCAAGTTGCAGAGCCACGGGCAGACTATAAGTAAAACAAGTCAGATTTAGTTTTGGTGGAATTGTTCTGGCCATCTCAAGACAGGTTGTTCCGCCATCAATAAAAATAACAGCACCATCCTTAAGAAGCGTCACAGCTTTCGTGGCAATCACCATTTTTTCATTCAGGGCATACACATTGGTACTGCGTGAGGCAGTATGGGAATACCCCAGTGATATGGCACCCCCATGTACTTTCCTCAATTTGCTTTCTGCATCTAGCTCCTTCACATCCCTGCGAACTGTATCTACAGAAACTTCGAGATGCTCGGCAATGTCTGTTAACAACACCCTATTGTGTAATTCAACTTCATTTAATATTAGCTGTTGTCTTTCTTCTTTTAACATGTAGGAAACGCTTTCTAGGCAAAGATACTCAATTCAATATTATGCCGTTTTGTTCTTGTTTTATACAAATTTAATCTATTTATTGCATTTTATTGCATTTTTTATTGCAAAATACTGCAATTATAAATTTTATTTTCTATTTTTGCCTCGTATAAAACAATATGTAAGCTAATTATGATATCACCTGCTCTTTTACCTGAAGGTATTTCTTTCCCAACTGACGAGGAATCACAAAAGTTTGAAAAGATCAAAACACATATTCACACTAACTCTGAGGAGGCATCTTTTTACGTTGCCAACGAAATTGCTGATCTAATAAGGCAGCGGCAAAAAAGTGGAAAAAAGGTTGTTTTAGGACTTGCCACCGGTTCTACCCCTACCAAGGTTTATGATATCCTGGTCAAATTTCACAAGGAAGAAGGTTTGAGCTTTAAGAATGTGGTCACTTTTAATCTGGATGAGTACTTCCCTATGAAAGCAGATTCAATTCACAGTTATGTACGTTTTATGCGCGAACATCTTTTTGATCACATCGATGTTAAGAAAGAAAACATAAACGTCCCTGACGGCACTCTTGAAAAGGAAGACGTACGCGACTATTGCAACGCCTACGAAGAAAAAATCAGAAAGGCAGGGGGAATAGACATTCAGGTTCTGGGGATTGGTAGAACAGGGCATATTGGATTTAATGAACCGGGCTCCTCCATTATCAGTAAAACCAGAATGGTAAGACTGGACAGGGTAACGAGACTAGATGCAGCAAGTGACTTCTTTGGTTTGGAAAACGTCCCTTCGCGTGCAATCACAATGGGTGTTGGAACCATCCTCTCTGCTAAACGTATCATACTCATGGCGTGGGGTGAAGGCAAGGCCGGTATCATTAATCAGGCTGTGGAAGGCCCAATTCGGGAATCCGTGCCTGCTACCTTCCTTCAAAATCATCCAAATTGTGACTTTATCCTCGATGAGGCAGCCGCCTCTGGTTTAACAAGGGTAAATACCCCCTGGCTTGTAAGCGAATGTCAGTGGGATGATACCTTGACAAAAAAAGCCTCAATCTGGCTCTCTGGGAAACTAAATAAGGCTATCCTAAAACTAACCAATGAGGATTACAATGAACACGGTATGGGGAGTCTGGTTGCCGAAATAGGATCTGCAGAGCATATCAACCTTATCGTTTTCAACCAGCTACAGCGAACCATTACAGGTTGGCCAGGTGGAAAACCTAACGCAGATGACAGTAATAGGCCGGAACGCAAAGATCCGTACCCAAAAACATCGCTTATCTTCAGCCCGCATCCAGATGATGATGTAATCTCCATGGGAGGTACGCTATTACGACTGGTAGATCAGGGACATGATGTTCACATAGCCTACCAGACCTCAGGAAATATAGCGGTCTTTGATGATGAAGTGATCCGGTTCCTGGATTTTGCCAAGGATATTCACAAAGACAATAAGGCACTGCAAAAACAATTTAAAGAAGTTAGAGCATTTCTAGATCAGAAACATCCGGGACAGGTAGATAGTCCTCAAATACAACAATTTAAAGGGTTGATTCGCAAAGGTGAAGCACTGTCTGCCTGCCGGTATTGCGGGGTAAAAGAAGAGAATGCTCACTTTCAAAATCTGCCTTTTTACGAAACCGGTACGGTGAAGAAAAAACCCTATTCCGAGGCAGACATAGAACAGACGTATCAACTGCTGCAAAAGATAAAGCCTCATCAAATATTTGCAGCCGGTGACCTTTCCGACCCGCATGGTACACACAGGGTGTGTCTGAATATCATTTACAAAGCACTGGATAGACTAGTCAAAGAAAAAGCTGCCTGGATAAAAGATTGTTATGTATGGTTGTATAGAGGTGCCTGGCAGGAATGGGATATTGCCGATATGGAAATGTCAGTTCCTGTTGGTCCTAAAGACATGCAGCGAAAGAAAAATGCCATTTTTAAACATCAGTCCCAAAAAGATAGTGCTATGTTTCCCGGGAATGACAATAGAGAATTCTGGCAACGTGCCGAACAGCGAAATAAGGAAACAGCCTATAATTACAATGCCCTGGGACTAGCTGAATACGAAGCAATGGAAGGATTTGTCAGATATCATTTTATGTGATAAAAAACATCTCCGGATAAAAAGGAAATTGAATGAATGGTCTTTTTTTAAAATGAAGAGCTTTAAGCCCTGTGAAAGTTTTAAATTTAGCCTTGATACTGTTACATGATACAAAAAAATAAAGGGGCATGGGCATGGATCCCCATACTCTATTTTACACAGGGCCTACCATTTGTTATGGTGGTAACCGTTTCGGTTATTATGTACAAAAAATTAGGCATCAGTAACGCAGATATTGGGCTATATACGAGCTGGTTGTATTTACCATGGGTAATAAAACCCCTCTGGAGCCCCTTTGTAGATTTAATAAGCACAAAGAGAAATTGGCTTCTTGGTATGCAGTTTATCGCATCAATAGCTCTTCTAGGAATAGGATTAACATTGCCAACCAACATATTTTTTGTCACAACCCTGGCTTGTTTCTGGATGGTTGCCTTCGCCTCCGCTACTAATGACGTGGCTTCTGACGGCTATTACATGATAGGTCTTACCCAAGACAAACAAGCTTTTTTTGTAGGTATACGTAGTGTATTTTACAAATTGGCCAACGTTACTGGGCAAGGGCTTTTGGTGATTCTTGCCGGTTTTTTAGAGAATTATTATGGAGATAACACCAAGGCGTGGTCAGTAACAATGATCTGTTCGGCAGTCTTAATGCTTAGTTTAACCATTGCCAATTTTTTTGTGACTCCTAAATTTGAATCTTCAGATGCCATTGAGAAAGAAAAACCCACTAGGCTTCTTTCAGGTATTTTCCTCCTTCTTCAATAAAACAGGAATGGGATTGGCCCTGGCTTTTGTGCTATTCTTTCGATTAGGGGAATCACAATTGGTGAAAATGGCCTCGCCATTTTTTTTAGATTCTACAGCAGATGGCGGACTAGGTTATTCCACTGCGGAAGTAGGCACCATTTATGGAACCGTGGGGGTTATTATGCTAACTATTGGAGGAATCCTTGGTGGTATTTTAATCTCTAAGGATGGCTTAAAAAAATGGATGTTGCCTATGGTTCTGGCCATAAATGTACCTAATGCTTTTTATGCCTTTTTGGCGATAACAAATACTACCAATATTGTAGCGGTGGTAACAACAGTTGTATTGGAACAATTTGGTTACGGTTTTGGTATCGCCGGTTTTATGGTTTATCTAATTTACATTGCAGAGGGGGTTTCTAAAACCTCACATTATGCCCTTGCAACCGGATTTATGGCTCTTGGGAATGATGCTACCAGGGCTTGTAAGTGGTTACATACAGGAATGGTTGGGGTATGATGGATTCTTTGTATGGGTGGTCATCGGGGCATTGCCAGCAATATTTATTTTGAAATATCTTAAATATCCTCCCGATTACGGTAAAAAAGGAGCAGACAACTCAACCGCATAATACTATGACATACGGTGAGGCTCAGAGAGCACTTTCTATCGGAGAAAAAGTAGGTCAATTTTTTATGCCCGCAGCCTTTATTAATGATTCTGAGGCTGAAATCAAGATCTTTGAAAGTCCTTGATACGCAATGAATGCATTGGCGGTATTTGTTTTTTTCACAGCAGGGCCAGTGCAGCTACAAATTACGAAGGAAAAAAGAAAGTAACTACAACGCGAATAGCCTTCAGGTCCTTAAAGAATTGATTGCCCGTTATAGCGCAGCGGCCAAATACCCGCTCCTGATCAGTATTGATGCAGAATGGGGTCTTGCTATGCGAGTTGAAGAAACACCTCAATACCCTTATGCCATCACCCTGGGGGCCGCACATGACCCACAATTAGTCTATGAGGTGGGAAAAAAATAGGTAGCGATTGCAAAGCTGCCGGCATTCACTGGAATTTTGCCCCAGTAGCAGATGTCAATAATAATCCGAATAATCCTGTTATTGGATACAGATCTTTTGGAAGTAATAAAAAAGACGTTAGCACAAACGCAATTGCCTTTTCCAAAGGATTGCAGGAAGCAGGGATCCTCAGTTGTGCTAAACACTTCCCGGGACATGGCGATACCGCCACAGATTCGCATTTGGGCCTACCCGTGATCGATAAATGTCAGAGAAGACCTCTTTGAGCAAGAACTCTATCCGTTTATGGAATTGATCAAAAGTAATGTAGACGCGGTGATGGTAGGACACCTATCTGTACCCGCTTTTACCAAAGGAAAACAGGTCTCAGCTTCTGTTTCGGGCGAGATCATCAAAGGATTGCTTAGAGGAGAGTTGGGATATGATGGAGTGATAGTTTCAGACGCTTTGAACATGCATAGTGTTTCCAAATCCTTCCCAAAAAAGGGTGGACTGGAATGGGCTGCTTTTAACGCCGGAAATGATATCCTTTGTTTTGCAGAAAACGTCAAAGAAGGGATCGACACTATCTTAAAAGAAGCGACTAATTCTCAAATTGAAAAGAGCTTTAAGAGGGTCTGGGCATTAAAAATGAAAGCGATGAACCAGGCTTCAACCAATCTTCCCGTAGTGAGTGATCCTGATCCTTTGAACGCACTCATAGCAACAAAATGTCTTACATTCTACAAAGGCTCGCAGGAAATACTTTCAGAATTTATAGGATCTGGTTTTTACGGAATCCAATTTGGCAAAAGCAAACAAACCGCCTTTTTCGATATTGTTATTGAGAATACCGAAAGCCAGAATTTGTTGGTACGCGATCAATCTCTTGAGGTGATAAAATTGGCCCTTGGCGCAAATTCCAAACTTCTGATCGCGGTATATCCTCCCAGTATAAAACCGCAGAATAGTTTTGGCATGGACCCTCATCAACTAGAGATTATTATTGAACTTATTCGCAAATATGACGTAGTTTTATATTTGTTTGGAAATCCGTATTTCCTCAGGTTGTTGCCCCTGGAAAAGGTATCTGCGATAATCATTGCCTACCAGGATCTAAAGGGTTTCGAAGAAAATGCAGCAGCACATTTTTTAGGCAATACAAAGGCTGTTGGTACATTGCCTGTGTCATTATAAGAGAGCAGTATGAAGATATATAAAGGTATTGGAATGATGTCTGGCACATCGCTGGATGGACTCGATCTTGTGTATTGTCATATTTGGAAACCATTGAGCAGATGGGAGTTCAAGATTGAAAAGACGAAAAGTATCCCTTATAGTAAAACACGGGTGACTCGCTTACATGAAGCTATTCGTTTGCCCGCGGATCAATTACTTTGTTTGCACAATGAATATGGCACATGGCTGGGAGAACAAGTTGGGCGATTTATTGAGAAAGAAAAGTTAGAAGTTGATTTTGTTTCGAGCCATGGGCATACGGTGCATCACCAACCTGTTAAAGGCCTAACCTTTCAAATAGGTTCGGGTCAGCATTTGGCCAACGCCTGTGGTATCAAAACCATATGCGATTATAGAACGAACGATGTAGCTTTGGGTGGGCAAGGAGCTCCGCTTGTTCCAATAGGTGATCATATGCTATTTGGATCCTATGATTTTTGCCTCAATCTTGGAGGAATTAGCAATATTTCGTTTGTTCTGAATGATAAGAGAATAGCCTATGATATTGGGATAGCCAATATGTTACTCAACTATATTGCGGCAGGTGAAGGATTAACCTATGATAAAGGAGGTGCCTTGGCACGCAAGGGATCATTGCTTCCGCAGTTGTTTGAGCAATTAAATTCTCTTGCTTATTACGCACTGCCCTACCCAAAATCTACAGGATATGAATGGTTTTCAAAAGAAATTGTTCCATTGATCAAAGCGCAAGACGCTTCCATTGAATCCTTATTGCACACATCGGTTCATCATATATGTGAACAGATCGCCCGTCAACTAAAATTGCTTAAAATTAAAAAGGAAAAAACCTTATTGATCACAGGGGGAGGTGCTTTTAATACCTACCTGACCGAAGTTTTGCAAGACAAACTGGGAAAAAATATCAAACTTGAGATCCCTTCTAATCAGCTAATTGAATTTAAAGAAGCGCTAATTTTTTGTCTTATGGGTGTCTTGCGTTTGGAACAGGAGATCAACGTACTGCATTCGGTTACAGGAGCCAGCAAAGACTCCTCTTCCGGAGTAGTATACTTGCCATGTTAAGACAGCTCAACAATAAAATTTAGATTATAAGGGAATATTTCCGTGCTTTCTTATCGGTAATGTTACTTCCTTTTTTTCGAGCATGCGAAAGGTCTTAATCAGTTTTCGCCGTGTATCTTTTGGCTCAATGACCTCATCTATAAATCCCCTTTTTGCAGCCCTAAAAGGATTCGCAAATTTTTCTGCATAAGCTGCCTCTTTTTCGGCTAATTTTTGAACCGGATCTTCAGCTTCCATTATTTCTTTGCGGAAAATGATCTCACTGGCACCCTTTGCACCCATTACCGCGATCTCTGCAGTGGGCCAGGCGTAATTGAAATCGGCTCCTATATGCTTAGAATTCATAACGTCATAAGCCCCTCCATAGGCTTTCCGTGTAATTACGGTTACTCTTGGAACTGTTGCTTCGCTTAAGGCATAGAGCAACTTGGCTCCATTTACAATGATCCCATTCCATTCCTGGTCCGTCCCGGGTAAAAAACCTGGCACATCAACTAAAACAAGAAGGGGTATATTAAAACTATCACAAAACCGCGTAAATCTTGCTGCTTTCCTGGAACTGTTTACATCCAGGACTCCTGCCAGAAACATCGGTTGGTTAGCTATAATACCAATACTTCTGCCAGCAAGCCTAGCAAAACCTACAATTATGTTCTCAGCAAAGTCTTTATGGATCTCATAAAAACTATCGGCATCAATGAGACCCTGAATTACCTCATGCATATCATAGGGCTTGTTCGGGTTTTCAGGCACCAGTCCGTCTAAAACTTCCCGTACCTCTTCCCCTATTTCATAAGGAAGGTCTTTAGCTTTTTCGCGATTGCTTTGCGGCATATAGCTCAGTAATTTCTTAACATCTTCAAGACATTCAATATCATTTATTGATGTTTTATGAGCCACACCAGATTTAATTGCATGTGTACTTGCACCACCTAGTTCCTCGGAAGTAACTTCTTCATTGGTCACCGTTTTAACTACGTTGGGACCTGTCACAAACATATAGCTTGTTTCTTCTACCATAAGGGTAAAATCTGTGATGGCAGGAGAATATACTGCTCCTCCCGCACAGGGGCCCATGATGGCTGAAATCTGCGGAATAACCCCTGATGCCTTTACATTTCGATAAAATATATCGGCATATCCGCCAAGCGATCGAACGCCTTCCTGAATACGCGCTCCTCCTGAATCATTAAGTCCGATTACCGGAGCCCCTACATTCACCGCCAGATCCATGATCTTGCAGATCTTTTCTGCATGTGTTTCTGAAAGTGCTCCTCCAAATACGGTAAAATCCTGCGCATAGATATAGATCAATCTTCCATCTATGGTTCCGTAACCGGTTACAACTCCATCACCGTAATAAATTTCTTTCTCCATCCCAAAATCTGTAGTACGATGGGTAACCAATATGCCCATTTCCTCAAACGATCCTTCATCCAAAAGATATTCTACACGTTCTCTGGCGGTCAGCTTTTTTTTCTTATGCTGCTTATCGATACGTTTCTGACCCCCACCCTGTAAGGCCTGGGCAATTCGGTCTTCTAATTTTTTTTTCGTTGTATTCATTTTTATGGAGTTGGGATTCTCAGTATTTTTTGATCCGCCAGGTATTGTTTCAGTGCAATGAGGGCGGCAATTTCAGCTTCTTCCTCGGCCTTTTGTTTTAGGATTTCCGGAGAGTAATAATTCTTTACAAAATGAGTGTCAAAATTTCCAGATCTAAAAGCTTCGTGTTCAAAGACAAAGCGGCCAAACGGAAGCGTGGTTTGTACCCCATCTACAATATAATTATCAATGGCCTTTATCATGATCTGTATGGCCTCTTCCCTACTCTTTCCATAGGTGATCAATTTGGCTAGCATAGGATCGTAATAAATGGGGATCTCCATACCTTCTTCAAATCCATTATCTACGCGAATACCTTCCCCTTCTGGAAGCCGATAGGTATGCAGGGTTCCTACGCTAGGCAAAAAATTAGAAAGAGGATCCTCCGCATATACTCTGAGTTCTAGAGCATGTCCATTTATCTTTAAATCCTCTTGTTTCATGGGAAGTGCTTCCCCCCTGGCCACCCGGATCTGTAACTCTACCAGATCTACGCCGGAAATAAGCTCTGTGACGGGGTGTTCTACTTGCAGGCGGGTATTCATCTCCAGAAAATAAAAATTAAGTTCAGCATCCATTAGGAATTCCACCGTGCCGGCTCCAAGATAATCACAGGCTCGGGCAACCTTGGTTGCCGCTATCCCCATCTCTTGTCTTTGTTCAGGGCTAAGAATAGCCGATGGAGCTTCTTCCACCACTTTCTGGTGCCTTCGCTGAATACTGCATTCCCGTTCGAAAAAATAGAGAATATTGCCATGACTGTCGGCCATGATCTGTATTTCTATATGCCTGGGTGAGCTTACGTATTTCTCAATAAAGACCGAACCATCTCCAAAGGCAGAAGTAGCTTCAGAAATAGCGCGTTCCATTTGGGAAGCCAGGTCTTTTTCCTTTTCTACGATGCGCATTCCTTTACCTCCACCACCGGCTGAAGCCTTAATTAAGATCGGGAAACCGATCTCTTTGGCAATAGATTTGGCCTTTTCTACGTCAGATATTGCCTCATCGATCCCCGGAACCATTGGAATATCATAGTGCTTTACCGCCTCTTTTGCAGCCAATTTACTACCCATCATCCTTATAGCCTTGGGTTTAGGCCCAATAAAGATAATTCCGCTTTTGGTGACAGCTTCAGCAAAATTTGCATTTTCACTTAAAAAGCCATAGCCTGGGTGAATCGCATCTACCTTAAGGCGTTTTGCCTCTTCAATGATCTTAGCAGTATTCAAATACGACTGGTTAGAAGGGGCTTCCCCAATCCACACGGCTTCATCAGCGTATTTCACATGAGGAGCATTCCGGTCTGCAGAGGAGTACACGGCCACAGTTTTTATACCCATTTTTTGGGCTGTTTTCATTACCCGGATTGCAATTTCTCCGCGATTGGCAACAAGTATTTTTTTCATTCTTAAAAGAGGTTTACTCATAAGAGATCAGTAATTGTTTTTTATCTACCGTATCTCCTTTTTTGACAGTGATACTTTTGATGACACCTTCCCGCGGGGAGGTAATAATATTCTCCATTTTCATGGCCTCCAGAATAAGGAGAGGAGAATCCTCGGCAACCAATTCCCCTTCCTTTACACTAATATCGAGTATGAGGCCAGGCATTGGAGCCATTATATTACTTATGTTTTTAGTAGATCCAAGAGAAAATCCCATCTCAGCGATCTGTTGATCCAATTCATTCTTTAATGTTACCTCATAGGTCTCATTCTTAACTTTGATCAGATATGTACGATCATGAAAGGAATTAGATATTACCTCCACAGGGAAGGACCTGCCTTCCTTTAACACATGGTATTTGGATGGCGATGTTTGAAGGGCATCGAGTGAAACAAGGTCTTCCTCAGTAAAGGAAAACTCATAGGTCTCATTAACAGAGACTTTAAAGCGTTGAGACATATGCTATTTAATATTTCAAGGTTGAGATGAAGGTAATATATAGAAAAAAAGGATGGTCGTAAAATTTTATTTCCTTTGACTTACTTCTGATCGATAAATTAATTTATACTTTCTGATAGTGACAAAATTAATCTTATAAGGATCTCAAATCTATGATTTGTATCATATTTTAACAGAGCAGCGAATTATACCTATGTACACTAAAATGATACTGGTCTATACCAACAGATATGCATCCAAATCCTTATTTTTGAATAAAACAATGCAAGTATGTTGATCATCGGAATTGCTGGCGGAACTGGCTGCGGGAAAACCACGGTAGTGAACCAGATCATCAATGAAATTCCAGAAGAGGAAGTAGGCGTTATTTCTCAGGATTCATACTACAATGACCTGTCTCATTTATCGTATGAGGAACGAAGCAAGATCAATTTTGATCATCCACGTGCCATCGATTTTGAATTATTGGGTGAACACCTCAGCATTCTTCGAAAGGGCGAACCCATAGACCAGCCTGTGTATTCCTTCCCCAAACACAACCGTACCAAAGACATCATCAGGACACATCCAAGAAAGGTAATGATCGTGGAAGGCATCTTGATCCTCACCAATCCGACAATCAGGGAAATGTTCGACATTAAAATATATGTTCATGCAGATTCTGACGAACGACTTATCCGTAGGCTAAAACGCGATATAAATGAACGCGGAAGGGATATTGAGGAAGTAATCTCCCGTTACCAAACAACCTTAAAGCCTATGCATGATCAGTTTATAGAACCTACCAAGGAATATGCAGATATCATTATTCCCAATAATAAATACAACACGGTAGCAGTAGACATTGTTCGCACTATTATAACTGATAAACTTAACTGATCACCATGGGACTGAAAGATCTAAGAGCAAAAAAATGGTTTGGTGTTGTAACCAACATTTATGTTGTGGTCTTAACGGCATTTGTTATTTGGATGGTATTTTTTGATACGAATTCACTGATGATACATCGGGAATTAAAAAAACAGATCAAAACCCTTGAAAAGCAACAGGAATTCCTCAGAAGTGAAATAGAAAAAGATAAAAAAACACTGGAAAAACTTTCAGATCCCAAAGAATTGGAAAAATTTGCCAGGGAACAATATTATTTAAAAAAGAAAAATGAGGAGATCTACCTGATAGAATATGAGGATAGTCTAAAAAATAAACAGGATGACGATGAGCAGTAAGTTTTACAATTTTCCTGGTGTCTCCTCCAAAGCCTGGAAACAGCAAATACAGGCAGGGCTAAAAGGGGAAGACTACAACGCCCGCTTGGTGTGGGAAGGTCCGGATCATATTAAAGTAAAACCTTTTTATAATTCCGAGGATCTTAAGGAGCATCCCCCTCATCCCGTACCTACTCCTACTAGCTGGAAGATTGGTCAGGTATGCTATGTTCAAAATGAGAAACCTGCTAATAAAAAAGCTGCCGATGCTCTATTAAGGGGTGCTGAGAGCTTGTATTTTATAATTCCTTCTCCAGAAGTTAATTTGGAGGAACTGTTACAGGGAATCGATCTTTCTGTGGTACCCATCCATCTGGAACTGCGATTTGTCTCTGCTGAATTCACCGAAAAATTATCAAAGTTTAAAACACCTAAAAGTGCCACTTTCTTTATCCATATGGATGTTTTAGGTAGCCTTGCAAGAACAGGGAACTGGCAACATTCCATGGAAAAAGATATGAGTCCCATGGTGAAAATGGCAAAGGACTTGCCTGTATTCCATACTATCGCAATAGATGGCGCACTATATCAAAATGCGGGCGCCAATCGGGTTCAGCAATTGGCCTATATGCTATCTCAGGCAAATGAATATTTGCATCTCTTTAGAAACCAACAGAACCCTGTAAACTTTCCTGAGCCCATCTTTAAGGTTGCGGTAGATTCAGATTATTTTTTCGAGATCGCTAAATTAAGGGCCCTCCGACTCCTATGGCAAACCCTGGCCTCCTCTTACAATGCCCCCGCAGCTTGTCATATTATTGCACAGCCGAGTAAACGAAACAAGACCCTGTACGATTACAATGTAAACTTATTACGAACCACCACAGAATGTATGGCGGCCATCAATGGAGGGGCAGATACTATTTGTAATCTTCCGTACGATGCGATCTATCATAAGGATAACGAATTTGGAGATCGAATTGCCCGCAATCAGTTATTGATACTGCGAAATGAAAGCTATTTTGGAGAAGTTTCAAATCCTGCAGATGGGGCATATTATATAGAATCCCTGACAGATCAGCTGGCTGAAAAAGCCCTGCATCTCTTTAAAAACCTTGAAGCTTCAGGTGGCTATCTAAAAGCCCTCAAGCAACATACAATTCAAAAGAAGATCAGAGAACAAGCGGAAAAAGATCAACAACAATTTGATAGTGGTGAACGAGTCTTAGTGGGGAGCAATGTATATGTGAATCCTAAAGATACCATGAAAGAGAATATTGAAATCTATCCATTTTTAAAAACCAGACCGGGAAAGACCCTTCTAGAACCTATTTTGGAAAAAAGGTTGGCAGAAACCATGGAACAGAAAAGACTTGACAATGAGTAGGAAAGACGTACAAGACCTCCAATTACCCTCAAATGGATCGCTAAAAGGGCGATTGTCTAAAAGTGATTCTTTTCATTTTGCTGAAGGTATCGATGTTCACAAACAGTATTCCAAGGCAGAAATAGACGCTATGGAGCATCTCGATTTTGCTGCAGGTGCGCCCCCTTTTCTGCGAGGTCCTTATGCCACCATGTATGTGCAAAGACCCTGGACCATACGGCAATATGCCGGTTTTTCTACTGCTAAAGAAAGTAATGCCTTTTACAGAAGAAATCTTGAGGCGGGTCAAAAAGGCTTATCAGTAGCCTTCGATCTTCCCACCCATAGAGGATATGATAGTGATCACGAACGGGTAGTTGGCGATGTTGGGAAAGCCGGTGTAGCTATAGATTCTGTAGAGGACATGAAGATACTTTTTGACGGCATCCCCCTGGATAAGATGTCGGTTTCAATGACCATGAACGGTGCCGTATTACCCATAATGGCCTTCTATATCGTCGCTGCAGAAGAACAAGGAGTTTCCCCTCAATTGTTAGCGGGGACCATTCAAAATGATATTCTTAAGGAATTCATGGTGAGGAACACATATATCTATCCTCCGGGGCCCTCTATGGAGATCATTGCAGATATTTTTGAGTATACCAGCAAATACATGCCTAAATTTAATAGTATAAGCATCTCAGGCTACCATATGCAGGAAGCCGGAGCCACTGCAGATATTGAATTGGCATATACCCTGGCAGACGGATTGGAATACATCAGGACCGGATTAAAAGCGGGATTGGATATAGATACCTTTGCCCCCAGACTTTCCTTTTTTTGGGCCATTGGTATGAATCATTTTATGGAGATCGCCAAAATGAGAGCAGGTCGTATTCTCTGGGCTAAAATTATACAACAATTCAAACCAAAAAACCCAAAGTCGCTCGCCCTCAGAACACATTGCCAAACCAGTGGGTGGAGTCTCACAGAACAAGATCCCTTTAACAACGTGGCGCGGACAACCATTGAAGCGGCGGCAGCGGCTTTTGGGGGTACTCAAAGTCTTCATACAAATGCTTTGGATGAGGCTATTGCCCTTCCGACCGACTTCTCCGCGAGGATCGCCAGGAATACGCAGATATATCTGCAAAGGGAAACCAACATAACAAAAACGGTAGATCCCTGGGCTGGAAGCTATTATGTGGAATACTTAACGGATGCCTTAGCCAAAAAAGCCTGGGCTCTTATTGAAGAAGTAGAGGCATTGGGTGGTATGACAAAAGCTATTGAAGAAGGCATCCCAAAAATGCGGATAGAGGAAGCGGCGGCCAAAAAACAAGCACGGATAGACAGCGGAAAGGATATAATTGTTGGCGTAAACCAATATCGCCTTGAAGAGGAAGAACTCATGCAGATCCTGGAAGTAGACAATGCCGAAGTTCGCAGGCAGCAAGTTGAGCGACTCGAAAAAGTAAAAAAAGAACGAGATAGTAAAGCGGTGACCAAAGCCCTGAATGCTCTAACGTCTGCTGCTGAGAACAAAGGAAAAGACCTGAAGGATAAAGCTGAAAATAATTTGTTAGCTTTAGCCATAGATGCTGCAAGGAAAAGAGCTACCCTGGGTGAGATCAGTGATGCTCTGGAAGTGGTCTTCAAGAGGTACAACGCAAAAATTCAAACATTTTCAGGAGTGTATTCCAAAGAAATAAAAGACGATAAAAGCTTTAAAAAGGCACGTGATCTTGCCGATGCCTTTGCTGAAATGGATGGCAGACGTCCCAGGATCATGATCGCGAAAATGGGACAGGACGGGCACGACAGAGGGGCCAAGGTGGTAGCCACCGGTTATGCCGACCTTGGGTTTGATGTAGATATTGGTCCATTGTTCCAAACTCCGGCCGAAGCCGCTAAGCAGGCTGTTGAGAACGATGTGCATATACTGGGAGTTTCCTCGCTGGCGGCTGGTCATAAAACCCTGGTACCACAGGTTCTGGAGGAATTAAAAAAGTATGGCAGAGAAGACATCATGGTGATTGTAGGGGGTGTAATTCCAAAGCAAGACTATCAGTTCTTGTTCGATGCAGGTGCCGTAGCCGTTTACGGTCCCGGAACCAAGATCAGTGAAGCAGCCATACAGATCCTGGAAATACTCTTAGACACGGAAAAATAATTTGCTACCTACCTCAAAGTAGGTTGGGTGTTTACATTAGATTCCAAATTCATAAGTTATTCACTTTGTGTTAACAAAATACATTTTTTGGCTAGCCAAATAATCGTATTTTTAACCCCTAACTTACTATGATGATGGGCAAAATAATTGCTATTGCAAACCAAAAGGGTGGTGTTGGTAAAACTACCACTACCGTAAACCTCGCTGCCTCGCTGGGTGTTTTGGAGAAAAAAGTACTTTTGATTGATGCAGATCCCCAAGCAAATGCCACTTCCGGGCTTGGTATTGATGTTGATACGGTAGAATTAGGAACCTATCAAGTATTGGAACACACAAAATTGGCCAGGGAAACTATCATTAAGACTTCCTCTCCTAATGTTGACCTTATTCCTTCACATATTGATCTGGTTGCTATAGAAATAGAACTGGTAGATAAGGAAGACAGGGAATACATGATGAAACAGGCTATCAGGGAGCTCAAAGAGGAATATGACTATATTCTGATAGATTGTGCACCATCTCTGGGGTTATTAACGCTTAATGCATTGACAGCCGCAGATTCAGTGATCATCCCAATACAGTGTGAATACTTTGCACTGGAAGGTCTTGGAAAATTATTGAATACGATTAAAAGTGTTCAGAGGATCCATAACCCGGATCTGGATATAGAAGGATTGTTACTCACCATGTATGATTCGCGTTTACGCTTGTCTAATCAGGTAGTAGAAGAGGTTAAGAAACATTTTTCGGACATGGTCTTTGACACCATCATTCAACGAAATGTTCGCCTCGGAGAAGCGCCCAGCTATGGGGAGAGTATTATAAAATATGATGCCAGCAGCAAAGGGGCTATCAATTACCTCAACATGGCCAACGAACTTCTCAAGAAAAATAAGGAGAAAGTATAATGGCGAAAGCAACACGAAAACAAGCGTTAGGACGCGGACTTTCTGCCCTCTTAAAAGATCCGGAGAATGATATTAACTCCGTTGCTGATAAGAATGCAGACAAAGTTGTCGGGAACATCGTAGAACTGGAGTTAGATGCGATCGATGTAAATCCTTTTCAACCCAGGTCTAACTTTAACGATGAAGCACTTCAGGAATTAGCCTCTTCCATTAGAGAACTAGGGGTCATTCAACCTATAACTGTTCGCAAACTCGATTTTAATAAATACCAGCTGGTCTCCGGAGAGCGTAGGTACAGAGCTTCCAGATTGATCGGTCTGGAAACCATCCCCGCTTACATCCGTATTGCCAACGATCAGGAATCCTTAGAAATGGCCTTGGTTGAAAATATTCAACGACAAGATCTAGATCCTATTGAAATTGCACTTTCATACCAGCGATTAATTGAAGAAATTGAGCTTACCCAGGAAAAGTTGAGTGACAGAGTTGGTAAAAAAAGATCTACGATCACTAATTACCTAAGGCTATTGCGATTAGATCCCATTATTCAGACAGGCATTCGAGATGGATTCATAAGTATGGGCCATGGCCGTACCTTGGTGAATGTTGAACGTCGTGAGGATCAATTGGAGATTTACGAACAGATCATAGGCGATTCGCTTTCTGTGAGGCAGACGGAGGAATTAGTTAGAAAATACCATGATTCCGGAAGCATTGCTAAGAAGTCTGGCTCTAAATCTATTGCTAAATCGAGGTATATCGTTCAAAGTGAAATAGACCTATCTCAATTTTTAGAAACCCCGGTAATTCTTAGTACTTCAGACAATGAAAAAGGCAAAATGACCATTTCGTTCAAGTCGAAGGAAGAGTTACACCGAATCAAAAAATTGATCACAGGTGAATAAGCGATCTTTTTTTTTGCTGTCCTTCTCTGTTGTGTTGCTTTCATAAATGCACAGGACAAAAAGACATCAGCAGATTCACTTCGCACAAATTTTAAAGAAAAAGGGATTGTCATTGAGGGCAAAATAGAAAAGAAAAAGGTAGATCCGCTTGGCCCTAGCAAAGCTGCCTTTTACTCTGCCATTCTCCCAGGTTTGGGACAAATCTATAACAAACGATATTGGAAACTGCCCATTGTCTATGGAGCTATTGGGACCGGAGTATATGCCTACGTGTACAACGATGATCTCTACGACCGATTTCGAACTGCCTTCAAAAGGCGTAGAGCGGGGTTTATAGATGATGAGTTCTACGATGTAAATAGCAGCGGCATTGTACCCGGTAGTCCGGATCTATCGGATGAGGCTTTACAAGATGCGCAGGAACGGTATCAGCGAGATAGGGATCTTGCACTTCTTATCACCATTGGGTTGTACGCCTTTAACATCATAGATGCCAATGTGGATGCGCATTTAAAGCAATTCAATGTAGACGATGACCTAAGCTTGGATATTAAACCCTACTTGGAATATCATCCAATAACTTCCGATCCCAATTACGGCATTGCCTTAACCATAAAATTTTAGTCTTTGAGAATAGCACTGTTCGGGTATGGTAAAATGGGTAAAATGATCGAACAGATCAGCCAAAAAAGAGGCCATAATATAGTGGCTCGTATAGATGTGGGCGCCACAGAAATTGATTACGATAATATGGATGTGGCCATAGACTTCAGTGTTCCTGAATCTGCAGTTAACAATATCAAAGGGTGCATTAAGGCAGGGGTACCTGTCATCTCCGGAACCACAGGATGGTTGACCCAGTATGAGGAGGTAGTGGATCTGTGTAAAAAACAGCAAGGAGCTTTTTTGTACGCGTCTAATTTTAGCCTGGGGGTCAATATATTTTTTGAGCTCAACAAGGTATTGGCCGGGATGATGGCCAACTTAAAAACCTATGAAGTATCTATCGATGAAACCCATCACATTCATAAAATAGATGCTCCCAGTGGTACAGCTATTACACTTGCTGAAGGGATCATAAGTGAAACTGACTTTACCAAATGGGCGCTGGAGCATAGAGGGAAAAATACCCTTCCTATTCATTCTCATCGAGAAGGGGAAATACCGGGAACTCATGAAGTTAGTTATTCGGGTACTGAAGATCAGATCAGTATTAAGCACATTGCACATGGCCGGGAAGGATTTGCCCTGGGGGCTGTGGTGGCTGCCGAGTGGATTCAGGGAAAGAAAGGGGTTTTTAGTATGAAAGACGTGTTAAACCTGGGTTAAAAATGGTAACAAAATGATACCTTGCCGCGTCTAACAGAAAAAATAAGCAAGAATGAACGCTACACAGTGGATTCTATTTATTCTACTAATTCAGGTGATCCATTTTTTAGGAACCTGGAAACTTTATATAAAAGCAGGTAGACAGGCATGGGAAGCAGCAATTCCCGTTTACAATGCCATCGTTCTCATGAAGATCATCAACAGGCCCGGCTGGTGGGTGATCCTCCTGTTTATTCCCATCATTAACTTACTCATGTTTCCTGTAATATGGGTGGAGACCATTCGTAGTTTTGGGCGAAATAGCTTGATCGATACCTGGCTGGTGATCCTAACTCTGGGATTCTACATATATTACGTAAACTATAGTTTAGATGTAGAACACTTAAAGGACCGTAGTTTACACCCCAAAAGTGGCATAGGTGAATGGGTAAGTTCCATTGTTTTTGCCATAGTGGCGGCCACCCTTGTACATACGTATTTTATTCAGCCATATGTTATTCCAACAGGATCCTTAGAACGCACCTTGCGTATAGGGGATCTGCTCTTTGTAAGCAAGTTTCACTACGGGGCCAGGACCCCTATGACCACCATAGCGGCACCTATGGTGCATGATACACTTCCCTTTGTTGGTATCCGATCCTATTTGAATAAACCTCAACTCCCTTATTTTAGACTTCCCGGATTCACCAAGGTGGATAGAAACGACATTGTGGTCTTCAGTTGGCCTGCCGATACTGTACGAGCCTTTTTTAAAAGGGAAAAAGGAGTTATAAAACCGATCGATAAGAAATCTAATTATGTTAAACGTTGTGTTGGTCTCCCAGGGGATTCTTTAGAGATACGCAATGGATATGTCTATATCAATGGGGAGCAGCTTGTTCTTTCAGACAGGGCCAAACCCCAATACGATTATACCCTGTACGCTCAGAAAGGGGTCTCTTCCCGCTTGTTGATAGAAGCTGGCGTGTCAGAATTCAACAGAACCTATGTTGCACAGGCGTTGAGTCCACAACAAAGTAATGCCCTACGCACATATGGTTATGGGGTTTATGATCAAAATAATCCCCCGGTGATCCTTACGGATAGCAAAGGAATTGCAACCGACGTTATACGTGCTTTGCGCCTTTCCCTAAGAGAGATAACGGATAGAGAGCGGCAAGCTACCTTAACGGACGAGATGGTGGATAAATTACGCTCCGATCCTCAGATCGATTCAATCGTCAAAATACTTGAGCCAATAGGAGTTCCCGGTTATAACATCTTTCCACAAAGTGAGGTATATCAGTGGAACAATGACAACTTTGGACCAATTTATTTGCCAAAAAAAGGAAGCACAGTTGCACTTAGTCTTAAGGTGTTACCCCTTTACAAAAAGATCATTCGGGATTATGAAAGCAACACGGTAACAGTATCAGGAAACCAGGTTCTCATCAATGGCAAGGTAGCAGACAATTATACCTTTAAACAAGATTATTACTGGATGATGGGCGATAACCGCGACCATTCAGAAGACAGCAGAACCTGGGGCTACGTTCCGGAGAATCATATTGTTGGCACACCTATTTTTATTTGGTTGAGCTTTGATAATTTCAACGAAGGTATTGCCCATTGGAAACCCAGATGGGATCGTATCTTTACCACCGTTAATGGCAAAGGTGAACCCGTTTCCTATTTTAAATATTTCCTAATGGCTTTGGTTGCCTGGTTTGTATTCGATTTCTTCAGGAAACGTAGAAAAAAGACAAAGTAACCCCTAATGAAAGTAAGGGTTAGGTAAATGATGCATATGGATCCTCTGATTTTACTTCATCCTACTTATTTTCCCAACATAGCCAGCATGGCACTACTTGCACAAAGGAAATGCCTATGGGAGGTTTATGATTACTTTCAAAAACAAACCTACAGGAATAGAACCTATATCTGCACGGACCAAGGGAAACATATGATGACAATCCCCATAAAACATGTAGGCGGAGAACAGGGCAAGCAGTTTTACAGAGATGTAAAAGTAGATAACCAATATCCCTGGCAACGACAACACTGGCGCACGCTACAAACTGCATACCGATCTTCGCCATTTTTTGAATATTACGAGGATGAACTTGCTCCGTTATTCAATGACAGCTTTGAGTTCTTACTCGATTTTAACCTTAGATCTATTGAGCTGGCATGTGAACTTCTTCAATTAAATATGCCATCATCTAAAACAACGGTCTATGATCCTAATCCTGAGAATATCATAGATATGCGATTTATGGTCAATGCAAAAAGACCGGTCTCATTTGATCCTGCTCCATATACCCAGGTATTTGTTGAACGTCATGGGTTTATAGGCAACCTCAGCATTTTAGACCTGCTCTTTAACGAGGGAACAGCAGCGCCGACCTATTTAGAAGAGGTTTCCTTATCTTTCCTCAATGCTTAGATTCATGCTTCACTACGGTATTCATTTTATGCTTCCCATAGCGGTAGGTTTCCTATTTTTTAAAGAGAACCGAGCAAGGATCATTTTAATTATGCTGGCTGCCATATTGATAGATGTAGATCATCTGCTGGCTACGCCTATTTTTGATCCCAATAGGTGTAGTATAAATTTTCATTTTTTACATCAGTACTGGGCTATGGTCCTGTATGTTGTTTTCCTTTTTATAAAACCTTTGAGGATCATAGGCATAGGCTTATTGATCCATATGCTGGCAGATGGAATAGATTGTCTTCTAATGATCTAATGAGACTGAGCAGCGGGTGTTATGAATCCTCCTTGCCTGCTTTGAAGAGGAAATCCTTCTCTGCTTTTGAAAGGCTTTCGTAACCAGATTTACTGATCTTATCCAGAATAGCATCGATCTTACGCTGTCTGCTTTCCTTGTCGTAATCTACTTTAGATTTGGCAGCACTCTTGTCTTTCCTGTAGACAGTTTTCATAGGTGCTTTTTTCTCGTTGGGTTTAAAGAATGCCCCTAAAGCATCGAGCATCTTGGAAAAGCCTTCACCAATATCCTTCCCTTTCGTTAATTGCCTGGCATATACATAGCCCAATAAGGCCCCTCCCAAGTGAGCCAGATGCCCTCCTGAATTACTGGCCGGGATTTGGATAAGATCTACAAACACAAAAAATGCTCCTATATACCACAACTTTACATTAAAGAAAAACACCCTTACTACCTGGTTCGGTATATAGGCACAAATAAATATCAAAACGGCTGTGACACCTGCGGAAGCACCTATAATGGCGGTATTAGATCCCAGAAAGACTGGGAAGACGTTATAGCTTAGAACAAACAAAAGTCCGCCCAGAATAACCCCTAAAAAGTACACATTGATCAGTTTCCTGGCAGAAAACAAATTCATAAAGATCCTGGCTGAAAAATACAACAACAGCATGTTCCAAAACAAATGGAAAAAATCTGCATGGAAAAAGGAGTAGGTAACAATAGACCATGGTTGAGTAATGTAGGTCATTAGGTTTACCGGAAGCTCAAACCATTGTGAAATGGCATTTTTGCCAAAGCCAAGAAGAAAAGGCAGCAGTGCGTTTAAAATAAAAACAGCCACATTAACAACAATAAGCTTTTCAGCTATACTTAGTCGGGCATATTGATATCTAAGTCCTCCTGTGCTCATCTAATTCCACCTATTTTTATTGAACTGCTTCTTTTTCCAATACCACATCATGATAAATCCAAACAGGGCACCTCCTACATGCGCAAAATGGGCTATCCCCTGTCCAAAGATAGAGTATCCCGTAACACCAGAAAATAAGTCGAGTCCAATTAGCACTGGAATAAAATACTTTGCTTTGATAGGCACGGGTAGAAAAATAAGAAAAAGTTCACTGTTAGGGAAAGACATCCCAAACGCCACCAGTATCCCATAAATAGCCCCTGATGCCCCTACGGCAGGCGTGGAGTATGCCATCAGAAAATTATCTATAGTGCTCTTGGATGCCAGGTTATACCAACTGGGACTAAATTTCCCCTGTGAGATAATGTCTATGACCTCCGCTCTTGCCATACCCGAATTTATAAGGACATCCATACCTTCAGTAAAGTAGTAATAGTTCACTGCCGTGTGAATAATGGCTGCACCTATCCCGGCAGAAAAATAAAAGAATATGAATTTATTTTTGCCCCACATTTGTTCCAAAGGTGATCCAAAGGCCCATAGAGCGTACATATTAAAGAGAATATGCATAAACCCACCGTGCATAAACATATGGGAAATGACCTGCCATAAGGCGAAATTTTCATTCTCCGGGAACCAAAGGGAGAACCATTGAAACATTTGCTCTCCGTAAAGGCTTGTAGCCACAAAAAAGAGGATGTTGATTATCAGAAGGTGCTTAATGGCCCCGGTGAGTCTTCCCATTTAGTTGAATTTTTTATCAATTTCGTTTTCAGATAACGTAATAAAGATTGGTTTATTAAACGGACTCAGCAGTGTTTCCTTACATGCAAAAAGGTCATTTACAAGGGCCAATTGCGATGTACTGTCTAATAAATCGCCTGTTTTAACCGAAAGTGACTTACTCAGTGCCTTGGCCAGCATGTCTGATTGTGAAAAATCGGTCGACTTGCTTTCCATTGAACATTCTGAAATAAGCTGATCCAATACTAATTCGGCTTCCTTTTCTGCCACCATCGGAGGTAACCCTTTAATAACGAGTTGTTCTTCCTGTTCATTACCAAAGACAAATCCCAAAGCATGTAAATGATCTTTCATTTGATGCAGGATAGCCATCTCACCTTTGGAGAAAGATAAAGAGATAGGGAACAAAAGTTGTTGACTTAATGTCTCTTTTAAGGTCATGCTTCGTAAGAACTTTTCGTATAGTACACGTTGATGTGCCCTGCTTTGTTCTATGATAAGCATCCCGGATCTTATGGTGGTAACAATATATTTTCTTCGAAGTTGAAAAGTGGTGGAATCATTCCCTTCTGGTTGTTCAGACTGGGGAAATATAGACCCTGAAATTGTCTCTGATTCATAGTGAACACTGCTAAAAGAATCTTCTCTACTTGCCTTAGATTCCATACCCACATAAAGATTCTCCCATCCTTCAACGGAGGCTTTCTTGTGGAATCCGCCAGGTGCAGACCTGGCTGTAGTATCCTGAAAGGGATTAAATCCGGGATTCACGGCAACACCGGGGAGATTGGCTTCCTTGTTTTGATAGGCATAAGGCGTCTCTAAATTTTGATCCTTGTCAAAATCTATCATAGGGGCTAAGTGAAATTGCCCAAGGCTGTGTTTCACAGTTGCCCTTAGAATCGCATAAAGCGTTTGCTCATCATCAAACTTTATTTCAGTTTTTGTTGGGTGGATATTAATATCTATAGAGGTAGGATCTACCTTCAAATATAAAAAATACCCGGGATGCGACTCAGGTTTAATTAGACCTTCAAAAGCCGAAAGTATGGCATGGTGGAGGTACGGACTTTTGATAAACCGATCGTTGACAAAGAAAAATTGTTCTCCTCTGCTCTTTTTGGCAAATGATGGCTTGCAGATAAACCCTTCAATGCTTACTACTTGTGTTTCTTCCTGAACAGGCACCAATTTTTCATCGGTCTTATGGCCAAAGATCTGAACTATTCGTTTCTTTTGAGAATGAGATGTTAGGTGGAATAACTCACTTCCGTTATGAAAGAAATAGAAGTTGATTCCCGGATGAGCCAGTGCCACTCGGTGAAACTCGTCTGTGATATGCCTGAATTCTACCTGATTCGATTTTAAAAAGTTTCGGCGAGCCGGTATGTTATAAAAAAGGTTTTTTACTGATATAGAAGTGCCCTTCGGCGTTACAATAAACTCCTGAGAAACTACAGTGCTACCTTCAATTTTTAGATGAGTTCCTACTTCTTCATCCTCCGGCCTTGTATGCATCTCTACATGGGCAATTGCCGCAATGGAGGCAAGAGCCTCTCCCCTGAATCCTTTGGTATGTAATTTAAAAAGGTCTTCTGCACTTCGGATCTTCGAGGTTGCATGACGTTCAAAGCTAAGTCGGGCATCTGTTGGACTCATCCCAATACCATCATCCACAACCTGGATCAGCGTTTTTCCACCCTCCTTCACAATAAGTTGAATGGTAGTTGCACCGGCATCCACAGCATTTTCCAACAACTCCTTAACCACAGAAGCAGGGCGTTGCACTACCTCTCCCGCTGCTATTTGATTGGCCACATGATCTGGCAAGAGTTGTATGATATCTGCCATTAGTTGTTTAGGAATATGGATAGATCAAAATCAATAATGTAAAGAAAAATCAAGATAAGTACAGCTATGATGATGAGCATTCGCAATTTATAATATTGATCGCCTCCTCTGCGGAGATCAGACATAGCGTGGTTCAATTTAGACTTGATGCCTCTGGGAGTCTCAACCGTTGAACGGAACCTGTCTAATTTTCGTTCTATTTTATAAGGATTTCCTTCCCCTTTATCATCGAAATATCGTGGTGTATAATTGTATTTTTTGTTCTTGCGTAGTTTCGTAAATCGTCCCATAATGCTCCTCCGTCAAAGGTACTTAAATATAAAAAAAGTGTAGAACCATGGCTCCCAAAATTTGTTAACACCAGGAGGAAAAATTCTGCAACAGCAATTACATAAAAAGATTGATCTGGAAAGGTAGTAATTTTAATGGACTGGGTTCCGCTAGTTAGATAGATCCCAGCGCAGCCATTTTAATGGCAGCAATAGCAGCTTCTGTTCCCTTATTACCGTGTTTGCCACCGCTTCTGTCCTGTGCTTGTTGCAAAGTATCATCGGTTAGAACACAAAAGATCACTGGCGTCGTAAATTGAAGGTTGAGATCTTTGATCCCTTGTGCAGTGGCGCTGCACACAAAATCGAAGTGCATAGTTTCTCCTCGTATCACACTTCCAATTGCAATGATCGCATCGGGCTTTTCTACCTGTATCATCTTTTTGCAACCAAAGGTAAGTTCAAAGCTTCCTGGCACATCCCAGCGGAGAATATTTGCCTCCTTAACCCCACAATCCACCAAAGCACTGTGAGCTCCTTTATAAAGTCCTTCTGTTATTTCGGTATTCCACTCAGATACCACCAGACCGATCTTGAAATGATCGGCTTTTGGTATACCGTCCTTATCATACTCTGATAAATTTCGGTTTGCAGTAGCCATCTTTATTGGGTTTGAGCCATCCCTATGAAAACATCGATCGTTCTTGCCTCCTCCGAATTTGGAAATTCATCCTTGATCCGTTGAAAATAACCGAGTGCTTTCTCTTTTGTTCCAAGCTCTAAAGCAGCGATTCCGGCTTTGTATAAATACCTGGGTGTTGTAAGTTCATTTTCATCATGTGAAAATGCTTTTACATAATAGGCAAGTGCATCTTCTGTTTGTCCAAGTTGAAGAAAAGAATCCCCAATGCCTCCAAGGGCCAGTGAAGCTGTAATTTCTTCATCTGCAGATACCTTTTCCAAATACTCAATAGCCTTGTCATATTGTTTTAACTCCTTATAGGCCATTCCTGCAGAGTAGGTTGCAATATTGGCAGACGGAGTGCCAGAATACTCTTCTATGATATCCAAATACCCATATTTCCCTTCGGCACCATTAAGGGCTAATAAAAACAGTGAATCCTTTTCCGCAGTGCTTTGTAGGGCTTCGTTAAAATATTGGTTGGGATATAACATCTCATTAGCAGCACTTGCGTTCTTTGGTTCTTGTACAAACTGATAGTACCCCAAATATCCTAAAACGGCCACGGCAATGACCCCAATGACCCCAAGAATGTAATTCTGGTTACGGGCTACCCATTGCTCTGAGCGCGAAGCACTTTCATCTAATGTGCTGAACACCTCAGCAGTTGTGCTGCCTTGTTCTGTACGTGCTCTTTCCTCTTCCTTATTTTTCGGCTTGTAACCCCTCTTTTTATATGTTGCCATAGTTCCATCAATTGATCGCGCAAAAATAAAGTTTTATTCCAAAACCGAAGGGTATTTATTTGTTATTTTTGGATATTTACGGCCCCAAATTCAATTTCAACAACCCTTTGAATGTTTCTTCAAAATATTTCTCTTCTTAATTACAAGAATTTTAGTGATGTGAACTTTGAGTTCGATGCTAAAATAAATTGCTTTGTGGGAAATAACGGAATTGGCAAAACCAATTTGCTCGATGCTATTTATCATCTAGCATTTGGGAAGAGCTACTTTAATCCCATAGCCTCACAGAACATTAAACACGGAACCGATTTTTTTGTGATCGAGGGGAATTTTATGCTGAATAAGCGCGAAGAGAAGATCGTTTGCTCCTTAAAACGCAATGTTAAAAAAGTAATACGAAGAAATGGGAAAACCTATGACAGGCTATCAGATCATATTGGGCTTCTTCCCCTTGTGATCATTTCGCCTGCAGACAGAGATCTTATAATTGAAGGGAGTGATACCCGCAGGAAATTTATGGATGGGGTTATCTCCCAATCAGATACTGAGTATCTGCAAACCTTGATGAACTATCAAAAGGTATTGGCTCAACGAAACGCATTGTTAAAGTATTTTGCTGCCAATCACACTTTCGATCAGGGAACTTTAGACATTTACAATGAACAATTACATTCTTACGGGCAGGTGATCTATGAAAAAAGAGCTTCGTTCATAGAAAAATTTGTTCCTATTTTCCGGGAACAATATAGCCTAATATCGGGCGATAGTGAAGATGTGAATCTGGTCTACAACTCGCGCTTACACGATGCGGATCTAAGTTCCCTTTTAACTTCAAATATTGATAGGGATAGGGCTCTGCAGTATACCAGTGTAGGAATTCATAAGGATGACCTCGATTTTGAGATCGGTGGGTATCCTATTAAGAAATTTGGGAGTCAGGGCCAGCAAAAATCTTTTTTGATCGCTTTAAAATTTGCACAATTTCATTTCCTGAAGGTCCTTGTAAAAACTACTCCCATCTTATTATTGGATGATATTTTCGACAAGCTCGATGAAAATAGAGTTGCGCATATCGTTACCTTAGTAGAGGACAAGAATTTTGGTCAGATCTTTATAAGCGACACCCATGCGGAACGAACCGAAAAGATCATCAAAGAAATTCATCAAACCTATAAGATATTTCCCTTGTAAAATGAGACAACTATCTATTATTTTAGTCTGTGTATTCCTTTATTCCTGTGGTGATAAAGTTACCAAAGAGGAGCTCACCTTTCTCGATGGGTATTGGGAGATCAAACAGGTTAAATTCCCAAATGGTGATACCAAGACCTATGAAATAAACGCAACCGTCGATTACATTGAGGTAACTGGCACCAAAGGGTATCGTAAAAAGGTTCAACCGCTTATTGACGGAAGTTTTGAGACTTCTGATGATGCAGAGTACTTCTCCATATCCGAACGCGACGGATCTTTTTTCATGGTTTATAAGAGCGCCATGGCTGACTGGGAAGAGGAGATCAGAAGCATTACGGAAACTGAGCTCAGGCTCGTGAATGAAGAACAAATTACCTATATTTATGAACGTTTTCAACCCATAACACTAGAGTAACTTGGTTCGTAAAAAGAACAATATATCGCTTGGAGAAGCCCTGAAAGAATTTATTTCCACCAATAAATTACAAAAAGGTATAGACAAGGTGCTCGTAAAGGAAGCCTGGGTTTCCCTCATGGGAAATGGGGTTAATAATTATACCACAGCCCTTGATCTGCGAAACAGCACCCTTTTTGTTTCCCTCTCCTCCTCAGTGCTCAGGGAAGAATTAAGTCATGGAAAATCTAAAATAATAACCCTTTTAAATGAAGAACTAGGGCGGGAAGTGGTCACTAAGATCGTCTTGCGATAAGTAGAAACTAGCTAAGCTTATAAAAATAAAAAAAGGACCTCCGTTAGAAGGTCCTTTTTATTCTATGATCAATAATTTTTAATAGATCTCTCTTCCTGAAAAATGAAAACCACCTTCAATAGCCGCATTTTCATCGCTATCTGATCCATGGACGGCATTCTCCCCAATATCTTTAGCAAATAACTTTCGGATGGTTCCTTCAGCTGCCTCAGCAGGATTGGTGGCGCCTATAAGTGCCCTAAAATCTTCTACAGCGTTCTCCTTTTCCAGGATTGCAGATACAATGGGCCCTCTGGTCATAAACGATACTAATTCCCCAAAGAAAGGACGTTCCTTGTGAACCGCATAAAATTCCTGAGCATCGCGTTTGCTTAATTGGGTGTATTTCATGGCTATGATCTTAAAGCCTGCGGAGGTGATCTTTCCCAAAATAGCCCCTATATGGCCATTCTCAACCGCATCGGGCTTGATCATGGTAAATGTTCTTTTTCCTGTCATTCTAAAAAATTTTGGGCAAAAATACACTTTCTAGATGCAACCCACAACATTAATACTGTTGTGTTAAGGCATTCAGGATGTTGCCTTGATCGCCAACCATTTGCATATTTACTTCCTTGGATGAAAGATTGATAGTTAGTAACCCAAAACTTTTCTTAGAAATCACTTCACCTATTCTATACGAATTGGGTTCTCCCGAATAACTTGAATAAACATGAGTTAGACCGCTGCTTGTAAAATCGATCAGTGGAAACGACAGGCCCGGAACTATAATTTCAGAGAATTCCGAGATATGACGATCTCCTGAAAGTATGATGACCCCATTGGCACCCGATTCTTTAATTAGACCATTAAGTTTATCCACCTCATGCGGAAAATTCCCCCAGGTCTCAAATCCATGTTGGTTAGACAAGAATTGTATGCTGCTTACCAATATGTTGAAATCGGCTTTCGAATTCCGCAATTCCTCCTCCAGCCAAGCCCATTGGGTCTCACCCAATACAGTACCCTTTCCGTAGGTTCCCGGTTGGTAGCGTTTTTTCTTGTCTGCTGCCGGTGTCAATGCCGATCTAAAATAGCGGGTATCCAGTACAAGGATCTTTACAGAACCCGCGGGAAGATCATATTTATAACTGGCATAAACCCCTTCCTTCTTCCTACGTGGGCTATCTGAAGGAACATCCATAAAATCTAAAAATACCTGCTGACTAGCTGCTTTGGAAGTAAACTCCACGCCCCCATCATTCAGACCGTAATCATGGTCATCCCAGGTCCCAATTACCTGAACTTGATCACATAAAGCTTTATATCCCGGGATCTCCTTCTGAACATTGAACATTCTGGCAATTTCTGAAGCCTCACCTGTATCGGCATAAATGATGTCCCCTCCCCATATCCAAACATCTGGTTTGGCGGCCAAAACATCATCCCAGAGATTGTTTTTTACCGTATGCTTATTGCAAGAGCCAAAGGCAATTGTGAAAGAATCCTGAGAGCGAAGCGGCTGATCCAGAATCTGGCTGGATTTACAACCAAAGAACAAAATTATTACTAACGAAAAGAAAGAATATTTAGACAGCGTCATTATAAAAGATAATTTAAAATTTTAAATGTAAAATATTTGATTGTTAACCCCATGAGTAGTAGTTAAAGATATCTTTTATTTAACTTTAAACGAAGTTAGCCGGGTAGCGAATTCATCAAATCTTCGCCCCTACTAACTCATTTCCCTTGTTAATTTGGTCGTTTTACACCACTTTGGTATTTGCATTTTGTATTAAATTGTATCTTTGCACCCATGAAATCAGCCGATGTTGGGTCCCTTAAAACCCTGCTTAGTAGTCCCCAAAAAATAGTGATCATTCCCCACAAGAATCCCGACGGCGATGCCATAGGCGCTGCTTTGGCCTTGAATTTTTACTTAAAATCAACCGGGCATAGCACTACTGTCATTACTCCAAATGATTATCCTCAATTCCTAAAATGGATGCCCGGAACCAATGAGGTTATCAACTTTGAGAAGGATAATGCTACCGCAGTTAAAACAATAGAAGAAGCCTCGGTTATTTTTACGGTCGACTTTAATGAACTAGGTAGGATTGGCCAAATGGAAGAAGTGGTAGGAAGGTCTACTGCTACATTTGTTATGGTAGACCACCATCATAGTCCGGCAGATTATGCGGCCATAACGTACTCTGATGTTAGCATGAGTTCTACCTGTGAAATGATCTTTCATATGATCGTTGCCCTGGGAGGAATAGAGCTCATTACCAATGATATGGCCGACTGCATGTACGCTGGTATTGTAACAGATACCGGCTCTTTTAAATATGCCTCAACTACCGGTAAAACGCACAGGGTAGTAGCTACTTTGATAGATAAAGGCGCGCATAGTACTGAGATCCATAAGAATATTTTTGACACCAATACGGCCAGCAGATTACATCTTTTGGGTTGTGCCCTGAAAAATATGGTGATCCTACCTGAACTCAGCACAGCATATATCACTTTGAGTCAGGAGGAGCTAGATACCCATCAATTCAAAAAAGGAGACACCGAAGGTTTTGTGAACTACGGACTTACCTTGGATGGTATCAGGTTCGCAGTAATTTTTATCGAAAATAAGGAAGAAGGGATCATTAAGATCTCTTTCCGATCTGAAGGCAGCTTCTCGGTGAATGAATTTGCCCGAAAATATTTTGATGGCGGTGGGCATACGAATGCTGCCGGGGGTAAAAGCAATAGAAGCATGGAAGATACGGTTCACTATTTCAGATCTCTGCTGGAGGACCACAAAACCGAATTATTGGCATGAAAAAAATACCTGTATTGTTTCTTTTAATTGGTATGATGGCCTGTCAGGGTCCGGAGCCCCGCAAACCTGTAAAGGTAAATTCCGGCTCATTTATCAAGGAATCTGTTGATAGAAATAAGAAACTGTTGGCTTTCGAAGAGCAATTAATTCAGGAGATCATACAAAAAGACAGTCTTCATACCTATATGTCTACATCCGATGGGAGTTGGTATTACTACGATCTCAAAAATGAGGTGGCAACCTATACACCTCAGACAGATGACCTGGTGCGTTTTACGTATACACTTACAAAATTTAATAATGACACTATATACAGTGAACAGGAAATAGGCCTTCAATCATACAAAGTAGATAAGCAAGAGCTGTTTCCGGGATTGCGCAATAGTCTCAAACTTTTAAAAGAAAGTGAAAGGGCAACTTTTTTGTTCCCTTCCTCTCTGGGATATGGTTATTTGGGGGACAAGAATAAAATTGACGTTAATGTTCCGCTGAAAGCTACTATAACGATCATTGCAATTGAACCAATAAAAAACAATAATTCAGAATAAACAGAAACAACAAATGAAAAATACCTATCTACTACTTACTGCCATTTTAATCTTATTCACCGGCTGTAAATCGAGCCAATACACACATCTGGGTGATGGCATCTTTGCTGATATTAAAACAAACAAAGGCGATATTATCGTAAAACTGGAACATGATAAAACACCAGTTACAGTGGCAAATTTCATTTCCCTTGCAGAAGGAAACAGCCCCTTTGTAAGTGACGAGTACAAAGAAAAAAGGTATTATGACGGACTTACATTTCATCGGGTTATGAAGGATTTTATGATCCAGGGCGGAGACCCTACAGCTACAGGTACCGGAAATCCGGGGTATAGGTTTAAGGATGAGATCGTTGATTCCCTTAGGCATGATAAAGCAGGTATACTTTCCATGGCCAATGGCGGACCTAAAACCAATGGGAGCCAGTTTTTTATTACCCTAAAGCCCACTCCATGGTTAGATGGTGTGCATACCGTATTTGGAGAAGTAATTGAAGGTATGGCAGTGGTAGATTCCATTGGCGTTACAAAGACTGTGGCGAAAGACAAGCCCGTGGTAGACGTGGTGATGAATTCTGTTCAGATCATCCGAAACGGGAAGGAAGCCAAGAATTTCGACGCTGTACAGATCATGAGCGACTACTTTGCCACTGAAGAGGCAGAAATTGCTGCAATGATAAAAATGAAGGCAGATTTTGCTGCGGAAATGTTGGCTCAAAAAAATTCAGTGGAAGCCCTGCCATCGGGACTTAAAATATTGATCCTAAATGAAGGTACCGGAGCCAAGCCAAAAGTAGGTCAGAAGGTATTTGTAAATTATGCAGGATATCTTGAAGACGGGTCCATGTTCGACAGCAACTATGAGGAAGTGGCCAGAAAATACAAGGTATATAATGAAGATCGTAAAGTTGGTGGAGGTTATGAACCGTTTCCCATGGATTATAGTCCGGATGCCCGACTTATTCCTGGTTTTAAAGAAGGGATGATGTCCATGAAAGTAGGTGACAAGATACGGGTCTTTATACCTCCTCATTTAGGGTATGGACAACAAGGAAGTGGCCCTATTCCACCGAACGCAAATCTGGTCTTCGATCTGGAGATCGTAGATTTAGCAACAGAGTAAAAAAAAGCCCGCTGATGCGGGCTTTTTTATTTATTGGGTATTTGTGTTAGTATCACTTTGAGAAACTTCCAGAATTTCTGAACCGATGATATCTGTACCCTTTCATCAGGGGAATGGGCTCCCTTAATGTTGGGACCAAAACTGATCATGTCCATATCCGGATAATGACTTCCTAAAATTCCACATTCCAGACCGGCATGGCAGGCAACCACCTCCGGGGTATGCTTAAATAGTTCTTCATACTGAGACTTTAGGACGGTAAGGATCTCAGAATTTGGATTAGGGCTCCACCCCGGGTATTCTCCGCTTAGAGTTACTTTGTAACCGGCTAATTGAAACACGTTTTTTATACTTTGTGCCAAATCAAATTTTCCGGATTCCACAGAAGAACGAGTAAGACATCCTATTTTGATCTTCCCATGACCAACCTCAACCCGGGCCAGATTATTGCTAGTTTCTACCAAACCATCGACAGCGGCACTCATAGCAAATACCCCGTTATGAACTCCATAGATGGCTGCTATTAGACTCTTTTGAAAGCTTTGTTTCATACAGCTTCCTTCCTTCTTTTTTTCAAGTAGCACAATCTTCAACTTTGGCTCAGTTTTGGACAATTCTTTTTGTATTTCCTGCGCCAAATCATGAATGGCCTTCACTACCACCTCCTGCGGGGATAGAATAACGAACTGTGCTATACTTTCACGGGGAATAGCATTCCTAAGGCCACCTCCAGCTATATTTACGATCCCTATTTCTCCAGCCTTTGAAGCTTCGTATAACAGACGGTTCATGATCTTATTCGCATTACCTAAACCCCTGTGTATATCCATCCCACTATGTCCTCCATTAAGGCCATTTACAGTAAGTTGATATCCGGTGCTGCCCTTTGGCAGATCCATCTCCTCATACGTTCCTTCAGCAGTAATGTCTATACCACCGGCACATCCTATGTCTATTTCATTATCTTCCTCTGTATCCAGATTCAATAAGATCTCCCCTTTCAACACTCCAGGTTTCAGTCCTTTAGCGCCAGTCATACCTGTTTCTTCATCGATGGTAAACAAGGCTTCGAGCGCCGGATGTGGAATAGAATCACTCTCCAAAAGTGCCATAATAGCGGCTACACCCATTCCATTATCGGCTCCAAGCGTAGTTCCTTTTGCCCTTACCCAATCCTCATCTACATACATTTGTATACCCTCTTTATCGAAATTGAATTCGGTATCATTATTCTTTTGATGTACCATGTCTAAATGAGATTGCAATACCACGGTTTTCTTAGATTCCATTCCTGGAGTAGCGGGTTTTCTGATGATCACATTTCCAACTTCATCCTGATAGGTCGGGAGGTTCAATGATGCGCCAAATTTTTCCATAAAGGCTATGACCCGCTCTTCTTTCTTCGAAGGTCGTGGAACAGCATTGAGATTCGCAAAATGATTCCATACAGCCTGTGGCTCTAGTTGACGTACTTCCTGTGACATAAATATAATTTAGAGATCAAAAATACGGAGACCAGCAGAACATACCCATAAATTTGGGTATTTTTATCGCCATGAACTACCGTTTAAAAAATGGCATCGCCCTTTCCTTGATCGTACAAATAATTGCCGTTAAATGGATTAGTAATCAGCCCGAGTTTGTTGAGAAATATTACAGCAATGGACTTTATCCCTATATATCCGATGCCATGAGATGGCTATATGGTTGGATACCTTTTTCTCTGGGAGATGTTCTTTATACGCTTCTAACTATTGTTACACTGCGCTATATATATCAGAATCGTCTGGTCATTAGCTTAAAGCCCTTGTCATTTATAAGAAACATTTTAGTGGTGCTCTCAATTGCCTATTTTTCATTCCATCTTCTTTGGGGACTTAATTATTACAGACAACCCATTTATAAGACTTTGGAACTAAATGCCAACTATACCTTACAAGAGTTGGACGAGTTTACAGAAGTATTGGTTCAAAAGACCAATGCTGCACATAGTGTAATAACATCCATTGATACCGTTCAGGTTGATATCCCATATTCTCGCTCGGATATCTATATAAAAACCGCTCAAGGATATAATCAACTTAGTTCTCTATTACCCAATTTCCAATACCAACACCCCAGTATCAAAGGGTCACTTTACAGTCTGTTTTTATCATATATGGGATATGGAGGGTATCTCAACCCTTTTACGCTAGAATCTCAGGTGAACCAGAAGATCCCTATGTTCCGCTTCCCGGTAGTTAGTTGCCATGAGATTGGACACCAAATGGGATATGCGGCTGAGAATGAGGCTAATTTCATCGGATATTTGGCGGCATTGAATAACAAGGATCAATATATACGATATTCTGCCCTTTCTTATGCCCTTAGCTATTGTTTAGCGGAATTGAGAAATCAGGATGAAGCCCGTTTTCAGGAATTATACAACGGCGTTCATAGGGGCGTACAAAAAGATTATGAAGAATTGAACCGATTCTGGGTATCCTATGAAAACCCCATGGAGCCTTTTTTTAAAACATTTTATAATTTCTTTTTAAAAGCCAATAATCAATCCGAAGGAATAAAGAGCTACAACCTGGTGGTTGCTTTATTCGTTGCATACCATCAGGAAAATCCCCTTTGAAACTAACCCCGGCTCTCTGGATTACAATTAAATGTTAAAAAAAGACTAATGACATATCAAATCTTTATGGTTCTTTTATTTTTAGGCCACTAACTTAAAAACATGAACTATATGAAATGGAGACTTCTTGTGCTCGCCGCTTTTTGGCTATGCACTACTCCTTTATTTTCTCAGGATTATTTTCCTGAGAACGATGGGGTCAAATCAGAAAACAACAATTACACCGCTCTCACTAACGCAAAGATCTATGTGACCCCTACTCAGATCATTGAGAAGGGCACACTTCTAATTAAAAACGGGAAAGTAGTAGCCGTGGGTACCTCTGTAAGCATACCTGCAAATACTGTGCAAATAGATCTTAAAGGAAAACACATCTATCCTTCTTTTATTGATGTTTACTCAACTTATGGCGTGGAACAGCCCAAAAGACCTTCCGGAGGTCGTAGATCGCCTCAATATGACCCTACAAGAGAAGGTTTCTACTGGAACGATCATATCATGCCAGAGGCCGATGCGATCACCGAATTTAAATACGATGATAAAAGCGCAAAGGCCCTCCGAGAGGCAGGATTTGGTGTAGTAAATTCACATATACAAGATGGAATTGCCAGAGGAACGGGAGTTCTAATTGCTCTAAAATCAAAAGGGAATGATGCCGAGCGGATCTTAGATGACAATTCTTCCCAATATTTTTCATTTGATAGAAGTGTACTAAAAAGTCAATCCTACCCAACTTCACTTATGGGGTCAATGGCCTTACTACGCCAAATGTATCATGACGCTTCCTGGTATCAAAAAGGAAATATAGACACTAAAGACAGATCTCTTGAGGCCTTATTAGCCAATCGTGGCCTAGTGCAGATCTTTGCAGCAGGCAATGCCGGAAATGTACTGCGGGCCGATAAGATAGGTGATGCTTTCGGGATGCAATACGCTATCCTTGGCGGTGGGAACGAATTTGAGATCATCAACGAAATCAAAGCAACCAATGCAAAATTGATCATTCCGATCAATTTTCCGGATGCCATGGATGTTTCAGATCCCTATCAGGCAGATTATGTAGCATTAAAGGATATGCGTTTCTGGAATCAGGCACCTTCTAATCCCAAGGTATTAGCCGATAATGGTATCTCTTTCAGCTTTACGCTGCACGAATTAAAAAGTCCGGCGAACTTAAAAGAAAAAGTGATGAAGGCCATTGAATATGGCTTATCTGAGACCAAGGCCCTGGAAGCACTTACAAGTACTCCTGCATCCTTATTAGGAAAGTCGACTTCAATTGGCAGTTTGCAAACAGGGCGTTATGCTAATTTCCTTATTACTTCTGGCAATATCTTTGACAAGGAGACTACCTTATACGAGAATTGGGTGCAAGGTGAGAAGAACATTGTGAATGCCATGGATCAAAAGGATATAAGAGGCACCTACAACCTCTCTGCCGGAGGTACCATGTATACTCTTGCAATTACCGGCGAAGTTGCTAAACCTAAGGCCGAAGTAAAACTAGATACGGTAAAACTAACATCCACATTAAAATACGATATCGATTGGATAACCTTGTCCTTCAATACAGTTGAAGAGGAAACCTATAGAATGACCGCTAAAGTTACTTCCGGAGAAGATAATTTAAAAGGAAGACTGTTGTTGCCCAATGGAGGAGATGGTTCATTCACTGCTACAAGAACAGAAGGCCCATCAGATAAATCGAAAGACGATAAGGATACTTCTAAGGAAGCACCCAGCGCAATGCCTGTTACCTTTCCGAACGTAGGCTACGGCTACCCTCAAAAACAAGTAGCGCAGGATATGCTATTTAAGAATGCTACCGTCTGGACCAGTGAAGCTGCAGGGGTGTTGGAAAATACGGATGTATTGGTCAAGAGTGGAAAGATCTCCAAAATTGGCAAGGATCTAAGTGCGGGAAATGCCAAGGTGATCGATGCCTCCGGGAAACACCTTACAGCGGGCATCATAGATGAACACAGCCATATTGCAGGATTGGCCATCAATGAAGCCGGACAGAATTCGTCTGCAGAAGTAAAAATGACAGATGTGGTAGATCCCGAAGATATAGACCTGTATCGCAACTTAGCAGGTGGTGTAACTACCGTTCAATTGCTTCACGGATCTGCGAACCCAATTGGGGGACGATCGGCTATTCTCCGACTCAAATGGGGAGAGCCGGCTGAGAAGCTGATCTTTGAGAACTCACCTAAGTTCATAAAATTTGCCCTCGGTGAAAACGTAAAACAAAGCAACTGGGAAAGCTATAGCCGATTTCCTCAAACCAGGATGGGCGTAGAACAGGTCTTTGTTAACTACTTCCAAAGAGCTAAGGAATACGAGGCTTTGAAAAAAAGTGGAAAAGCATATAGATACGATGAAGAAATGGAAGTACTGGTAGAGATCCTTAATGGGGAACGTTTTATCAGCTGTCATTCCTATGTTCAGAGTGAGATCAACATGCTGATGAAAGTAGCTGATAATTTTGGTTTTAGAGTGAATACGTTTACCCATATTCTGGAAGGATACAAAGTAGCCGATAAAATGGCTGCTCATGGCGTAGGGGGTTCAACTTTTAGTGATTGGTGGGCCTATAAATATGAGGTAAAAGATGCTATTCCATACAATGCAGCCATTATGGCAAGTCAGGGAGTTACCGTTGCTATAAATAGTGATGATGGAGAGATGTCTAGACGTTTAAACCAGGAAGCCGGCAAGACAGTTAAATACGGTGGTGTGTCTGAAGAAGAAGCCTGGAAAATGGTGACCATTAATCCTGCTAAATTATTGCATATCGATGATCGTGTTGGAAGCATCAAAGAGGGTAAAGAGGCCGATCTTGTCTTATGGAATGCACATCCGCTATCTGTATATGCCAAAGCTGAAAAAACGATTATTCAGGGAACAACTTATTTTGATCTGGAACAGGACAAGGCCTTACGCGAATCCATTAAGACAGAACGCGCTAAATTGGTTAAGATGATGGTTGCAGAGAAAAATGGTGGGGGTAAAATGAAAAGCCCAAAACAAAGCAAAAAAGAACGATTCAATTGTGACAGTTTATAATCAGAAAGACATGAAAAAAATAAAATATATAGTCGTTGCCCTGCTTATTGGGTTTATTCAAACAGGCCTTGGGCAACAAACCCCGGCCTCTGCACAGACAGAAACCATTTCCATTACCGGCGCTACAGCACATATAGGAGACGGCACTGTGGTAGACAACTGCACCCTGATCTTTACCAATGGAAAGATCACTGCCTTAGGAACCGGAATTGCTCCGGAAGGAAAAGTGATCAATGCCAGTGGAAAGCATTTATATCCAGGATTTATTGCCCCAGGGAAATCATTGGGATTAATTGAAGTGAACGCGGTAAGGGCCAGTAATGACCAGGATGAAATTGGCGCAATGATTCCTCATATACGCAGTCTAATTGCCTATAATGCAGAGTCTAAAGTAGTGGAAAGTATGCGTCCTAATGGTGTGTTACTTGGGCAGGCTACCCCTAAGGGAGGAAGGATCTCCGGAACTTCTTCCATTGTACAATTCGATGCCTGGAACTGGGAAGATGCGGCTGTTAAAGTAGACGATGGCATTCACCTTAATTGGCCCAACACCTTCAGAAGAGGTCGTTGGTGGATGGGAGAACCGCGTGGATATCAGCCTAACAAGGACTATAGCGAACAAGTAGAGGAAGTACTTTCCTTTCTTCGGAATGCTAGTGCCTACGGAAAAAGCAAAGCTGCAAGTGTAAACCCTGCATTTGAAGCCTCCCAGGGTATTTTTGATGGATCCCAAAGGCTGTATGTATACGCTCAGGATGAGAAACAGATCATTGATGCTATCACTGCCTTGAAAGAAGCAGGCGTGCAGAATTTGGTTTTAGTAGGAGGATATCACGCCTACAGGATCACCGATTTCCTAAAGAAACACGATATTCCTGTCCTGGTAAATTATACACATACACTACCTGAATTTGCAGATGATGATTATGACTTCACCTATAAACTTCCAAAATTGTTGGTAGACGGCGGATTGTTAGTTGGTTTGCAAAATGCAGATGCCTCTAATTTTCAGACTCGGAATCTACCCTTTTACGCCGGACAAGTAGTTGGTCAGGGACTTGAAAAAGAAAAGGCCTTGCAGCTTATAAGTGGAAATACGGCTAAGATCTTAGGCATTGATGATCTATATGGTACTTTGGCCGTTGGTAAAAGTGCTACCCTATTCGTTTCTGAAGGCGATGCGCTGGATATGCGTGGAAATCAACTTTCCAATGCATTTATTGACGGTCGTGAACTATCGTTAGAAACCCACCAGACAGAGCTCTGGAAAAGGTATATGGGCAAGTATAGTAAGAAGTAGAATAAGGAAACAAAAAAGCGAGGGTATTCGGAAGATCTGAATACCCTCGCTTTTATTTTTATGGATATTTAATTAGTTACCTGCTTGCACCGGAAGTCTAACCTCCGCTCCTTCTGGTTTCGCAAAAATGGCCTCGTTCACAGCATCTTTGCTGAGCTGAATATTTTCGAATGTAACCGTATTTCTGAGCTCCCCTACTCTTCCTTCTTCAACGGTATGCCAACTTATCGATTTTGGTAACACCACACCCTCTACGTTGGTCCAGTTGTCATACCGGATCCAGTGAATATCATCAGACTTTTCACCAGTTCTATAGGTTACCGTATAGCCTAACCATGCCATTTGGTGATTGCCTGGATCATAATGAATAAAATACTCATCTTCCGGGGAGGTTCCTACATCATTTTGATACCCAATACCAATGCCGGGGTATGCTATTCCTTCATAGATCAAGGGTTCTGTTTCAAAATATCGTATCCCATCATCTGCCAGCACAAAGGGCATGGCATAGAAATAAAACATCAAATTATGATAGAACACCGGGTCTCCTTTATAATTGCCGTTAGGGTCTAACAGCCAAACATCAGTGCCGTCGTAGCCCATTTTGAAAGCATCAGTTTCCACAATATCTTTACGAGTATAAAGGTCGATCGTATGAGACTCAATCTCCGATTTTTTTGGTATATCATATGAAAGGGATCGTAGTTGCTTCCATACAACTAATCCACCATGAGTATCGAAGACCTGTTGTAGTTCGGTAGGATACGAGGCCTCCTCTGATTTCATTTCCTTTTCCGTTGGCTTGTGCGTGTTCTCTGCTTCTTTGGGAGCTTCTTTGCATCCAATTAATGTTAAGGAGAGAAGGAATATCGAAGTTCTGATTTTCATTAAATATCTATTTTACCCTTAAAGGTCGGATAATCTAACTAAAGTTTACAGATTGCGCTATTTTTGCTCCTATGCAGGCAGTAAAACAAATAGCGAGTCCTCAAAATGCATCGATCAAAAAGATGATGCAGCTAAAAGAAAAAAAGAAGGAGCGTGTCCAAACCGGCACCTTTGTTCTAGAGGGTCAGCGTGAATTGGAAATGGCAATAAATGGCAGTTACCAGATTGATTCTATATTCTTTTACCCTGAATTTTTCTCGTTACAGGAGGTGGAATCTCTTATTGAAAATTCCGCCCAGGTACCCGAGTTGGTAGAGATCTCCAAAGAGGTATATCAAAAACTAGCCTACCGGGAAAAAACTGAAGGAGTACTGGCCATAGCCAGGGCTAAGAGCCATGAGCTAAACAAGCTATCCTTACCCAAAAATCCTTTGATACTGGTGGCAGAGGCACCGGAAAAGCCCGGGAATATTGGAGCCTTACTGCGCACAGCTGATGCTGCAAATCTGGATGCAGTGATAATTGCCAATCCAAAGAGTGATATTTACAATCCCAATATTATAAGGTCTAGTGTAGGGTGTGTTTTTACTGTCCCTATAGCTACCGGAAATACTTCCGAGATCATTGACTTTCTGGAAGGGCGTAAAATCAGCATATTTGCAGCGGCATTATCCGCAAAGGCAGCTTATACCAAAGCAGATTATACAGGGGCCACAGCCCTGGTGGTAGGAACCGAATCCACTGGTTTGTCTGATGAATGGCTTTCCAAAGCAGACGCACAAATTATTATTCCGATGGAAGGATCTATAGATTCTATGAACGTCTCGGTCTCTGCAGCAATCCTTATCTTTGAAGCGAAACGCCAGCGAAATTAACTGCGAGATAACATTACAATCACAGCTAACTTATGAGTAGTAATTCCCTGTACTATTTAATTTTTACAATTCTAATTGCAGAGTTTCTGATAGAAACCCTGATGGACTATTTGAACGCCAAAAAATTCAAGGAGCCTATACCTTCTGAGCTCTCGGATGTTTATGATGCTGAAGCTTATACTAAGTCGCAGGCCTACAAACAAACCAACTATAAATTTGGATTGCTCACTTCTACATTTTCCCTTGTTCTAACTCTTTGCTTTCTGGGGTTTGGTGGATTTGAATGGGTAGATAGATTAGTGCGTACTTATACGGATCATCCCATCTCTATGGCGCTTATCTTTTTTGGAATCGTAATGCTGGGGAGCGATATTATCACAACCCCTTTTTCTTATTACCAAACCTTTGTGATCGAAGAACAATACGGCTTCAATAAGAGCACCCGGAAACTCTTTTTTCTCGATAAGCTCAAAGGTTGGGTTATGCTTGCAATTCTGGGAGGGGGCATCTTATCTGTGGTTATTTGGTTCTTTCAATTGGCTGGTACCTCTTTTTGGTTGTACGCCTGGGCGCTCATCGCTGTTTTTACCATCTTTATGAATCTGTTCTACAGCAGGCTCATTGTCCCGCTTTTCAATAAACAAACGCCATTGGAAGAGGGTGGACTTAAAGAGAAGATACAAGGGTATGCGCATAAGGTGGGATTTGAATTAAAAAATATTTATGTCATAGACGGTTCAAAAAGATCTACCAAGTCTAACGCCTATTTTTCAGGCTTTGGGAAGGAAAAAAGGGTCACCCTCTATGACACGCTGATAAACGACCTGGAAGAAGAGGAGATCGTAGCGGTATTGGCTCATGAGGTGGGGCATTACAAAAGGAAACATATTATAGTAAACCTTTCAGCATCGATTGCTCTAACCGGGTTGACGCTATTTGTATTGTCCTTATTTATCAATAATCCCGCTGTATCCATGTCCATAGGTGTGAGCATTCCCAGCTTTCACGCGGCACTGATAGGCTTTGGAATTCTCTATAGTCCCATTTCACAACTCACAGGACTCGCCATGAATTATATCTCCAGAAAGTTTGAATACCAGGCAGATAATTACGCAAAGAACACCTTTGAAGCTAGTCCACTCATTAGCTCCTTAAAGAAGCTTTCCCGCAATAGCCTCAGTAACCTTACGCCCCACCCTGCATACGTTTTTATGCACTATTCACACCCTCCATTGATCAATAGAGTACGTAACCTCAAGGCATGATTTTTGTTGGTAACTCCAAAAGATTGTGGTAATTTTAAGTTATGAGGAGTGAAGCCGTCATTGATAAGGAGAACCGGGAAATAGCTAAACAGTACAAAGAACTACTTCGTATTAGCTATCAAACGCTGTCACCGGATGATAAAAAATTGATCAGGTCTGCTTTTGATGTTGCTGTAGATGCGCATAAAAATCAACGCCGTAAATCTGGTGAAGCCTATGTTTTTCATCCTATTGCCGTTGCTAAGATCGTAGCATCAGAAATTGGATTAGATGCTGTTTCTATTGCTTCGGCACTGCTACATGATGTGGTTGAAGACACAGAATATACTCTGGATGATATTGAGCGACTCTTTGGCGAGACGGTAGCACGTATCGTTGACGGACTTACCAAGATCGCACATCTTAATAAGGATACCAACATTTCTCAGCAGGCAGAGAACTTCCGTAAAATGCTGCTTACGCTTCATGATGATGTACGTGTGATCATCATCAAGATCGCAGACAGGTACCATAACATGCTTACAATGGATTCCATGCCGGAAGACAAGCAAGTGAAACTGGCATCTGAAACCCTTTATATCTATGCCCCTCTGGCCCATAGGATTGGCCTTTATAACATTAAAACTGAGTTAGAAAATCTCAGTCTAAAGTATACAGAACCCGAAGTGTACTTTGATATTTCAAAGAAGATTGAGCATACAAAGGAAGAGCAACTAAAATACATCGATGATTTTACTGCAGTTATCAAGGGCTCCCTGGACAAAGAAAAATTAGACTATGAGATTAAGGGCAGGATGAAGTCTATCTTCTCCATCCGCCGTAAAATGAATATGCAGAATGTTGCCTTTGATGAGATCTATGACAAGTTTGCGATCCGAATTATATATCATTCGGATAGGGAAAATGAAAAATTCCTGGCTTGGAAGATCTATTCCATAGTAACAGACCATTTTACTCCTAACCCGATACGTTTGCGGGATTGGATCTCTTCTCCCAAGTCTACCGGATATGAGGCATTACATATTACAGTGATGGGGCCACAGGGACGCTGGGTAGAAGTGCAGATCCGCAGCCAGCGTATGCATGAGATCGCAGAAAAAGGATATGCCGCACATTTTAAATACAAGCACGGTGATCAAAAAGAGCAAGGAATAGAAGAATGGCTGAACAGGTTACATGAAGCCCTTGAAAGCTCCAATGGGAATGCCGTAGATTTTGTGGAGGAATTTAAACTCAACCTTTATTCTAAGGAGATCTTTGTCTTTACGCCTAAAGGAGAACTTATCTCGCTACCCAAAGGAGCCACTCCTCTCGATTTTGCCTTTAGTATTCACACAGAAGTAGGAATGCGCACCAGAGGGGCCAAGGTAAATGGCAAATTAGTCCCCCTGAGTACTGTTTTAAAAAGTGGAGACCAGTTAGAGGTCATAACTTCAGACAATGCCAAACCCAACCAAAATTGGCTAGAGTATGCCACAACTGCACGGGCAAGGTCTAAGATCAGAGCCTCCCTGCGCGATGAAAAGAAATCCATCGCCGCAGATGGAAAAGAAACCCTGCGAAGAAAATTAAAGTCGCAAAAAGTTACGCTGAATGAGGATTCTATCAATAAAATGGTGGCTTATTTTAAGCTGCAAACCAGCCTGGATCTATTCTACAGGATAGGCATTGGGGCTATCGACAACCAAAAGATCAAGGATTTTGCATCCTCATATAACAATGCATTTATCAGTTTCTTCAAGAACAGAATGCGGAAAAAGCCCGTCCTTGAGGATATAGAGAAGGATGAGATCACCTCCAAATTTGATATGCTGGTCTTTGGGAAAGAAGAAGAGAAGTTGGAGTATAAACTTTCTCAATGCTGTAACCCAATTTCGGGGGATAATGTCTTTGGTTTTATCAGTGTTAATGATGGCATTAAAGTGCACAAAAAGAATTGTCCGAATGCCATATCTCTGCAGTCTAATTATGCATATAGGATCATCAGTGCCAAATGGATCGATTCTACTCAGGAAGAATTTACAGCAGAGATCAAACTCACTGGAATTGACAACCTAGGACTTATCAATAATATCACAGAGATCATCTCAGACAACATGCACGTGAACATGAAGAATCTCAACTTCGATACAGACAGCGGAACCTTTAGCGGCAAGATCACAGTGGTTGTAAAAAACAAAGCTATCTTAAAAAAATTGATCGAAAATCTAAAGGGAGTACCGGGAATAGACAAGGTAAGCAGAAGCTAATTTTACCCCATATCCAAGCTGTAATTTCACAGCTTAAAAGTCCTTACATTTTATTTTTTTAGCTGTACATTTGTAGCACGTCGCAGCCTAAGCTACCATCATGGGAAACAAGGATCAAGAGATCGTTAAAAACGTATTTACCTCCTTTCTGGAGGATAATGGGCATAGAAAAACGCCCGAGCGATACGCTATTTTGCAGGAGATCTATGAGAGTGACAATCATTTTGATATAGAATCGCTCTACATTAAAATGAAGAACAAGAATTACAGGGTTAGCAGGGCCACTTTATACAATACCATCGAATTGTTACTCGATTGTAAATTGGTGCGAAAACATCAATTTGGTAAGAATCAGGCGCAGTACGAAAAATCGTATTTTGACAGACAGCACGATCATGTGATCCTGACCGATACCGGAGAAGTGGTAGAATTTTGTGATCCACGCATTCAATCTATTAAAAAGACGATAGAAGAGGTTTTTGATATCAAAATAAGCAATCATTCGCTTTATTTTTACGGCACCAGAAATCAAAAAGAAAAAACAAACTAAAAAACGAATACAGATACATGGCGGTAGATTTACTTCTAGGACTTCAATGGGGAGACGAGGGAAAAGGCAAGATAGTTGACGTACTAACTAAAAATTACGATATCATAGCGCGCTTTCAAGGTGGCCCCAACGCAGGGCATACCCTGGAATTTGACGGAATTAAACACGTTTTGCACACCATTCCATCCGGGATCTTCCACGAGGAAGCTATCAATGTAGTTGGAAACGGGGTTGTAATCGATCCGGTTATCTTTCGGAAAGAGCTGGCAAATTTATCTCAGTTCGAAATTGATATTAAATCGCGTTTGCTCATCTCGCGCAAGGCCCACCTCATTCTTCCAACACACCGTTTGTTGGATGCGGCTTCTGAAACTGCCAAAGGAAAGGCAAAAATAGGATCTACACTTAAAGGGATTGGACCTACCTATATGGACAAGACCGGAAGAAATGGCCTACGGGTAGGAGATCTGGAACTCTCCACCTGGAAAGACAAATACAGAGCCTTAGCTGATAAGCACGAAGCAATGATCCATTTTTATGATGTGGACATACAGTACAACCTGCAAGAACTGGAAGCCGAATTCTTTTCTGCGATCGAAACATTGAAAAAACTCACGTTTATTGATAGCGAAGAATACCTCTACCAGGCTCAAAAAGAAGGAAAGGCTATCCTGGCAGAAGGTGCACAGGGATCCTTACTCGATATAGATTTTGGCACTTATCCCTATGTAACCTCTTCGAATACTACAGCTGCAGGAGCCTGTACCGGGCTTGGAGTAGCCCCAAACCAAATTGGCAAGGTGTATGGCATTTTTAAAGCTTATGCAACCAGAGTGGGAAGTGGCCCTTTCCCTACAGAATTATTTGATGAAGATGGCGCTACTATGGGACGAGTTGGCAACGAATTTGGTGCTACCACCGGAAGACCAAGGCGTTGTGGTTGGCTAGACCTTGTAGCCCTTAAATATGCCGTGCAAATAAATGGGGTTACCCATCTAATGATGATGAAATCTGATGTTTTAAGTGGATTTGAGACCATCAAAGTATGTACAGCTTATCACTATCAGGGTAAAAAGATCTCACATTTACCATACAATATTGAAGCCTCCAATGTAACACCTGTTTACACCGAGCTCAAAGGGTGGAAACAAGATCTTACAAAGATGAACTCTGAGGAACAACTACCCAAAACTCTGATGGACTATATACAATACCTTGAAGAAGCTCTGGATGTGCCAATTCAGATAGTCTCCGTAGGACCAGACAGAACACAAACCATTCACAGGGAACTGGCGGTTTCATAAGTCCTTTACCAGTCTTCAAGTATTAAAACTGTATTAAAGAAGACCCTTCTGCATCAAAAAATCCTATTTTTGGTCAAAATTCTGCCCTTGAAAGGAATATTTTGCATACTTATCTTCATGCTTACCCTAAGTTGGGTTAGTGCCCAGGATAACGATCCTAAACCAAGGCAGATCAATATTGTATACGGAGCCAATTTTACCAAGGATGAAGTAAACTATCCCGGAGCTTCTATTTTTAGCAAAGATGACAAACAGGTACAATTTGAACATCAGGGTGCCGATCTTTGGTGCGACATTGCCATTTTTTATCAAAAAGAGAACAAATTAAAGGCCATAGGAAATATTAGGCTTACTCAGGGCGATTCTGTACAGATGAGCAGTGGGAAGATAGATTATGACGGCAACATAAAACTGGCGAAGGCATGGGAAAAGGTAGTGTTGAAGAATTCAGACATGACCCTGAGAACAGATACGCTCTATTTTGACAGGGAAAACCAGGAATCGTATTACAATAGTTCCGGGACCATCATTGATTCTGCCAATACCCTGACCAGTAAGATCGGCCGGTATTTTATGGAACTCAAGAAATACCAGTTTCTGCAAAATGTCAATATCAAAAATCCGGAATATACTGTAGTGTCAGCCCAACTCGACTATTACACAACCTCCAAGAATGCCTATATGTACGGACCCTCTACTATAACCGGGGATACCTATACCATATACTGTGAACGGGGATTCTACGACACAAAAGTAGAAACGGGGTATGGCATAAAAAACACAAAGATCAACTACAATAACAGGATCATAGAAGGCGACAGCGTTTATTTTAATAAAGCACGAGAATTTGCTTCGGCTACCAATAACATAACAGTGACCGATACCATCAATAATGGGCTAATAAGAGCTCATTACGCGGAAGTCTACAAAGCCAAGGATTCGTTATTTGCAACCAAAAGAGCCGTATCTATAAGCCTGGTGGAACAAGATTCATTATATATCCACGGAGATACACTTATGGTAACAGGCAAGCCCGATGATAGAATTCTACGGGCTTTCCGGAATACAAAATTCTATAAGACCGATTTGAGTGGGAAATGCGATTCCCTGCATTTTGAACAAAAAACCGGGATCACCCAATTGATCCGAAATCCCATCTTGTGGAACATGGAGAACCAGATGACCGGGGATAGCATCCTTCTTATCTCTGACATGGAAACAGAAAAATTAGACTCGCTCAAGGTTATTAATAATGCCTTTGTTATTTCTCAGGATACCATAGGAAAAGTGGGCTTTAATCAGGCCAAGGGAAAAGACCTTTTCGGGAAGTTTATAGATAATGAACTCAAGATAGTGGACCTGGTAAAGAATACAGAGGTCATTTATTATATGTACAATGATGATAAAGAGCTCATAGGGATCAACAAGACTATTTGTAGTGCTATTCATATGACATTTGAGAATAGTGATATTGAAGATATCACATTTATTACCAACCCGGATGGGGATATTTTCCCCGAAGAAGAGCTGCCGGAAAACAGTAGAAAGCTAAAAGGTTTTATCTGGAGAGGAGATGAACGCATACGGAGCAAAGAAGCCCTATTTGATGATGACGATAACAACATACAACTCGCAAAAATAAAGGGAATAGACAATCCTATTGATACGGATGTAGATGCAACCACATCTGAGGTGGAAAAGAAAGCACGCGATTTTATCAATTCGTCTTCCCAAAAAAAAGTCCTAAAAGAAAAAAGCATTCAACCAACCACAAAATCTATCCCTGCTAAAAAGATCGCAGGAGACAAGAAACGCTATGAAGAAACAAAAGGAGAAGCAGATATTTCTCCGGGTTATTACCTTATTGCCAACGTTTTTAAAAAGGAGGAGAATTTCTCAAAATTTACCCGCATCCTATCGGATAGGGGCATACAACCAAAATCTTTTTTCCGAAGCCTCAACCAGTACACCTATGTATATCTGGAGCGCTATGATACAGAGGCTGAAGCGGTTAAAGCGCGAGATTCCCAATACAATGGAAAATACACGGATGAAACATGGATATTCCGGGTATTAGATAAGTAATACAGCTATGAAACAGGATTTTTTTTCCTATCAGGCACAAACTACCCCTCATCCTCTGGCTATGGAGGTGTCTCACGCAAAGGGGAGTTATATCTATGATACCCAAGGAAAGGCTCATCTCGATTTTGTAGCCGGTGTTTCTGCCTGTAGTCTGGGGCATTGCCATCCAAAAATAGTAGCAGCGGTAGAAAAACAGCTGAAGAAATATATGCATGTTATGGTCTACGGAGAATATATTCAGGGACCTGCAGTGGCGTATTCAAAATTGCTGGCAAGCCTGTTACCTGAACCTTTGGAGACTACCTATCTCGTAAATTCAGGAACTGAAGCCATTGAAGGGGCACTAAAATTGGCAAGGCGGGTTACCGGGAGATCCCAGATCATAGCTGCAAAAAATGCCTATCATGGAAATACCATGGGAAGTCTGAGTCTTATGGACTATGAAGAACGAAAAGCCCCATTTAGGCCTTTGTTGCCCGATATTGGTTTTATTTCCTTCAACAATATGGAAGATCTGAACAAGATCACCAAAAAAACTGCAGCCGTTATTTTAGAGACCATTCAAGGAGGTGCCGGGTTTGTGTTACCTGAAGACAATTATCTTATGGCGGTTCGTAAAAAATGCACTGCAATGGGAGCACTTCTCATCCTGGATGAAATTCAGCCCGGATTTGGGAGAACGGGTAAACTATTTGCTTTTGAGCATTATAATATTGTCCCTGATATTTTGGTCATCGGAAAAGGAATGGCGGCAGGACTACCGGTAGGTGCCTTTACAGCATCCCATAAAATGATGGCCACCTTAAAAGAGAAGCCCATGCTTGGCCATATCACCACTTTCGGGGGAAACCCAGTGATCGCGGCCGCTGCCCTGGCAACCCTTGAGGAAATAACAACTACCTCGCTTATTCCCCAAACCACGGAAAAAGAGATACTGTTCAGATCCTTACTAAAACATCCACTAATCAAGGAGATCAGGGGAAAAGGACTGATGCTTACTTTGATTATGGAAAGTAGTGAGATTGCAAATGATTTAGTACTTTCGTGCGCCCAAAACGGACTTGTTCTTTTTTGGTTGCTTTTTGAAAAAAAAGCGGTACGGATCACCCCTCCCCTGACCATTTCTGAGGAAGAAATTAAAGAGGGCTGTGCAGTGATCCTAAAGGTTTTAAACAGCTTGCAACAATAAGTTGTTAACTATTTTGTTAATAATATAGCCCCTACACGGAGATAAAAGTAGATTAAAAAACTATTTTTAAGTCCATAGATTAACCAAGCACTTTCCTATGGCGTTAGATCCTAACGAGAAACCGCACCAGCCCATTACAAAATTCGAATCCATGCTCAAGACAGATGATGTCTACTTCTTCGATTCCGAAGATTTTGAAGACATTATTCACCACTACTTGAACAACGGAAAGATCTCCCTGGCAAAGAAGGCAATTAAGATAGGCTTACAGCAACACCCCGAATCTATGGAGCTCAAGCTCTTAGACGTGGAAGTTCTGGTGTTTGAGAACAACCTGGAAGTTGCAGAAAAGATACTGGATAATTTACAGCTGCTAGACAGCACCAATGAAGAGATCTATATTCAAAGAGCCAATATCTATTCCAAGAAAGACAACCATGAAGCAGCAGTGGTCCTATTAAATAAGGCCCTGGAAATGACGGAGGAAAGCTTTGATATTTATGCACTTTTAGGCATGGAATATCTTTTTATGGACGATTTTGAGCGGGCAAAGACACATTTTATGAAATGTGTGTCCTTTGATGAACAAGACTATTCTTCCCTATATAACGTGATCTATTGCTTTGAATTCCTGGAAGATTATGAAGGAGCCATTCAATATTTGAATGATTACCTGGAACGAAACCCTTACAGCCAGGTAGCGTGGCATCAACTGGGGAAACAGTACTTTACCATTAAAATGTTTGAAGAGGCCCTGGCCGCCTTCGATTTTGCCATTATCGCAGATGATACCTTTATTGGAGCCTACTTTGAAAAAGGAAAGGTCCTTGAAAAATTAGGGAAGTACAACGAGGCCATTGAAAACTACGAAACTACCATCAAAATAGACGATCCCACCTCCCATGCCTATCTGCGTATTGGAAAGTGCCATGAAAAATTAAAGAATTACGATCTGGCAAAATTTTATTTCTACCAGACAGTGCATGAGGATCCTTTATTGGATAAAGGTTGGTTGGCTATTACAGATTTTTATTTTAAAAATCACAAATATGACAGGGCGCTGTATTACGTCAATAAAGCCATCAATATAGATGGTGAAAATGCCAGATACTGGAAGAAGTGTGCCCGTATCCATGCGGCTTTGGAGCACTATGATGAAGCCGATTTTGCTTATAAACAAACAGTAGATCTTGGAAATTACGAATTAGATACATGGCTCAACTGGGCCGAAGTAGTTACACAAAATCAGGACCCGGAAGCAGCCATACAGATCTTGTTACAAGGCCTTGAGTTCTATCCGGATAAGGCGTTGATCCAATTTAAAATGGCCGGTCTGTATCTAATGGCCAATGACCTTGTAAAAGCACAATACCGCTTTAGGAAAGCCCTAAAACAAGACTTTGATCATTTGCGTTATTTCCAGGAAGAATTCCCTTCTTTTTACGACTCTGTCTGGGCGCAGAATATAATAGCAAGTATCCAGAAGGCTTCCGACTAAAAAAACTACTTTTGTTTTTTTTAATTTCTATGGGAGACCGTTCATTACTTCAATATCTTATCGTTGCTTTAAAGGGAATTGCCATGGGAGCCGCCGATGTTGTCCCAGGAGTCTCAGGTGGTACCATTGCTTTTATCTCCGGGATCTATGAAGAATTGATCACTTCTATCAATCAGATCAACTTTTCGCTTCTTAAGACACTGCGTACCCAAGGAGTGGCGGCGATGTGGAAACAGGTCAATGGAAATTTTCTGGCATCAATTTTTCTGGGAATAGCCATCAGCGTTATTACCCTGGCCAAACTTATTAGCTGGCTACTTGTGAATCAACCAGTGCTGTTGTGGTCCTTCTTCTTTGGCTTAGTGATCGCCAGTATTATTTTTGTGGCCAGAGCCATTGAAAAATGGAATCTTGCCGCGTTCTTTATGTTAGCTCTGGGAGCCGCCGTAGCTTATTACATTACTCAATTACCTCCGGTAGAAAATACAGAAAGCCTGCCCTATCTTTTCCTTTCCGGGGCGCTTGCTATTTGTGCCATGATCCTTCCGGGGATCTCCGGCGCCTTTATCCTGGTCTTGCTAGGGTCTTATAAAACTGTTTTAGATGCGGTCCATGAGCGAGATTATGCCATTTTGCTTACCGTTTTTGTCGGTGCAATTTTTGGACTCTTGTCCTTTGCCCGACTCCTTAAATGGATGTTTCAACATTACAAGAATATCACCCTTGCTCTATTAACCGGATTTATCATAGGTTCTCTGAATAAAATATGGCCGTGGAAGAACGTATTAGAATCCAAGGTGTTTGATGGAAAGACCATCCCTATACTGGAGGAAAATGTCTCTCCATTCTCCTACCCCGGCGATCATCAACTTCTCTGGGCCATTTTGCTGGCTATCCTTGGTTTTTCGCTTATTTTTATGCTTGAAAAGCTTGCTGCTAAAAAATAAAGCACAGTATCATGCATCAGCCCAGATCTTTTATTGATAAAGTATTCCTGATTATCAAGGGATTGGCCATGGGTACCGCTAACAAAGTACCAGGAGTCTCAGGGGGCATAGTAGCCTTTGTAGCAGGTTTTTATGAGGAATTCATATATTCCCTTCAAAAGGTCAATCTAAAGGCTTTTAAATTGCTTTTTAACGGGCGATTTAAAAGTTTCTACCGATATGTAAACGGGCAGTTTCTAAGCCTGCTTATTTTTGGGATGCTGGTGAGTTATTTTAGTGTCTCCAAACTTCTGGACTATTTTCTGGAACACAATGAATTATATGTTTGGGCCACTTTCTTTGGGATGATCATTGGATCCATTTATTTTATCGCCAAAGATTACAAACACTGGAACAACAAAACCATCACCTATGGGATCATCGGACTCGTAGTGGGTATTTCCATTAGTTTTTTAAGTCCGGCCAAAGAAAACGACAACCTTTTGTTTATCTTTTTGTGCGGGATGATCAGTGTTTCGGGCATGACCCTTCCCGGGCTTTCCGGTTCTTTTATTCTTATCCTCCTGGGTAATTACGTCTTGCTGCTGGTAGACTCTGTTAATTCTCTTTTCGATACCCTGGCGGAAGTATTTCAGGGAGATTTTGGGTTTACTTCAAATCCGGAACGCCTGAACACATTAAAAATATTGGCCGTCTTTACTCTTGGTTCTGCTACCGGCCTGGTAACCTTGTCTCATATATTGGGTTATGTGTTAAAGCATTTCAAGCATATTACCACAGCCGTGATCATAGGGTTTATTACCGGGAGTCTAGGGGTGGTATGGCCATGGAAACGTACCATTTATGTATTAGATAGCCTGGGAAACCATATGTTTGATAGCAATGGTAATGAGATCATTAAAAATTATGAACGATATTTACCCGATATGAGCCTTGCAGATACCTGGTGGGCCTTTGCCTATGTAGTGCTGGGTATAGGTATTCTTATAGCATTAGAGTGGTATGGAAAATTCAGAACAAAAGCATAGCTTCGGTCTCCTGGGACGCGATATTTCCTATTCCTTTTCCAAGGGATATTTTAAAGATTTCTTTCAAAAAGAAGGACTTCACAACGCTACCTATGAAAACTTTGATCTTCGTGATATTTCGGACTTAGAGACCATCCTAAAAGAATATCCGGAACTAAGAGGATTGAATGTAACCATCCCCTATAAAGAAGAGATAATCCCCTATTTACATACCTTAGATCCCGAAGCAGCGAATATTGGGGCCGTAAACACCATAAAATTTACTAAAACAGGACTAGTAGGGTATAATACCGATGGATACGGCTTTCGAAGATCTCTGGAACCTTTTCTTGTAAAACAATCTCATAAGCACGCTCTGATCCTGGGAACCGGAGGTGCTTCTAAAGCTATTGCCTATACCTTGCAACAATTGGGGATCAACTACCATTTTGTTTCCAGAAACCCTGAAAATGAGCAATGGGGATATCAAATGCTGAACCAAGAGCAGATGGAACAACATACCCTCATCATTAACTGCACTCCTCTGGGTACCTATCCCCGATTGACAGAAAAACCATCCATTCCATACGCATTCATAGGTGTTGATCACCTCATGTATGACCTGGTCTATAATCCAGAAAAATCGGCCTTTCTACAAGAAGGTGAACAACGAGGGGCGACTATTTGTAATGGTTTACCAATGCTGCAATACCAGGCTCAAAAAGCATGGGAGATCTGGCAGGAATAGGCATACTATAGCCCTATACTTCATTAAACACAAGGGTAAGCACCTTAAAAAGATCCCGGAATACCTTTGATGTCTCTGGGGTTGTTAGTATCTTACAAGGGGATTGAGTCCCACAAGCACATAACATCCAAAAAATAGAATGTTGGAAGAAAAAGAACAGAAACTACACACTGATGTAGGGGGTAAAGTAACATCGGAAACTACTGAGAAGGCAGAACCCTCAGAGAAAACTACCGAAAAAGCAGCTAAGACAACATCAAAAGATGTTGCTATAAAAAAGGATGCAGTTACTACAAAGAAAAAAGTTGCAAAAGTGGCCAAGAAAACTGCTGATCTTGAAAAGAAAGATGAGGTAGTTGCAGAGAAGAAAAAGACCAAGAAAGCAACTAAGAAAACTGTGGATGCTGATATAGACACCGAGGAAGCGGTTGACACCAAGAAAAAAGTAACTAAAAAGGCAGCTGCAAAAAAAACAGAAACAGAAGAGGTAGCTGAAAAAGAAGTGCCTACGGCAGAAAAAAAAGAGGCGCCAGCAGCAGAAAAAAAAGAAGCTCCGGCTAAAAAAGAAAAGGAGGATGTCCTCAATGAAATAGAGGAAACAAATGCAGAGGATGCCGAGGATGAGGACAATCACAGGAGACATCATATCCCCATGCATGATTACCACTCCATGACCATGGAGAATCTGGTTGGGGAACTACAACGTCTGGTTCGGAATGAGAAGGTGCAAGCCATTAAGAACCATGTGGATGGGATCAAAACCGAATTCGACCTTAAGTTTCAGGAGTTTTTAGAGGAAAAAAAGGAGGAATTTATTAGCCATGGCGGCAACGAAATAGATTTTAGATACAATTCGGTTGCCAAAAGACAGTTCAATGAGGTATACTCGGAATACAGGGAGAAGCGAAACGCCTACTACAAAACCCTGGAGACCAACCTAAAACAAAATCTGGAAAAGCGTTTACAGATCATTGAAGAATTAAAAGGGCTGGTGAATGTAGAAGAAGACATCAATACTACCTATAAAAATTTTAAGGACTTACAGGAACAATGGCGCCATGCAGGGGCCGTACCCAGGAGCCAATACAATGATGTTTGGCGTACCTATCACCATCATATAGAGATCTTTTATGACTTCCTGCATCTAAACAGGGAGTTACGCGATCTCGATTTTAAACACAACCTGGAGGAAAAGGAAAAATTAGTGCAACGCGCTGAAGCCCTGGCAGATGAATCTGATCTGAACAAGGCATTCCGGGAACTCCAAACCCTTCATAAGATCTGGAAGGAAGATATTGGTCCTGTAGACAAGGAACATAGAGAGGCCATTTGGGAGAGATTTAGCAATGCCACCAAGGCCATGCACAATCGCAGACAGGAGCATTTCAAGGAGATGGAGAAAGGATTTGAGGAGAATCTTGTAAAAAAGAACGAGTTAATCGCTGCCATTAGCAAATTAGCTGAAGACGTTGCTACACATCACAAGGGACTGCAAAAACAGATCAAGGAATTGGAAGACCTGAGATCTGCCTTTTTTAAGGCTGGAAAAGTTCCTCAAAAGGTTAATGAAGAGACCTGGAGCCGATTTAAAGATGCGGTAAGGGCCTTTAATCGTAAGAAAAATGTCTTCTATAAGAACCTTAAAAAAGAACAGCAAGACAACCTCGACAAGAAAAGAGAGTTAGTGAAATTGGCACTTTCTCTAAAAGAAAGTGAAGAATGGAATAAGGCCACCCCTGAGATGAAACGTATTCAGCAGGAGTGGAAGCAGATAGGACATGTACCCAGGAAGTATTCGGACAGCATCTGGAAAGAGTTTAAAACGGCCTGTAATCATTATTTTGACCGTATGCATGCCCAAAAGAATAAGGCCAGTGGCGCAGAAACGGAAAATCTGGAGAAGAAAAATGCCTGTTTGGAGAAACTGCAAGCCTTTGAACCAGGGAAAGCCAGAGATGAAGACCTTAAAAAAATCAAATCCTTTATTGACGAATGGAAGACCATTGGTAGGGTGCCATTTAAAAAGAAGCATATCAATGATAAGTTTAATAAGGTAGTAGATGCCATCCTTAAGAAACTGGGGGTGACTCAACAAGAATCTGAATTATTGAAATACGGCAATAAATTACAGCAATTAAGCTCCAAAGATGATGAATACGCCCTGTTGAAAGAGCGCAGTTTTATCAAACGTAGAATTGATGAAGGCAAGAGCGAAATCATTCAGCTGGAAAACAATTTACAATTCTTCTCCAATGCGTCCGAAGACAATCCGCTGGTAAAGGAGGTGATTCAGAAATTAAACAAACAAAAAGAAGCCTTAAAAACCTGGAAGGCCAAGCTTAAAAAGATCAATATTCTACAGCATTCACTTGCTAAAGAAGAAGAGGATGAGCAAACAGACGAGGAAACCGAAGTTTCTGATACTATAAATAAAGACACATAACCATGGAAAAAGGCAAATCAAGTAAAAAGATCACCCGTGTAGGGGAAGACGAATCAACTGCCGCTTCAGCTGCAGGGTCAAGGGCGTTTGTTCCTACCGATGAAAACAAAGGAAAAGCGCGGACCTTGCGTATTATTGCCATTATTCTATGGGCCATTGCCATAGGCTTCGAAGTATGGGCCATTCTTATGCTCAGGGAAGCTCCTATCAATATGACATGGCTTA